>JBEKJP010000078.1:0-35379 GCA_050011155.1 Streptosporangiaceae bacterium
ACCGCCCCGCCGCCGCCTGCCCGGCATTCATCACCAGCATCCAGCCGCCCTCCTAGCGGCGCCACCCGGACAGCGGGCGCCGGCCAGGACCGCTCCGCAGGATCACCGCACGTCCTAATTAGGATGCCGCCGGGCGCCGGGCGCCGGGCGACGGACAATCGACTCGCTATGGCCATGATTCGTTTTCTGCGCGACGAGCCGTCCAGCGTTGACCGCAGCGGCCTCACCGGCGATCCCGATATCCCCGACCCGCCGCCGAGAGACCGGGTGCGCGGCATCCGGGCCCGGTTGAAGATGGCCGGGCCGGTGATCGTCGGCACGTTCCGCGGCATGCCGCGGATGACGTCGCTGATCGAAGGGCTCCCGCGCGGTTATGACACGGCCCTGGGAAAGTGGTTCGGTAAAGGCACGCAACTGTCCGGCGGCCAATGGCAGAAAGTGGCCCTGGCCAGTCGCACCGCTTCTCCACGGTCAGGAAGGCCGACCGCATCTTCCTGTTCCACGAGGGCCGGCTGGCCGAGCAAGGTACCCACGCCGAGCTCATGCGCCTCGAGGGCCGCTACGCCGAGCTCTTCACCCTGCAAGCCTCCGCCTACCTCGACTGACGGCTGCGGGAGCCTGCCGCGGGCCGCTGGTGGCATACTCGCAGGATGACTGAGGCCGAAGAGAAGCCGCTGCGCATCGAGGTATCGCGGGTCATCGCGGCGTCGCCGGGCGAGGTCTTCGCCGTCTTGCGGGATCCGCACGGCCACGTCGACATCGACGCCTCCGGCATGCTGATGGACGCCACGGGTGACCTGGTCAGCGCGGTCGGGGACCGGTTCACGGTCCACATGGACCGGCGGGCCCTTGGCGATCTGCCGTGGCAGGACTACGACGTCGAGGTGGTCATCACGGTGTTCGTGCCGGACCGCGAGATCGCCTGGACTATCGAGGGGCGGCTCAAGCCGCCGTTGCGCCACGTGTACGGCTACCGGCTCGAGCCAGCCGGTGACGAGGTCACGGTGACGTCCTACTACGACTGGTCGCAACTCGACCCGAGCTGGCAGAGCAGCTCAGGTTCGTTTCCGGTGGTGCCCGAGAGCGCGCTCAAGGCGACCCTAGGCATCCTCGACCGCACCGTCCGCCGCCACCGCGCCGCGTCGTAGCTGGTTCCTGCCCGGCGCCGAACCGCGCCGTTGCCAGCAAGCCCGTTACGTGGTTGAGACGTTCACCTGACCCGAGAACATCCCGTCCCGGCCCCCACAAAAGCACTCCGTGAGCTGGCCGGGCCCAGAAATCGGACTTCAGTCACGCAAATACCGCCAGCACCACAGCCCGAGCCGCCAGAACGAGATGAAACCCCGGATCGATCTCGTTCCAGCGCACTGAAAGTCCGGTTTCATCTCGTACGACGCAAGGCCAACCCTCATGACAGACGAGGTCACGGACTGGCTGCCCATCCCGTCAGTTCTCTTCCCGGCCAGGTGGGCAGTAACCACCCGCCTGTCGTCCGGTGAGGGCAAGCCGTGCCAGTGCCGGATAAACCAGAGGCCGGTATCCGAGGTCACTCAGACTCGGCGGACGTCGCCGGAGGAAGCGTGCTGGCTGGCGATCACCACGTCCATCTTTCCGTCGATTCTGTTTACGACGTCTTTGAGCTCGGATACGTCTTCCTGCAGCGTATCGATGTCGGCTAGTCCGCGAACCAGCTGTGCCAGGTTTTTCTCCAGCGGAGACTCAGTCGCGATATTCTCGTGCGCTCTGCCCTGAAGAATGTTGTAGAGGTGATTTATCCGCCAATCCAATACCGCAGATAGCAGCGCCAGTGTGGACTTGGTGGGCTGACCCGTTACCTGGATGACGGCATAGATTGTTGTTTCCGACAGTCCCGTGCGCCTGTTGATCTCGGCCGCAGTGAGTCCGAGTTGGTGCATGCGCTCAGTGACGGCGGTGCTGACCGCCTGCCGGTCCTCATGCTTCGCCGCAGCCTTCGGAACATGCTTCTTCTGATCCGGCGCATCCTTCGGCAACGAACTCCTCCGCGATTCCTCTTGGCGCACAGGTTAACGGATCGCCCTCCATTTATGGGGAGTCATAGCAGTTTTCTGATGGCGCGGCTAGGCTCGTTTCTTAGCCAACTTCAAATATGAAGTAAATATCTCCATTATTGGAGTCTAAATTAAATTCACGAGAGTAGTCGACTAGCTCTCCGCTATTGTCTGAGTCGGATCTCCGGCGAGGGCAGAAGGGCGACCGTATGACGGCAGGACGACGAAGGGCAGATCGCGGCGGCGCGGCGAACGCGCTGTCAGCTTCGCGACGACGCTCACAAGACGCGCGGCAGGTCCCGCACTGCCGGGGTCTCGCGCCGGGCATGGCCATCCTCGGCAGCCAGGCCGGTCTCCGGGCCGCGGGTGCTCCGTGGTGGACCATCTGTTTACTGAGCACGCTAGGGCTCGCGGCGGCATGCTTGCAGATCGTCTTCCCGCAGGATTCACCAGACAAGGTGGCGTGGTGGAGCGAGCGCCGACGAACGCAGCGGCGCCACCAGCGGCGACAGGGCTGCCAGCGGCGACGTCGCTGCCAGTGCCGGCCTGACTCACGGTTCCGCGTTTTACGCAATTGCGCGGAGCGTTTCCACGGGAACGCTCCGCCACTTCGGCCAGTACACAGCAGGCGGCCTCGCAGGCACGGACGGACGGTCATCGCCGTCAGACCTCTGCATGCGTGACGGCAGAACGCCCGGTTCTGGCTCGTCATCAGGGCTGGCCAGGTCCGGGTCAGTGATCGTCGCAGTGAAAGCGGCAGGCGATGATGGTGATCACGTCGGGCTGGATGTCGTACACGAGCCGGTCCTTCTCAGTTATCCGGCGTGACCAGACCTCACCGCCCAGGTGTTTGAGGCGTTCTGGCTTGCCGGTGCCGGTGCCGGTGCCGGTGCCGGTTCGCGGTGACCGCGTTATCTCCGCGATCAGCGTTATCTCCGCGATCAGCCTTCGGTCGGCTCGGCGGCGCCTTCGCGCGCCTCAGCCAGCCCGCGCAGGATGTGGACGGCATTGGCGCGGGTGGAGAACAGGTAGAGCGTCTCCTGCAGCGACTCGTAGTCCTCGGCGGACATCAGGACGGCGTTGCCGCCGTTGCGCGCCACGATCTCCACGACGATGTGGTCTTCGGGGGATCCGCGCGGTTTACTTATCTTGCGTGGCAAGGCATCATGTGTGGCATGGCTGGAGAGGGTGGTCTGACCGAGCTGCGACGGGGCGTCCTCGGACCATGCGTCCTGGCGCTGCTCGAGCTCCGGCCCCGCTTCGGGCTGGAACTCGTCCGCGATCTCGCCGCCGCTGACGGCCTGCTGACCAGCGACGGCACGGTCTACCCGCTGCTCAACCGGCTGCGCGACGCGGGCCTGGTCACCAGCGAATGGCGGGACGAGGAGGGGGAGCGCGCGCGGCGCTACTACTCCATCACCGAAGCCGGGCGGCAGAGCCTGGCGGCCTTCCGTGCCGACTGGGCCCGGTTCTCGGCAACTGTCGCGGGCGTGCTGCACCACAGCACCGCCACGCACCACAGCACCGCCACGCACCACAGCACCGCCACGCAGAGGGGAAGTCATCCATGAGCGGCACCGCGCTTGATCACCGGCTGGTCCGCGACTACCTGCGCGAGCTCGATGCGGCCATGCGCGGCTTGCCCGCCGCCCAGGCGCGCGAGCTGCGAGAGCAGATCACCGCGCACCTCGATGACGCCCTCGGGCCGGGGGCCGGCGATGAGGAGGTGACCGCGACCTTGCGGCGGCTCGGGCCGCCGGCCGACCTGGCCGCCGAAGCGGGGGCGGCGAGCGCCTCACGGTCCGCGCCGGACCCCCGGCGGGCCCGCTGGCGGCTCGCGGTGCTCGTCGCGGTCCCGGTGGTAACCGCCGCCGTGCTCGGCGCGCTGCGGATCGGCAGTGACGTGGGCAACGTCGCCGCGGCCGGCCGGGACCAGCGTCTTGTCCAGCTCGATGCCGCCGTGGTCACGTTCACCCGCGACCTGGAAGACGAACGTGACCTGTCCGGTGCCTACGCCGCCCGCAGGCAGGACCGGCTGGCGCCGATCCCGGTGACCCTGACCCGGGCGCGCACGGCCACCGATGCCGCGGCCGCTATCGTGCGGGCCGACGCGGCCGGCATCGGCGCGGGCTACCCGCCGGACGCCGTCCGGGACCTGGCGGCCGTGCTGGCCGGCATTACCGATCTGAGGACCACCCGCGCGTCGATTTCGTCGGCGGATGTGCCCCCGTCGCAGATCATCAGGATCTATACCGGCAACATCATCGGCCCCGCGAACACGTTCAGCGCCGCGGTCGGCGTTGTCGCCACCAGCACGCACCTGCAGAGCGCGGCCACCACCCTCGCCGCGCTGCTCCGGGTCGAGAACGACCAGTCGGTGCAGCGAGCCATCTTGTACGCCACGCTGAGCGCGCACCCGCCGGTGCTCAGACCCGAGGACCTGAGCACCCTGCAGCAGGCGGCTACCCAGGAGCACAGCGACCAGGTCGCCTTCAACGCCTCGGCCAGCCCGGCCGAGCAGCAGCTCTACTCGAACACCGTGGCCGGCGCGGCGGTGGACATGGCGTCCTCACAGGAAATCATGGCCGAGCAAGACGCCGCCACCCACCCGCAGGCCCCGCTGACCGGGAACACCGGGCTGACCCCGGCGACGTGGTACAGCGGCATGAGCACCACCATCGACGACACCCACGAGGTGGCTGACCAGCTAACCAGCCAGCTCTCCGGCCAAGCCAGCAGCCTGAAGTCGGACGCGTCCTGGAGCCTGCTGCTCACCAGCATCGCCACCCTGATCCTGCTCACCCTGCTGTTCGTCGCGGCGGTGCTGGCCCGGCCACTAAGCAAGTAACCGCTCTTCCAGCGCGCGCAGGGCCTCGTCGAACGGCCGCTCGAGCCAGGCCAGGTGGTCGGCCTCACCGTGATGATGCGTCGTGAGCTGGTCGGACCTCCGCACCGCGGTGCGCCGAACGTACTCGCGGGCCCCCGCGACGAGCGTCCGCATATAGCGGATACCCTCAAGATCGGTCATCGACCACTCACCGCCGCAGGCGACGTAGACGGGCGAAGTATGCGCGAAGACCCGGCGTCCCCATTCGTCGAGATGAAAATCGGCGCCGAACGCCCGGCACGCCACCCACGAGTTGCCGTCGATCCGCAGTTCCTCGGTGATGTCGGCCTGCCGTCCCCCGTCAGCCAACGCGGCCCGCGCCACGACCTCGCCGTTCCGCACGACCTCGAGCGAGCGGAGCGGGAAGATGCTGCGCACCGAGGCGTGGACGCTGACCGTTCCCGGTCCGGAAAGCCCGACGGTGTCGCCCGGCTCATGCCCGTCGACCGAGAGCGTCACCAGCGGCCCGCCGGAAAGGAACGTGCGACCCGAACGCACCGCCCGGCACCAGGCCTCATAGCTGAACTCCTCGTCCAGCCGCGCATACGTGCGGTACAAGCCGACCGGGACGGCGCTGGACATCTTGTCCGTGCCGCCGACCAGCGGCAGCCGGTAGCCGCTGTTCAGGTAGCGGTAGTACTCGAGCAGCGCGTCGTCGGACTGGGCCAGCATCTCGACCGCGTCGGCCCGGCCGGTCGCGACGAGGACGGCAGGCTCGCCGTTCGGCTTCGGGAAATGCGCGGCGACGAAGGTCCCGCCCTGGGCGTGCGTCCGGTCGGCCCAGTCGCTCAGCGTCGCGTCCAGCGCGCCGCCGAGCTCGGCCTCGTCGGGACCGTCGCTGCACCACGGCATGACCGGTTCCTTCAGGCCCCACACGACGGCATGGCCGAGCATGTGCTGCCGGTTTTCCTGGCCGACATAGGTCACGTAGCCGTCGACGATACTGGGCCGGCCGGAGAAATCCTCGGTATTGGTGAACAGGCCGCCCCACTGCGTCTGCAGCAAGTTGACGACCCGCAGATCCTCGCCCCGCTGCTCGAGCTGAGCGCCCGGGGTCGACAGGAAGTGCACGTGCGAGTCGCCCGACCACCATCCTTCGGCGGCCATGTCGGCCACGCGGCCGAGCCGCAGCGTCAGCTCCCGCTGTCCCGGCTCGATCCGCACGGTCTGCCGGAGCGGCTCGTATTCGAACCCGCGCGCCACGTCCACGACGACCTCGCCGCGCGGCAGCCAGCCCTGGCAGGAGCCGTCGATGTACGCGTAGCTGCGCTGCCCCAGCCGGACGTCGCCGCCGACGTCGTAATGCCAGCTGTCCAGATTCTGCGTGACGTGATTGTGGTGGCCGTGCGGCTGGTAGGGAACCCCCGCGGCCGAACGGAAATGGACCCGGCATGGCACCGGCCGCCCGGTCGCCTCGTCCACGACCGTGACGTGGACCCAGTTGCGACCGCTTTCCGCCAGCTCGAGTGAGACCTGTCCACCGGAAGCCCGTCCGTCGCGGGCTACGTCACCCCAGCGCACCCGGCCGAGCTCGTCGCCGCCCCGCCGGACCGCTACGGTGGCTGACGGCAGCGCCGCGATCGACGTGTAAGCGGACGCCCCTTCGCTCGCTCCCCAGCCACCCCGGTCGTCCGAACCGGGCAGGGGCTGCGGATAGGTCGCGACGCCCCGGTCCACGGTGACGTCGAGGACCCCGCTCCGCCCGTCCTTCGGCACCAGCCGCACCGGACGCGCTGGCTCGCGGACGAACGGGTGCTCATCGACGTCGCTGGTCGTGACGCCGGCCACGATGAACCGCGGGCCGCGCGGCACGAACTCGATCCGCTCGACCGCCCGTTCCGGATGAGGATTCTCCCAGCACCACAGGTAGTACCCGGCGGGCCATCCCATGTTGTGCTCCGCCAGCCGCTCCCCGGCTGCTCCCCACGTGCCCTCGAACCGAGGCAGGTTGTAGTCGCTGGTGTCGGTGACGGCGAGGAACGGCAGGTAGCCCCACTCCGGCGGCACTACCTGGATCTCGAACCGCTCCCGGATGGGCACGGTGACGGCTTCGCCGCCGGCCAGGTGAAAGACATACTCCGCGACGGTCTGCCCGACGGCGTGACCGGCCGGCGCACCCGGTTCGAGCAGCCGGTGCGCGACGATCACCCGCGGCGCCAGCCGGCCGATCCCGACCGCCACCGGGACGCCGGGCAGCAGGAAGCACCGCTCCGCCGACGCCGCCTCGGACCCGATCAGGAACGGCAGGCCCCGCAGGGCCACCCGACCAAGCGGGACATCGCCCGGCTCGCCGCCAAGATCCTTCACGCCGGCGTTGCCGACAACCGACAGGTCCACAGGCTCATAGCTCGGCATGCGTCCGATCGTAAGGAAAGCGACCGAACTAACCCAGCCATTTTCCGGCCACAGGAACAGGCCGCAGCGCGTAGCATCGCTCAGATGGCGGGGTGGTGAGGCGGACGTGAGCGGCAACGGCCCGAGGTCGGCGGGCATCGATACGTCGGTGCCGAACGTCGCCCGGATCTACGACTACATCCTCGGCGGCAAGGACAACTTCGCCGCCGACCGGCGGGCGGCGCAGCAGCTGCTCGCCGCCCTCCCCGACATCGCGGGAACCGTCCGCGACAACCGGGCGTTCATCGGCCGTGTGGTCCGCTACCTGGCCGGCCAGGCAGGTATCCGCCAGTTCCTCGACCTCGGGGCCGGCCTGCCCACTCAGGACTGCGTCCACGAAACAGCGCAGGCGATCGCGCCGGACGCGCGGGTCGTGTACGTCGACAACGACCCGGTGGCCTGCTTGCATGGCCAGGCGCTGCTCGGCCCGGGGGACCGGGTCGGCTTCGTGCTCGGCGACCTGCGCCGGCCCGCCGAGATCCTGCAGAACCCTGAGGTACAGGCCAGGCTCGACTTCTCCCAGCCCGTGGGCGTGCTGTGCGCCTGCGCCCTGCATTTCGTGCCGGACGAGGACGAGCCGCACCAGCTCGTGGCCGGGTACCGCGACCACCTCGCGCCGGGCAGCTACCTGGCCATCACCCACGGCATCGCCGCGGCCACCCCGGAGGACGACCCGGACGGGGCCGTCCAGAGCGTAACGAACGTCTACCGGAATGCCTCGGCGCAAATCCACGTCCGGCCGGTGCGGGAGATCGAGCGCTTCTTCGACGGCTTCGAGATCATCGAACCGGGCGTCACCTGGATAGCCCGCTGGCGCCCCGACCCCGGCACCCGCCCGGCCGGACGCCCGAACTCCCTCTACGGCGGCCTCGGCCGCAAGCCGGCGTCGGCCTAGCTATCCTCGCCCGCGAGCTCGGCCCAGTAGCGGACCCGCTCGCGCTCGTGCCCCAGCCCGGCCCGCAGGGCGAGCAGCGGCCCCGGTACCTCGGCGCCGTCCAGCGCCCGCTCGAGCGCCTCGTACTCGGCCAGCTTGGCCCGGTGCTCCCGGACCTGCCCGGCGGCGATCTGCCGCGGACGCGGCCGGCCTCGGTGAGCTCGCCCGCGCCCGCGTCCCGCACCACATACCGTTCGGCTTCCACGGCGGCTACTACCCCGACTGATCTTCGCCGAGCGCGCGCAGCTCAGGAATCACCTCGGTCGCGAACAGCTCCGCGCTCCTGGTGACCTGCTCGTGCGTGCTCGGCCCGATCGAGAACAGGGCGTTGAGCCAGCCGAAGCCGCCGAGCTCACCATGCAGCTCGCGGAGCCGGCGGGTCACCGTGGCCGGGCTGCCCACGACGGCCTGACCGCCGTCAAGCAAGTCCTCATAGGACAGCTCGTAGAACGGCTTCATGCCGGACATCAGCACCCCGCGCAGCGACGACGGCGACATGTACCCGGGCGGAGTGTGCATCGCGCCGGGCTGCTTGAGCCCCTTGCGGAACAGCCACTCCAGGACCGGCTGGGCCTCGCGGTGCGCCTGCTCGTCGCTGTCCGCCACGTAGACAGGGACCGAGAAGGCGATCTTGTCCGGTTCTGGCACGTAGCCGAGGTCGGCCGCGGCCTGCCGGTAGCCGTCGAACCAGCGGCGCACCACCCGGGCGGGCGCGTAGACCGACATGTAGGTGTAGCGGCGCTCGGCGCAGAACTTCATGGTCTCGGTGCTGCCCGCGCCCGGGATGTAGACCGGCGGGTGGGGCTGCTGCAGCGGCCGCGGCCACAGGTTCACGTACCGGTACTCGTAGTTGGGGCTGATCCACTGGAACATCTCCGGCGACGTCCAGGCCTTGATGATCAGGTCGTGCGCCTCGTTGAACCGGGCCCGCGACTTGGTCGGGTTGATGCTGTGCCCGAAGTACTCCCAGCCGATGCCGCGGACGAACCCGGAGACCACCCGCCCGTTGCTGAGATGATCGAGCATGGCGATCTCCTCGGCCACCCGCAGCGGGTTGCCGCGGATGCCGATGGCGTTGCCGAGCACCATGATCTTGGCCCGCTCGGTGCGCCGGGCCAGCGCCGCCGCCATGATGTTGGGCGACGGCATCAGGCCGTAGGCGGTCTGGTGGTGCTCGTTGACCGCGATCCCGTCGAATCCGAGCTGGTCGGCGTACTCAAGCTCGTCCAGGTAGCGGTGGTAGAGCTGGTTGCCGAGCTTGGGGTCGAAGAAGCTGTTCGGGAACGTGAGCGCCGATGACGGGTAGTTTTCGTCGAAGTCGTCGGGCAGGTACGGGTAGGGCATCAGGTGGAAGAAGGAGAACTTCACCGGCTCGCTCCGCTCAAGAAGGACGCCACCAGCTCGGCGAACTCCGCCGGGCGCTCGAAGTACATGGCGTGGCCGCAGTCCGCGACCTCGGCATAGCGCGCGCCGCCGATACGCTCCGCGTACCGCCGGCCGTGCGCCACCGGGATGAGCCGGTCGTCGGACGGGCAGGCCACCAGGGTCGGCGCGGTGATCCGGCGCAGCCGCCGCTCCAGCTTGGGGTTGCTCAGGAACGGCACCCAGGAGAACCGGGCCAGCGCGCTCATGTCGCGGTACTGCGCCAGGATGAAGTCCACGTCCGGCTCGGCGGGTAGCATGCCCGCCCCGGCCGCCGGGTCGTGGAACAGCGTGGCGACCAGTTCCTCGGGTGACATGAGGAAGAGGTCCGCGACCGGATGGTCCGGCAGCCGCAGCCCGGCCGGGGCCAGCAGGACCAGGGAGCCGACGCGGTGCGGGGCGGCCACCGCCAGCTCCGCCGCGAGCCAGCCGCCGAACGACGCTCCGACCACGTGCGGGTGGTCAAGTCCGAGCCGGTCCATCACGTCGAGGTAGTGGTAGACGAGGTCGTCCATCGCCTCCACCTCGGCGAAGTCGTCCGACTTGCCGAACCCGGGGTGATCGGGTGCGATCACGTCGAACCCGGCCGCCAGCAGCCGGTGGAACTCGAGCCAGCTCCCCGCCCCGCCGGCCGCGTGCAGGAACAGCAGCGGCTCGCCCTGCCCGCCGCGCAGCAGGTGGACCCGGCCGCCGTCGAGGTCGAGGAATTCCTCAGCCGGAGCGTCTGTCAACTCGTCACCTCCGTGGGGTGGCCCCCCACGGCCGACGCTAGGCGTCACCCGCCCGCCCGGCAACCGCCAATCCCGCTCCCTGTGCCGCACCACAACCCGTGCGGGTCCCAGGCCAGCACAGGGCATAATTTGACCAAACGGGGTTGCGTTTCCCGCCTCCCCGCCGCCGACTCGCCTCGGATGGTGCGGCATGGCAGGCTTGCCAGAAGTGATCGGGTTGCTCCACCGGGCCGACTGGACCCGCCTGTCCCTGGCCGCCGAGGTGCGCTTCGAACAGGACGGCGACCTGGCCCGCGGTCGGCAAGCCGCGGTCCGGGCGGAAGCGATGCGGCGGTTCGGGATCCGCCCCGACCTTGACGGCGGGCCGTCCGCGGAGCAGGAGCCGGAAGACGGGCGGGGCGGCTATCACCGGTGGCGCGCGGCGCTGCTGATCGCGCCCGGCCGGCGGTACCGCCTGGAGTACGAGGGCGACTATGGCGGCCAGACTGACGGATCCGACGGCGAGCAGCGCTGGACGCTCCGGCCGCCGGACCCGGAGCCGCTCCCGCTACCCGTCTTCGAGGCCCAGCTGGAGCTGCCGGTTCCGGCCCTGTTCCGTCCGGCCGGCCTGCTCGCCGGGTTCACCCTGGACGTGGGCGGGCCGGTCACCGCCTGCGGGCGCGACGCGATCGCCGTGACCGCCAGGCCGCGGCACGGCGTCGTCGGGTCCGGGACGGGCCTGCGCCCCCAGGCCTGCGACCGCGTCGAGCTGATCGTGGACGCCGAGACCGGCATCCTGCTCCGCCGCGAGGAGACGTTCGAGGGCCAGGTGCTCACCCTCACCGAGCTGACGGCCGTGACGATGAGCCCGCCCGAAGCGGACGGCCAGGCCCGGTTCGCGCCGCCCGCGGGCAGCCGCACCAGCCGGGATGACCAGGAGGGCTCCGGACCGAGCGGGCTCGGCTGGGAGGTGGCGAAGAATGCCGCGGGCCTGGCGGCGGGCGGCCTCGGCGCCTGGATCCGGCTAGCACCGCACCTGCCCGGCCACCGCCCGGCGGCCGAGGACGGCCTCGAGGCCGCGATGCCGCGCCCGGAACCGGGCCCGCTCGATCCCGGAGACGGGCCACCGCCCTCCGACGACCTGCTCAGCCTGCTCTACCGCAGCGGTCTATATGACGGTGACGAGCCCCAGGTCCGCGACGCCGCGGTGCGGTGGTGGACCGACTCGGCGCCGGCGATGGCCCAGGTGCGAGGCACGATCGGCGCGGCCGGACCCAGGGGCGTCGGCTATCTCCTCGATGCGATATCCCAGCAAAGAACGGTGACCCGGACGACCGGCCGGCTACGGGTCGGGGGCCCCGACCTGTACTACCTCGATTGCCCGTCCTGGCAAGGCCGGCCAGGACCGGTCGTGATCGCCTGCGACGGAGAGCAGCACTGGCAGGTCCGCGAGAACGTGACCCTGGTCGGGCCGGCCAGGCCGATGACGGGCGAGTTCGCGAGCATGGTCGGTTCGTCCTGGCTGCTCGGCGAGCGGCTGTCCGGCGGCGCGGAGATCACCTACCACGGCCGCCGCGGTTACCACCTGCGGGTGACCCGCGGCGACGGCGCACGGCCCGGGGGACCATCGATGTTCTACCCGTTCGACGCGATCGTGGACGCGGAGACCGGCTCCCTGCTGCGGCTGATCGCGTACGACGGCGACGCCCCCGCGGCCTGGTGGGAACTGGACGACGTCACCGCGGCGCCCGGCGGTACCGCGGATCCGGCCGGATTCCGCCCGCACATCCCGCCCGGCACCCGCGTCTTGGAGGAAACCGGCAACCCGGTGGTGGATGTCACCGCGGTCATGCCCGGCTTGACCGGGCCCGCGGTCCGCACCGCCGCGGAGGCCGTCCGCCGCGGCACCGAGGCCGTCTCCGCCGCCCGGAGCTTCCTGGACGACCTGCGCGGCCGACGCTAGGCGTCACCCGTCCGCCCGGCAACCGCCCGGGCTGGCACAGGGCATAATGTGACCAAACGGGGTTGCGTTTCCCGCCTTCCCGCCGCCGACTCGCCTGGGATGGTGCCATCGTGGCAGGCCTGCCAGAAGTGATCGGATTGCTCCACCGGGCCGACTGGACCCGCCTGTGCCTGTCGGCCGAGGTGCGCTTCGAGCAGGACGGCGAGCTGACCCAGGCGGCGCTGCTGATCGCACCCGGCCAGCGATACCGGATGGAATACGGGGACGAGCACGCCGGCCGGGTCGACGGGGACGACGGCGAACGCCGCTGGACTCAGGAGCCGCCGGAGCCGGCGCCATCCTCGCCGCCCGGGCTCGAGGCCGGCCAGGGGCCACCGGTTCCCGGCCTGCTGTGCCCGGCCTGGCTGCTGGCCGGGTTCACCCTGGACGTGCGGGAACCGGTGACCGCCCGCGGCCGGGCCGCGATCGCCGTGACGGCCGTGCCCCGGCGCGGCGCCATCGGGTCCGTAACCGCTCTGCGCACCCAGGCCTGCGACCGCATCGACCTGATCGTGGACGCGGAGACCGGTATCCTGCTCCGCCGCGAGGAGACGTCCGAGGGTCAGGTGCTCACCCTCACCGAGCTGGTGGCCGTGACGATGAGCCCGCCGGAAGCGGCCGACCCGGACCGGTTCACGCCGCCCGCGGGCAGCCGGATCCGCCCCCGCGACCCGGAGAGCCTGGGGCAGGCGTTCAGCGGACCCGGCTGGGACGCGGTGAAGAACGCCGCGGGCCTGGCGGCGGGCGCCGTCGGCGCCTGGGCCCGGCTGGCGCCGCACCTGCCCGGCCGCGACCCGGCCCGCGACCACCACTTCGAGGAGGGGATGCCGTCGGCCGACCCGGCCCCGCTCGGCCCCGTAGACGACCTGCCCTCCGATGACCTGCTGGGCCTGATCTATCACAGCGGCCTCTATGCCGGTGAGGAGCCTCAGGTCCACGAGGCCGTGCTGCGGCGCTGGAGCGACGTGGCGCCGATGCTGGCCCAGGTGCCCGACACGGCCCGCGCGGCGGGACTCGGCGGCTTCGGCTACCTCCTCGACACGGTGACCAGGGACGGGACGGTGACCCTGACGACGACCCGGCTGCGGATCGGGGGCCCGGACCGGTACCGCGCCGACTTCTCGGGCCAGCCCGGCTGGTACGGTCCGACCGTGGTCGCCTGCGACGGCGAGCAGCGCTGGCAGGTCTACGAGAGCGCGACCCTGGTGGGGCCGGCCATGGAGCTGATGCTGGACCCGATGGTGAACGAAGCCGCCGACCTGGTCGGCTCGTCCTGGCTGCTCGGCGACCGGCTGTCCGGCGGCGCGGAGATCACCTACCGCGGCCGCCGCGGCTACCACCTGCGGGTCACCCGCGGTGACGGCGACCTGCCCGCCGGACCGGCGATGTTCTACCCGTTCGACGCGATCGTGGATGCCGAGACCGGCTGCCTGCTCCGGCTGATCTCATACGCCGGGGACGTGCCCGCGACCTGGTTCGAACTGGACGACATCACCACCGAGCCCGGCGCTACCGCCGACCCAGAGGCATTCCGGCCGGACATCGCGCCCGGCACCCGCGTCGTGCCGGAATCCGGCCACCCGATGGCCGACGCCGCCGCGGTCATCCCCGGCCCGACCGGGACCGCGATCCGTACCGCCAGCGAGGCCGTCCGCCGCACCGCCGGCGCCGTCTCCGCCGCCCGGAGCTTCCTGGACGACCTGCGCGGCGCCGGCTAGACCGGAGTACCGTAAGAGCGGGTGCGAGAGGGTGCCTCCGGGTCCGCGGGCCGGTGAAGGAGACGTCATGGCGGATCTTCCGGCCAAGCCCAGCCTCGATCACCTGCGCCGGCAGGCCCGGGACCTGCTGCGCGCCGCGCAGGCGGGCGACGCCGCGGCCATCGGCCGCATCCGGGCGGTGGCGGACGCGCTGACCCTGGCCAGCGCGCAGCTGGCCGTGGCCCGCGAGTACGGCTTCGCCAGCTGGTCCCGGCTCAGGGACGAGGTCGCCGCCCGCACCGCGAGCCTGGCCCAGCTCGCGGACGCGTTCTGCGCGGCCAGCATCAGGGACAGCACCGGCCGGGCGGCCCGGATGCTGGCGGCCACCCCCGAACTCGCCCGTTACAGCCTCGCCACCGCGGTGATCCTGGGCGACGCCGACCGCGTGCGCACCGAACTCGGCCGGGACCCCGGCCTGGCCACCCGGCCCGACGCCCGGTCGGGCTGGACCCCGCTCCACGCGGCCAGCGCCTCACGCTGGCACGCCGACGACAACCACGAGTGCCTGCGGCTGCTCCTGTTCCACGCCGCCGATGTCGCCCAGCTCGCCCGGATGGCGCTCGCCGCCCCGATCAGCCTCGACGACGCGGAGGGCGTGCACCTGCTACTGGAAGCCGGCGCCGACCCCGACCGCTACGCCGACGACGCCACCCCGCCGTCGCCGGTCGTCTACGCCGCCATCCGGGCCGGCCGGCCGCCGACGCCGTCGCGGTCCTGCCCGGCCTGACCGGAACCGCGGTCCGCGCCACCGCCGATACTGTCCGCCGCACCGCTGGCGTCGTCTCCGCCGCCCGGAGCTTCCTGGACGACCTCCGTGAGCGGGACCGCGGGAGAACTACGCGGTAGCCCCGGGCGAGGCGTAGTGGCGCAGGTAGTCGAGCAACGGCGGTTCGAGCCGTGACAGATCACCGCCGTGGAGCGCGCGCCACAGGAGGTTCTCGACCCAGAGATGGGAGTACACGACGAAGGATTCGTCCGGGGCCGGAGGTAGAGGTAGCACAGGACGCAGTCCTGCTGATCCCGCTTCAGGCTGCCCTGGAACGTGACGAAATCTTGCGGCAGCGTCAGGCCCCTGGCGGTCAGGTCCGCCGCCAGGACGGCGAGCTTCGCGACCTGCCCGGCCACCGGGTCTCCGGCTCGGGGTCCGGGCCACCGACCTGGAGACCGTGCTGGCCCGGCGGGTGCGCGGGTCGTGCCTGCAAGCCATCGCGGTGCGGACCGACCTGTACGGTGCCGACGCCCGGATCCGCCAGATGGTGTCCGAGGCGCTGCAGAGCGGTGTGGCCGAGGTCAGGTTGTGGGGTGAGAGGTACCCGGCCGGACTGGACGAGGAGGCCAGCCCGGTGCGGCACCAGCTCAGCTTCGCCGCCCGCGCGTTCAAGGCCCAGGCCCTGGCCTGACCCGTCTTGGCTCGGCCTCGGCGCCGAGAATTACGCCTCGAGTGCCGACGGCGTGCTCCCGGCCCAGCTAGGCGGCTTGGACGCGACAGCGGACAATAGCCCTTCTGACTTCTGGTAACTACGTATTCACAAATCGGTAATTTCCCTGGATGTCGGGCTATGCGACTGCTAGCGTCGGCGTAATGCCTGATCACGAGGCTGCCAGCAGGGTAACCGCTCCCGGCGAGGCCGCCGCTTCACCACGGCGGCGCCTAAGGTGCCCTCCGCTCGATAAGGACGGGTAAACAGGATGAGCCGGATGACAGGCGCGCGGGAGCCGGCCAGCAAGCCACGCCACGGCCACAACCGTCGAGGCCGCCAGCGGCCGATCCGGTCCACGCTCACCGTCCTGCTGGTCATCCCGCTGGTGTCGCTGATCGCGCTGTGGGCCTACGCCGCCAGCAGCACGGTCGGGGGCGCCATCGGCAAGCAGGACTCCGACGCGGCCAACAGGATTATCGGCGCCCCGACCCAGGCGTTGTTCCAGCAGCTCGCGCAGGAGCGCGCTGACACCTTCATCTGGCAGAGCGCGCACGGCCGGATGCCCCGCACCGGACTCGACGCGCAGCGCAAGCAGACCGACGCCGCCGTCGCCGGTTTCCGCCAGGCGGTCAAGGCCGCGGCCGGCGTGCAGACCCAGGTGGCCAGGTCGGGGATGGAGGCGATGGCGCGGAACCTCGGCCAGCTGCCTTCGGTCCGGTCCGCGGTCGACGCCGGGAAGCTCACGCCGCTCGCCGCGTTCGGCGACTACAACGACATCTACAACGCCAGCTTCGCGCTCGGCCACGGCACGCTGGCCGACCCCAACATGGGAGTCCTCCTCTACGAGCAGGGCGAGGGGGCCGCCGACGAAGGGGAGGCACTGGAATACCTCGGCCGGGAGGCGGCGCTGGTGGGTGGCGTGCTGGTCTCCGGCGGTCGCATGTCCGCGGACGAGCACAACCTGTTCGTCCAGTCCGTCGGCCAGCAGCGGCTGCTGGAGCAACTGGGGGAGTCGCCGGGGTACTGGCAGCAGAACCAGGACCCCTATCTCGAGGTCTTCGCCTCGCCCGCGTACCAGGCGTTCAAGGCGATGGAGGACCGTATCGCCGCCACCAGCCCCGGCGCCCCGATCCCGGTGAGCCCGGGTGCCTGGCAGGCCGGCCTGGCGTCGGTCATGGCCCCGTTCATCCGGGCCGAGACCCTCACCCGCGCGGACACCACCCGGGGGGCCGCGCACGAGGGCGACGTGATCTTGCTCCGGCTGTTCCTCGTCGGCGGGGCCGGGCTCGTCGCGGTCGTCATCTCCGCCCTGCTCCTGCTGGGCTTCGGCAACCGCATCACCCGCGAGCTGACCGGCTTCCGCACCGCGGTGCGCGCCCTGGCCGACGAGCGCCTGCCCGCGCTGGTCAGCCGGCTGCGGCAAGGCGACGACGTGGACGTGGCGACCGAGGCGCCGCCGCTGGAGCTGTCGACCAGGACCAAGGAGGTCACCGAGACCGCCGACGCGTTCTCGGCCGTGCAGCGGACGGCGATCGAGGCGGCCGTCGGCCAGGCGCAGCTGCGCAAGGGCGTCAGCAACGTCTTCCGCAGCCTGGCCCGGCGGAACCAGTCCCTGCTGCAACGGCAGCTGAAGATGCTGGACGAGATGGAGCGCGGTACGCACGACCCCGAGGCGCTCGCCCAGTTGTTCCGGCTCGACCACCTCACCACCCGCATGCGGCGGCAGGCCGAAGGCCTGATCATCTTGTCCGGCGCGGCGCCCGGACGGGGCTGGCGCCAGCCCGTTCCCGTGGTCGAGGTGCTGCGCGGCGCGATCGGCGAGATCGAGGACTACGTCCGGGTCGACCTGGTCACCGACTCGCGTGACTTCATCGCCGGCACCGCCGTGGCGGACGTGACCCACCTGCTCGCCGAGCTGGTCGAGAACGCCGTGCTGTACTCCCCGCCGGATACCCGCGTCCAGGTCAGGGCCAGCCGGGTGGCCAACGGCTACGTGGTGGAGGTCGAGGACCGCGGGCTCGGCATCGGTGACGCGGAGCTGGCCGAGCTCAACCAGCGGCTGGCCCGGCCGCCCGAGTTCGACCTGGCCGACAGCGACCAGCTCGGCCTGTTCGTGGTCAGCCGGCTGGCCGCCCGGCACCAGATCAAGGTCTCCCTGCGCGGCTCGCCCTACGGCGGCACGGCCGCCATCATGCTCATGCCGAACCGCCTGGTCGTGGCCGAAGCCGAAGCGTCGGGACCCGCCGTCGCCGGGCCCGCCATCGCCGGGCCAGCCGTCATCGGGCCAGCCGTCATCGGGCCAGCCGTCACCGAGCCGTTCATCACCGAGCCGTTCATCACCGAGCCGTTCGTCACCGAGCAGGCCATCGCGGAGCCGGCGATCGCCGGCTCGCCGCTCGACCTGCCGCGCCGGCTGCGCCAGGCTAGCCTGGCGCCGCAGCTCAGGGATGAGCCGCCTCCGGGGCGCCCCGGGTCCAGCGGCTACCAGGACAGCCGCTCGGCCGAGGAGGTACGCGCCATGATCTCGTCCATCCAGCGGGGCTGGCGCAGCGGCCGGACCGCGGCCAGCCGGCCGGACGAGGATGCCCTGGGCCCGGACCAGGGTTCCCGTGACGGCCGCGGCGAGGCCGGGCGATGACCGCGGGACCTGCTCCGGGTGAGCTGAACTGGCTGCTCGAGCACTTGATCACGACGGTCGACCGGGTCCGCCAGGCGGTCATCTTGTCCCCGGACGGCCTGACCATGGGCAACTCGCCCGGGCTGAGCTCAGACGACGCCGATCACCTGGCCGCCCTTGCGGCCGGCGTGCAGAGCCTGGCCCGGGGGGCGGGCCAGCGGTTCGCCGGCGGCGAGGTCCGCCAGATCATCATCGAGATGGACGCGGCCCTGCTGTTCATCACCGCCGCCGTCGGCGGCACCTGCCTGGCCGTGCTGGCGGATCCCGAGGCCGACGCCGGCCTCATCGCCTACGAGATGGCCATGCTGGTCAAGCGCGTCGGCCAGCACATGGTGGCCAGCCCAAGGTCCCCCGCCCCCCATGCCTCGTCCTGGTGAGCGGGGACGATGAGCTCCGACGACGACAGATGGATGAACTGGGATTCCGGACCGGTGGCCAGGCCCTATACCGTCACCGGCGGACGGACCCGGCCGCGTGGTGAGCAGTACTTCGACCTCGTCGACGTCGTCGCCCGCACCGGCAAGCCAGCCGACAGCCGATCCTCGAGCCCGGAGCGCATCCAGATCCTGAACCTGTGCCGGCGCCAGGTCACCGTGGCCGACCTGGCCTCGGCCGTGGGACTTCCGCTCGGGGTGGTCCGCGTCCTGCTCGACGACCTCGTCGGCGAGAACCTGATCCAGGTGACGACGACCGCGCCGAGGGGGCGGGTGACGGACCGGCAGTTGCTGAGGCAGGTGCTCGACGGCCTGCACGCGCTCTAAGGCCGGCACCCCGCCGCGCGGGTCAGCCGGGTCATCGTGGTGACGGGCCCGCCCGGGATCGGCAAGACGGCGCTCGCGGTGAACTGGGCCCACGGGGTGCGCGATGACTTTCCCGACGGCATGCTCTACGAGGACCTCCACGGCTACGCGCCGGACGGCCCGGCCAGCCCGGGCGATGCGCTCCGGCCGGTTCCTGCGCGCACTCGGCGTTACACCGCACCAGGTGCCGGCCGAACTGGCCGAGCTGGCCGCGCTGTACCGCTCGCTCCTGGCCGACCGGCGGATGCTCGTGGTCCTTGATGACGCGCTGACCGGCGCGCTGGCCCGCGCCCTCGACGAGGCCAGCGCCGAGGATCCCGAGTTCGGCACGCAGCTCCGCGAGCTGTGGGACCGGGTCGGCCTGCGGGCGGCGGCGGGTGACCAGGGCATCGCCGGTGGCCCGGACCGCGCCGCCCGCTGGCCGATAGCCACTTCTCGCTCACCGACGCCATGCTCGCCGAGTTGCACGCCCGCCTGCACCTGCATACCAGAGGGGAAAACGATGCCCGTAGCCAGGGTCAATGACATCGAGCTGAACTACAAGCTGGAAGGTGAGGGGGAGGAGACGATCGTCCTCGTCAACGGCCTCGCCGACGACCTGGAAACCTGGGTGCTCCAGGTGGACGAATTCCTGGCCGCGGGCTACCGGGTCCTGCGGTTCGACAACCGGGGAATCGGGGCGAGCGCCAAGCCCGCCGGGCCCTACTCGAGCCGGATGCTCGCCGACGACGCGAAAGCGCTGGTCGACTCGCTCGGCATCGCGGATTTTCACCTGATGGGCGTCTCCATGGGCGGGATGATCGCCCAGGAATATGCGCATGCTTATCCCGCTGACCTGCGATCCGTCACGTTCGCGTGCACGTACGCGGCCCCCGGTCCTTTCTGTTCCCGAATGTTCGCGATGTGGGCCGACATGGTGCCCGTACTCGGCGTCCCGTTCGTCATGCGGGACGTGACGCTGTGGGCTTTCACGCTGCCATTCTTCGAGCAAAGGACCGCTGAGCTGGAAGAATTCGAGACCGCTATGCGGTACCTGGACCAGCCGGTGCACGCTTTCCTGGCTCAGCTCGCGGTGATCCAGGAGCACGACACCACCAGCCGCCTCGGCGAGATCACGGTGCCGTCCCTCGTGCTGGCGGGCGAGGAGGACATCCTCATCCCGGTCGCGCTGTCACACCGGATCCACGAGGGCATCCCGGGCTCGGAGTGGGCGACGACCAAGGGCGGCCACGGCTGCGTCTGGGAGCACCCGGCCGACTTCAACCGGACTTACCTCGACTTCGTCGCCCGGCACAGAAAGGGCTAGCCATGGCCACCGTCCCCGAAGCCACCACGTCCCGGCCGTCCCTGATCTTCCTGATATCAATGGTGGGCATGGTGGCCACGGCAAGCAGCCTGGCGCAATTTGCCCAGCGTTTATCCGAGTGCCGGATCATTCATCACCTACGTCACTCGCGCCGTGGGTACAAAGCGGCGGTAGCGGTCGGCGTGATCACCATCATCGCCTTCGGCGGCGTCTACATATTCGTCGGCAGTTACATTGTCCAGAACGTATTCGGTAATGCGCACGTATGGAGGCTGACCCAGATCGTCACGATTGCCTACGGCGCACTCGTGGTCGCGCCAGGGTGGGCCGCACCGCGGTCCTGGCGGCCGACCCGAACCCGTTCCACGCCGCGGCGAAGGCCTTGCCAGCCCGTACAACACCCTGCCCTGGCTGCCCCGTATCCGGCAGGCGTTACCAGATTCTTATGCTGCGCCCGGAGCCGTTCTGCCCCAGGCGCACCAGTGGTAAATGTACTTACGTGACGAGCCAGGTAGCGGGGCGCCACCGCAGGCGCCTGACCTCGCCGGTAGTGCGAGGGCCGCACGGCGGTCGGCGGTTCCGCCCGCCGGGGA
Organism: Streptosporangiaceae bacterium; assembly: GCA_050011155.1. Lineage (GTDB taxonomy): Bacteria > Actinomycetota > Actinomycetes > Streptosporangiales > Streptosporangiaceae > Palsa-504. The sequence continues at coordinate 20,934 of JBEKJP010000078.1, forward strand.
CCAGGCGAGCGGGACATACCCCGGCCGAAGACCGGCGGGTGTTCACCCTGACGCTGTCCGCGGGGCTGGCCGGGATCACCGCCGCCGCGCTCGTGGGCAGCCTCGCGCCGCTGAACTCCACCTGGGCGGCCGACCGCGGATCCGGTCCGGTGAGCAGCCCGCCGTGGTCGGCCGATACGCTGGGCAGCTTGTCCGGGGTGCTCGGACCGCAGGAGCAAACGAGTCCCACGTCCACGCGCCCGCCGGGCGGGCGCCACCGCAAGAGCCACAACCACGGGCCAGGCGCCGCGGGGACCAGCGCGGTAGCCCGGATCGCCGCGCCCGCCCCGGAGGCAGAGGTCAGCTACTTCGTCGACCGCGAGTGGACGGACGGCTTCCAGGGCCAGGTCCGCGTAGTCAACCACGGCACCCGTCCCATCACCGGATGGCAGGCCGTCATCGCGCTGCCCCGGGACCGGGTGACGTGGTTCTGGAACGCGAGCGGATCCGTCCGCCACCACGTCATGCGGCTGCACCCGCAAAGCGTGGCCGAGGTCGTGCCGGCCGGTGGCACCGTGAGCATGTTCTTCACCGCCACCGGCCCCGAGACAACCCCGCGGGCCTGCGCATTCGACGGGGTTTCCTGCGGCTAAACAGAACGTCCCCGGGCGGGGGATCAAGCCCGCCCGGGGACGTCTACGACGTCACTGTCGTTACCACCTGCCGCCGGCGGCCGCCATCTGCCGGTCGTGGCGGCCGGTCTCGGACCGCGTAGTCATGACCAGGACGAGGTAGATAATCGCCGCGACGAAGAAGCCGACGATCCAGGAGATGTCCGCGCCGTCCAGGTACTTGACCAGCGGGCCGGTGTAGTCCACCTGGGAGATGAACGGCCATTCCGCGGCGAGGCCGACCGCATAGGCGAGCAGCCCGCGCCACGCCACCCGGCCGTAAACGCCATCCGGGATGAAGAATGCCGTCACATCGTAATTACCGCGGCGGACGAGGAAGTAGTCAGCGAGGTTCACCGCGGACCACGGAATGAATACGGCCAGCAGCACCTGAAGGAAATTGGACAGGTTGTTGACGAAGTTGTTGTAGCCGACGCACGCGATGGCCACGCCGATCGCCATGATGCAGACGAAAGGCACGACGCGGAGCATGACGGAAACCGACTTGAAGCGGCGCCACATATTGCCGAGCGCCAGCACCTGGAACGCGCCGGTGTAGCCGTTGAGCGTGTCCGAGTTGATCAGGCTCAGCACCATGACGACGAGCGCCCACTTGCCGGAGATCTTGGCGATGGCCGGGACCGGCCCGTCCGCGGTCAGGCTCGGGAGCAGGGCGGCGAGGTAGGCGCCGACCGAGCAGGCGAGGATCGTGGAGATCACGTTGCCGCTGTAGATGGCCCAGAACAGGCGCTTCCCGTTGGTGTTGACCGGCAGGTACCTGGTGTAGTCGGAGACGAAAGGCGCCCAGCTCAGCATGTCGATGACCAGCAGCGCGGCCGCCCCGACGAACAGGCCGAGGGTCGGCGCGTGCATGGATGTCTCTTTGGCCGGGAGCGATCCATAGCGCAGCGCCTGGATGAACATCACGATGATCGACAAGGCGGTGATGACGATCGTCACCTGCATGACCCGGTGAATCCAGCGGTAGCCGAAGATCCCGATCACCGTGGCGGGTATGGCCAGGATCAGCACCCACTCGGGGATGGTCAGCGACCCGCCGATCGCCTGGGCGCTCTGCGACTGGATCACCAGCTGCGCCGCGATGAAGCCCACGTTGAGCAACAGGACGCACGGGAACAGGAACGCCGAGCCGTAGAAGCCGAACTGACCGCGGGACTGGATGGTCTGCGGCACGCCGAGGCGGGGGCCCTGGGTCGCGTGCAACGCGATGAACAGGGCGCCCGCCAGGGTCCCGGCCACGATGGCGATGACGGCCCACCAGAACGTGAGGCCGAACGAGACGACCACACCGCCGAGGAAGACGTTGAACACGTTGACGTTGGCGCCCGCCCAGAACGCGGCCTGCTGCCAGGGTTTCCCGTGCCGGGCGCCGGCCGGGATCATGTCGATGTGGTGCGTCTCGACATACCGGCGCAGCTGTTCATTCTGCACCACGGTCTCACTCATGACCTCAATTACCCTTCCGAAAGGAGCTGTTCACGACGTCGTGAACTCCGCTTGGAACGTCGGTCCCCCCATGGAACGCGCAGTACGCCGGAGGTATCGAGAGCGGGCTTCCTCCGATCGGTATAACGCCAGCCGTGCGGTTGGTGCCAGGTCGCCAACCGAGGCCAATATATCTGGCTATCTCGTCGTAATTAGTGGTTTTACCTAGAGGTAACCAATCAAATGCGCTAGCCCTGGTCGCGTCGGCGGCCCGTCGCGACCAGGGAATTATCACCCTGTGATGCTGGTCAGGGTCTCCCGCATCCGCCGCGTCAGCGGATCGCCCGGCGGCAGGGCCCGCTCGGCCCGCGAGATGATGCTGCTGAGCAGCGCCAACGCGTCACCGAGGCGCCCGGTCGCGTAGTACCCGCGGGCTAGCTCCGCCTGGCACGCCAGGGTGGTCGGGTGCTCGAGGCCGATAGTCCGCTCGTAGCCCGCACAGGTCTCCTCGTAGAGCTGGAGCGCCGTGCCCATCCGGCCCGCGGCGAAGTTCGCGGCCGCGAGGCTGCTGCGCGCCTGGAGCGTGTCCTGGTGGTCCGGCCCGAGGGTGCCCTCCCGGTCGGTGAGCGCGCGCTTGTACTGGGCGATGGCGTCCTTGGTCTGGCCCCCGGCCAGGTAGGCATCGGCCAGGCCGAGGCTGGCCGACATGGTGTCGGGATGCTGCGCGCCCATGATGCGCTCCCGGTCGGCCAGCGAGTGCCGGTACGAGCGGATCGCCTCCGCGGACCGTCCCGCGGCCCGGGCCGCGGCGGCGTATTCCTCCCGCGCGGCCAGGGTCTCGATGTGATCCGCGCCGCGGACGAGCTCGCTGCCGCCCACGGCCTCTTCCAAGATGATGACGGCGTCATCGGCCTGGCCGACCGCCACCAGGGCCCGGCCGAGGCTGACCTTGGCCGCGATGGCATCCGGATGGTCGGGCCCGAGCACGCCGGAGCGGCCGTCCAGTATCCGCTGGAACCAGGTGACGGCCTCCGCCGGCCGGCCGGCCGCCATCAGCGACTCGCCCAGGTAGCCGGTGACCATGAGGGTCTCCAGGCTGCCCGCGCCGAGGATCCGTTCGCTGTCCGCGGCGAGCTCGCGCCAGTAATCGACGACCGGGCCGACCAGGCCCGCGCGATCCATGCTCTGCCCGGCCAGCAGCAGCACCGGGTGGCAGCCTTCGTCGGCCCAGAGCACGTCGCCGGCGTTATCCCTGAGACTGGTGGCACACGCCCGCAGGTCCGCGGCGAGCCGCGACCGCGGTTCCTCCTCGGGCCACACTTCGAGCAGCGCGTCCGCGGCGGCCAGGGCCGCCCGGTCGTAGACGGCGTCGGGCACGGCCGCGCGGATCACGGCCTGGATGACCGGGCTGATCCGGACGGCTGGCGGCGTGCCCGGCGGGTCGACGGTCATCAGCCCCGCCTGGCGCAGGCCGACGATGGCGTTCCAGGTCCGCTGCGGGTCCACGGGCGGCCCGGCGCTGCCTTCGGACAGGTACTGGCTGACCGCCAGCGTGGTGAACACGACCCCGGGGATGCCGTGCCCGTCCAGCTGGGCGGCCAGCGCCAGCAGCGACCGGATGCTCACTCCCGGCGCGAGGTGCTCGGCGTACTCGGCCGAGAACGTCCAGCTGACCGCGGCCGCCGACAGCTCGACCCGGCCCGCCTCCGCCAGCTGCTTCTGCCGCTGCGTGAAGTGGTGCCGGTAGTCACGGCAGGACATGCTCGAGCTGGCGATCACCGCGCTGGCCTGGGCCAGCGCCATCGGCTCGCAGCCGAGGTCGCCCACCAGGTCGATCGCCCCGCTGCGCTGGTCCGGATCGGTGCTGAGGCGGCCGGAAAGGTAGCCCATGGCCTCCCGCGTGCTGAACGCCGGGACCGGCCGGGCCAGCACCTGGTGCTGGCCGGAAACCGTCGCCGGGTTCGCCGTCGTGATCAGCACCCGGCCGGCCGGTCCTGACGGCCACAGGCCGTCCAGGTCCGCCGCGTCCCGCAGGTCGTCGAGCACCACGAGCCACGGCCGGCTGGTCTTGTCCAGCCAGTCGACGAACCGGGCCGCCACCGTCTCGGCGTCGCCTCCGTCGTCGGCTCCCATCGCCGCGGCCGCCTGGCCGAAGCCGGACAGGACGGACGCCCGGCTGGTGGCCACCACCCAGGTCAGCACGTCGACACCAGGTGAACGCCACAGCGACTCGGCGAAGTAACGGGCCAACTGGGTCTTGCCGCTCGATCCCCGCCAGTCCTGGGCGCTCGCGGGTGCCTGCGCGGGGATCAGCGCCACGGCGGTCCCGGGTACCAGCGTGGTGTCCAGGTCGGGCACGGTATCCGGCCTGACCGTGAAGCCTTCGGCGAGCGGAGGCACCGGACCCGACCACACTGGCCATGTCGCGGTGTGACCTTCCTGACCTCCCGGCCCGGCCGCCTGGGCCGCGCCGTCCGCCGACATCAAACCGTAACTGCCGGTATGCACCGGGATCCTCCTGTTGTGCCCGCTTGGTGCAGTGGCCAACGATACGGCAGTGCGTGCCGGTGCGCCCGGAGATCGGCGTTACGGAATGGGTAAAGGATTAGCCGCTGACGTCGAAGGCGGCCAGGACCTTGACCGGCCGCAGCCGGACCACGAGCTCGCCCGGTACCGCGTTGCGCTTGCCGAACTCATCGGCCCGGTCGGCGCCCATGTACCGCGCCGCAATCGCGGTGGCGGTGCGGAGCAGTTCGGCCGGATCCTCGGACAGCTCGGCCTCGCCCTGGACCTGGACGAACGCGTACGGCGGTTCTTCCAGGTCCACGCACAAGCTGACCCGCGGGTCACGGGCCAGCGCGCGGCCCTTCGCCGTGTCCTGGCCCGTGTTGAACACCAAGCTGCTGTCCTCGACGACGAACCATATCGGCGTGACCAGCGGCCGCCCGCTGCCGGCCAGGAAGGCCAGCTTGCCGGTCCGGGTCCCGTGGCTGAGGAAATCCCTGACCGCGGGATCGCCGAGCGAAGCCACCTCAGGCGCCGATCACACTCAGCAGGCCTGCAGACATGCAACGATCGTATGCGAGGCCCTCTCGGGCCCCGCATACGATCCCCTGACTACCTCAGTCGACCGGCGCGGCCATCGGGTTGATCCCCGACAGGTCCGACTTCTTGACCCGGATCGCCACCAGCGTGATGATCAGGGCCAGCGCCGCGATCCCGGCCGAGACCAGGTACCCCTTGGAGAACCCGACCGAGAAGGCGTGGTCGGTGATCGCCCGCTGCAGCGCGGCGGCCTTGGCGGCGGAGATGTGCGCCGTAGCGTGCCTGGCCGCCGCGGCCGTCTGGGAGTGGATGCTGGTGGCCACCGCGCTCCACGCCACCGTACCCAGGATCGCCAGCCCGATGGACCCGCCGACCTGCTGGCCGGTGTTGAGCAGCGAGGACGCCACGCCCGCGTCGTTGTCGGCCACCTTCGCCAGCGCCACCAGCGAGAGCGGCACGAAGGTCAGCCCCATGCCGAGCGCGGTGACCATCATCGGCCCGAGCAGCCCGGAGGCGTAGTGGCTGTTCTCGGTGATGCGCGACAGCCAGAACATCCCGCCGGCGGCGATCGCCGTGCCCGCCACCATCAGCGGCCGGGCGCCGATCCGGTTGATCAGCTGGGACGAGATCCCGGAGGCCACCATGACCGTGCTGATCATCGGCAGGTAGGCGATGCCGGTCTTCAGCGCGCTGTACCCCCACACGTCCTGCAGGAAGAGCGTGAGGAAGAAGAACATGCCGAACAGCGCGGTACCCACGCACAGCATGATCAGGTACGACCCGGTCCGGTCGCGGCTGCGCAGCACCCGCATCGGGACCAGCGCGTGCTTGCTGCGCACCTCGATGAAGCCGAACGCCACCAGCAGCACCACCGCGGCCACCAGCGACACGATCACCTTGGTGTCACCCCAGTGCGACATGCCGTTCGGACTGGTCGCGGCGCTGGACAGCCCGTAGACCAGGGCGGCCAGGCCGAGGCTGCCGGTAATCGCGCCGGGCAGGTCGAACGCGCCGCGCCGCCGCTCGGACTCGCGGAGCACGCGGGGGGCGAGGAAGGCGAGCACCAGGCCGATCGGCACGTTGACGAAGAACACCCAGCGCCAGTCGAGGTACTGGACGAGCAGGCCGCCGGCGATCAGGCCGACGGCCCCGCCGGCTACGCTCATCGCGGCGTACACGCCCATCGCCCGGTTACGCGGCGGCCCCTCGGGGAAGGTGACCGCGATCAGCGACAGCGCGGTGGGCGCGGCGAACGCGCCGCCGATACCCTGCAAGGCGCGCGCGCCGAGCAGCCAGGCCTGGTCGGTGGCGAAGCCGCCGAGCAGCGAGGCGATCGAGAACAGCAAGATGCCGAAGATGAAGATCCGGCGGCGCCCCAGTAGGTCGCCGGACCGGCCACCGAGCAGCAGCAGCCCGCCGAAGGCCAGTGCGTACGCGTTGACCACCCACTCCAGGTTGCTGCCGGAGAAGTGGAGCGCGTCCTGGACGTGCGGCAGGGCGACGTTGACAATGGTCGCGTCGAGCACGACCATGAGCTGTGCCGTCGCGATGACGGCGAGGGCCAGGCCAAGCCGACGCGGCGGGGAGCCCGTCGACGCGGTGGCGCTGGACGCCGCCGCGGTACTGACCTCCCGGGTCGGTCGCCCGGTGTCTGGTGATGTGGCGGACACGACTATCTCTCCCTAGTTTGAGGGCGTGCTGAACTAAGGCCGTGACAGGCCGCAGTGCCCGAGGTCACGCGCCGTACTTCGGTGCTGAAAGATTTATTTGGTCCGAACGGACCGAGGTTTCCCGTTCCCCGTAAGCGTGCTTCCTTCCCCGTGCGGGTCGCCGTCCTCGGTTCTGACGACCCTGCGGCCTGCGTCTCATCGCTTCTCACACTAAAGACGTCATAGCCGCCGCTTCTGTGACAGCATCACCTCCCGCACCGGGCGCGGAGCATCTTCCGCATCAGCCCGAGCAGGCACCGTCGCTCGCTGGTGTCGAGCGACGTGCACCACGGTGCCTGGGCCAGGATCTCGCGGTACAGCCGCTCCCTGACCGCCTCGCCCTCGGGGGTGAGCACGATGTTCTTGCTCCGCCGGTCGCGCAGCGACGGCTCCCGGCGGGCCAGCCCATGCTTTTCCAGGGCGTCCGCGATCGAGGTGACGAACGAGGGGTCGCAGGCCATCCGCTGGCCGAGTTCCTTCATCGTCATCGGCGCATCGAGCTTGAGCAGGGCGATGGCATCGCTGCCGTTCATCCCGAACTCCGTCGCGATGCGCTGTCCGAGCTCGTGGAAGTGCTTGAAGAGCTCGGGCAGGGTGTCGCTGATCTGCTGGTTGAGCTGATCGTCGGTCAGCGGCTCGACGTGAGCGACATCCGCGGTTTCGAGTACTGCCCCCAGACTCTCGTCCATGTCGCTCACCTCCGTCCGGATCTGTGTAACCCTCAACCTCTGAGATCCTCAACCTCTGAGTTAGTCAATCATTGAGTAGCTCAACTATATTCCTGCTTGCTGGTGCAAGCAAGTCAATAACGGGCAGAATCCTTGCGGACCTACCGCCGCACACAACTGTCAACGGGCCTGCGGCGTCTTTACTTCCGAGCGTTCATGTGAAGGAAGGCACACGCGATGGCTGAAGACCAAGGACGGCGCGAGTTCCTGCGGCTGGCAGCGGTGGCCGGGGGAGCCGGGCTGCTCGTCTCGTGCGGCCGCGGCGGCGCGGCCAGTGCGGCCATGACGGACAGTACGGTCCAAAGTGCCCGGGCGGCCGCGGTGCCCCGCGCCGCCTCCTCGCCCAGCCCGGCCGACTGGACGGCGCTCGGCCGCGACCTGGCCGGGACCCTGGTCCGCCCGGGCCAGGCCGCCTACGCGGTATCCAAGCAGCAGTTCGACCCGCGGTTCGACTCGCTGCATCCGGCCGGCATCGCCTACGTCCGCAACTCGCACGACGTGTCGACCTGCCTGGCTTTCGTGCGTAAGTTCGGGGTTCCTGTGGCCGCTAGGTGCGGCGGCCACAGCTACGCGGGCTGGTCCTCGAGCAGCGGCCTGATCATCGACGTGACCCGGATGTCCGGGGTGAACGTCAGCGGCGGCACCGCCGTGGTCGGCGCGGGCACCAGGCTCATCGACTTCTACAACGGGCTCGCCGCGCACGGCCGCGGGGTGCCGGGCGGCTCCTGCCCGACGGTCGGCATCGCCGGGCTCACCCTCGGCGGCGGCGTCGGGGTCGTCTCCCGCGCTTACGGCCTGACCAGCGACAACGTGACGTCGCTGCAGATCGTCACGGCCGACGGCCAAGTGAGAACGTGTAACTCGAGCCAGAACTCCGACCTGTTCTGGGCTTGCCGGGGCGGGGGCGGCGGCAACTTCGGCGTCGTCACCTCGTTCACCTTCGGTACCCATCCGGTCGGGAACATCGTCCTGTTCTTCCTGTCCTGGCCGTGGTCGCAGGCCGCCAAGGTGATCTCCGGCTGGCAGTCCTGGGCGCCGCACGCCCCGGACGCGCTCTGGTCGAACCTGCACATAGCCGCGGCGCCGGGCGGCTCCGTTCCCTCCCTCCAGGTGGGCGGCACCTACCTGGGCAGCCTCAGCGCGGCCGCGGCCCAGCTGGAGAAGCTGTACGCGGCGGCCGGGTCGCATCCGTCCTCGCCGTTCATGGAGACCACCACCTGGCTGCACGCGATGCTGGTGGACGCGGGCTGCGCCAGCCTGACCGTGGACGAGTGCCACTTGCCCACGCAGAACCCGGCCGGGCAGCTCTCGCGGGCCTCGGATTACTCCAAGTCCGACATCTTCACCGCGCCGCTGAACAGCCACGGGATCGGCACCTTGCTGGCCGGCGTGGAGAAATTCCAGCAGGCAGGCGGGGCCTCGGGGGCGTCCGGGGGCATCGCCTTCGACGCCTACGGCGGCGCGATCAACCGGGTCGCCCCGGGCGCCACCGCGTTCGTGCACCGCAACGGGCTCTTCCAGGCCCAGTACACGACCACCTGGCCGGCCGGCGCGCCCGCCGCCGCGGTGGCCCGCCAGCACGCCTGGGAGCAGTCGTTCTGGCAGTCGATGCGCCCCTACGCCAGCGGCCAAGCCTACCAGAACTACATCGACCCGGCGCTGACCAACTGGCGGCAGGCCTACTACGGGGCCAACTTCACCCGGCTCACTCAGGTCAAGGCGAAATACGACCCGGACCGCGTGTTCACGTTCCCGCAGGCCGTCTAGGGTGGGTGGTCCCGTGCACCGGCGCGGGGCGGGCATGATGGTATCTGCGCAAATGTTGATATCTGTTCCCGTACGCTAGCTAGCTCAACGGCGACGAGAGCTCGCTCCACCCCCCCATAGGTTCGGGATGCCAAGTAACGCTGAACTGCAGGCCGCGGCCATCGCCGGTCCTGACAAGCAGGTCCAGGTGCTGCTGGTCGAGGACGACGACGGCGACGCCGTGCTGGTCGGCGAGCTGCTGCGCGAAGTCGGCGCCCAGGTGGTCGTGCAGCGGGCGCGTTCGCTCACCCAGGCCAAGGGCCTGCTGTCCGGTGCCGCCTGCGTCCTCCTCGATCTGGGCCTGCCGGACTCGGAGGGCCTCAACGGCCTTCGGCAGCTGCTCCAGCTCGAGCCCGAGGCGGCCATCGTCATGCTGACCGGTCAGGCCAGCGAGCACCTGGGGGAGCAGGCCGTCCGCGCCGGCGCTCAGGACTATCTGGTCAAGGGTGAAGTGGCCGGGCACCAGCTGAACCGGGTCATCCGCTACGCGGTCGAGCGGCGGCGCGCAGAAGAGGCGCAGCGCGCCCTGCACGTGGCGCAGATCCTGGCCCAGGAGAACGCCCGGCTCGAGCGTGGGCTGCTGCCGTCGCCGCTGCTCACCGACTCGCGGCTGACCGTGGCGGCGCGCTGCCTGCCCGGCGGCCGGAACCACCTGCTCGGCGGCGACTTCTACGACGTGGTCGAGTCCTCCGACGGCTGGGTGCACGCCCTCATCGGCGACGTGTGCGGCCGTGGCCCGGCCGAGGCCGCGCTGGGCGTCTGCCTGCGGGTGGCGTGGCGCACCATGGTGCTGGCCGGCCGGCCCGCCCAGGAGAACCTGGCCACGCTCAGCGAGTTGCTCGACCACGAGCGGCAGGACGACACCATGTTCGCCACGATGTGCATGGTCTCGGTGCACCCGGACCGGACCAGCGGCTGGGTGCGGATGGCCGGCCACCTGCCACCGCTGCTGCTCAGCCGGGACGGCGTCGCCGAGTTTCCCACCCGCCCGGCCGCCCCCCTCGGCCTGTCCGAGGTGCGGGACTGGCCGGCGACCCAGATCCAGCTGGACGGCAGCTGGTCGATATTGCTCTTCACCGACGGGCTTATCGAGGGCCGGATCGGGCAGGGAGCAGAGCGGCTCGGCAGCGAAGGGCTGATGGACCTGCTCAGGCAGGTTCCCAGCGTCCCCGGCAAGCCGGGGGAGGAGCTGCTCGACCAGGTGATCGACCGTGTCCGCGAGCTCAACGGAGGAGACCTGGACGACGACCTGGCCGTCCTGGCCCTCGGCTTCTCGTCCCCGTACGAACTATGACCGGTACGAGCCAGACGACCGCCCGCCTCCGGGAGCGGGCGTCCCGGCGCTGGCCACTCAGCCGGATCATCGGCGTGGCCCTGCTGGTCCTGCTGCTGTTCTCGGTGGCCGCCGTGGTGGCGGGCGGCCTGTCCCTGCTCAGCCTGCACGACAACCGCGAGCGGGTGGTCAATACGATCGACCCGGCCGCGCTCGATGTTCAGCAGTTCGATACAGCCCTGGTGAACCAGGAGACCGGCGTGCGCGGCTACGCGCTGAGCGGCCAGAAGGACTTCCTGCAGCCGTACAACCAGGGCGTGGCCCAGGAGAAGGCCGCCATCAAGGCCCTCAATGCCGTGATCAAGGACCTGCCGTCCTCTGCCGCCCGGGACCTCGAGAAGGCCACCACCCAGGCGCACTTCTGGCGTACCCACTACGCGCAGCAGACCATCAACGAGGTCGCCAAGACCGGCAAGCCCGTGGTCAGCCCGGACATCCTGACCGGCAAGGCGGATTTCGACGCCCTGCGGGCCCGGGTCGGCGTGCTCCAGGACGACATCTCGGGCGCGCGGGCGCACGCGGTGGCGCAACTGAACGACTCGTCCACCGTCTTGGACGCGGTGTTCATCGCGGTCGCGGCGGGTCTCGCGGCCATCGTGGTGCTGCTCGCCGTCGGACTGCGGGCGACCGCCATCAGGCCGCTGCACCGGCTCGCGGGCGAGGCCCGCCTCGTGGCGGACGGTAACTTCGAGCACCGGGTGACCTTGAACGGCCCGCGGGAAGTGACCGACCTGGCCGCGGACGTGAACAGCATGCGCGAGCGCATCCTGCAGGCACTGGCCGAGTCGCAGCGGGCGAACGCCTTGCTGCAGGAGCACACCGGGGAGCTGGAGCGCTCGAACGCCGAGCTGGAGCAGTTCGCCTACATCGCGTCGCACGACCTGCAGGAGCCGCTGCGCAAGGTGGCCAGCTTCACCCAGCTGCTGCAGCGCCGCTACGCGGGCCAGCTCGACGCCCGCGCCGACCAGTACATCGAGTTCGCGGTGGACGGCGCCAAGCGGATGCAGGCGCTGATCAACGACCTGCTCCAGTACAGCCGGGTGGGCCGGACCAACCGTGAGGCTTCCCTGATATCCAGCGACGCCGCGCTGAACCAGGCCAGGAGCAACGTGGCCGCGGCGATAGAGGAGACCGGCGCCACCGTCGAGACCGGTCACATGCCGCTGGTGCTGGCCGAGCTGACGCTGCTCACCGCCGTCTTCCAGAACCTGCTCAGCAACGCGCTGAAGTTCCGTGGCGATAAGCCCCCGCGCATCGTCATCACCTGCACCAGGGACGAGCCGTTCTGGCTGTTCTCCTTCGCCGACAACGGCATCGGGATCGGGGCGGAGTACGCTGACCGGATCTTCGTGATCTTCCAGCGCCTGCACGAGCGGAGCGCCTACCCGGGCACCGGCATCGGCCTGGCCATGACCAAGAAGATCATCGAGTACTTTGGCGGCCGGATCTGGCTCGACACGAGCTATACGGAAGGCTCGCGCTTCCTGTTCACGCTGCCCATGCCGGCTGAGACGATGGAACAGGACGCAGCGGACATCAAGCCCGAATCATCGGGGACACTAACCGAGGAAGCAGCCGGAGTGCTGCGCGAAGACGAGGAAACCGATGACCGAGTTTGACGAGGTGAGGGTAATCGACGTGCTGCTAGTCGAGGACGACGAGGGCGACGTCCTCATGACCAGGGAAGCCTTCGAGCACTACAAGATCCAGAACCGGCTTCACGTGGTCAGCGACGGCGAGCAGGCCATGCAGTTCCTGCGCCGGGAGGGCCAGTACGCCGCCGCGCCGCGCCCGGGCCTCATCCTGCTCGACGTCAACCTCCCCCGCAAGAGCGGCATGGAGGTCCTGGCCGAGCTGAAGCAGGACGACGACCTGCTGACCATCCCGGTGATCATGCTGACCACCTCCCGGGCCGAGGAGGACATCGTGCGCAGCTACTCGCTGCACGCCAACGCGTTCGTCAGCAAGCCCGTCGACTTCGAGCAGTTCATCGAGGCGATCCGCCAGATCGACACGTTTTTTCTTACCCTGGTAAAACTGCCCGTGTAGCACTCACACGGGGATCGACAGCAGGGTCCGTGAGCGCAGAGGTGAACCGGCGTCGTTCGGCCTACTGGGATAAGCAGGCCGGCCGCTATGACCGCGCGATGAACTTCTGGGACCGGCACCTGTTCGGGGACAGTCGGCCCTGGGTCTGCGGGCGGGCCGTCGGCGAGGTGCTCGAGGTCGCCGTCGGCACCGGCCGCAACCTGCCCTTCTACCCGGATGGCACGCGGCTAACCGGCGTGGACTGGTCCCCGGCCATGCTCGCCATCGCCCGCGGGCGCGCGGCCGGCCTCGGCCGGGAGGCCGACCTGAGGCCGGGCGACGCCCAGGCGCTCGACTTCCCCGACGCCTCGTTCGACACCGTGCTGTGCGTGCTCGGCCTGTGCGCCATTCCCGACGACCGGCGCGCCGTGACCGAGATGGCGCGCGTCCTGCGCCCCGGCGGCCGCCTGCTGCTGGTCGACCACGTGGCCGCCTCGGCGTCCGCGCTGCGCGCCGTGCAGTGGCTGTACGAGCGGATCACCATCCCGCTGGCGGGCGAGCACTTCCGCCGCCGGCCGCTCGCCTACGTGCGCGAACTCGGCTTCGAGGTGGAGGAGACGGAACGGTTCAGGCTCGGCATCGTAGAACGCGTCAGCGCCCGCAAGCCCAGCTGACGCGTCCCCCTGGTCAGGGGGCCAGACGCTTGACGAACCGCACCCGGTCCTGGCCGTCCCCGTCGTACCCGGCCGCCACCGCGATGCCGTCAGGCCCGGCCTCGCCTGGATGGATGCCGACGAAGTGGATGTACGCCTCGGCCGGGTGTGACTGCGACTGGAACCCGACCAGGAACCCGGCCAGCTCGCTCGACACCCCACTGACCCGCTCAGCCCCACTGGCCCGCTCAGCCGCGAAGCTGGTGTCCGTGAAGTGGTCGAAGAACAGCCGGGGGAGCATGTCCGCCATGTGGCGGCCGCCCCACCAGTCGTCGATCACCGCGATCACGGCCAGGTAGTCCGACGAACGGATCGGGCGGATCCGCACGGCCATGTCCCGCGCTCCTTTCGTTCTGCGACGCACTGTAGGATCTCACCGCCATAACCGGACGCGAGGGGATCCTGATGTACGACGCGACGCTAGCCGAGACCGTCACCATTCGCGGCGGCGGCGGGGACGAGATCGAGGCCTACCTGGCCCGGCCGATGAGCGCCGGCCCGCTCGGCGGCGTCGTGGTGATCCACCACATGCCCGGCTACGACGCGCCGACCAAGGAGATCGCCCGCCGCTTCGCCGCCGAGGGCTACAACGCGCTCATGCCGAACCTCTACCACCGCGACGCTCCGGGCGCCAGCCCGGATGACGCCGCCGCGGCGGCCCGCGCCAAGGGCGGCGTGCCCGACGCGCGGCTGATCGGCGACGTGGCCGCGGCGGCGGCGCACCTGCGCGGCCTGACCTCGGCCAACGGCAAGGTCGGCGTCATCGGCTACTGCTCCGGCGGCCGGCAGGCGTTCCTGGCCGGGGTCAGTCTGCCGCTCGACGCCGCCGTCGACTGCTACGGCGCGTTCGTCACCGGTGCCCCGCCCGAGGGCAGCCCGCTGAAGGTGAGCCCCATCAAGCACCTGACCAAGGACTTGTCCTGCCCGCTGCTCGGCCTGTTCGGCGCCGACGACAAGTACCCCTCGCCCGACCAGGTCAGCGAGCTGG
>JBEKJP010000079.1:0-35213 GCA_050011155.1 Streptosporangiaceae bacterium
GCGGCACGAACGGCATCACCGACGCGTCGACCACCCGGAGCCCGGACACGCCGCGGACCCGCAGCTCGGGGTCGACGACGCTGTTCCACCGCGACTCGCCGCCCATCGAGCAGGTGCCGACCGGGTGGTACAGGGTCACCACGCTGTCCCGCACGTACTGCAGGAGCTCGGCGTCGGAGCGGACGTGCGCACCGGGAGCCAGCTCGCTGGAGCAGATGTCGGCCATCGGCTTGGCCGTGACGAACTCCCGGGCCATCTTCAGCCCGGCCGCCAGCGCCCGGCTGTCCCGTTCGTCGGCCAGGTAGCCGGGGTCGATGGCGGGACGGTGCCGGGGATCGGCGCTGCGCAGCCTGATCCGGCCCCGGCTGGCCACGTCGACCAGGCCGACCAGGACGGTCATGGCCCGCCGGGCGGGGTCGTCGAGGCCCTGGTTGGTGTACGGGACCGGCAGCACGTGCAGCTGCAGGTCCGGCGCGGGCAGCCCGGGCTCGGAGTGAGCGAAGCCGCCCGACTCGGCCACGTTGCTGGCCAGCGGGCCGCGATGGGTCAGCTGCCAGCGCAGCAGGTTGGCGTGGCCGGCCTTCTCCCACAGCCCGCGGATCCTGGGCGTCGACCAGATAACCGGCAGCACCGGATGGTCGCTGAGGTTCTGGCCCACCCCGCGGCTTTCCGACACCACGTCGATGCCCATCTCGATCAGGTGCTCGGCCGGGCCGATGCCGGACAGCATCAGCAGCTGCGGGCTGTTGACCGCGCCGCCGGACAGGATGACCTCGGCGTTGGCCCGGGCGGTCCGCGCCTCGCCGTGGTGCAGGTAGTCGACGCCGATGGCCCGGTTATTTTCGATGATCACCTTGGTGACCAGAGCGTCGGTCTGGACGGTGAGGTTCTTTCTGGTCATCGCGGGGTGGAGGTAGGCGGTGGCGGCGGAGCAGCGCTGGCCGTTCCGCTGGGTGAGCTGATACCAGCCGACACCGTCCTGGCGCGGGCCGTTGAAGTCGTCGTTGGCCTTGGCCCCCTGCTCCTGGGCGGCCGCGATGAACGCCGCGCAGGCCTGCGACTTGTACGTGGGGTCGCTGACCGCCAGCGGGCCGCCCGCGCCGTGGTACGCGCTGGCGCCGCGGGAGTTGTCCTCGGCCCGGCGGAAGTAGGGCATGAGGTCTTCGTAGCCCCAGCCCGCGCAGCCGTGTTCGTCCCGCCAGGACTGGAAGTCGTGGCGGTGACCGCGGATGTAGATCATCGCGTTGAGGCTGCTCGACCCGCCCAGGGTCTTGCCGCGCGGCCAGTAGACCGACCGGCCGCCCGCGCGGTGCTGGGGGACGGTGCTGTAGTTCCAGTCGTAGTTCGTCTGGAACAAGCGGTTCAGCGCGGCCGGAGCCCGGATCTCGTCGGCGTCGTCCGGCGGCCCGGCCTCGAGCAGCAGCACGCTGACGCCCGAGTCGGCGGACAGCCGCGCCGCCAGCACGCACCCCGCGCTCCCGGCGCCGACGATGATGTAGTCATACACCGTCGGAGAGTACCATCCGGGTCCGGCGGGCCCCCGAGAACCGCCGGACCAGGACGTGTTGTGGTCTGGCACGCTCGGCATGTCAGACACGTACAGTGACATTGCTGGAACCCTTGCGGCTTCCGTCGCTGCTGACTGCTCGCGCGATCACTGTTCGTAGTGACACGATGCCATATCGTGTGCTGAATGGGAACACCCCAGGTCAATCGATCGGTCTCTTTTTGATCGCGGGGCGTTCGATGGGGTTCGCCCGGTCCTTCCCTTAGGGTGGGTTCATGGCCCGCGATCACAGCGAAAATCCCGTCGTGCTGTCCCGTATCTACACCCGGACCGGCGACGATGGCACGACTGCCCTGGCCGACCTGAGCCGGACGGCCAAGACGGACACGCGCCTGGCCGCCTACGCCGACGTCGAGGAAGCCAACTGCGCCATCGGCATGGCGATTACTTTCGGTGACCTCGCGGCCGACCTCTCGCGGCTGCTCTTGCGGGTGCAGAACGAACTCTTCGACGTCGGCGCCGACCTAGCCAACCCGGTCAGCGACGCGCCGCCGCCCTACCCGCCGTTGCGGATCGACGAGGCCTACATCACCCGGCTGGAAGCCGAGTGCGACGCCTGCAACTCAGCCCTCCCCACGCTGCGCAGCTTCCTGCTCCCCGGCGGCAGCCCGGGGGCGACGCTGCTGCACGTGGCGCGGACGGTGACCAGGCGAGCCGAGCGCAGCGCCTGGGCCGCGCTCGGTGAGCATGGCGACTCGGTGAACCCGCTGACCGCGCGCTACCTGAACCGGCTGTCCGACCTGCTGTTCATCCTGGCCCGCCAGGCCAACGCGGGCCACGACGACGTGCTGTGGAAGCCGGGCGGCGAGCGCGGCTGAAGGGCGTTCGTCAGAGTTCGGCCCCTAGATGGGAGCCGGGCGGGCCAGCTTCGAGCCAGGAGAGCAGCCCGGTGAGGGCCGACTCGCCCAAGGCTAGCTCGACGATCACGGCATCCGGCGACGCCGCCCCTGCCTCGGCGTCCGAGGCAGTACCCGCGCCAGAGTCTGAAGAAGCCTCAGAACCCGAGTCAGCACCGGGTCCCGAGGCAGCCGCCTTGACGTGATTCGCCCCGGGGCCGCCGCCGCCGGAGCCGAAACCGGAGGCGCCGGTCCCGGAGCCGGAGCCGGGGGCGGCCGGGAGCTGGCTCGTGTCCTCGCTGAGACGGCACTCCACGATGATCATGCCGGGGCCCAGGCTGGCCGCCTCGGCTTCGGTCGGCGCGCGCCGGGACACCACGGCCAGGTCCCGGCGCGGGAAGGCCTCGTCCGGGCGCACCGACAGGCCGAAGATGCCGTACCAGCGCAATTCCTCACCCCGGTACCGGGCCACGCCGAGGCGCCAGGAGCCGTTCTGCCGGCGCAGGCCGCACTCGACCGTGCCGCCACCGCGCTCGAGCAGGAACCGGCGCCCGGCGATCCCGGCGGCGGCCAGGACCAGGACGATCAGGAAGGCGGCGAAGAGCCAGGCTGCATCAAGCGCTAGCGCCCCGCCCACCGACGATTAAGCCTGGTCGCCGGTGACCCGAAGCTGAGCCCGGGCATACTTGGTCTCGGCCGTCTCCTCAGATCCTCCGCTAGAATCGGCCAGCGCGGTGTCGAGGTCGCGGCGCGCATCGTTCTGGTTCACTTCGCCGCTGAGCAGGGCTCGCTCGGCCAGGATCGATACCCGGTCGTCGGCCACGGACAAGAACCCGCCGCTGACCGCGGCTCGTACCGGGTCGGCGTCGTCGTTCAGGATCTCCACCAGGCTGCCCTCGGCCAGGATGCCGAACACCGGCGAGTGCCCGCTGAGCACGCCGATGTCACCCTCCGTGGTCTTGGCGATCACCGTCCTGGCCTCGCCGGACCACAGCTCGCGGTCCGGCACGACCAGCGCTACATGCAAGGTCACCGCTCCAGCTCCCTGGCCTTCTTCTCCACGTCCTCGATCCCGCCGACCATGTAGAACGCCTGCTCGGGCAGGTTGTCGTACTTGCCCTCGGCGATCGCCTTGAACGAGGAGATGGTCTCCTCGAGCGGGGTGAACACGCCCGGCTGGCCGGTGAACTGCTCGGCCACGAACATCGGCTGGGACAGGAACCGCTCGATCCGCCGGGCCCGCTGAACGGTGATCTTGTCCTCCTCGCCCAGTTCGTCGACACCGAGGATGGCGATGATGTCCTGCAGTTCCTTGTACCGCTGCAGGATCCGCTGCACCTCGCGGGCCACGTCGTAGTGGTCCTGGCCGATGTACCTGGCGTCCAGGATCCGTGAGGTGGAGTCTAGCGGGTCCACCGCCGGGTAGATCCCCTTCTCGGTGATGGCCCGGGACAGGGTGGTGGTGGCGTCGAGGTGGGCGAACACGGTGTGCGGGGCGGGGTCGGTGATGTCGTCGGCGGGCACGTAGATGGCCTGCATGCTCGTAATGGAGTGGCCCCTGGTGGAGGTGATGCGTTCCTGCAGCTGGCCCATCTCGTCGGCCAGGGTGGGCTGGTAACCCACGGCCGACGGCATCCGGCCCAGCAGGGTGGACACCTCGGACCCGGCCTGGGTGAAGCGGAAGATGTTGTCGATGAACAGCAGCACGTCCTGGCCCTGGACATCGCGGAAGTACTCCGCCATGGTCAGCGCGGACAGGCCGACCCGCAGCCGGGTGCCCGGCGGCTCGTCCATCTGGCCGAACACCAGCGCGGTGTCGGCGATGACGCCGGACTCGGTCATCTCCAGGAACAGGTCGTTGCCCTCGCGGGTACGCTCCCCCACCCCGGCGAAGCAGGACACGCCGCCGAAGTTCTGGGCCACCCGGCGGATCATCTCCTGAATGAGCACCGTCTTGCCCACGCCGGCCCCGCCGAACAGGCCGATCTTCCCGCCCAGCACGTACGGGGTGAGCAAGTCGATGACCTTGATGCCGGTGGTGAACATCTGGGTCCGCGGCTCGAGCTGGTCGAGCGGCGGCGGGTCGCGGTGGATCGGCCACCGCTCCTGGATGTCCAGCGACGAGGTGGGCACGTCGAGAGACTCGCCCAGCGCGTTGAACACATGCCCCTTGGTGACGTCACCCACCGGCACCTCGATCGGCGCGCCGGTGTTGATCACCTCGGCCCCGCGGACCATGCCGTCGGTGGGCTGCATCGAAATCGCGCGGACGATGTTGTCGCCGATGTGCTGCTCGACTTCCAGCGTCAGCGTCTGGGTGTGCTCGCCGATCGTGACGTCGGTGTGCAGCGCGAAGTAGATCTCCGGCATGTGCTCGGCCGGGAATTCCACGTCCACGACGGGGCCGATGACCCGCGCGACGCGGCCGGCGCCGGCGGCGGCTTCGCCGCTGTCGGCGGTGTTTTCTACGGTCGCGGTCATGTGTTCCTCACTCACTCATTGCGCTTGCGTCGGTCAGGGCGTTGGCGCCGCCCACGATCTCGCTGATTTCCTGGGTGATCTCGGCCTGCCGCGCGTTGTTCGCCTCACGGGTCAGGGTGTCGAGGAGATCGTTCGCGTTGTCGGTGGCCGCCTTCATAGCCCGGCGGCGGGAGGCCAGCTCGGCGGCCGCCGCCTCCAGCATCGCGTAATAGATCCGGCTCGCGACGTACTGCGGCATCAGGGCGCTGAAGACTTCCTCCGGCCCTGGTTCGAACTCGTACTGGGGCAGCGGCCCGGACGGGCTCGGCTCGTCGGTTTCCTCGATCTCCAGCGGCAGCAGCCTGCGCACCGAGGGCCGCTGGGTCAGCATGGACACGAAGTCCGTGGCGACCAGGTGAATCTCATCCACCCCGCCCTCGTCGGCGCCGGCGTTGAAGGCCTCGATCAGCAGGCCGGAGATCTCCTCCGCGTCCCCGTACCTGGGCGCGGCGGAGAAGCCGTCCCAGGTACCGGCCATGTCGAGCTCGCGGAACCGGTGCCAGCCGATTCCCTTGCGGCCGGTCACGTACAGCACCGGCTCGACGTTCCGGTCGTGCAGCGCCGCCCGCAGCCGGGCCGCCTCCCGCAGGACGTTGGCGTTGTAGGCCCCCGCGAAGCCCTGGTCGCTGGTCAAGATGAGCACGGCGGCCCGGGTCGGATCCGGCTTCTCGGAGGTGAACGGGTGGTCGATCGTGCCCGAGCGGCTGAGCACCGCCTCCACCGCGCGGGTGAGCTCCCGCGCGTACGGCTCGGCGGCGCGCATCTGCTGCTGCGCCTTGACGATCCGGGACGACGCGATCAGCTCCTGGGCGCGGGTGATCTTCGCGATGGACTGCACCGAGGCGATCCGCCGCCGGACTACCCGTAGCTGTGCTGCCATGGGCTACTTCTCGGTCTCGGGCTTGGGCACGCGGCGGGTGATCTTCTCCTGCTCCTCGTTCTCGAGCGGCTCGGCCTGCTCGTCCTCGCCGCTGAGCAGTTCGCCCGCGCTGGTCTCGAAGCCCTTGCGGAACTCGTCGATCGCGTCCTTGAGGGCCGCGATCGTGTCCTCGGACAGCTGCAGCGACTCCCTGATCGTCTGCAGGATGCCCGCGTGCGACCGGCGCAGGTAGTCGAGGAAGTCGGTCTCGAACCGGCTGACGTCCTCGACCGGCACGTCGTCGAGGAACCCGTTGGCGCCGGCCCAGATGGAGACGACCTGCTCCTCGACCGGGAACGGGTCGTACTGCGGCTGCTTGAGCAGCTCGACCAGCCGGGCGCCGCGGTCGAGCTGAGCCCGGGAGGCCGCGTCCAGGTCGGACGCGAACGCGGCGAACGCCTCTAGGTCGCGGTACTGCGACAGGTTGAGGCGCAGGTTGCCGGCGACCGACTTCATCGCCTTGACCTGCGCGTTACCACCCACCCGGGAGACCGACCGGCCCACGTTGATCGCGGGCCTGACCCCGGAGTTGAACAGGTCGGTCTCGAGGAAGATCTGCCCGTCGGTGATCGAGATGACGTTGGTCGGGATGTAGGCCGAGATGTCGTTGCCCTTGGTCTCGATGATCGGCAGCCCGGTCAGCGACCCGCCGCCGAGCTCGTCGGACAGCTTGGCGCAGCGCTCGAGAAGCCGGGAGTGCAGGTAGAACACGTCGCCCGGGTAGGCCTCGCGGCCCGGCGGACGGCGCAGCAGCAGCGAGATGGCGCGGTACGCCTCGGCCTGCTTGGACAGGTCGTCGAAGACGATCAGGGCGTGCTTACCCTGGTACATCCAGTGCTGCGCGATGGCCGAACCGGTGTACGGCGAGATGTACTTGTACCCGGCCGGGTCCGAGGCCGGGGCCGCGACGATCGTGGTGTACTCCAGCGCGCCCGCCTCTTCCAGGGCCCCGCGCACCTGGGCGATGGTCGAGCCCTTCTGGCCGACGGCGACGTAGACGCAGCGGACCTGGCGGGCCGGGTCGCCGGACTCCCAGTTGGCCTTCTGGTTGATGATCGCGTCGATGGCGATGGCGGTCTTGCCGGTCTGCCGGTCGCCGATGATCAGCTGCCGCTGGCCCCGGCCGATGGCGGTCATCGCGTCGATGGCCTTGATGCCGGTCTGCAGCGGCTCCTTCACCGGCTGGCGCTCGACCACCGACGGCGCCTGGGTCTCCAGCGGGCGCAGCTCGGTATCCTCGATCGGGCCCTTGCCGTCCAGCGGCTCGCCCAGCGGGCCGACCACGCGGCCGAGGAAGCTGTCGCCGACCGGCACCGACAAGATCTCGCCGGTGCGGCGGACCTGCTGGCCTTCCTCGATCTCGTTGAACTCGCCGAGGATGACCACGCCGATCTCGCGCACGTCCAGGTTGAGCGCGAGCCCGCGGACGCCGTTCTCGAACTCGAGCAGCTCGCTGGCCATGGCGGAGGGCAGGCCCTCGACCCGCGCGATGCCGTCGCCGCACTCGATAACGGTGCCCACCTCTTCGCGCGAGGCACCTTCTGGCTCGTAGTCCTGGACGAAGCGCGCCAGCGCGTCCCGGATCTCCTCCGGCCGGATCGTCAGCTCAGCCATAGTCTCTTTCTCTCCGTGCGTGGTCTTCCGGCGGGTCTGCCCGGCTTGGTGTCTGCTCGCGGCGTGGCGTCCATCGGTCAGCTCGCCAGCCGGCGCCGGACGGCAGCCAGCCGGGTGGCCGCGGTCCCATCGATAAGCTCATCCCCGATCTGGACGGAAATACCGCCCACGACCGAGGGGTCAATCACGACGTTCAGGTGCACCGGGTGCCCGTAGGAGGCGGCCAGCGTGTCGGCCAGGCGCCGGCGCTGGGTCGCGGACAGCTCGGCCGCCGTGCGGACCACCGCGATCAGCTGCTGCCGCCGCCGGGCCGCGAGGCTGGCGCACATGTCCAGGGCCGCGGTCAGCCCGCGTCCGCGCGGGTGCGTCACCATCTGGGTGATCAGCCGCAGGGTCACGGCGGTCACCTTGCCGCGCAGCAGCTCGGTGAGCAGCCGGTCCTTGCGCTCGCCGGGCAGCCAGGTGCTGGCCAGCGCCGCCCGCAGGGACGGCTCGCCGGAGACCACGCGGCCGAACCTGAACAGCCCGTCCTCCAGGTCGTCCAGGCCATCCTCGGCCTCCGCGGCCAGGACCATGGCCTCGACCGCGAGCTGCTCGATCGCGTCCGCCAGGTCAGCCGAGGAGGCCCAGCGGGACTCGGCGGCCGCCACGGTCAGCGACTCGGTCCGCCCGGTCACCTTGCCGTGCAGCAGCGCCGAGGTCACCGCGGCCTTCTCCGCCGCGGGCTTGCCCGGGTCGGACAGGGCGCGGCGCAGCCCGTGCTCGTTGTCGAGCAGGCCGACGACGGCGAACAGCTCGTCGCCGAGCTGGGTGGCCACGGTGGCGCTGCTGATGTTCTCCGCCGCGAGCTGCTCGGTGAGAGCGGCGAACGAGGCCCGGCTGGCGCCTCTCACTGGCCGGCCACCTCGAGGTCGTCGAGGAACCGGTCCACCATCCGGCTCTGCCGGGCCTCATCGGTGAGCGATTCGCCCACGATCCGGCTGGCGAGCTCGGTGGCCAGCGTCCCGACTTCGGTGCGCAGCGAGGTCAGCGCCTGCTGCCGTTCGGCCTCGATCTGGGCCTGAGCGGACTCGGTGATCCGGCGCGCCTCGGCCTGGGCCTGGTCGCGCATCTCGGCGATGATCTGCGCGCCCTGCGCCCTGGCCTCCTCGCGCAGCCGGGACGCGTCGCGCCGGGCGTCTTCCAGCTGCTGCCGGTACCGGTCGAGCAGCGCCGCGGCCTCGGCCTGCGCCTCCTCGGAACGGGCCAGGCCGCCCTCGATCAGCTCGGTCCGCTCGGCCAGTATCTTGGTGATCCGCGGCATCAGCATCTTGCCGAGCACGAAGAGCACGATCACGAACAGGACCGTGCCGATGACGAGCTCGGGCGCCGTGGGAATCAGCGGGTCCTGCTGCGTTTCGGCGGCTAGAAAAAGCTGCATGGGTCAGTACCTGCCGTGATCAGGCGGCGTGGAAGATAAACGGGACAACCAGGCCGAGCAGTGCCAGCACCTCGGTCAGCGAGAAGCCGATCCACATGTAAAGCGAGATCCGGCCGGTGGCCTCCGGCTGCCGGGCCATCGCCTCGATCGCGTGGCCGAAGACCAGGCCGATGCCGATGCCGGGGCCGATGGCGGCCAGGCCATAGCCCAGGGCGCCGAAGTTGATCTGCAAGGTCTGGGTCGCAGCAGCGGCGAGAGCGGACATATATCTGTTCCCTTTCGATTCGAGGTCGGCGGGTCGTCCCGCCGGACAGGTCTTGGATGCAGCGGGTCAGTGCTGCGCTTCCAGCGAGCTCGCGATGTAGGTGGCGGTGAGGGTGGTGAAGATGAACGCCTGCAGGAGGTCGACCAGCAGCTCGAGCAGGAAGACGAAGACCACCATGGCGGCCGAGCCCACGGCGAACAGCAGCCCGATGGTGAAGCTGGCCAGGTACCAGGTGGCGATCATGAAGATGGACAGCAGCAGGTGTCCGGCGAACATGTTCGCGAACAGCCGGATGCCGAGCGTGGCCGGCTGGATGATGAAGAACCGGAGCAACTCGACCGGGATGAGGATGATGTAGATCGGCCAGGGCACGCCGCGCGGCCACATGTTCGAGATGTACCCCCAGCCGCCCTGGTTCTTGAAGCCCTGGTACAGGTAGATCCCGTACACCATGAGCGCCAGCGGGACGACGAACCCGATCCTCGACATGGCGGGGAACTGGAAGACCGGGATCAGTTCCATCAGGTTCATCAGGAAGATGTAGAAGAACAGCGACACGAGGAACGGGAGGTAGGCGTCGCCCTTCCGGCCGAGCGCGGGCCGCAGGATCTGGTCGCGCACCGCGAGGATGCCGAGCTCGCCGAGGTTCTGTATGCCGCGAGGCACCAGCTTCGGCTTCCTGAACGCCAGCCAGAAGAAGATGATCACGGCCGCCGCGCACAGCACGGCGATCAGCATCGGCTTGGTGAAGTGGAAGGAACCGACCGAGAAGAGCGGCTTGAAGTCGAAATTCTGCAGTCCGGGCGCGGGGAAACCGCAGCCGCTGAACAGGTGGCACCCCCCGGCGGCGTCCGCGACCACTCGTACGTCACCGATCATCGGTCATTCCTTTCAAACGCCCTTTGTCCGCGGCGGGGGGCTCCAGTGAGCCCTGCCTGCCGTAGCGGTAGATGACGAAGCCAACAGAGATCGCCAGGCCGAGCATCATGCCGACCGGAAACGGCCACTGGGCATGCACGGCCTTGCCGATACCCCAGCCGATGGCGCCGTAGGCGACCAGCCCGGAAATCATGTAGCTGAACACGTTCCACCCGGTGCTCAGGCCCAGCGCGCGCATCTCGGCTTCCTGGCCGCCGCCGGGGCCGGTCCCGGCGCCCTTGCCGTTGCGGTTCATGTCAGCCGCCGTACCTCACTGCTTCGTTACCGGGTCGACGTACAGCATCTTGACCCGCAGCGCGGTGACGACCTGGGCGACGCTCCACAGCAGGATGCAGCCGATGGCGGTAAAGCCCAGGGTCCTGGTGCTGAACGCGGTCGTCCCGTTCAGTGCGGACACGACCACCATCAGGGCGATGATCTTGACCAGGAAGGTCGCCAGCGCGGCGATCATCATGGCCGGCTGGCTGATCCTGGCCGCCCACCCGACCACCACGACACTGAGGCCGAGGAATACGGTCACGATGGTCACTCCGACCAGCGCGCCGATCAGGCCCTTGGTCCCGACGAGGACAGCGCCCAGGGCGACCATGATCAGCGCGCCGACGGCGGTGGGTATCGCCGCGCGCCGCACGACGATGGCATAACTCGCCAGCATCACTTGGCTCCTGAAAATTTACGGCGCCACGAACGCGGAAACGCCTTCCGCGCGCGGCGCGACCTGGCCCCGAGACGCAGCCGCGATTCGGGTATCCGGTCAGGTTTACGAAAGGTATCACGGGCCTCTCATCAGCTGTAGGGGGCCTGCTCGTGAAATGTATCACAAAGTTCTTGACTCTGTCTTTACCTTAGCGGAGCCAATTTATGACCAACTTGGGCTCCCGGAGCCTCCTGAGCGCTCCTAGCGGCTCCTCCGGAGCCCGATCCGGGGTGGCTCGCCTCCCGCCGGGCCGTTAAACCGGCACGTAGCGGAACATTTCTCCGGGACCTTCGGGGTCGGAGCGGGAGACCGGGGCCGATACCTGGAACGCCAAAGAAAGTTAAAGAACAGGTAGGGGGCAAGCTATCAGGACCGCCAGCCCGAACGCCAGGCCTGGGAAAACGGGTCGCGGCGGCTGAGGGTGCCGGGCCTTGGGGAATCGCTCCTGACGTCACGCCGCAGCAGGTGTCCGGGCCTCACGCTGCCTGCCTGCGGGCAGGTGCGGTGCGGCGGACCGGGCGTAACGGATGCGCTTCACGTGACGAGAGTTGGCCAACGTGCCGACGCCGCTGAGGGGAACCGGGAACCGGGAACCGAGCGGGCACCCCGCACGGCGGCACGGACGGACCCGGTGTGCCATCGGTGCACCTCTAGGTGACCCGGTGTGCCATCGGGCAGTCTCCTTGCTGTCCGATCCCGTGGTGCCGCTGTGGCTGGAGTTACCCGCTGTGTGGCCGGTGTTCTAGAGTCTCGTCTCCGGGATCCGGGTGGCCGGGGAACGAGGTTTCGTCGGCGTAGGGATCGTGTCCGGAGAGCCGGTCCTGTCCGAAGAACGGATTCTGGCCGGACCACGGGGCCTGGACGTTCGGGGAGGCCTGTTCCCAGGGTGCGGTGTTGTGGCCGTTGGCACCGGTGATGCCGCTGGATGGTTCGGCGGGGAGGAAACGCGGTACGCCGGGGACAGGGGTCGCGGGCCCGAGGATGCGGGCGGACGGGACCCGGGTGGGGGGTACTTGGGCGGGGATCGCGTTGGCGGGGGGGACTGGAGCCGAGGGCTGGGCGCGGGGGGCGGGCTTGGCCGGGGGGGCGGAGCGCCAGGGGCGCAGCCGGGGCATGGTGGCGGGCAGCAGGGCCAGCACTGCGACCAAGGTGGCGGCGACGAACACCACTGAGGGGGTGCGGACCAGCGAGAGCGAGACCACCGCGACCGAGAACAGCGCCGCCCACAGGTACATGAGCAGGACGCTCTGCCGGTAGGAGTGGCCGATGTTGAGCAGGCGGTGGTGCATGTGCTGGCGGTCGGCCGCCATCAGCGGCTTGCCCGCCTTGGCCCGCCGGATGATCGCGAACATCAGGTCCGCGTACGGGACGACGAAGATCGCGAGCGGCACGAGCAGCGGCAGGACGGTGGGGAACCGGTCCAGCGGGTGGTTCGGGTTGTGCGAGTAGGCGATCAGCAGGGCCGGGTCGAGCGAGTTGGTGCTGGAGATCGGGCCGTAGGCGAGCAGCAGGCCGAGCAGCATCGCGCCGATGTCGCCCATGAAGATCCGGGCCGGGTAGAAGTTGTGCGGCAGGAACCCGACGCACATGCCGGCCACCAGCGCCGACGCCACCGCCGGGAGCGACTGCGAGGTGCTGCCGATGTTCTTGATCAGCGAGTAGGAGTACACCAGGAAGGACAGCGCGGCGACGGCCGTGATGCCGGCCGCCAGGCCGTCCAGGCCGTCGATGAAGTTGATGGCGTTCATCGTGGCCACCACGAGCAGGATGGTCAGCGTCACGCTCAGGTCGGGCTCGAGCGAGAACACCCCGCCGTTGGGGGTCGGCAGCCAGGGCAGCGACTGGCCGCTCCAGACCAGGATGCCGGCCGCCGCCACCTGCGCGGCCAGCCGGCTGATGGCGCTGAGTCCCCAGCGGTCGTCGGCGAAACCGACCAGGACCACCAGGCCGCCGGCCAGCAGCAGCCCGGCCTCGCTTCGCGTCCCGGCCTGGAACGGGGCCTGCACGAAGGAGAGCCGGCTGGCGATCAGCAGTCCGGCGACGAGGCCGCCGTACATGGCCAGGCCGCCGAGCAGCGGCGTCGGCGTGACGTGGGTGTCCCGAGCCCGCGGCTCATGCATCGCGTTAGTGCGGACGGCTATCCGCCGCACCAGCGGGACGAGCAGGTAGGTCACCGCCGCGGTGACCAAGAAAACCAGGGCGTAGTCGCGCATGCCGCCTCAGCGAGCCCGGGAACGGTCGGCTGTCATCAGCACCATTTTATGGCACTTGCTACGCGCCGGCGGGCGGCTCACCAGTAGCGGGGTCCACCAGCCCTTGCTCGAGCGGATGCGGTTCGGCGGGCTTGGTGTCGGCGACGTCCTCGTAGTGCTCGTTCTCGGCCACGACCGCGCAGATCGCGCGCAGCCGGTCGACCGGGACCGCGCCGGACCTGAGCACCTTCGGGATGGTCCCGGTCAGGTCGAGGATGGTCGACGGGATGGCGTCGGCACACGGCCCGCCGTCCAGGTACACCGAGATCGACTCGCCGAGCTGCTGCTCCGCGTCGTAGGCGGTGGTGGCGGCCGGCTGGCCGTGCCGGTTGGCGCTCGAGACCGCCATCGGCCCGGTCTGCTTGAGCACGTCGAGCGCGACCGCGTGCAACGGCATCCGCAGCGCGACCGTGCCCTTGGTGTCGCCCAGGTCCCACATCAGCGTGGGACTGGACCGGAACACCAGGGTCAGCGCACCCGGCCAGAACTCGTCGATCAGGTCCTGCCCGAACGGGCCGAGGTCGTCCACCAGCGCGGCCGCGGCCCGCGCGGTGCCGACGAGCACCGGGGGCGGCATGTTCCGGCCCCGGCCCTTGGCCGCCAGCATGGTGGTGACCGAGGCCGGGATGAACGCGTCCGCGCCGATGCCGTACACCGTGTCCGTCGGCAGCACGATCAGCTCGCCGGCCCGGGCCGCGGTCACCGCGGCGGCGACGCCCTCGGTGCGCTGCTGCGGGTCCCGGCAGTCGAAATGCTTGCTCATCAGGCTCCCTCGCCAGCTTCTAAGGCAGGGCCCAGGTGGCGGTGACGAAGCGGTCACGGCCGGCCAGGTCCTTGTGGTTACGGGTGTCCCGCCAGCCGGACTCCTCGGGGAACACCCAGTACACCGCCGCCCCCTGCGGTGCGCCGTGCTCGATCGCGACCAGTCCCCCGGGGCGGAGCAGCCGACGGGCCGTCCGCTCGACCGCGCGGATGGCGTCGAGCCCATCGGTTCCGCTCCATAGGGCCGCGGGCGGATCATACTCGCTGACCTCGGGATCGACGTACGCCCCGACCGGAATATACGGGGGGTTGCTGATCACGAGGTCCACCGTACCGTCGAGGTCGGTGAGGGCGCCGGCGAAGTCGCCGGCGTGCAGCATGACCCTGCCCGCCATGTACGGGACGTTCCGCACGTACTTGCTGACGTTGCGTTCGGTCCAGGCGCGGGCGAGCGGGTCGGCCTCTACCGCGTGCACCCGGGCCCGCGGCACCTCCTGGGCGATGGCCAGGGCGATCGCGCCGGAGCCGGTGCCCAGGTCGGCCACCACCGGCTCGGCTACGTCCATCTCGCCCAGCCGGTCGATGGCCCAGCCGGTCATCACCTCGGTCTCCGGGCGCGGCACGAACACGCCGGGACCCACCTCGAGCTCGAGGTAACGGAAATGGGCTCGCCCGGTGATGTGCTGGAGCGGCTCGCGGGCCGCCCGGCGCGCGATGTCAGCCCAGAACCGCGCGTCGAAGTCGCCGTCCTTGACCAGGTGCAGCTCGCCCCGCCTGACGTGGTGCACGCTGGCCGCGATCAGCTCGGCGTCGGCGCGCGGCGACTCCACCCCCGCCTCCGCCAGCCGGGCCGCGGCCAGCGCGACCTCGTCAAGCAGCAGGCTCATCATCGCCGGAAACCCCAGCGCCGGCCAGCTTCGCCTCGAGGTCGGCCGCCGCCAGCGCGTCGATCACGCCGTCCAGGTCGCCGTCGATGACCTGGTCCAGGTTGTAGGCCTTGTAGTTCACCCGGTGATCCGAGATGCGGTTCTCCGGGAAGTTGTAGGTGCGGACGCGCTCGGACCGGTCCACCGTGCGTACCTGGCTGCGCCGTTCCGCGCTCGCCTTCGCGTCGGCTTCGGCCTCGGCCTCGGCCAGCAGCCGTGCGCGCAGCACGCGCATCGCCTGCTCCTTGTTCTGCAGCTGGCTCTTCTCGTTCTGGCAGGACACGACGATGCCGGTTGGCAGGTGGGTGATCCGCACGGCCGAGTCGGTGGTGTTCACGCTCTGGCCGCCCGGGCCTGAGGACCTGAACACGTCGATCTTCAGGTCGTTGTCGTTGATCTGCACCTCGACCGGGTCGGCCTCGGGCGCCACCAGCACGCCGGCCGCGGACGTGTGGATGCGGCCCTGGGACTCGGTCACCGGCACCCGCTGCACGCGGTGCACGCCGCCCTCGTACTTCAGCCGAGACCAGGCGCCGTCGGCACCCTTGCCCTTCACCACGACCGTGGCGTCCTTGACGCCGCCCAGGCCGGTGACGGTGGAGTCCAGGATCTCGGTCTTCCAGCCACGCCGTTCGGCATAACGCTGGTACATGCGCAGCAGGTCGCCGGCGAACAGCGCCGACTCGTCACCGCCCTCGCCCGCCTTGACCTCGAGGATGAGGTCGCGGCTGTCGTTGGGGTCGCGCGGCACGAGCAGCTTCCGCAACTGCTCCTCGAGTTCCTCGCGGTGCGCGGCGAGCTGCTCGGCCTCGGTAGCGAAGGAGGAGTCCTCCCGGGCCAGCTCGCGGGCCGTTTCCTCGTCTTCCGAGGTCTGCTGCCACTCGCGGTAGGCGTGCACGATCGGGGTCAGCTCGGCGTAGCGGCGGCCGAGCGTGCGTGCTTTCTCCTGGTCGGAGTGCACAGCCGGGTCGGCGAGCGCGCTCTCTAGCTCGGCGTGCTCACTGACCAGGTCGGCTAGCCGGTCAAACACCGGGATTCCTTTCGTACACATGGGGGCGACTGGCGCCAGAAACACGTCAGGTCTGACCAGGGCTGGCGCCCTGGTCAGACCTGAGTGAAGCTACTTCTTGTCGCCGGGCTTGGCCGAGGCGGCCTTGCCGAACCTCTTCTCGAACCGGGCGACGCGGCCACCGGTGTCGAGGATCTTCTGCTTGCCGGTGTAGAACGGGTGGCAGTTCGAGCAGACCTCGACGTGGATCGAGCCGCTGGGCGCGGTGCTCCGCGTGGTGAACGCGTTCCCGCAGCCACAGGTCACGGTGGTGACGTTGTACTGGGGGTGAATGTCAGCCTTCATGTGACAACTCCTGCCTTGAGCGGTCGCCGGGTCGCCCCCTAGGGGCCAGCAGAGCGGGAACCGGTACCGCATGGTTGCGGCTTTCTAGTGTGCCAGACCGTGAAACCACTTGGGCCGACCTGGCATTCCCGGGCTTTCACGCTGTGGGAGGGCGTGAAAGCCCGGACGTTCGGCGTAAATCTTTTAAGACCCGAGGGTGGTCTTCTGGACCTGCATGAGGAACTCGGCGTTGCTCTTGGTCTTGCGCATCTGCTCCATGAGCAGCTCGAGCGCTTGCTGCGGCTCGAGCGCGTGCAGCACCCGGCGCAGCTGCCAGATGACCTTGAGCTCATCCGGCGCGAGCAGGATCTCTTCCTTACGGGTGCTCGACGCGTCCACGTCGACCGCCGGGAACAGCCGCTTCTCAGCCAGCTCGCGGCGCAGCCGCAGCTCCATGTTGCCGGTGCCCTTGAACTCCTCGAAGATGACCTCGTCCATCCGGGAGCCGGTCTCGATCAGGGCCGCCGCCAAGATGGTCAGCGAGCCGCCGTGCTCGATGTTGCGGGCCGCGCCGAAGAACCGCTTGGGCGGGTACAGCGCGGTGGAGTCCACCCCACCGGACAGGATGCGGCCGCTCGCGGGCGCGGAATTGTTGTACGCCCGGCCGAGGCGGGTGATGTTGTCGAGCAGGATGACCACGTCGTGGCCCATCTCCACCAGCCGCTTGGCCCGCTCGATGGCCAGCTCGGCGACCGTGGTGTGGTCGTCGGCCGGGTGGTCGAACGTGGAGTGGATGACCTCGCCCTTCACCGTGCGCTGCATGTCGGTGACCTCTTCAGGCCGCTCGTCGACGAGGACGACCATGAGGTGGCACTCGGGGTTGTTCTTGGTGATGGCGTTGGCGATCGACTGCAGGATCGTCGTCTTGCCCGCCTTCGGCGGCGACACGATCAGGCCGCGCTGGCCCTTGCCGATCGGGCAGATGAGGTCGATGATCCGGGTGAGCATGTTACCCGGGTCGGTCTCCAGCCGGAGCCTTTCCTGCGGGTACAGCGGCACCAGCTTGTTGAACTCCGGCCGGGTCAGGGACTTCTCCGGGTCCAGGCCGTTGACCTTGTCCAGCCGGACCAGGGCGTTGAACTTCTCCCGGCGCTCGCCCTCGCGCGGCTGCCGGACCGCGCCCTCGATCACGTCGCCCTTGCGCAGGCCGTGCTTGCGCACCTGGGAGAGCGAGACATAAACATCGTTCGGCCCGGACAGGTAGCCGGTGGTGCGGACGAAGGCGTAGCCCTGCGAGTCGAGCACGTCGAGGATGCCGGCGATCGGGATGAGGACGTCGTCCTCGCTGATCACGGGCTCCGGGTCGGCCTGCCGGTCGCGACGGCGGTTCCGGTTCCTGAACCGGTCCCGGCCGCGGCCGCGGCCGCCGTCATCGTCGTCGTAGCCTCCGGGCCCGCCCCGGGCCGCCATCGGCTGCCGGTCACGCCCGCCCTGGTCACGCCCGCCCTGGTCACGGCTGCCGTGGTCGCGGTCGCCCTGGTCACGCCCGCCATTGTCACGGCTGCCCTGGTCACGCCCGCCCTGGTCACGGCTGCCCTGGTCACGGCTGCCCTGGTCACGGCGGCTGCTGTCACGGCTGGTGCTGTCGCGGCTGGTGCTGTCGCGGCTGGTGCTGTCACGGCTGTCGCGGCTGTCGCGGCCGGACTGGTCGCGGGCCTGCTCCCGGCCACGGGGCGACTGCTCGCGCCCGTTCCGGCGCCGACGGTCACCACGCTGCGTGTCGCCCGTCGCACCCTCGTCCCGGGAACCGGACGGGCTGTCCTCGCGGGCGCCCGGCGCCGTACCCACGGCCTCCGCGGCGGCGGCCTGCTGGCCCTGGGGGGCTGTGCTCGACTGGGCTGTGCTCGACTGGGCTGTGCTTGCCTGGGCCGGGGCTTGCTGGGCCGGGGCTTGCTGGGCCGGGGTCCGCCGGGTCCGGCTGTTCGAGCGGCCGGTGGCTGGTGCCTGGTCGAAGCTGAGCTGCTGCCCGGCGGCTTCCTCCGCGCCGATCCCGCTACTCGCGGCGGCGCCAATACCGGTCGCGGCACCGTCGCCGATGCCCGCCTGCGTACGTGTGTCTGATTCCAAAGCGTCCTGCTTCCGCAGGCGAGTCGAGTCAGCTCCCGCGGACGCGACACGCTGGTCCGAACCTCGGTTAGCGGCACCTGCCTCCGGCTTCGGAGCTCCGCCTTGCCGGGCTTCGATCGCCTCGACGAGCTGCCCCTTCCGCATCCGGCCCGCTCCCGGAATGCCCATCGACTGCGCGATGCGCTGCAGTTCCGGCATGAGCAGCGAGGAAAGGCCAGTGCCACCACGACTGCGCGCCTTAGTCGCCGAGGCTCCACCGGCCGCAGGGCCAGCCGCGGTACCGACGGGGGCATCCTCAGACGCGCCGGGCGCGCCGCCGAGGATTTCGGTTGTGTCGCTCACTAATGGTCCTTCCATGATTCTCGGCCGCCTGGGTGAACCCGCTAGGCCCGTCGACCCGGTACAACGGCCCCTCGGGGGCCGGAATTGATTCGCGCCGCTCTGATAGCCGCCGAATGTCCACGAATCCCGCAACGCCTTGCGTTCCTCCGTGCGTCGCCTTACTTCCACAAGCCTTGTGTCCGCAAGTTGGGGAGATGGGCCGGAGAGCGCCCGGGCGGCCGTACCGCTTGCCCGTGTCCCCAGAGTGCGCGCTCCCGCCAGGCTGGCCGTGCTCCCCGGCTACGGGTTCCTCAGCTGAGGGTTCCCCGGTTGAGAAGAGAACGAGACATCCTGCGCCAAAGACCTTGGGTACGGCAACAATACCGTCCCAGAGGAGTTCGACGGCGAGCGCCCGGTTTGCCAACGAGCGCCCAATCCAGAGCGGGGCACCCGGTGCGCCACTAAGCCTAACACCATGAGGACTCACGGCATTCCTTCGCAGCCGTCCGTGTCGCGCGGAAGAAGGGACAACGGTCCCAAGAGGCCCGCTAGCAGCCTCGTGCACCCGGCGTGCGTGAATCCAGGAAGAGGGTCTTGGCCTGGATCTGCCGCCATGTGCCCGGCCGGACGGATTGGCCGCTCGTTTCCCGCGTCAGTAGCCCGAACCAGGCTCCGCACGCAGGACCCGCGCACCATGCCGCTCGACGTCTAGCGAGCTTATGTGCCATGCAATACCCGTTTCTCTCACGATTGAACCCAGCCTGTCCAGGTAGTGACGGTAATCGGGCTCCCCCGGCCGGCCCCCGGGCTGGTCGCTGAGCAGCGCCAGCACGGACGGGCCCGCCCCGGAGACCACCGCGGGGATGCCGGCCGCCCGTAGCCGGCCGACCAGCGCGGCGGTTTCCGGCATCGCCTCGGCCCGGTAATCCTGATGCAGCCAGTCCCGGGTCGCGGCCATCAGCGCTCCCGTCTCCGCAGGCAGCTGGGTCAGCGCGGCCACCAGCAGGGCGCTGCGGCCGGCGTTGGCCGCCGCGTCCGCGTGCGGCACCAGGGCCGGCAGCAGCCGCCTGGCCACCTCGGTGCGGACCGGGGCCGGCCCGACGCAGATCACCGGGCTGATCGAGGCCAGCGGCTCGAGCCGGGCCATCCGCGGCTGGCCGTCCTCGGTCCACGCGATGGTCAGCCCGCCGCCGAGGCAGGCGGCTACGTTGTCCGGGTGCCCCTCCATCTCGGTGGCCAGCCCCAGCAGGGCCTCATCCGGCAAGGCGCCCGCCCCCGCGGGTACGAGCGCCCGGGCGGCCAGGATGCCGGCCACGATGGCGGCGGCCGAGGAGCCCAGGCCACGGCCGTGCGGGATCCGGTTCACGCAGCGCAGCCCGAGTCCCGGCGGCTGGCTGCCGAGCGCGGCGAAGGTCTTCCGCATGGCCCGCACCACGAGATGGTCCTCGCCCGCGCCGGCCAGGTCCGCGCCCTCGCCTTCGATCTCGATGGACAGCCCGGACTCGCAGGACCACGCGTCCACGTCGTCGTACAGGCTCAGCGCGAGCCCGAGCGCGTCGAACCCCGGCCCCAGGTTCGCACTGGTCGCGGGCACGCGTACCCGCACAGCAGCATGGGTCAAGGCCATCTGGCTCCTTTACGCCAGCCCCAGAGCGGTGGCGGCGGAGGTGACGTCGGGGGGGATGGTGGCGGGCTTGGGCGCGCCGTCCAGGGCCCAGGAGGGATCCTTCAGGCCGTTGCCGGTGATCGTGCAGACCACCCGGGACCCGGCCGGGATCTGGCCGCTCGCGCTGGCCCGGAGCAGGCCGGCCACGCTGGCCGAGGAGGCCAGCTCGCCGAAGACGGCCTCCTTGGTGGCCAGCAGGCGGTAGGCGGCGAGGATCTCCCGGTCGGTGACCGAGTCGATGATGCCGCCGGAGGCGTCCCTGGCCGCCTCGGCCAGCTGCCAGGACGCCGGGTTGCCGATCCTGATCGCGGTGGCGATCGTCTGCGGCGACAGGACCGGCCGCCCGATCACGATCGGCGCCGCCCCGCTGGCCTGGAAGCCGAACATCCGCGGCGACCGGGTCGACAGCCCGGCCTGCTGGTATTCGGTGTAGCCCATCCAGTAGGCGGTGATGTTGCCGGCGTTGCCGACCGGCAGGCAGTGCACGTCGGGGGCGTCGCCGAGTTCGTCCACGATCTCGAACGCCGCGGTCTTCTGGCCCTGCAGGCGGTCCGGGTTGACCGAGTTGACCAGCGCCACCGGGTATTCGGCGGACAGCTTCCTTGCCACCTCCAGGCAGTCGTCAAACGAGCCGCTGACCTGCAGCAGCTTCGCCCCGTGGACCAGGGCCTGTGCCAGCTTGCCGACGGCGATCTTGCCGCCGGGAACGAGCACCGCGCAGGTGATCCCGGCCCGGGCGGCATAGGCGGCCGCGCTCGCGCTTGTGTTGCCGGTCGAGGCGCAGATCACCGCCTGGGCGCCGGCCCCGGCGGCCATGCTGATGGCCACGGTCATGCCGCGGTCCTTGAACGACCCGGTCGGGTTGAGGCCCTCGACCTTGAGGTACACCTCGCAGCCGGTCCGGTCGGACAGCACCGGCGCGGGCACCAGCGCGGTGCCGCCCTCGTGCAGGGTGACCACGGGGGTATCCGCGGTGACCGGAAGCCGGTCCCGGTACGCATCGATCACGCCGTGCCAGGGGCGGGAACGTACGGCTGGCGTCACTATTCCTCCTCGCCTTCCACGCGCATCACGCTGGCGACGGCCCGGACCACCGGCAGCGCCTCGAGTTCGCGGATGGTCGCGGCCAGCGCCGCGTCCCGCGCGGTGTGCGTCACGATCACCAGCTGGGCCGCGGCGCCCCGGCTGGCCTGGCGGACCGCCTCGATGGAGACGTCGTGCCGGGCGAACGCCTCGGCGACCGGGGCGAGCACGCCGGGTTTGTCATCCACGTCCAGCGAGACGTGGTAGCGGGTCAGGGTCTCGCCCATCGGCATGACCGGCAGCCCGGCGTAGGTGGACGCGTCCGGGCCACGGGTGCCCGCCAGCCGGTTCCTGGCCACCGCCACGATGTCGCCGAGCACCGCGCTCGCGGTCGGGGTGCCGCCGGCGCCGGCGCCGTAGAACATGAGCCGGCCGGCCGACTCGGCCTCCACGAACACCGCGTTGTAGGCCTCGCTGACCGAGGCCAGCGGGTGGCTGCGCGGGATCATCGCGGGATGCACCCGCACCGAGACGCCGCCGTCCCCGTCCTTAGATAGGGTGCGGTCGCAGATGGCCAGCAGCTTCACCACCCGGCCGAGCCCGCGAGCGGACAGGATGTCGGTCGCGGTCACCTCGGTGATGCCCTCGCGGTGCACGTCCGCCGCGGTCACCGGGGTGTGGAAGGCCAGGCTGGCCAGGATGGCCGCCTTGGCGGCCGCGTCGAACCCCTCCACGTCGGCGGTGGGGTCGGCCTCGGCGTAGCCGAGCGCCTGCGCCTCCTCCAGCGACTCGGCGAAGCCCGCGCCTGAGGAGTCCATCCGGTCCAGGATGAAGTTCGTGGTGCCGTTGACGATGCCGAGCACGCGGTGCACGGTGTCCCCGGCCAGCGACTCGCGCAGCGGGCGCAGGATCGGGATGGCGCCGGCCACCGAGGCCTCGTAGTACAGGTCGGCGCCGTACTCGCGGGCCGCCCCGTAGAGCTCCGCGCCGTTCTCGGCCAGCAGGGCCTTGTTCGCGGTGACCACCGGCTTGCCGCCCTTGAGCGCGGCGAGCAGCAGTGACCTGGCCGGCTCGATGCCGCCGATCACCTCGACCACGATGTCGACGTCGGGCCGGGTGGCCAGCGCGAGCGGATCCGCGGTGAGCAGTTCCCGGTCGATGCCGGCGGACCGCCGGTGCCCGACCCGCCGCACCGCGATCCCGGCCAGCTCGAGCCGGGCGCCGACGCGCAGCGCGAGGTCGTCGGCCTGCTCCCCGAGCAGCCGGGCCACCTCGGAGCCGACGACGCCGCAGCCGAGCAGGGCTACCTTGAGGACGGGCAGGGCCTTCGGGGTTGGCTGGAACTGTTTCATCCGATGTCCAAGCTGAGCAGGTCGCCGAGGGTCTCCCGGCGGATGATCGGCCGGGCCGCGCCGCCGCTTATCGCCACCACGGCCGGGCGCCCCACGTGGTTGTAGTTGCTGGCCAGCGAGCGGCAGTAGGCGCCGGTGGCCGGCACCGCCAGCAGGTCGCCGGGGGCCAGGTCGGACGGCAGCCAGGCGTGCCGCACCACGATGTCGCCGCTTTCGCAGTGCCGGCCGACCACCCGGGAGAGCATCGGCGCGGCGGTCGAGGCGCGGGAGGCCAGCGCGCACTCGTAGGACGCGTCGTACAGCGCGGTCCTGATGTTGTCGCTCATCCCGCCGTCGACGCTGACGTAGGTGCGGATCCCGTCCACGTCCTTGATCGTGCCCACCGTGTACAGCGACACGGTGGACGGGCCGACGATGCCGCGGCCGGGCTCGACGGTCAGCCGGGGCCGGGTCAGCCCGGCCGCCCGGCACTGCCCGTCCACGATATCGCGCAGGCTCTGTGCCAGCTCCTTGACCTCGGGAGCGTCGTCCTCTTCCGTATACGCGATGCCGAACCCGCCGCCCAGGTCGAGCTCGGCGATCTCGACGCCGTGCTCGTCGGCGATCCGCACGGCCAGGCCCACCACCCGGTGCGCGGCCACCTCGAAGCCGGCCGTGTCGAAGATCTGCGAGCCGATGTGCGAGTGCAGCCCGGCGAACGTCACGCCCGGGCACGCGATGACCCGGCGCACCGCCTCGTCGGCGGCCCCGGAAGCTAGCGAGAAGCCGAACTTCTGGTCGTCGTGCGCGGTGGCCATGAACTCGTGCGTGTGCGCCTCGACGCCGGTGGTGACGCGGACCAGGACGTTCGGCTTGGTGACGGCTTGTTCCGTCAGGTAGGCGAGGCGGGCGATCTCCTCGAACGAGTCGACCACGATGTGGCCGAGGCCGACCTCGACCGCCCGGGCGAGTTCCTCCAGCGACTTGTTGTTGCCGTGCATCGTGATCTGCTCCGGCGGCACCCCGGCGGACAGCGCCACCTCGAGCTCGCCACCGGTGCAGACGTCCACGCCGAGGCCCTCCTCGCTGACCCAGCGCAGCACCGCCCGGGAGCAGAACGCCTTCGCGGCGTAGAACACCCGCCCTTCGGGTGCGAACGCCTCCAGGTACTCCCGGCAGCGGGACCGGACGTCCTCCTCGTCGCAGACGTACAGCGGGGTGCCGAACTCGGCCGCCAGGCTCCGGACGTCGATCCCGCCCAGCAGCAGCACGCCGCCCGACCGCCGGGCGCCGCGGGGCCAGATCCCCGCGGGCAGCGCGTTCAGGTCCTCCGGCGCGGCGGGCGGGTGGTCGGCGGGCAGCACGTCACCATGGCGTGGCCCAGCCGGGTGCGCGACACGGCTCATGCGTTTCCCTTCGTGGCAGCGGGTTAAAGCCGGCTGGGGGCGCCGATCCCGAGCAGGTCCAGGCCGGCGGCGAGCCCGGTCCGCGCCGCGTCCGCCAGCCACAGCCGCTCACTGCTGATGCCCGCTATCTTCGTGAAGCTGGTTGTGCTCATGGTGTCAATCGTCCGCGCTGCCAGCTCCGCCAGGTACCCGGCGAACT
The DNA here is from genome assembly GCA_050011155.1 of Streptosporangiaceae bacterium. Taxonomy (GTDB): domain Bacteria; phylum Actinomycetota; class Actinomycetes; order Streptosporangiales; family Streptosporangiaceae; genus Palsa-504. Next base: position 24,124 of record JBEKJP010000079.1, read on the forward strand.
CGTCGGGGCGCCCGCGGCGCGCCGCCACGGCTACCCGTTCCGGGAGCCAGGACAGCGCGTCGAGCAGCGCCAGCTCCCCCGGTTCGGCGAGCAGGCGCGGCGTGAACCCGGCTGGCCTGATCCCCAGCGCGGCGGCCCAGCGCAGCACGGCGGCAGCGGCGGCATGCGCGTACCGAACAGCATAGGCGGGATTGGCCAGGACGTGCCGCGCCAGCACCGCCGGGTCCGGGGGAACGCCGCCGGGTGGCATCCGGGCCAGGGCAAACCGGGTCGCGTCGGCGCCCGCGAACTCCACCGCGTCCGCGACGGGGCCGCGGGCGGGGGGCAGGGAGGCGGGGACGGAGCTTCGTTCGTTATCCATATGGGCGCCGGCGGTGGCGGCGAGGCGGGCGGTCAGCTGTGCGGCGAGAGCCGCCCTCGCCTGCGGCCAGGTTGGTGCGGCGGGCGGCGGGCTCGCTGCGGGCGGCGGGCTCGCTGCGGGCGGCGGGCTCTCAGCCGGGACTGTGCGGCCGGCCAGGGCGTCGCTGGCGGCGCAGGCGGGGCCGGCCTGGGTGATACGGACCGCGAGCCGGGCCAGGGTCGCGTGAGTGACGGTGACGGTGACGAAGCCGGGCCCGGTGACCTCGGCGGACGCGATCCACGGCTCGTTTTTGAGCGTTGCCGCCATGGTGGCGGCGGCTTGGGCGGGATCGTCTGGCTGCAGGCGGAACGGGAGGGCAGTGGTGTAGCTGCCCGGCTTAGGGCCCGGCCGGAGCAGCGGGTCGTCTGCACCGGGGCTGACCGCGAGGATCGTGCGCCGCAGCGCGGCGGTGATCACGAGTGGGATGCCAGTGTAGCTGCGGAGACGGGTGTGGCTGCGGAGACGGGTGTGGCTGCCAGCGTGCCGCCCGGGTGGGACGTTTCATGATCGCGGGCAGTTTCGGATGAATATCGACCGAAAGTGCCCATGATCATGGGATTGCCGCTTTAGACGGCGCCGACGAGTTCGCGGACGACGCGGATCATCTCGTTCGGGTCGAAGGGCTTGGTGAGGTAGGCGTCGGCGCCGACGTGGCCGCCCCTGGTCTTGTCGTCCTCCTGGGCCCGGGCGGTGATCAGCACCACCTTGATGTGCGCCGTCTCCGGGGACTTACGCAGCTGAACCGCTGTCTCCCAGCCGTCGAGGCGCGGCATCATCACGTCCAGCGTGATGACGTCAGGGTCGATCTCGACCACCCTTTCCAGGCAGTCCTGGCCGTCCACCGCCGTCACGACCTCGAAGCCCTCGAGCTGGAGGTTCACGGCGATAAGCCGCCTGATCACCTCGTCGTCGTCGACGACGAGCACTCGTCCCAATCCGTGCGTCACGTCCGTGAGGCTAGCGCCTGCCAGCTAGTGATGGCACCAGGTAGTGGCCCGTGTCCGCGCCGGGCTGATTCACTGGTACTCTTTCCTCCGTCACTGAGCCCCCATAGCTCAGGGGATAGAGCATCGGCCTCCGGAGCCGGGAGCGTAGGTTCGAATCCTACTGGGGGCGCTTTTTCATGTTACCGGGATCAAGCCGGTGACCTGGGATGATGCGCTAGAGCGGCCGGAACCTCGGTTGTCAGCGGACGTCACGATCTGACAGGAAGCGCCGGGCGCAGGCGCGGGGCAGCGTTCTGCGGGGCCCCCTCCCCGGGAGCCCCGCCGCGTACGTGGAGGCCATGAGATTCGGTTGGATGCTTCCTTGTCTGTCCTCCTTCCCGTCTGCATCGCGCTGTTCACTGCCGTGCTGGCCGTCCGTCAGGGGCGGGGGCCCGGCGGCCGGCCGGGGGACGCGCCGGGGGCGAGCGCTGCCGGCCGCGGGCCGGGCCGCCGACCGGCCCGGCGGTGGTGGCTGCCGACCCTGCCTCAGGCTGCCGGGAGGGCGGGAACGGGCTGCCGGGGCGCGGCGGGACCCGGGGCGGCGCGGGCGGCGGCGGCGCGGGCGGCCCGCTGAAAGACGCCGAGATCAGCGCGTCGAACTCGGCGTCCACCCACTGCTGGTCCGCGTACACGACGTCCGCGAACGCCGCGCCTGCTTCGCGGGTGCTGACTCTCATGCCGATCACCCTCCGGGAACCTGCGGTAGCGTTGCCAGGTCAATGACCGATACGCTTTTTATATAGCTCGGACTACAGGAAAGTGTCAAGTGCAGTTGGAAGTTTTCTCGTGTCCCGCGCGCCCGGCTCGCCGGGCAGGACCCGTCCGGTAACTGATGCCGGGTTTCCTCCTGCCGGGCCAGCACCCGGCGGATGCCGGCCAGGTTCAGCCCGTCGGCGGCCAGCGCGCAGATCTCGGCCAGCTTCTCGATGTCCCGGCGGGTCCCGCCCGCGCTGCGGGCCGGGTCCAGCAGCCATCCCGCTCGTAGATCCGCAGCGTCTGCGGGTGCAGCCCGGCCAATTCCGCGGCCACCGAGATGGAAAACAGCCCCCGGTCCAGGTCTGTTCAGCCCGGGCTCACCACAGCCCGCCCCAGTCCCGGTCCCGGGCCAGGCAGCGCAGCGCCAGCGCGGCCAGGACGGCGAGCCTGAGCTCGTCCTCATCCCGGCCGCCAGCCGTGGCTGCGTGCGGGCCGTCCACCCGCACCGGGCCGGCCCGCAGCGGCGGCCCCGGCACCGGCCCCGTCGCGCCTCCCGGCCGGGGCCGCCGCACCGGCACCGGGACCGGCGCCGGCATCCCGGGCTCCTGGCCGCAGCCGAGGGCGCGGTCATAGGCGGCCCGGCGCCTCGGGTCGCTCAGCACCCGCCAGGCCCCGGCCAGGGCACGGAACCGGGCTCCTGCTTCCCCTGCCTCGTCGCCGGGCTGGTCCGGCCGGGCATCGGGATGCTCGGCCCGGGCCCGGCGCCGCCAGGCCTGCGCGATCTGTTCCCGCGAGGCATCGCGGGCCACGCCGAGCAGCTGGTACAGATCCGGGACCGAACCCTGGTGGTCCGCAGCAGCCATGGCCGTCACCTCCTGTCCAGACAAGGCTGACTGCCTGCTCCCAGTATGCGGCATGAGGAAAACTGAGTCGAGGGTTGTCAAGTTAATCGGAGCGGTGGTATATAGATTCCCGTGAGCGTGACCTGACAACCAGACATGACGAGGAGGCACCACCCATGCTCATGCGTACCGACCCGTTCCGCGAACTGGACCGGCTCACCCAGCAGGTACTCGGCACCGCCGCCCGCCCGGCCGCGATGCCGATGGACGCCTACCGCCACGGCGACAGCTTCTACATCTGCCTCGACCTGCCCGGCATCAACCCGGACGCGATCGACCTGGCCGTCGAGCAGAACGTGCTGACCGTCCGCGCCGAGCGCACCCCCGTCAAGGCCGACGGCGCCCAGCTGATCGTGGCCGAGCGGCCGTCGGGCACCTTCACCCGGCAGGTCTTCCTCGGCGAGACCCTGGACGCCGAGAACATCACCGCCGACTACGCGGCCGGCGTGCTCACCCTGACCATCCCGGTCCGCGAGCAGGCCAAGCCCCGCAGCATCCAGGTCACCAGCAGCGACGCCAAGCAGGCCGTCACCGCCTAGCCTTCCCCGGCCGCGGCATTCCCCGGGCGGGCCGGCCACCCGGCCCGCCCGGCTGGCGTGCCACTGCTACTGCCGCGGCTATACCAGGTTCGATCCAGCCAGCCCCAACGGCGGCTGGACCGAATCACACTGAGACGCCGCGCGGCCGGGCCTGATGCTGACCCGGCCGCGCGATAGAGGTTCCTGGCTCATGCCACCAGGGGCTGGCGATCACGCCGTATCTGCCCCCGCCAGCCAGCTGGGCCCAGGTCGCGATGCTCAGCGACCCGACAGTGGCACTGTCCCCGTCGGCCGCGCCGGGATTGCTGGCCATTGCCCGGGGCGCCTTCGATCTGGTCCGGTAGTCCTGGCCCAGCCTGCGGCAGCAGGACTTAGGTCCCTGGCAAGCGGGCCAAGCCGGCCTAGCCCGGTAGGGCAGATCGGCGCAAGTTGGTCGGTAGGTCTACTAGGCCCGCCCTTGGAACCGGATGAAGGGGGGCGGGTTCCGGGCGAACCCCGCCCTAGGAGGTTCGGTGGCGGAGCCTATAGGTGATCACAGGCGGCCCGCTGGCATGGCGCAGCGGTTGCAGTCCCAAGACCCGCCGAAGGTGGGCCCTTACTGGCTGCTGGGCCGGCTGGGCTCCGGAGGCATGGGCCAGGTGTTCCTGGGGCGGTCACCCGGGGGGCGACTGGTCGCGGTGAAGGTGGTCCGGGCCGAACTTGCCGAGCAAGCCGAATTCCGGGACCGGTTCGCCCGCGAGGTCTCCGCCGCGCAGAAGGTGAGCGGTCTGTTCACGGCGTCAGTGGTCGACGCTGACGTAGACGTACCGGTGCCATGGCTGGCCACCGCCTACGTCCCCGGACTATCGCTCGCCGACGCAATCACCGAGCACGACCCACTGCCTGCTACATCCGTGCTCGCGCTAGCAGCGGGACTGGCCGAGGGCCTGGGCGCGATTCACGCGGCCGGCATCGTGCACCGTGATCTGAAGCCATCGAACGTGCTGCTGGCCGAGGACGGGCCGCGGATCATCGATTTCGGCATCTCCCGGGCAGCGGAGGCGACCATGCTGACCGGCACCGGCGTGGTGTTCGGCTCGCCGTCCTTCATGTCACCGGAACAGGCCCGAGGCAACCGGGTCGGCCCGCCCAGCGACGTGTTCAGCCTGGGCGCGGTGCTTGCCTTCGCCGCCACCGGCGAGAGCCCGTTCGGCACCGGGCCCAGCGCCACCCTGCTGTACCGGGTAGTTTTCTCCCCGCCGGACACCAGCGGCCTGCCCGCCGAACTCCGGTCGCTAGTCGAGCGCTGCCTGGCTAAAGTCCCAGAGCAGCGGCCGACGACAGGGCAACTCCTGGCCGAACTCGACACCGCCCCCCCGACGACAGGCTGGCTGCCGGCGCCGATTACCCAGACGTTCCCGGCGCACCTCCCATCACAACCCGGCCCAGCCGCGCCCACGGCCGTCGATGACCTGCCGCCCGGGCCGGCGATTCAGTCGGCCTCGACCCCCCGCGCGGGCGTACCGGAAAGCGGGAAGCCGACATTGCCCGTGAAGGCTGCGCCGCCACGTGCAGCCGCCGAGACCCAGGCACTCCGCGGCAACCAGAGACGAGGGCGGCCGGGCCACTCCCGCCTGGGACTGGCCGCAGCCGCGGCGGTCGCGCTCCTGATCATCTATCTCATTGTGGCTATGATCGCGCACCTGCCTCCATTCAGTCAGGCGTCATCCGCCCCCACGTCACCCGCACCAGCGACGACCGCCCCCGCCTCAACCGGACCTCGGTCATCCCCGGCTAGTTCCCCCGCGACCTCTCCGGCCACTTCCCCCGCGACTTCCCCGGCCACTTCCCCCTCGACTTCCCCGGCGACCTCTCCGGCCACTTCCCCCGCGACCTCTCCGGCCACTTCCCCGGCGACTTCCCCGGCCACTTCCCCGGCGACCTCCCCGGCCACTTCCCCGGCGACCTCTCCGGCCACTTCCCCGGCCACTTCCCCGGCGACCTCCCCCGCGACCTCCCCGGCCATTTCCCCCGCGGCGACCTCCCCGGTGGGTCTGTCAACCCGCGGACGCCTGCTACCCGCCGGCACCACCACCAGGAATTTCTGGCATTCCTGAAGAAGGTGACTGCCGCCCACCCGGCGGTGGACCCGCACGTGTGCTGGCTGGCTCAGCTAGGCACACTCTGGTCAGGAAATCGGACGAACGTGGCGTAACCGGGCACGGTGTCAGTCATGCCCATCTCTTTCAGCCTGGCTAGTGCTCGCCTGGCCGTGCTGTGGCTCACGCCGTAGGTCTCGACCAGCGCGGTGACGCTCGGCATCCGGTCACCAGGCTTCAGCTCGCCAGACTTGATCTTCTCTACCAGCCCGTAAACGATCAGCATGTAGGGCGCGTGCGGTCCCGATAGCTCTTGGCTCATGTTAGCTAAGCCTGCCAGGTCTTAGCTGGATAGTCCCGCCACGTCGCCGGACCAGCTTGTTCGCTGTCGGCGGCCAGCAGGGCGGCCGGGACGGCCGGCGCGAGATGTCTGGCCGTGAACATGATGCGCTCCTTCGGTCGCGGAGTCCGGCTGGGACCCGTCCGCGGCCCGGTCACTTCGCCGCCCTGAGCTGGGTCAGCGCCCCCGGCCATCCGCGCCGGGCGGGTGGTGGGGGACGCTGGCCGCTCAGGCGGTCACGGTGTCAGGGCTGCGGGTTACCGCACGGTGATGCCAGGGCCGCCGATGATCGGGTACGGGCTGAGCTGGGTGCCAGTGACACCTTCGGCGTAGCGGTCATGCCTCGGGCCGAACCCGCCGTCGTGCACCTTGACGGTCACCCTGGTTCCGGCCAGCCCCGCGACACGGGCCGGGATGGTGAACTTGAAGGTCGCGTCGTGCCGCTGCACCTGCGCGGACTGGATCGGCGCGATGTAGTGCAGCACCGAGGCGAACGACCCGGCGGGCATGGTGAACGTGAGCGCCTGCTTCGTCGAGGAGTGGGCGATGCCTTGGACCGACCCGTCGGGGGCGACCTCGCCGGTCATGAACACCTTGTAGGACTGCCCGTCATACGCGATCGTAGCGCTGACCCGGCCGCGGTCGACCTGGCCCCTGATCGTCCAGGTGCCTCCGCTGTAGGACCCGCTGCCGGAGAAGGCCAGCCGCTCCGGGGATAGCGCGTACAGCTTGAGCCCGTCGTTCAGGGTATGGGCGAACTGGCTGCCCTGATAGGTAAACACCAGCGCGTGCGACCCTGCCGCAGGCGCGAAGACCCCGGAGCCGGGCTCCGCGTAGGTCCAGTTGGTGTAGTCGACGGCGCCGTGGTAGCGGCCGTCCTGAAGAGCCAGGAACGACTCGGACTGGAGCGGGCTGGCCAGCTCGACTGAGCCGTACGCCTCCCGGGGCAGCTGCTTGGCCGGCATGGTCGCCGCTGACGCGGCGCCAACCGTGGTGACGGCCAGGCCGGCCGTAACGGCCAGCGCTGCCGCGCTCGTGATGATCGTCCGGGGCTTGTTGGTGGACATAGCGCGCATGAGACTCGTCTCCTTGGTGATGCCGACTGTTCTCTTCTCACCGCCAAGGTAAGCCATGGTGAGCCTAGTTCAGCCAGGCAAAGGTCAGTGGCTGGGGGGACCTTGGTCACCAGTTGCGTGATGCGTAAGATCCTGGCCAGAGGCGATGCCCGTGAGCTGCGGTGATGGTAATTTCACGAAGCATCCGTTAGGACAGTCGGGCCCGAGCACGTCCGGGCATATTATTCCAGTTCGTCCTCATCGACGCAGCCTGAATAGGGCCGGGCATGATATGCGGCGGGTACGATTGAAATATGTGCGGAGGTCTGCGATTCCGCGCCCCGGCGTCGTATAATCAGAAAGGATAGAAATAGAATGGTACAACCGTTCGGATTACAAACAGAAAGCACGTATGGGGACAGAACGCTCTCTCATTTATGTGCCGGTGCTGCACAGTCCTGGTGATATGGGGTCGCTCGCCAGCGTCATTCCGCGGCCGGCGGACTACGGCGCGCAGGTCGGCAGATACTGGGATGCCGTCGAAGCTGATTTCCGCGCCATGGGGCGCCGATGGCAAGAGGTCCGCGTCTATCAGGACGGTCTGCCGGACACCAGGCCCGATATCGTGGCCCGGATTGTCGCCGACGTCGACAGCCCGAACTACCGGCTGCTGCGCTGGCTCGCCGACCAGGGAGCCATAGTGGTCGGTACCGAGGATCCCGTCCTCCTGCAGGAAGAGTACGAACTGCTGAAGGCGAGCGTGACCGACGAGGCGGCCAGGCGGGCTTATGCCGCCCGCGCGGCCGGGCTGCTGGAGAGCAGGGACCGCTATATCGCCACGCGGGTCGGTGACACGCTGCCGTCAGCCGGCACGGGTGTGCTGTTCATCGGCCTGCAGCACGAGGTGGCGAGGATCCTGCCGCCCGACATCCATATAGCCAGCTTGAACTCCACCCAGGAACTGCTCTCGTCCGTCGTAAGGAAGCTGGGTATCACGCGGGCGAAGGCGGCGGGACAAGGGGAACGCTAACGGCGTGAACCACCCCGGCGCCGCGGCAATCGGGGCAGGACAGCTTGCGCTCGCTCCGGGGATCCACGCCGCCCCCGCCGCAACGGGAACAGGTCACGTGCGGTTCCCGGACCGTCTGGGCTCCTCTTCCACGGCAACTGCTGCAGGTCAGCCTGGTGTGGGGTTGCACGCCGCGCCCTCGGCAGTAGGCGCAAGGTACCCGCGGTTCCGGCACTCCCACGACGCCGCGCCCCAGGCAGACCTGGCAGGCCGGCGGCGGAGAGAGAACCGCGAAACGGTCGCGCCCTGTCCCGTCGCAGAAGGCGCAGCGCACGGAAGGATCCGGCTGGGTCTTACTCATCCCGGTCTTGCTCATCCCGGTCTTGCTCATCTCGGCGACCGCCTTCGGCTCGACGATGCACGGCCAGCAACCAGATCACTTCGTGGTACGCGCATTATTCACCCGCCTTTATAAATTGAACTCTATTGTCCCGGTTTCAGCGACCACCCTGCCGGTTCTGCAATTACCTTCAGCTTAGCAAACGTACCGGCGAAACTATAAGAGGGGCGCGGTCCCGTGAAACGCGTCTTGGCCGCGGTAAGCATTTCCCGTGGCGGCAGAAAACTGCTCAGGGTGACCCCTTCAAAACCCCGCCGGCCGCCGCCAGCCGCGCCATCTCCTCATCTACGTGCCGCCCGGCGCTGCGGGCGACGGCCGCGTAGAGATCCAGCTGGGTGACCTTGAGTTGCGACATGTCAAGGTTGGCGGCGCCGTCCCGGGCGATGAGCCTGCGGATGGCCGCCATGCCTGCCTCCCGGCAGATCCCGGCGAGATCGGCGCCCATGCAGTTTTCTGTTCTCGCGGTGAGGGCATCGAGGTCGACGTCGTCGGCCAGCGGCTGGCGCCCGGTGTGGATGGCGAGGATCGCCCGGCGACTGGCCGCGTCGGGGAGCCCTATCTCGATCTGCACGTCAAACCGGCCGGGGCGCAGCAAGGCCGAGTCCAGTATGTCGGGACGGTTGGTGGTCGCCAGCGTGACGACCCCGCGCAGGTCCTCGATTCCGTCGAGCTCGGTCAGGAGCTGGCTTACCACCCGCTCGGTCACATGGTTCCCGCCTCCGTCGCCCCGCTGGGGGGCCAGCGCGTCGATCTCGTCGAGGAACACGATGCAGGGTGCGGCCTGCCGGGCTTTCTTGTAGATCTCCCGGATCCCCTTCTCGGACTCGCCTACCCACTTGGTCAGCAACTCGGGCCCCTTGACCGAGATGAAGTTCACCCCGCTTTCATGCGCGACCGCCCGGGCCAGGAGCGTCTTGCCGCCCCCGGGCGGGCCGCTCAGCAAGATGCCCTTGGCCGGGCGAGTGCCGGCTTGGGCGAACGCCTCCGGGTAACGAAGTGGCCACTCCACCGCCTCGCGCAGCGCCGCCTTCGCCTCCTCCATCCCGCCTACCTCGTCCCAGCTGACGTCGGCAATCTCGGTGGACACCTCGCGGAGCGCCGAGGGCTCTATCTCGCCGAGGGCGCTGAGGAAGTCGTGCATGGTCACCTCGGCGGCCATCAACTGCTCGTACGGGACGTCCGCCGATGCCAGGTCGGTGATCGGCATGAGCCTTCGGAGCGCGCCCATGCCTGCTTCCCGTGCGAGCGCCTCGAGATCGGCACCGCCGAAGCCATGCGTCATGGCGGCAAGCCGGGCCGTGTCAACGTCGTCGGCTAGCGGCATGCCGCGGGTGTGGATCTCCAGTATCTCGGCGCGTCCGTCGAGGTCCGGGATGCCGATCTCGATCTCGCGGTCGAAGCGGCCGGGCCGGCGCAACGCCGGGTCGATATTGTCGGGAATGTTCGTCGCGGCGATCACGATCACCTGGCCGCGCGATTTCAGGCCGTCCATCAGCGCGAGCATCTGGCCGACCACGCGCTTCTCGACCTCGCCCTTCACGTCTGCCCGCTTGGGCGCGATGGCGTCGATCTCGTCGAAGAAGATGATGCTCGGCGCCTTCTGCCCGGCCTCCTGGAAGATACTGCGGAGATGGGCCTCGCTCTCCCCGTACAGCTTGTGGATGATCTCCGGCCCGCCGATGTCGAGGAAGTACGCCGCGGTCTCGCTGGCGACCGTCCGGGCGAGCAGCGTCTTCCCGCAGCCGGGCGGCCCGAAAAGCAGCACCCCGCGCGGTGCCTCGATCCCAAGCCGCTCGAATACCTCGGGGAAGCGCAGCGGCATCTCGATCATCTCGCGGATACGGCCCACCGTGGCGCCGAGACCGCCGATGTCTTCGTAGGACACCTTCTCGCCGCCGCCGCCGCTGTTCGCTTTTTCCGGCCGGGCATTGATCTGGACGCGCGTGGCCGGCTGGATCAGCACGAAATCGCCGGGAACGGTGGTGCTGACCGTGAAGTTCTGCGACCGGGAGCCGAAGAGGTTGACGCTGAGACGCTCCCCGACCTGCACCACCATCCCGCGGACGAGCTGCCCGACATAAGCGGCGTCTCGTCCTTGCGGCGCGTGAAGCGGGCCAACGGGTGTCAGCGTCACCGCCTGAGCAGGTTCCGCCTTGGCCAACTCCACCACCACGTGCTCATCGAGTGCCACCGCGGCATTCTCGCGGGCGATGCCGTCGATCTGGATGTGCCCCTTGCCGCGCTTGGCGGTCTGCGCGGGCATGACCTTCAGGGCGGTCGAGCCCTGCTGGCCCTTGATGACTACGACATCGCCGACACTCACCCCCAAGTGCTCCATGTCCGCCGGGTCCAGCCGTGCCATCCCGCGGCCGGCGTCCTTCGTGGCCGCCTTGGCGACGCGCAAGGTCGGCTCGGGCCCGGGATTGTTGCCGGGGGTAGTCATGCGGCAATCGTCCTAACTCTTGAACGTGAAGACCGCCGGCCGAGGATGCCGTGCCCCGTGATTGCTACACGGGTACGGAAGACCGCGTTGGACCCGGTGCCGGCGACCCGGCGTCCGCTACCGGTGCCGGGCGGGGTACCCGGGCTCGCCTGGCCGGCCCGGCCACATGCTCGCGGACCAGCTCAGCGACCCGCCCCCGGACCGCCTCCGGCGTGAGCCCGTCCCAGCCACGCCGCCCCGCC
>JBEKJP010000080.1:0-35080 GCA_050011155.1 Streptosporangiaceae bacterium
CCGACCGCTTGGCCACCGGCTGCAGCTCGCCGGAGAAGTCGGTGGACCGCGCCACCAGCTTGTACACCAGCGCCGCGGTCGGCGCGCCGGACCCGGTGACCAGCGAGGTGCCGACCCCGTAGCCGTCGACCGGCGTCGATCCCAGCGCCGCGATGGAGTACTCGTCCAGGTCCCCGGTCAGCACGATCCTGGTGCCGGTCGCGCCGAGCTCGTCCAGCAGGACGCGGACCTTGCGGGCAAGCACGGGCAGGTCGCCGCTGTCGATCCGCACCGCGCCGAGCTCACCGCCCGCCACCTCGACCGCGGTCCGCACCGCCCGCGGCACGTCGTACGTGTCCACCAGCAGCGTCGTCTGCTTGCCGAGCGCCTCGACCTGGGTCGCGAACGCGTGCCGCTCGTTGTCGTGCACCAGCGTGAACGCGTGCGCGCTGGTGCCCGCGCTGGGGACGCCGTACTCGTACCTGGCCCGCAGGTTGGACGTGGACGAGAAGCCGGTGATGTACGCGGCCCGCGCGCTGGCCACCGCGGCCTGCTCGTGGGTGCGCCGGGAGCCCATCTCGATCAGCGGCCGGTCCCCGGCCGCGGTCACCATCCGGGATGCGGCGGACGCGATCGCGCAGTCGTGGTTCAGGATCGACAAGATCACGGTCTCCAGCAGGACCGCCTCGGCGAACGTGCCCTCGACCACGAGGATCGGCGAGCCAGGGAAGTAACAATCCCCCTCGGAGTATCCCCAGATGTTCCCGCTGAACCGATAAGATTCGAGGAAAGCCAGCGTCGGCTCGTCCACGATGCCCGCGCCGTCGAGGAATTCCAAGTCGGCCGGGCTGAAGCGGAACCGCTCAACCGCGTCGAGCAGTCGCCCGGTTCCCGCCACGACGCCGTACCTGCGCCCGTGCGGCAGGTGCCTGGCGAATACCTCGAAGATCGACCTGTGGTCGGCCGCGCCGCTGCGCAGCGACGCCTGCACCATGGTGAGCTCGTAGTGGTCGGTCAGCAGTGCGGTCCCAGACTGGGTGATTCCGGGCTGGGTGATTCCGGGCTGGCCGGTCCGTGCCTTGTCGGCCCCCGGCCGGGCGGTCCCGTCAGCGAGCCGGGACTGGTGGTTCACGGGATTCGTCACAGGTGGAAGACTACGTAGTGGGAGGTGGCTAGTTGTGAGCGCGGCGCCCGCTGAAGTGGATCTTCCCCGATCCGCGGACAATCCGGTATCGGACAAGCCCTGGGTCACGATCGTCTGGAACGACCCGGTCAACCTTATGTCCTACGTCACGTACGTCTTCCAGCACGTGTTCGGCTATCCGAAGAAGAAGGCCACCAAGCTCATGCTGGACGTGCACCACAAGGGCCGGGCGGTGGTGGCCGCCGGGGCCAGGGAAGCGATGGAGCGCAACGTGGAGATCCTGCACGGCTACGGCCTGTGGGCCACGGTAAAGCAGGACAAGTAGCCTTCGCGCATGGAGCCATTCCGGTCGGTCCGCGGCGGTGGCGCGCGCGCCTGGCTCGCCGCCCCCGAAGCATCCCTGCTGCGCAGCCTGGTGGGCCAGATCATGGCCCTGGTCGAGCCGGCCGAATCCGCCGTCATCATCGATTCCGGTCCGGAAGAGGACGCCGAACTGGCCGCCCTGGAGGCGATGGTGCACGCGCCCGGCGCGGAGTCCCCGCCCGAGGACCCGGTGCTGGCCCGGCTGCTGCCGGACGGCTACCGCGACGACCCGGAGTCGGCCGGGGAGTTCCGCAAGTACACCGAGCCCGCCCTGCGCAGCGCCAAGTACGCGGCGGCCCAGGCGATGATGGACTCGCTGCCGGAGGAGGGCGGCCGCATCCAGCTGACCTCGGACCAGGCCCTGTCCTGGCTGAAGGCGCTCAACGATGTCCGGCTCGCGCTCGGCGTCCGGCTCGGCGTCACCGAGGAGTTCGAGGAGCAGTGGAGCCGGCTCAAGCCGGACGACCCCCAGTGGACCGCCTTCGAGGTCTACGCCTGGCTCGGCGCCGTCCAAGAATCCCTCGTCCAAGCCATGCACTAGCCCGCTCGCCCGCGAACTCGGCCGTCCTGTCCGCGAACCGGCCCCCGTCCGCGAACTCGGCCGTCCCACCCGCCACAAACCTCACTCTGCTTCACCAGCGGACCACTCCCGGCTCATTAACGGGGTGGATTCGGGTTACCGGGTGGATTCGGTACCCCATAGACCCCCAAATCCACCCCATAACCCGAAACAACCGCACTGTCTGCGCGGGACGCGCTTGGGCTCGCGAGTGCTGAGGCCGGTGATGTTACTGTGGCGCTAGAAGCCGATCAGACGTGAACCGAGCCGGCCGCTCCCTTCGTGAACCGGGCCGGCCGCACCCTTCGTGAGCCGAGCCGGCCCCGCAGCCCGCCAGCCCGCCAGCCCGCGCGGCAAAGCCGCCCCCCGTAAGCTCGTTGATCATGCTGACGATCACGCGGGATCTGCACGACAAGATCGTGGCCCACGCCCGGGCCGACCATCCGGACGAGGCCTGCGGCGTGATCGCCGGGCCAGCCGGGAGCGACCACCCGACGCGGTTCATCGCCATGATGAACGCCGAACGTTCCCCCACCTTCTACCGCTTCGACTCCGCCGAGCAGTTCCGGGTCTGGCGCGACATGGACGATCGCGACGAGGAACCGGTCGTCATCTACCACTCGCACACCGCCACCGAGGCGTACCCGAGCCGCACCGACATCTCCTACGCCAGCGAGCCGCAGGCGCACTACGTCCTGGTCTCGACCAGGGACGAGGACAGCACGGAGTTCCGCTCCTACCGTATCCGCGAAGGCCAGGTCACCGAGGAACCAGTCAACGTGGTGGAATGATTCGGTGCCCGCACGAGTTGGACGCCAAGGACCGACCAGATAACCCAGTGCTGACCGGAAACCAGTGCTAACCGGAAACCCAGTGGAGCGTTGTTCATGGCCATCGAGGTTCGCATCCCGACGATCCTGCGCACGTACACCGACGGCGCCAAGCAAGTCGAGGGGAGCGGATCCACGCTCGCCGAGCTGTTCAGCGACCTCGACGAGCGGCACGGCGGCCTGCGCGAGCGGCTGGTCGACGACAAGGGCCTGCGCCGCTTCGTCAACGTGTACCTGAACGACGAGGACGTCCGGTTCCTGTCCGGCCTGGAAACGCCGCTCAAGGACGGCGACACGGTGACCGTCCTGCCCGCCGTGGCCGGCGGCGGCCGCTGACCGTCCTTTTTTTTATAACGAACGGATCGGCGTCTTGCGCTACGAGAACCTGCTTGACTCACTCGGCCATACGCCTCTGGTCGGCCTGCCCCGGCTGTCCCCGTCCCCTGACGTGCGGTTGTGGGCCAAGCTCGAGGACCGGAACCCGACGGGTTCGGTCAAGGACCGCGCCGCCTTCTTCATGATCGCCCAGGCGGAGAAGGACGGGCTGCTCCAGCCGGGTTCGGTGATCCTGGAGCCGACCTCGGGGAACACTGGGATCTCGCTGGCCATGGTGTCCAAGCTGCGCGGCTACCGGGTCATCGTGGTGATGCCAGAGAACACCAGCGAGGAGCGCCGCCAGCTGCTGCGGATGTACGGCGCCGAGATCATCGGCTCGCCCGCCGCGGGCGGCTCCAACGAGGCGGTCCGGGTGGCCAAGCAGCTCGCCGCCGAGCACCCCGACTGGGTCATGCTCTACCAGTACGGCAACGAGGCGAACGCCCGCGCGCACTACGAGACCACCGGTCCGGAGATCCTGGCCGACCTGCCCTCGATCACCCACTTCGTGGCCGGCCTGGGTACCACCGGCACGCTCATGGGCGCGGGCCGCTACCTGCGCGAGCACGTGCCGGACATCAAGATCGTGGCGGCCGAGCCGCGGTACGGCGAGCTCGTCTACGGGCTGCGGAACGTGGAGGAGGGCTTCGTCCCCGAGCTCTACGACGAGTCCGTGCTGACCACCCGGTTCTCCGTCGCCTCGGCCGACGCGCTGCGCCGGACCAGGGAGTTCATCTCCGCCGAGGGCATCTTCGCGGGCATCTCGGCCGGGGCGGCGCTGCACGCCGGACTGGGCATGGCGGCCAAGGCGGTGGCCGCCGGGGAGCCCGCCGACATCGTGGTCCTGGTCGCCGACGGTGGCTGGAAGTACCTGTCCACCGGCGCCTACTCCGGCACCCTGGAAGAAGCCGAGTCCGGCCTCGAAGGCCAGCTCTGGGCCTGAGCCCGTTAGCCGTCCTTGTCCGCCACGCCCGCCGAGTCGAAGGTGGCGACGTCGCGCAGCGCGCGGGCGGCGCTTTGCACCAGCGGCAGCGCCAGCACCGCGCCGGTGCCCTCGCCCAGCCGCAGGCCCAGGTCGACCAGCGGCCGCAGCCCCAGATGGTCCAGCGCGATAGCGTGCCCGGGCTCGACGCTGCGGTGGCCGGCGAAGCAGGCGGCCACCGCGTCCGGAGCCAGCGCGGCGGCGGCCAGCGCGGCCGCCCCGGCGATGACGCCGTCCAGGATCACCGGAATCCGCAGCGCGGCGGCCCCCAGGATGAACCCGGCCAGGGCGGCGTGCTCGAACCCGCCGAACGCGGCCAGCACGCCCACCGGGTCGCCGGGATCCGGCTGGTGCCGGTCCAGGCCGCGGCAGACGATGTCGATCTTCTTGGCGTAGGTGGCGGCGTCCACGCCGGTGCCGTGGCCGGTCGCGTCGGCCGGGTCGGCGCCGGTGAACGCGCAGATCAGCGCGGCTGAGGCGGTGGTGTTGGCGATCCCCATGTCGCCGGTGACCAGGCACCGGTTGCCCGCCGCGACCAGGTCCCGGGCGACCTCGGCGCCGGCCGTGATCGCGGTGACGGCCGCCTCGCGCGTCATCGCCGGGCCGGCCGTGAAGTCGGCGGTACCGCGCCCGATCTTGCGGGGCAGCAGCCCGGGGACCGGGTCCAGGTCGGCGGCCACCCCGATGTCGACCACGGTGACCTCGGCGCCGGCCTGGGCCGCGAACGCGTTGATGACCGCGCCGCCGGCCAGGAAGTTGGCCACCATCTGCGCCGTCACCTCCTGCGGCCACGGGCTGACCCCCTGGGCGTGCACCCCGTGGTCGGCGGCGAACACCGCCACGCAGGCCGGCTCGGGCAGCGGCGGCGGGCACGTGCCGGCCAGCCCGGCCAGCCGGACCGAGACGTGCTCGAGCTCGCCGAGCGACCCGCGCGGCTTGGTCATCTTGTCCTGCCGCTCGCGCGCGGCGGCCATCGCGGCCGCGTCCGGCCGGGCGATGGCGGCGACGACGTCGGCGAGCACGTCCACGGATTCCTCCCCGGGCAGACCGCGGCGGCCGAACTCCTCGGCGTGCACCGCCCACGACACCGGCCGCCGCCGCGCCCAGCCCGACAGCGCGAGCTCCGGTTCCGGCCCGAATTCGTCCACGTAGCCGACGCACAGGTAGGCGACGACGTCCAGGTACCCAGGCAGGCCGAGCTCGGCCGCCAGCTCACCGGCGTCGAAGAAGCTGACCCAGCCGACGCCCAGGCCCTCGGCCCGGGCGGCCAGCCACAAGTTGGACACCGCCAGCACGCTGGAGAAGTCCGCCGTCCGCGGCTGGGTGGCCCGGCCCAGCGTGTGCCGGCCGCCCCGGGTCCGGTCGCACGTCACCACCACGTTGACCGGCGTGTCCAGGATCGATTCGATCTTGAGCTGGTCGAACGCGCGGGCCCGGGCGGCGGGCAGCGCCGCGGCGAAGTCGTCCCGGTGCCGGCCGGCCAGCGCCGCGATCCGCTCCCGCCGGGCCCGTTCGGTGATCACGATGAAGTCCCACGGCTGCGACAGGCCGACCGAGGGGGCCTGGTGCGCCGCGGCCAGCACCCGGCTGAGCACGTCGGCGGGCACCGGTTCTGGCCGGAAGCCCCGCCGGACGTCCCGCCGCTCCGCGATCACGCGGTAGACGGCGGCACGATCCTGCGCTGGGTAGGGCGGGACCTTAGCCCTGGACGGCTCGCTCACTGCGACTCTCCCCCCGGCTGGCCCTACCTGGCTGGTCCGATCAGGCTACATGCGGGTCACCGGGAAGGATTGCGCTCCTCGATATAGGAGCCCGGCGGATGGGTCCGCCGCAGCTCCTCGGCCAGGTTGCCCAGGTCAGGGAACATATCGCCGCGCCTGAACCCGCAGGCGTCGATCTCCCTGGCCATCCGCGGAATGTGCTCGTGCCGGATCACCACCGGCCGCAGGAAATCGGCGTGACCGTCGCTCTTGTTCAGGGCGGTGTGGCTCGAATGGATGGTGAAGCAACCCTGCTGGACGAACATCCGCAGGTCCGTCTCGGCCGACATCACCGCAAGGACCTTGTCGTTCTCTTCGGCGTTGTCGCTGAACGCCGGCCACAGCATGCTCCCGCACATGTGCGCGTCGATCGGCGGCGTCACCGCCCGGAAGCCCTGACGCGCGTTGAGGATCTCGGGGTGCAGGACCCAGATGGCGGCGTCCTCGCCGCCCGGGCGGGCGTTCCACGGCGGGGTGGCCGCGATCGCGAAATACGCCGCGATCAGGGGCGACCGGGTCCAGTCGAGCAGCCGGGTCGGCAGCCCGTAGTGCTGCATCAGGCTGAGCCAGCTCGCCGTCGCGGCGTACTCGGGGGCGGGGGAATAGCGGATCGAGGCGCGCGAGCGGAACCGGTTGGTGAGGTTCCGTTCCTCGGCCGGGCTGTAACCCCGCCAGATCGACGGCTGCACGTCCCAGCCCGCCTGGCGGTGGCCGCGGTACCAGAGCACGTAGCGGCCGTCGGACATGTCGGTGACCGCGCTGACCAGCTCGCCGACCGTGGTCACGTAGATGGGCTCGACCTCGGAGGTGATGCCGCCCATTCAGCTCGTTTCCCGCGCGCGGTACAGGCCGGGATGCCGGCTGATGTAGCCGGCTACCAGCGCGGGGATCGCCCCCTCGCCCGCTAGCTCGGCCGGATCGGCTCCCGCCATCAGCCGTTCCCTGAGCTGGCTCGAGGAGATGTCCATGGTGACCACGCTATGCAGGTAGATGAAACGGCCCCCCGCCGCGGTGAGTACTTCGAGGAAGTCCAGGTTCGGCGGATACCCCGGCCGGGGGGCGATCACCAGGGTCGCCAGCCGGGCGATCTCGACCGGTTCGTGCCAGTGCGCGAACTCCGGGTCCGGCCCCGAGACGAGCTCGGCGCTCATGAGAAACAGCAGCTCGCTGCCTGGCACCTCGTTTTCCGCGATGTAGCGCAGGGTCTCGAGGTCGTAGTTCGGGCCGCCGGACCGCTCGGCGAGTTCCCGGGCGGCCTGGCTGACCTTGACCGTGCAGCCGGTACCGGCCAACCGCTCGCCGATCAGGGCGGCCGCGAGCTCGGCCAGCTGGACCCGGTCCTCGTAGGTCTCCGGCAGGCCGTTCTTGGCCTGCTCGCCGACGGGATTGCGGCGGTAGACGGGAACGAGCAGGACCAGGGAGATGTCGTATCCCCGGCGGCGGAGTTCGGTGACCGCGGCCGTCACGAGATCGATATGCCCCTGGTGGACCGGATCCGCCGAAAGGCCGTAGAAAAGCGTGAACATGATCAGGGCCATAATGACACGCATGCGCGTGACGGTGATCGGATGCGCCGGGAGCTTTCCCGGTCCGGACAGTCCGGCGTCCTGCTACCTGCTCGAAGCCGAGGGTTTCCGCCTGGTCATCGACATGGGCAACGGGGCGCTCGGGGTCCTCCAGCGGTACGCGGGGCTCTTCGAAGTCGACGCGATCTGCATCAGCCACCTGCACGCCGACCACTGCATCGACCTGCCCGCGTACTGGATCGCCCGGCAGTTCGCGCCGGAAGGCCCCCAGCCGGTGATCCCCGTCTACGGCCCGCGCGGCACGGCCGGGCTGGCCAGGCCCGATCTCGGGCCGGGCTCCGACGGCATCGCCGGCGGCCCGGACGGCCAGCTGAGGTTCGATGTCCGGGAGCTCGGGCCTGGCTCGTTCGGCATCGGGCCTTTCCTGATCACCACGGAGCGGATGAACCATCCGGTGGAAACGTTCGGCTTCCGGGTGGAATACGACGGCTGGCGGCTGGCCTACTCGGCCGACACGGGGGAGTCGGGCGCGCTGGTACGGCTGGCCGGCGGCGCGGACCTGCTGCTGTGCGAAGCCTCGTTCGTCGACGGGCAGGACGCCCGGCCCGACCTGCACCTGACGGCGCGGCAGGCGGCCGCCCACGCGGAGCGGGCCGGGGTGGGTCAGCTGGTGCTCACCCATCTGGTGCCGTGGAACGACCGGGAGCAGATCCTGGCCGAGGCGGCGACCACGTTCCGCGGTCCGCTGTCGCTGGCCACCAGCGGCCTGCTCCTCGGGCCCGGCGCCTGAGCGCTGCCTACCAGGGCTTGCCTGCCCCGGCCTGCCGCTAGGCTGTGCGTCATGTCACGACCCGACGGACGATCCGTCACTGAACTGCGGCCGGTGAAGCTGACCCGCGGCTGGCTGGACCACGCCGAGGGCTCCGTGCTGGTGGAATTCGGCCGTACCCGGGTGCTCTGCGCCGCGAGCGTCACCGAGGACGTGCCCCGCTGGCGGCGCGGCAGCGGTCTCGGCTGGGTGACCGCCGAGTACGCCATGCTGCCCCGGGCGACGAACTCCCGCAACGACCGCGAATCGGTCAAGGGCCGCCTGGGCGGCCGCACGCACGAGATCTCCCGGCTGGTCGGGCGCTCGCTGCGGGCCAGCGTGGACTACAAGGCGCTGGGCGAGAACACCATCGTCATCGACTGCGACGTGCTCCAGGCCGACGGCGGCACCCGGACGGCCGCGATCACCGGCGGCTACGTCGCGCTGGCCGAGGCGGTGAACTGGCTCAAGGGCAGGAAGCGGACCAAGGGCGACCCGCTGCTCACCTCGGTGTCCGCGGTCAGCGTCGGCATCGTGGACGGCGAGCCCCGGCTCGACCTGTGCTACGAGGAGGACGTCGCCGCCCAGACCGACATGAACGTGGTCTGCACCGCCAGCGGCGACTTCGTGGAGGTCCAGGGCACCGCCGAGCGCGAGCCGTTCAGCCGGGTCCTGCTCAACCAGCTCCTCGACCTCGCCGTCGCGGGCTGCGGCGAACTGACCAGGCTGCAGCATGACGCGCTGGCGTTACCGTCCGACGAGGGCGGGCCGACGCGGATGTGATGGCCATGGCCGCTGACGTCGTCGTGCTGGCCAGCCGGAACGCCGCCAAGCTGAGCGAGCTGGCGCGCATCCTGGACGCGGCGGGCCACGGGGTCCGGCTGGCCGGGCTCGAGGAATTCCCCGGCGCCCCCGAGGTACCGGAGACCGGGGCCACGTTCGAGGCGAACGCGCTGCTCAAGGCGCGCGCGATCGCCGACTTCACCGGCCTGCCCGTGGTTTCCGACGACTCCGGCATCTGCGTGGACGCGCTGAGCGGCATGCCCGGTGTGCTGTCCGCCCGCTGGGCGGGCGGCCACGGCGACGACCGCGCCAACCTGGAGCTGGTCCTGGCCCAGGTGGCCGACGTGCCGGACGCCAGGCTCGGCGCGCGCTTCGTCTGTGCCGCCGCCCTGGTCATGCCCGGCCCCCCCGCGCGCGAGTGGGTCGTCACCGGGCAGGTCGACGGCCGCCTGGTCAGGAAGCCGCGCGGCACCGGGGGGTTCGGCTACGACCCCATCTTCTTGCCCGACGGCTTCGAGCAGACCACCGCCGAGATGACCGCCGCGGCCAAGGACGCCATCAGCCACCGCGGCCGGGCCTTCCGCGCGCTGGCCCCGCTCATCACCACGGCCCTAGCCCATCCAGGAGAGAACACATGACCGACAGGCTGGCGCCGGGCGACCCGGCCCCCGATTTCACCTTGCTCGACGCCGACGAGAAAGAGGTCTCGCTGGCCTCGTTCCGCGGCCAGCGGGTGATCGTGTACTTCTACCCGGCCGCGATGACGCCCGGCTGCACCAAGCAGGCGTGCGACTTCCGCGACAGCCTGGCCAGCCTGAACACGGCGGGCATCACCGTGCTCGGCATATCGCCGGACAAACCCGCCAAGCTGGCCAAGTTCCGGGACAAGGAGGGGCTGACCTTCCCGCTGCTGTCCGACCCCGATCACGCCGCGCTCGAGGCCTACGGCGCCTGGGGTGAGAAGAAGCTCTACGGCAAGGTCACCGTCGGCGTGATCCGGTCGACGTTCGTGGTCGAGGCGGACGGCACCATCTCCACCGCGCAGTACGGGGTCAAGGCCACCGGCCACGTCGCCCGGCTGCGGGCCGAGATCGGAGCGTAGGCGGTACCGTTCTACCAGCGGCCGGCCGTCGGCTGGCCGCGCGCGCGGGCGTGGCGAAATGGCATACGCGGCAGGTTTAGGTCCTGTTGGTGGCGACACCGTGGGGGTTCGAATCCCCCCGCCCGCACCGGGTTCTAGCTGGTCAGGGGCTTTCTATCGGGCTATGAAAGCTCGCGTGATATTTCCGTGATACCAGCCACCGCGATTTACGCCTCTGCGACCCGGCCACAGGCCGGAACTGGCACGGGCGCGGGTCACGCGGTACCGGGTGTGCGGCGTAGTCGGCCCGGATGGTCGGAAACTGCTCGCGGTCGTCGGCGCTCATAGTAGCGTGGGGGCGCGCTGCGGGGATGCGGTCGCGTCTGTGACCTGGATGCGTGGACAGGTGCCCGTCGAACCACTCTCGGTCATCCGTGGCGAAGCCGCAGCTGTACAGGTAGATCATGAGTCGGCCACGCTGCCGTCAGGACGGGCGGCCAGCGCGGCATCGATCGCGCTCATCTGCGCGAGGATCGGTTCCGGCATGGGGGAGCCGGGCCAGGCCAGCGCGAGGCTGATCTGCAGATCCCGCCTGGCCCGCTCAAGCTCGGGACCAGTCAGGGCACTGACATCGTGGTCGCGGCCGGTCATCCGCGCAGCGCCTGCCAGTGTGCCCGGATGGCCCGGTCCATGGCATCCGGGGTATCGCCGGTTAACACTTCCCCGGCGCTGCTTACCGCGCACCACAGGCCGTCCCGGGCAGAAAAGGCGTGGTATCCGGCATCGGACCACGCTGCCTCCAGCTCGGCTAGGGCGGCGCCCTCATCCACCGCGAACGGATCACGCGGCCCGCTGGCTGCGGCTGCCCTGCCCATCATCGTCTCCCGTCACCGTGATCACTGCGCCATCGGTGACGGTAGGCAAGATCGCGGGGCGCGCCCGGCCCGGTGCGCGGACCCCTGGCGCGGGGTGCAGGGTGAGCCCGCCGCTACAGGGGCAGGCCGATGCTCCCGGCCAGCGAGCGCGCCCTGCGGCTGATCAGCGGACCGCCGTGGTCCACCGCGTCGGCGGTCATCTGGCGGGCGGTCGGCGAGTAGCACACCGAGTCGGCCGAGGTCCCGTGGGCCGTCTCCAGCCAGTGCAGCATGGCCGGGTAGTCGCGCTTCTGGTAGTAGGCGCGGGCGATCTCGACGCCGAGGCGGCCCCGCCGCTCGCGGCTCGGGATCTCCTCGGGGTCGATGTCCTCGGCGTGGTCGCGGGCCTCGGCCGACCGGGACAGGTCAGCCGAGATGGACACCGCGTGCAGCTTCACGTTGGCCGCGCCGAACATGGTCCACGGATGGTAGTAGCCGGCGGGCAGCCGCTCTGCCGTGGCGCTGGCGGCGTCCCAGTGTCGCCAGGCATCCCCCTCGCGCCCGGCCCTGGCCGCCGTGGTCGCGGCATGGAGCTGGAGCGCGCCATACAGGGCGCGGGTATCGTCGGCCGCGCCCTCCAGCCGCGGTTCGAGAAGCCCGGCCGCGTCCCGTGCCAGCATCAGCGCGCTGTCGGTGTCGCCCGCCGAGCGTTGCACCATACCGAGTGTCCACGCGGCCCCGGCCAGCGCGTCCGGCGTGTCCGCGTCCTGCGCAGCCAGCATCGCCCGGTCGGCCGCCGTCCAGTTCAGCTCGGCCTCACTCGCCCACACCACCTCGTGCTGCACCAGGGCGTACACGTCGGCCAGCACCGCGCTGGCGGCCCGCCGGTCCTGCCCGTCAGCCACGCGGGCCGCCACCCGGGCGTCGGTGACCAGCCGGGGCAGGATGCGGCCCACGTCGGTACGGTGCTGCGACGACTGGTGCCACAGCAGCCACGCATCGGCTGCCCTGGCGGCCAGCGCGGCCACGTCCACCGGGCTGGCGGGCACCGTCAGCAGCGGGTCGCGGACAGCCTCGCGGATCGCGGGCACAGCGTCATGCGGGATGCGGGCGAACGAGGACACCAGCACCGACGTTGCGCCGCCCAGGTCCATATCGGTCCCGGCCAGCACGGCCACATCGCCCACGGCCAGCGCCTCGGCCAGCTTCACCAGCAGCGGCAGGCGCGGCGGGAGCCTGGTCCCGCGCTCGATGCCCTTGAGCCAGGAAGCGGACATGCCAACCAGCCCAGCCAGCACCGGCCGGGACAGCCCCCTGCGCTCGCGCAGGATCTGGATCCGTTCGCCGGTTCGCTTCCCGGCGAGGTCATCGAGCATCATCTGACCTCGGAGTCGTTCCGCCACCTATGGCCAGCCTATGCGCCGCCGCAAAGACCGACCACGGAACCTTTTTCGCACCCGCGCCCCGTTGGCCCGTTCATCGACACGTAGTGTCCGCCTACGTGGATAGCCTTGCGGGGGTGGGTAACAACGGTTTCGGCAAGGGCCGGGCTCGTAAGCGCCGGAAGAGGCACGAGCGCTCGATCGCGGCCGGCGTCGGCGCTGGTGCAGGAGTCGTCGTCGGCGGCCTCGTAGGCGGTCCTCCCGGCGCGGCGGGCGGGCTGGTTACCGGTGCTGCGCTTGGACCCGAACTTGAACCGTTGGTCGCCTGGGCGGGGAAGAAGATCTCATCAGCCGTACGGCGGCGTCAGGCCCAGGTGCTGGCTGAAACCAGCATTCCTGATGATGAGCTTCGGGAGAAGATCGGCGCCTCCGAGCGTGCGCAGCTCCTGACCGGGTTCGCCCTGAACGCCGCCGCGCGAACCACCCTGGAGGGCAAGCTGCGGACGCTCGGGCGCTCCCTGGCTTCCGGGCTGCTGGCCGAGGACGACGCGACGATCGACTCCGAGCAGATGATCATCGCGGCCATTGCCGACATCGAGGCCCCACAGCTCGCCTTGCTGGATCTCTTGGTCAGGTGGGTGCCGGTGCGCTCCCTTGCCGGTGCCGAGGTGACCGCGCTCGATATCCCTGCCTACAGCCTGGAGTACGGCCGCTGGCGGGTCGGTGACAGGGCGTGGAGCCTTGACCAGATCGCCTACATCCGCCCGCGCCTGGCCCCCATCGTGCCGACTCTCCTGGGCGCGCTTCAGCGGCACAGGCTGGTGGTCCAGGGCGACAACGCCGCCGGCGCCATCGAGCGGGTGGCGCAGGAGGCGGGTGCCCCCGGAGTACGCGAGAACAGCACCGATGGCACATAGGGTCACCTAGAGGTGCACCGGTGGCACACGGGGGCACCCAAGAACGTATGCAGGGGCACACCGAGTCCGTGACGGCACGGCGCGGAGGCGATAACTCTGGCTATTGACACTGAGATCGTTAGAACTCCCTGGACTGGCTCGCGGAAAGCGAGCGGAAACTTCTTTCGCCCGCCTGGCCGATCCCGCTAGGCTGGCGCCCTTGCTGGGGGCATATCAGGGGAGATCAGTCATGTCGTTCCGCGCCAAAGCCTGCGCCGTCACCGTTGCCGCCGCCTGCACGCTGTTCGCGCCGGCCGCGATGGCGTCGCCCGGGATATCCCACACGCCGGCCCAGGTCACCGGGAAGCAACTCAAAAACGGGCTGCTCGCCCCGTCGCAATTCCTGCCTGGCTACAAGACGATCTTCTCGGATAACTCGGGCGGCAAGCTCGAGACCCACGCCTCGCTCCACATCCCGTCCCTGACGTGCTCGCAGTTCTGGTCCTTCCTGGGCGTCGGCGACAGCCTGGGCGAGACCGCCCAGGCCGCCGAGACGGCCGGGGCCAAGTCGCCGTCCGCGGCCGTGGACGAGATCTTCGATCAGGCCGTGTACCAGTTCGCCGGCGCCTCCGGCGCCACCACGTTCTTCAACCAGGTGAGCGCCAAGTTCAAGTCGTGCGAGTCCGTGAGCGAGAAGGACACGAACGGCGGCACGCTCACCCATAAGGTGCATTCCCGGTCCGCCTTGCGCGTGGGCGGCCACCAGTCCCTGAAGCTCGTGGAATACCTGACGGACACCAAGATCCCCGGCCCGCCGCTGGTGACCGACGTGCTGCTGACCGTCGACGGCCCGGATTTCTACCTGGTCGACAGCCAATTGCTGAGCGTCAGCTCGCCGAAGCCCACGCTGTCCTCCCTCATGCTCAAGCTGATCCCCCGCGTCCGCGCCCTGAAGTAGCCCGCCCGCGGCCGCCCGCGCTCGGGACTCATCAGCTGTCACTGGACTTAACAGCTCAGGGCCGTTCACCGCAGCCGGGCCGGCACCGGGGAGCGGCGCGGGTGCCGCACCCCAGCCACGCCACAGCATGCCCGTTACATCCCTTCATGCCTCAACTTCACATTAAGACATTCCGGGCCCGGATCATGATCATGGCTAGTTTCGGTCGATATTTAACCGTTTCTGGCCACGATCATGGAACAGCATGGTGCCGGCTTCCCGGCGGCGTAGAACTGGGTCACATCGCGCCAGCCCGCGTCCGCGCTCAGGCTGCGGCCCCGCGTCCGCGCTCAGGCCGCGGCCGCGGGTCAGCGTCACCGCCGTCGCCGCCAGCACGCCCAGGGCCGCCAGCACGTACAGGTCGCTCGCCACCATCCTCCCCGCGTCGGCCGGGTGCCCGGGCCAGGGGAGCGTCACCAGCGCGGAGAACACCGTCGCGGCCCCGGCCGCCAGTACCCATCGCGCCGCCACGCGCCGCCGCCACGCGGTCGCGATCAGCCAGACCAGCAGCGGAACCACCCACACCCAGTGGTGCGTCCAGGAGAACGGTGACACCAGCAGGCCGGTGAAGGCACAGCAGAGCAACCCGGCCAGGCGGTATCCGCGACGGTGCGCCCATACGGCCACGGCCAGGCCGGCCAGGCCGATCGCCAGCGCCGCGATCAGCCACCAGACGCGGGGCGGGTCGACGGTGCCGGCCAGCCGGGCCACCGCCCCTGACAGGGACTGGTCGGACGGGTTGGCCGGGTCGCCGACGCGGTGCTGGTTGTAGAACACCCCGCCCAGCCAGAACGTCCGGGACCCGGCCGGCAGCCAGGTAAATCCCGCCGCGACCGTCAACACGAAGACCGCGCCAGCGGTCGCCGCGGCCCGCACCCGCCCGGTGAGCGCGAGGTACGCCACGAAGATCAGCGGGGTGAGCTTGATCCCGGCCGCCAGCCCGGTCCCGATGCCCTGCCACCAGGCCCCGTCCTCGCGCCGGAGCAGGTCCGCGCCGATCAGCGCGGCCAGGATCAGGTTGATCTCGCCCAAGTGCAGCGTGTATGCCACCGGCCGGGTCAGCAGGGCCAGCGCGGAGACGGCGAAGACGATCCCCGGCCGCGGCCGTACCCCGGCGGCGGCCAGCGCCTGCCCGCACAGCACCGGCAACGCGACCAGGCTCCCGGCGGTGAGCACGAGCTTCAGGACCACGCCCGGGGCACCGGAGAAGGCCGCGAACAGGATCGCGGCGAACGGCGGGTACGTGAAGCTGAACGGCGCGCCCGATGCGTACAGGGACCCGCCCCCCGTGGCGGCCTGCTGCCCGCCCCACTGGTATACCCGAACGTCCCACAGCGGCCAGTGCGCGGCCGGACCCAGCAGCCCCGGCAGCACGTAAACCGCCAGCGCCGCCACTCCCGTCAGCACCGCCACCAGGCTGGCTCGCCTCACTCGCTCAAATATGGCGTAACCCGGCCCGGGACCGCATCGGCCTGAGGGAGGGCATCCGGGGCCGCGCACACTAGCCCGGAGGACTACGCCAGCCCGGAGGACTACGCCGCCCGGGCGTCATCGGCTCGGCCTACCTGTCCCGCGCCGGGTCGGCCGTCCGCGCCGGGCCGGCCGCCGCGGCCGGAGCGATGTCCGTCACGCCCCGGCCCTCAATGATAACTTGATGTCAAGATAGTTGGAGGTGGGTGCGGTGATCCATCATGTGCAGCTAGCCTGTCCGGTCGGCAGCGAGGCGGTGCTGCGCGGGTTCTACGGTCGCGTGCTCGGGTTCGACGAACTGGCCAAGCCACCCGTGCTGGCCGCCCGCGGCGGCTGCTGGTTCCGCGGCCACGGCATCGAACTGCACCTCGGCGTGGAAGAGGACTTCCGCCCCGCCCGCAAGGCGCATCCCGGCCTGCTGGTCGAGGGACTGGATGCCTGGGCCGCCCGGCTGCGCGAGGCCGGCTACCCGGTGACCTTCGACGGCGACTTCCCCGGCATGCGCCGCTTCTACAGCCAGGATCCCCTCGGCAACCGCCTCGAGTTCCTCGAGCCCATCGACCCCGGCATCGCAAACCGGACCTGAGTCACGGCAGCAACTCTGGCAACGGTTTCCCGGCGCCCGGTCCCGGTGGTGACGACCCCGGAAACGGGGTCAGCCCCCGTTCATCAGCATGGACTTGATGTTGAAGTCGGGGAAGCCGAGGTACCGCTGCATGACGTTGACGACGCGTTGCAGCCGGGTCAGGTCGACGCTGCCGGCCGGTCCCGAGCTGACCGGGTAGCTGTTCAGGGCCATGACCGCCGCCGTCGCGGGCGAGACGGCGAGCCGCACCGGCTTGGCCGGCAGGTCCTCCATCGCCTGCTCGACGTCGGCGCGGTCGGTGTCGGCGACGCGCTGGCCCTCCTCAAGCGCCCGGTAGAAGGCGGCCAGCGTCCGCGGGTTCTTCGCGGCCCACTGCTTGGTGGCCACGAACCCGGCGACCGGGAAGCTCGTGGTCGCGCCCTGATCCAGGTCGACCAGCGGTACGGCGCCGTAGGTCTCCTCCGCCTCGCTGGCGAACGGCTCCGGCAGCATGGCCGCGTCAACGGCGCCGGACTTGAGCTCGGCCGCCATCTCGGGGAGCGGCACGTCGACGAACTTCACCGACGCGGGGTTCACTCCCTTCTCGGCCAGTATCGACACGGCCAGCAGGTACAGGATGTTCTTGGGCGCGTTGATGGCCACGGTCTTGCCCTTGAGGGCGGCCAGGCTGGTGATCTTCGAATCCGGCATGGTGTAGATGCCCTGCGTGCCCGGCTCCATCACCGATCCCTCGGCGAAGATGTCCAGGTTGGCCTGCCCGCTCTGCTGCGCCTGGATGTAGGAGACGTAATTGCCGCCGGTGATGTCGTACGTGCCCTTCACCTGGTCGGCGATCACCGTATCGCTGCTGGTGGCCGGCGTGAAGGCGACGTTCAGCCCCTGGGCCTTGAACAAGCCGCCGTAGAGCGCGACGAAGAATCCGGCCGAATCGAGCGCCGGCACCACGGCGACGTTCAGGTCCGTCTTCTCCAGCCCGGCCGCCGCCTGCGTTCCCGTCTTCCCGCAGCCCGCCGTCAGCGACAAAACTAGCGCCGCGATCGTGAGCAGCATCGCCTTGCCGCGAGCGCGCCTGGTACTCATACCGCAAACCCTCCCCACGTCCTGGAGGGAGCATAAAGCACCAGAAGCAGACCATTCGGGTAATTACCGAAATGTGAGAATTGCCTGGTCGGGACGTTGGGCAATGTGTGATGTCGGAGGAGAACGTGTGAAATTGCCGGGCGGCGAGCAGCGGCGTTAAGCCAGGATCAGCGAGGATAACCCTGTTTGCGAATTTTGGGGTAAGAGAGAATTTGCGTACCTCATGGTGTCTCTGATTATCGCCGCCGAGACGCTCGACAGGCAGCCGGGTGACGCCATGGCCGCGGCGGACCTGACACAATAAGTCCCTCCTGCCGGATGGCCGGGTGCCGGACAGCTAACACCGCACGTGGACAGGATGGAGTATGTGATGGCGGACGCGGAGATCGAGGCGAAGCCCGTCGATCAGGACGAGCTGGTGGCGGACATCGACCGCACCCGCGCGGAGCTGGCGCGCACCATCGACGCCATCGCCGACCGGGTGAGCCCGAAGAAGAACGTGGACCGGGTCATGACCGAGGTCCGCCAGCGCGCCAGCCAGATCGACCCGCTGATGGCGGGCGCCGCCGCGGCCGCGGTGGTCGTCGGCGTCACCGCCTTGTTCCTGGTCCGGCGCCGTCGCCGCAGGCGCTAGCCACCACCGGCGCTAGCCACCACCGGCGCTAGCCACCACCGGCGCTAGCCCGCGCTCTTGATCAGCGACTCGTACTCGGCGGCGGACAGCAGCCCGTCCGGCCGGGCCGGCTCGCCGTCGCCGCCCTGGGGCACGCGCACCCGGAACAGCCAGCCGAGCGCGTACGGCTCGGCGTTGACCAGGGAGGGGTCACCGTCGAGTTCGGTGTTGATCTCGGCCACCTCGCCGTCCACGGGGGAGTACAGGTCGCTGACCGACTTGACCGATTCGACCTCGCCGCAGGGCTCGCCCGCGGTGACGGCGGTCCCCGGGGCGGGCAGGGACACGTAGACCACGTCGCCGAGCTGCTGGGCGGCGTAGTCGGTGATGCCGACCGTTGCCGTAGTGCCGTCGAGAGCCACCCACTCGTGCTCGGGCGTGTAGAACAGCTCAGCCGGAATGCTCATCGTTACTGTCTCCTCCGGTAAAACGGCAGGTCCGTCAGTTGAGCGGGCACCGTTACACCCCTGATGCCCACGGTTAGGACATGATCATCCGCGGCCGGCTCGAGGAACGCCATGGCGATCGGCACGCCGAGCGTCGGCGACGGGGCCCCGCTGGTGACGACGCCGCACTCGGAGCCGCCTGCCAGCACGGGATAGCCGTGCCGGGCGATACGCCGAGACTGAATGGTCAGCCCGGCCAGCCGCCGAACGGGTCCAGCAGCAGCGCGGGCGGCCAGGGCCGCACGGCCCACGAACTCGCCCGGCTTGTCGAACTTCACCACCCGTCCTAGGCCCGCTTCGAAAGGTGTCACGTCCGGGCCGAGCTCGTTGCCGTACAGCGGCATGCCGGCCTCAAGGCGGAGCGTATCGCGGGCGGCCAGCCCGGCGGGGACCAGGCCGGCCGGACCGCCCGCGGCCGCCAGCGCGTCCCAGATGTGCGGGGCGTCCCGCGGGCGGCAGAACACCTCGAAGCCGTCCTCACCGGTGTACCCGGTACGCGCCACCCAGGCCTTGCCCCCGGCCACCTCGCCCCAGCCCCCGGCGTAATACTTCATCGTCCCCAGGTCCACGCCCGAGGTCAGCGGCCCGAGGATCCCGGCGGCGGCGGGCCCCTGGATGGCGACTAGCGCGTAGTCCCCGGTCGCGTCGCTGACCTGGGCGTCGTAGCCGCTGGCCCGTTCACCCAGAGCCCCGAGGACCACCTCGGTATTCGAGGCGTTGGCAATGACCAGGAACTGGTCCTCGTCCAGCCGGTACACGACCAGGTCGTCGAGCACGCCGCCGTCGGATGCGCAGATCATCGTGTACCGCGCCCGCCCCGGCGGCAGCGCCGACAAGTTCCCCACCAGCGCGTAGTCCAGCGCGGCACCCGCGTCCGGGCCGGTCACCGTGATCTCGCCCATGTGCGACAGGTCGAACAGGCCGGCCGCGTGCCGCACCGCCTGGTGCTCGGCGGTCTCGCTGGCGTAGCGCAACGGCATCTGCCAGCCGGCGAACGAGGTCATGGCCGCGCCGAGCCGCTCGTGCACCCCGTGCAGGGGGGTCTGCCTCGGTGTTGTCACCTGGGAATGGTATGCCGGAACCATGGACCTTCTCACCGAGCCCCAGATCACCGACGAACTCGCCACCGTCCCCGCCTGGACCCGCGACGGCACCGCCATCACCACGGTCACCGGGCGCAAAGACTTCCGCGATTCCCTGCTCTACCTGGGCGCCGTCGCCTACCTGGCCGAAAGCGCCAACCACCACCCCGACGTCGCCATCTCGTGGAACAAGGTGACGCTGACCCTCAGCACCCACTCGGCGGGCGGTCTCACCGCTAACGACTTCGCCCTGGCCCGCCAGATCTCCGCCCTGGCCTGAAGCGCACGCCCCTGGTATCGGGGCTAGTGCCTTACTCGTTCGGCCGAAAGCTCTTTTTTGGAGGTTCGCGCGAGAAAGTGACCATAATTTCACCGGATTTACACAAAAAGACACCTGTAAGTCTCTTCTGAGCTGGCTGAAAGCATGGCATCGTGGGCTGGCGCGGGGCCGGCTCGGGCGCGCCGCACTTCACGCGGGAGAGGAAACAGCTCATGAGGAGAGGACGGGACGCGCGGCGACGCGCGGGCCGCCAGGCGGCCTGGCTGCACGCCACGGCGGCCGCGAGCGCGGCGGCCCTGCTCGGCACGCTGGGCCTGGCGGGGACATCGACGACAGCCAGCGCGGCCGGCGCCGAAGGGGGCGCCGCGGCGACCGTGGACGCGTCGTGCCACCTCGGCAACGGCGTCAAGCACGTGGTGGAGCTCACCTACGACAACGTGCACTACTTCCGGGACAACCCGAACGTCCCTTCCGACCTGGAACTGATGCCCAACCTGCTGAACTTCTTCGAGGACAACGGCACGTTCCTGTCCAACAACCACACCCCGCTCATCGCGCACACCGCCGATGACCTGCTGACCACCTGGACCGGCCTGTACGGCGACCGCCAGGGCATGCCGATCTCCAACAGCTACCAGGCCTACAACGCCGACGGGCCGGCTGGCGCCTTCGACACCACCGACCCGGCCAGCTCGTTCGCCTACTGGACCGACCCGGTCGACGACACCGCCAAGACGCCGAGCGCGGCTCACGACACCAACCCGAACATGGTCTACGCCCCGGTGCCCCCGGCCACCGCGGCTCACACTGTGACACCGAGCAGCACCACCCCGGCGCCGTGGGTGCCGTTCACCCGGGCGGGCTGCGACGTGGCCGACATCGCCACCGCGAACCAGGAACTCGAGAACACCACCCCCGACATCGCCCAGGCTTTCGGCGCCAACTCGCCTGAGGAGCAGCAGCTCAAGGCGGACACGGACTCGTTCAAGGACGCCGAGACCGCCGACTACGTCGGCGTCGCCGTGCACTGCGCCCAGGGCAACGCCTTCTGCGCCGACGCCAAGGGTGTCAAGTTCGGGCAGACCAGCGCGTCGCCGACCGCGGTCCCCGACGTCCTGCCCGACGAACCAGGCGGGTACAACGGGTTCCAGGCCCTGTTCGGGCACCGCTACGTCGCGCCGCAACTCGGCGCGGGCACGGCGAACGTCAGCCACAACGGCTTCCAGGTCACCAACGCGGCCGGGAACCTGGTCGACGAGAACGGCAACCAGCTCAACGGCGCGTTCCTCACCAACCACCCCGGCTTCCCCGGGTTCGGCCCGATCAACGCCTCGCAGACGCTGGCGTACATGGCCGACTCGCTGGAGGCGGGCGTCCCGGTGGTGAACGGCTACATCGCCGACATCCACGGCAACGAGGACATCCCCGGCCTGGCCGCCTGCAACGGCGCGCCCGCCGCGCTGGGCAGCGGCACCGCCTGCTACATCGCGCAGGCGAAGTACTACAACGCCGCGTTCGGCACGTTCTTCCAGCGGCTGGCGGCCGACGGCATCACCCCCGCCAACACGGAGTTCATCCTCAGCTCGGACGAGGGCGACCACGAGGCGGGCGCCAACGTGGGCCGCTCCATCCAGCCCACCCCGGCCAACTGCGACGGCGTGAACGTGCCGTGCACCTACCCGGCGGGCTCCTTCGGCGAGCTGGCCGGCAACATCACCGGCCTGCTGGCCACCGAGAAGAACGACACCACCCCGTTCAGCCTGGAGTCTGACACGGCGCCCGAGTTCTACGTCACCGGGGACCCGGGGCCGAACGACGCGAAGGTCCGCACGCTGGAACGCGACGTGGCCGGGCTGACCGCGAGTAACCCGTACGCGGGCGGCACCCAGAAGATCACCAACTTCATCGCCGACCCGGCCGAGATGGCGATCCTGCACATGGTCAACGCCGACCCGGCCCGGACGCCCACGTTCGCGCTGTTCGCCAAGCCGGACTACTTCTTCAGCCCCGGCTCCGCCACCTGCCCGGCGGCGGGCTGCGTCACCCAGAACACCGGGTTCGCCTGGGACCACGGCGACTACGCGGCCGAGATCAACACGAACTACGCGGCCTTCGCCGGCCCCGGCGTCAAGCACCTCGGCCTGGACGGCCAGGCGCCGAACGCCGGCCCGAGCTCGGCCGGCCCTGACAGCGGCCAGACCGAGGTGGTCAACAGCGGCACGACCGGTACCTGGATGGACGAGACCGACCTGCGCCCGACCCTGATGTACCTGACCGGCCTGAAGGATGACTACGAGCACGACGGCCGGGTCGTCACGCAGATCCTCGCCGCCCCCAACCGCGCGCTGGCCGCGCCGGGCGTGGCCGCGCTGGGCGCCTGCTACAAGCAGCTCAACTCCAGCGTCGGCCAGTTCGGGGCCTTCACCATGGCGGCCTCGACGGCCGCCGTCGAGTCCAGCACCACCGCCGACACCGAGTACAAGACGGTCAACGCCGCGCTGACCGGGCTCGACCACCTCCGGGACGCGCTGGCCCTGCGGGTCAAGGGCGAGCTCGAGGCGGCGGCGTTCGGCGACCAGCCGGTCATCGCCGCGGCCGGCCAGACGGCCGCCTGCCAGGGGATCATCTCCGCCGCGGGGGCGCTGGCCCACCGTTTCTGAGTCCGTGAACCACCAGGCCGCGCCGTCGCCCGACGCTGACGTCAGGGCGGCGGCGCGGCCGCGTCCGCGGGTAGCGGACAATGGACCGGTGAAATCTCAGCCGCGCGAGATCGTGATCCTCGGTTCGACCGGCTCGATCGGCACCCAGGCGCTCGACATCATCCGGCGCAACCCGGACCGGTTCCGGGTGGTCGCCCTGGCCGCGGGCGGCGGCCAGCCGGACCTGCTGGCCGCGCAGGCGGCCGAGTTCGGGGTGGCGGCGGTGGCCGTAGCCAGCCCGGCGGCCGCGGCCAGCGTACAGGCCGCACTCCACGATCATTTTTCCCGAACGGGCCTGGCCTCGAGCCCCGCCACCCAGCCCGGAGCGGTCGCCCCGGACGCGCCTTCCCCCCAGCTCCTGGTTGGCCCGGACGCGGTCGGCGAGGTGGCGGCGTGGCCCTGCGACGTGGTGCTCAACGGCGTCACCGGGGCGGCCGGGCTGCAGGCCACACTGGCCGCGCTGGACGCGGGCCGGACGCTGGCCCTGGCCAACAAGGAGTCGCTGATCGTCGGCGGCGCGCTGGTCACCAGCCGGGCCAAGCCCGGGCAGATCGTCCCGGTCGACTCCGAGCACTCCACCATCGCCCAGTGCCTGCGGTCCGGGCGCGAGTCCGAGGTGCGGCGGCTGGTGCTGACCGCGAGCGGCGGTCCTTTCCGCGGCTGGAGCCGCGACGACCTGGCCGACGTGACGCCGAAGCAGGCACTCGCCCACCCCACCTGGAACATGGGCCCGCTGGTCACGATCAACTCGGCCACCCTGGTGAACAAGGGCCTCGAGGTGATCGAGGCGCACCTGCTGTTCGGCTTCGGCCTGGACCGCATCGACGTGGTCGTGCACCCGCAGTCGATCGTCCACTCGATGGTGGAGTTCTCGGACGGCGCGACGATCATCCAGGCGTCCCCGCCGGACATGCGGCTGCCGATCTCGCTCGGCCTGGCCTGGCCCGACCGGGTGCCGGAGGCCGCGCCCGGCCTGGACTGGTCCACGGCGGCCACCTGGACGTTCGAGCCGCTCGACGACGCCGCCTTCCCCGCGGTCGCGCTGGCCCGCGCGGCGGCCGCGGCCGGGGGCACCGCCCCCGCGGTGTACAACGCGGCGAACGAGGCGTGCGTAGCGGACTTTCAGGCGGGAAGGATCAGCTTCACTCGCATTGTTGACACCGTGGCCCAGATAGTCTCGGAACATGACGCCGCGCGCACGGCCGTCACCACCGTGGCCGACGTGCTGGCCGTGGACGGCTGGGCCCGCCAGCGGGCCCGGGAACTGAACGCCTAGAAGGCGCCTGGAGAAGGGACGACTGGATGGACCTGCTCGGCTGGGTCATTTTCCTCGTCGCCCTGCTGTTCTCCGTGATGCTGCACGAGACCGGCCACTTCGTGCTGGCCAAGAAGTTCGGCATGAAGGTCACGCGGTACTTCGTCGGCTTCGGGCCGACGATCTGGTCCACCACGCGAGGTGAGACCGAGTACGGCATCAAGGCGCTCCCGCTCGGCGGCTTCGTCAAGATCGTCGGGATGCACTCGCTTGACGACGTGGACGACCCGGAGGACGAGCCCCGTTCGTTCCGCAGCCACCCGGGCTGGCAGCGGATCCTGGTGCTCTGCGCGGGTTCGTTCATGCACTTCGTGCTGGCCTTCCTGCTCATCTTCTGGCTCGCCATCGGGATCGGCATCGAGAACGACAACACCACCCAGCTGGGCACGGTCACCACCTGCGTGGCCGCCAACACCACCCAGCTGGACAACGGCACCTGCACCGCGTCGGACCGGCCGTCCCCCGCCAAGCAGGCCGGCCTCAAGGTCAACGACGTGGTGACCGCGTTCGACGGCAAGCCGGTGAGCAACTGGACCCAGCTCGGCAACGAGATCCGCCAGGCCCCGGCCGGCTCGGCCGCGACGATCACCGTCAAGCGCGGCGGCCAGACGCTGACCCTGCACGCCACGCTGGCCTCGGTCAAGGGCCGCAGCGGCGCCTACCTGGGCATCGCGCCGACCTCGGTGTTCCAGGTGGCCAACCCGATCCGGGCCGTCCAGTACACCGGGTCGGCCTTCGGGCAGGTCGTCGTGGGCTCGGTCGAGGCCGTCGGCTCGCTCCCCGCGGCGGTGCCCAAGCTCTTCAGCAAGGACCGCGGCAGCACCGCCGGCGGCCAGGTGAGCAGCATCGTCGGCGCGGCCAGGGACACCGGGGACGCGGTGGCCGCCAACGTCGGCTGGCAGTACAAGGTCAGCTTCATCCTGCTGCTGATCGCCTCGCTGAACGTCTGGGTCGGCATCCTCAACCTGCTGCCGCTGCTGCCGATGGACGGCGGGCACGTCGCGGTGGTCGTCTGGGAGCGGATCCGGGCCTGGTTCGCCCGGCTGCGCCACCGGCCCGACCCCGGCCTGGTCGACATGGCTAGGCTGCTCCCGTTCAGCTTCAGCATCTTCGCGGTCCTGATGATCTTCAGCGTCGTGCTGATCCTGGCCGACATCGTGAACCCGGTGAGTCTCGCAGGTTAACGACTGGGGGTAACCCGACGCGCCCGTCAGCGTCAGGCGCCGGGCGGCTTCCCGCGGGTGGTTGAATGGCGGGGTGGAAGATCCGGGGTCTGTCTACAGAAACGGTTGGGGGCTATGAGTATCGACCTGGGTATGCCGCCTGTGCCGCCGGCACCGCTCGCCGAGCGCAGGCTATCCCGTCAGATCATGGTGGGATCGGTGCCCGTCGGCGGGGGAGCGCCGGTATCGGTGCAGTCGATGACCACCACCCTCACCGCCAACGTCAACGCCACCCTCCAGCAGATCGCCGAGCTGACCGCCTCCGGCTGCCAGATCGTCCGGGTCGCGGTGCCGTCCCAGGACGACGCCGACGCGCTGCCCGCCATCGCGAAGAAGTCGCAGATCCCGGTCATCGCCGACATCCACTTCCAGCCCAAGTACGTGTTCGCGGCGATCGACGCGGGCTGCGCCGCGGTCCGGGTCAACCCGGGCAACATCAAGCAGTTCGACGACAAGGTGGCCGAGATCGCCCGGGCCGCCGCGGCCGCCGGGACCCCGATCAGGATCGGCGTCAACGCGGGCTCGCTGGACAAGCGGCTGCTGGCCAAGTACGGCAAGGCCACCCCGGAGGCCCTGGTCGAGTCGGCGCTGTGGGAATGCTCCCTGTTCGAAGAGCACGGGTTCCGCGACATCAAGATCTCGGTCAAGCACCACGACCCCGTGGTGATGATCAACGCCTACCGGCAGCTGGCCCAGCAGTGCGACTACCCGCTGCACCTCGGCGTGACCGAGGCCGGGCCCGCGTTCCAGGGCACGGTCAAGTCGGCCGTCGCCTTCGGTGCCCTGCTGGCCGAGGGCATCGGCGACACGATCCGGGTCTCGCTGTCCGCGCCTCCGGTCGAGGAGGTCAAGGTCGGCATCTCGATCCTGGAGTCGCTCGGCCTGCGCCAGCGCGGCCTGGAGATCGTGTCCTGCCCGTCCTGCGGCCGGGCCCAGGTCGACGTGTACAAGCTGGCCGAGGAGGTGACCGCCGGGCTGGAGGGCATGGAGGTGCCGCTGCGGGTCGCGGTCATGGGCTGCGTGGTCAACGGCCCGGGCGAGGCCCGCGAGGCCGACCTCGGCGTCGCCTCGGGCAACGGCAAGGGCCAGATCTTCGTCCGCGGCAAGGTGATCGCCACCGTGCCCGAGTCGCAGATCGTGGAGACGCTGATCGAGGAGGCAATGCGCCTGGCCGAGCAGGGCGACCTGGCCGAGGGCGCCGAGGGCGAGCCGGTCGTCACGACCTACTGAGGTGTTAGTGCGGGTGAGCCCTCCCCGGCGTAGTGCCGGGGAGGGCTCACCCGTTTCAGGCTGACTTCTTGGAGACGTGCCCGGTGAGCATGCTCTCCGCGTAGACGACCTCGCCGACGTG
This sequence comes from Streptosporangiaceae bacterium, assembly GCA_050011155.1. Taxonomy (GTDB): domain Bacteria; phylum Actinomycetota; class Actinomycetes; order Streptosporangiales; family Streptosporangiaceae; genus Palsa-504. The sequence continues at coordinate 26,525 of JBEKJP010000080.1, forward strand.
CTCCGCCACCCGCGCGCGGGCGTCGGGCGGCAGCATGTCGTCGGTGATCAGCACGTCAGCCTCGCTGAGCCGCGCGAACGAGCTCAGGCTGACGAGGTTCCACTTGGTGTGGTCGGCCAGCACGACGACGCGCCGCGCGACCCGGATCAGGGCGCGGTTGGTCTCCGCCTCGGCCAGGTTGGGCGTGGTCAGCCCCGCGTCGGGGTCGAAGCCCGAGCAGCCGAGGAAGAGCAAGTCGAAGTGGAGCGACCTGATGGTCAGGTCGGCCACCGGCCCGACGAGGGCGTCCGAGGGGGTACGGACGCCGCCGGTCAGCACGACCGAGTCGGCCGTGCCATCGAGGCCGCGAGCCCCGCTGAACAGGTTGGTGACCCGCAGCGAGTTCGTGACGATAGTGAGTCCGGGCACGTCGAGCAGGCACTGGGCCAGCTCGAAGGTGGTTGTCCCGCCCGCGATGGCGATCGCCGTGCCCGGCGTGACCAGGCTCGCGGCGGCCCGTGCGATCGCGGTCTTCTCCGGCCGCTCGAGCACCAGCTTGGCTTCGAAGCCCGGCTCGTGGCTCGCGGGGGAGCCGGGTAGAACCGCACCTCCGTGTACCTTCTCCACCAGGCCATCCCTGGCGAGCACCTCGAGGTCGCGGCGGATAGTCATATCCGAGACGCCGAGCCGCTGGGTTAGATCACTGACCCGGGCGCTGCCATCGCTCCTGACGGCTTGCAATATGAGCGATTGGCGGTGTCTGGCAAGCATTACTGCTTCCCCTCCATTCCACTGGACAACGCCGGGGGCGGGCGGTCGCCCCCGGTTAGCGTCATCCGTCCACAGTGAGACGTTTGCGAACCGTGTTCGGTTCCGGGCCCGCATGTCGGAAAGCATGGGTTTCTCATACCCATCGCCCCACTGCTCCCCCCCATGCGCACCGTTTCCCGCCACCCCACGGCTCTCGCCGTCCTAACAGTTCGTCCTCCGGCACCGTGCCCGCCGCCGCGGTCCCCGTGCCACCCTCAATTATCGTGCTACCAGCGCCGATACCGCTCCCTCACGGTTCCCGCCACCAGAGATATCCGGGCCGTCGCAGGACTTCCGCCGTCCAAAGTCTGTGCGCCAGCACCGCCTTCACCCGCCTTATATCACGTTCTACCCCGTACCTCACCTTTCTCCAACATCAACATTCGCTGAGCGTTTCCCAGCCCCTGCCACCCCGCCCGACCTGCGCGCCCGTCCCGCACGCCCGTCCCTCTCACGAGCGGTCGGCTCCGCGTGGCCCGCTCGGAGATGTCTGTGTGCCCCCGGCCACCTTCTTGCGTGGCCGGTGGCACACAGACCCCGGCCTTCGGCCCCGCGCTCCCAGGCCGGAGCCCGCCCCCGACCGCCCGGCCGCATCCCAATCCGCAGGGAATCGGTTTTCCCTGCACCCCGACCGCCAAAGCCATTACGCCCAGTACTCACCCATGCGCATTGAGCTGGGAGCGTGTCGATGGTGTTTCGCGTTCGTTGCCATTTAGTGACTTGTTAGCGCTAACATCGTCCCACATGTTCTTGTCTGTAATGAATTGACTACCGCGATGCTGTAGAAACACGGTCGCATGGAGTTACCGGTGAGGCGAGATGTGGCATGGTCATGGACGTGACCCGGGCCGGTCCGGCCGGTTGCGGCACGAGGGGGGATGAGGCAGGCCGAGGCTCACCGCGGCGATTGCTTGATTTGCCGGGCGGGCATGTATGCGTGGGTGCTGAGGCTGATATCGAAACGGGCTCGTTCGTTTATCGAGCCTGCGTGGTGCCTTGACAGGTGATCATGTACAGACTTAGCGTCAACGGCGGTTCGTCGGTTGACACTGAATGCCGGTCGCATTATGACCAGGGCGCAGTCACGCTGGGCGATCCACCGGAGCGGATGTCGGAATAAGAGTGTTCGCGTTATCTCTCTCGCGACGAAGTCGACGGGACTCGCCGCGCACGCTGCGGGCTTGGCTCGGGAGAGTATCCCGTCCCAGGGAAAATTCCATGGAGGTCCTTAGATGAGGAAAAAGATCGACCCGGTAGTCGACGAAGCGATTGAGACCCTGAACATGAAAGACGGGCCTTCGCGTCGCCGGCTGCTCGAGGGGGCCGGGCTGTTCAGCGCGACGGCGGCCGCCTCGGCGCTGATCGCCGCCTGCAGCTCGTCGAGTTCGAGCGGCGCTAGCCCGACCTCGACGTCGACGCTGAAGGCGGCCGGCGGCAACTTCCCGAAGACGCCGTCGTGGAAGTTCACGTTCGTGAACCACGTCACGGACAACTCGTTCTTCACCCCGACCCAGTACGGCTTCGCCGACGCCGCCGCGCTGCTCGGCATCCCGACGCCGGCCTGGACCGGCGCCCTGTCCACCCAGTCGACCGTGCCGACGATGCTGTCGTCCTTCCAGGCCGCGGTCACCGCCGGGTCGCCCGGTATCGCGACCACCGTCGTGTCGGCCACGTCGTTCGTCAGCCCGATCAACCAGGCGCTGTCGCAGGGCATCCCGGTCGTCACGTACAACGCCAACGGTGCCAGTAACAACCCGACCAACGGCCTGGCCTACGTCGGCCAGGACCTGCTCACGTCCGGCCAGGAGGTCGGCAAGCGGCTGGCCTCGCTGATGAAGTCCGGCGACACCGCGGTCGGCTTCATCGCCCAGCCCGGCTCGCTGAACATCCAGCCGCGCTTGGACGGCGCCACCCAGGCGCTCCAGGCGGCGGGCATGAAGGTCATGTTCGGCAACAAGGGCGTCGACACCGGCGCCAGCGCCACCCAGGAAGCCCAGGTGCTGCCGCAGTTCCTGCAGTCGCACGGATCCAGCATCCAGGGCGCCTTCGCCGTCGACGGCGGCGACACCGGCCTGCTCGGCACCTCGCTGCAGAAGTACAGCCTGGTCGGCAAGGTGCACGCCGGCGGCTTCGACCTGGAGCCGCAGACGCTGACCGCGATCAAGGCGGGCCAGCTCGACTTCACCATCGACCAGTCGCCGTACCTGCAGGGCTTCCTGCCCACCCTGTACCTCTACCTGTTCCAGCTCTCCGGCGGCCTGGTCTCGCCGCCGACCACCGACACCGGCCTGAAGTTCGTGACCAAGGGCAACGTGGACCCGTACAGCGCCACGCCCACCCGGTACGAGGGCTCCACCAAGAGCCAGACGTACATCAAGCACAGCGGCGCGATCTCCGTCTGACCGACGGCTACGTCACGCGGCACGACGTGCGAGGCATGCGGCGGTCCACCCGGCTGGAAGCCCGGTGGACCGCCGCGTACCGTGGGTATGAACCCAGGGAATCCCAGAAAACATCCATGGGAAAGATCGCAGAATAGGGATGAGCGACGTGAGCGACACTGCTGAGCGCAGCCCGGGTACCGTCGGCGCCGGCGGCAGCCCAGCGGCCAGGGGCCCCAGTCCTCTCAATACCGCGGCCGCGATGTTCCTGAAACAGCGCGAGGCCAGCATCCTGCTCATCGCCGTGGTGCTGTTCATCTACTTCGCCACCACGACCCACGCGTTCTTCAGCCACGGCAGCATCATCAACATCGCCCAGTACATGGCGCCCTACGTCATCATCGGCATCGGCCTGGTGCTGCTGATGGTCTGCGGCGAGATCGACCTGTCGGTCGGGTTCGTCTGGATGCTCGCGCCGTTCGTGATGCACTTCTTCATCGATTCCGGCGTGCCCACCATCTTGGCCATCGTGATCTCGGTGCTGCTGCTGTCCCTGGTCGGGTTCGTCAACGGCTTCGTCACCACCGTGTTCGGCGTCCCGTCCCTGATCACCACGCTGGGTACCGGCTACGTAGTCTTCGGGTACGCGCTCACGGTCTCGTCGGCGCAGCAGATCGACCTCCCGGCCCAGTCGGTCGGCCTGGGCCACTGGTTCGGCTCCGAATCCTGGTCCGAGATCATCTGGGCCACCGGCCTGGTGCTGATCTTCCACGTGATACTGACCAGGACCCGCTGGGGCCTGTACACGGTCTCGGTCGGCGGCAACCTGCTCGGCGCGCGGGAAGCCGGCATCAAGGTCAACCGGATCAAGATCGGCAACTTCATGATGGCGAGTTCGCTGTCCGCGCTGGCCGGGATCCTGGAAGCGTTCAAGAACGACATCATCGACCCCAGCGCCGGCCAGCTCGCGGTGCTGCTGGTCGCGCTGGCCGGGGTGGTCATCGGCGGCACCGCCATGCAGGGCGGCTCCGGCACCATGATCGGGCTGTGGCTGGGCATGCTGGTCCTCGGCGAACTGCAGGACGGTTTCAACCTGCGCGGTATCAGCTCGAACAAGTTCCAGATCATCCTGGGGGCGGCGATCCTCGTGGCGATGGTCGCGAACACCTACCTCACCCGGCTGCGAAGCGCCGGCCGACTGGGCGGAGCCAGGAAATGAGCCTTAGCGAAGAGGGCGTGGTGCTGGCCGACGCCGGCCAGCACGACGACATCCTGCGGTGCGAGCACATCTCCAAGCGCTACGGCGCGGTGACGGCCCTGGTCGACGTGAACCTGCGGCTGGAGCGCGGCGAGGTGCTCGGGCTGATCGGCGACAACGGCGCGGGCAAGTCCACCCTGCTCAAGACCATCTGCGGCTTCCAGGCGCCGACCAGCGGGCGGATCCTGCTCAACGGCGAGGAGACGCACTTCACCTCGGTGACACAGGCCCGCACGGCCGGCATCGACATCGTGTACCAGGACCTCGCGCTGGTCAACCAGCTCACCGTGTACCAGAACATGTTCCTCAACCGGGAACTGGTGCGCTGGCCCCTGCTGCGCAACCGGGCGATGCGGAAGCAGGCCAAGGAGCAGCTGGACTCCATCGGGATCAGCACCCTGAAGTCGGTGGACCTCGAGGTGGCCAGCTTGTCCGGCGGCCAGCGGCAGGCCATCGCGGTGGCCCGCTCGGTGTTCTCCGCCGCCAAGGTCCTGCTGCTCGACGAGCCGCTGGCGGCCATGGGGGTCAAGGAAGGCGCGGCCATCCTCGATCTCGTGCGCGACCTCAAGAATCAGGGCATCTCGATCATCATCATCGCGCACAACTACGGCCAGGTGTTCCCGGTCTGCGACCGGGTGAACCTGCTGCAGGGCGGCAAGATCACCTTCGACAAGCATAGCCAGGACACCTCGGTCGAGGAACTGACCGAGATGGTCGTGGCCGAGTACCGCAAGGCGCTCGCGGAGCGCCACCGCAACGCCTCCGCCTCCTGACCATAGCCGTTGGCTGACGGCGCGTCGGGCAGCGAGTCCCGGCACAAGATCAGGTCGGGCATCATGGGGTACATGTCGATCGCACGCGTGGCTCGCAGTCGGGGCGCGAAAGGCCCATGGAACCGAACGGCCTGGGCCATAGCCACCCTGACGGCCACCGCGCTCCTGGGTGTTAGCGCCTGCTCGGCGAGTACGTCGTCGTCCGCTCAGGCCACCCCGACCTCGGGCGGCGCGACAGCCGGCGCCCAGGCCGGCGGCGCCGCCGGAGCGGGAGCGGCCGGGTCGGCCAGCGTGGTCCCGGCGCACAGCACGCTGCACTGGCACGCCTGCTCCGGGCAGCTCGCCCAGGCCGGCGTGCCCGAGTGCGCCATGCTGAGCGTCCCGGCCGACTACGCCAAGCCCGGCGGCCGGCATATCAGCCTGGCCCTGGACATGGTCCCGGCGACCGCGCCGAAGAGCCAGCAGCAGGGCGTGCTGCTGGTCAACCCGGGCGGCCCCGGGGGCGACGGGCTGCCGCTCGCGGCCGAGGTGGCGGAGGGACTCAGCCCGGGCGTGGCCGCGGAGTACGACATCGTCGGCTTCGACCCGCGCGGCGTGGGGTCCTCGGTCCCCGCCCTCAGCTGCGACCCGAGTTTCTTCTCCGGCGTCCGCCCGAACTACATCCCGGCCAGCGCCGCCGCCGAGCAAGTACTCATCAACCGGGCGAAAACGTACGCCGCCGACTGCGAGCAGAAATTCGGCTGGCTGCTGCCCGATATGACCAGCGCGAACGCGGCCCGCGACATGGACTCGATCCGCGCGGCATTCGGCGTGTCGAAAATCAACTACTACGCATTTTCTTACGGCACTTATATGGGCCAGGTTTACGCTACCCTTTTCCCGGACCGGGTGCGGCGAATGGTCCTGGATAGCGTCGTAGATCCCACGGGCGTCTGGTATGTCGATAATATCCAGCAGGATTACGCTTTCCAGGGACGCATGCAGGCCTTTTTCGCCTGGGTGGCTAAATATAACACCACGTATCATCTCGGCAGTACCGTCACGCAAGTGCACAACGCCTGGTACCGGGCCCGCAACCAGTTGCTCGCCCACCCGGTCAACGGGGTGATCGGGGCCGATGAATTCGACGACACCTTCCTGCAGGGCGGCTACCTCGATGAGCTCTGGCCCGGCCTGGCCCAGGCGCTGTCGTCGTACCTGAACGACGGGGACCCGGCCGAACTGATCGCCCAGTACCAGGCCAACGGTGTGCAGGGCGAGAACGAGTTCGCCGTCTACAACGCGGTGCAATGCGCGGACGTGAACTGGCCGCGCAGCTTTGCGTTCTGGACCTCGGACACGGAAAAGGTCTACGCCCAGGCGCCGTTCCAGGCCTGGGACAACGCCTGGTTCAATGCCGCGTGCGCGTTCTGGCCAGTAAAAGGCCCGGCTAAGCCGCTGCAGATCAAGGGAGCCGGGCTGCCCGGCATCCTCATGCTGCAGGGCACGCTGGACCCGGCCACCCCGTACGCGGGCGCCCAGAACGCGCACAAGCTGCTGCCGTCAGCGCGGATGGTCGTGGTCGAGGGCGGCGGCAACCACGGGCAGTCCATGGAGCAGCCGTCGAACTCCTGCGTGCAGGGCTACCTCAACGCCTACCTGAGCACCGGGGCGCTCCCCTCCGGGGCGGGCCTGGTCAATGCCACGTGCCCGGCCGTGGCCCCGCCGACGCCGGGCTCCTGATGCGAATACGTGCGAGCGAACGGCCGCGATGAGAATTTTCTGTGCTATTGCCCCGTGTAAGCTGGGACTATGTTGCGGGTGAAGCCGCCGTGGTCAGCCTCGGTCAGGCTGCTCGATGAGCGGGATCGCGCCGCGGTGCTCGCCATCTGCGATCGCGATCCGGTGGCGAACGTCTTCGTCAGCTCGCGGGTCCGCTCCCTGGGCCTCGAGCCCGGCCGGCTGGGCGCCCAGATGTGGGGGCACATGGCGGGCGGGCGGCTGGAATCGCTCTGCTACTCCGGGGCCAACCTGGTCCCCGTGGCCGCCACCCCGGACGCGGTGGTGGCGTTCGCCGACCGCGCGCTGCGGCAGGGACGGCGGTGCTCGTCCGTGGTCGGGGCGGCCACCGAGGTCCAGGCCCTGTGGGGCCTGCTGCGGCCGCACTGGGGTCCGGCCCGGGATGTCCGCCCGGTACAGCCGCTCATGGTCACCGGGGGGCCGCCGCTGGTGCCGCCTGACCCGCTGGTCCGGCGGGTAAGGCCCGACGAGATCGACATCTTGTGGCCCGCCGGCGTGGCCATGTTCACCGAGGAGGTCGGCGTCTCGCCGACCATTGGCGACGGCGGTGCGTCCTACCGGGCCCGGCTGGAGCAGCTCATCCGCGGCGGCCGGGCGTTCGCCCGGATCGAGCACGGCCAGGTGATCTTCAAGGCGGAGATCGGCGCGGTCACCCCGCAGGTATGCCAGGTGCAGGGGGTCTGGGTCCGGCCGCAGTCCCGCGGCCAGGGCCTGGCCGCGCCGGGCATGGCCGCGGTCGTGGTCGAGGCGGTGCGCTCGATCGCGCCGCTGGTGTCGCTGTACGTCAACGACTTCAACGCCCCGGCCCGGGCAGCGTACCAGCGGGCAGGCTTCACCGAGACCGGCCGCCTCATGTCAGTGTTGTTCTAGCTAGTCGCGGTCGCGGATCTTGCGGAGATACTCGACGATGGGGCCGAACGCGTCTTTGATCTCCTCGAGTTGACGGGGAGAGAGCCGGTCGATGAAGTGCCGCCGCACGTGCTCGACGTGGTCCGGTGCGACCCGCTTGATGGTCGCGGCGCCCTCGGCGGTCAGCGCGGCGAACGTGCCCCGCTTGTCGCCCTCGCACTCGTCCCGCCGGACCAGGCCGCGGTTCTCCATCCGCGAGATCTGATGGGATAGCCGGCTCCGGGACTGGCTGGTGGCGTCGGCCAGTTCGGTCATCCGCAGGCGCTGGTTCGGGGCCTCGGTCAGCTCGACCAGGATCTCGTAGTCGTGCCCGTTCAGCCCGTGCGCGGCCAGGTCGCGGTCGAGCTGGCGCAGGAGCAGCTGAGACAGGTTGACGGTGGCGCGCCACGCCTGCTGCTCGTCAGCGCTCAGCCAGCGTGGCTCTCCATCGGTCCCGGGCACAACAAGAATCTACCCTGGTCGCGTCTTTCGGGCGACCGTGTTTCTCCTGGCCTGGGCGGTATGCCCCGGTCCAGACCCGGCCTCGCCCACGCCGCGAATACAGGCATACCATGGCTGGCGAATGTCGCGCTTAGTTCTCAGCCCCAGCGAGCTGGCATAGAGGAGATCGTGGCCCAGCCCAAGCCAGCAGATTCAGCGACGCCGACGGGCGTCCAGGCCGCCGCCG
>JBEKJP010000081.1:0-34896 GCA_050011155.1 Streptosporangiaceae bacterium
AATGGCCATTCCAGAAGGCTAGTCCCCGCCATCGGCGTCATGCGCGGTTCTGCGGTGTGCAACAGACACGACAAGCCGGTAATTGATGTGGCCGCCTCCATGCGGGCAGGAAATAGCGGTCGCTGCCTGCGCATCCGCGGGTTGACGACCCCCACGCTGACCCTCACGTCCTCCGATCCTCCTGAGCCGTTCACTGACCGGCTGCGGCTGGCAGTGGCCGCTTACCTCGCCCGGTTCAAGGGCCCCTCGCGTGAGCACACCGAATCCGACCTGCGCCGCTACCTGGCCTGGTGCCGGTTCAAGCCCTCCAGCGCGGGCCGCCAGTCACCGAACCCGTACGATTTCGCGCTGGTGGCCATGCTCGGCCTGCTCGGCTTGCGGATCTTCGAGGCCACCGGCGCGGATATCACCGACCTGGGCGAGGAGCACGGCCACCGGGTGCTGCGCGTGTGCGGCAAGGGCACCAAGGTCGTCCCGCTGCCGCCCGCAGCCGGGCAGGCCACCGGCCGGGCGGCCGGTTCGATCTCCTCCGGGCCCGGATACTCCTCACCGCATAACCGTCACGTGATCATCGCCAGAGCCGAATTACGCGATCGCTGAACCCTCAGAACTGGGGCATTACAAGATCGCCGACAGACTGCCGCACCGCGGGCTTGCCCGCTGACGTGTATTTTTCCGGGCTGCTTCCCCTCCGGATAGGAGTGAGCGGCGATCGACTTGCACCTCATCTATAAGCGGGGGATGCTCTGGACGGTCCCTGGGCGGCGTCACGATGATCTTCGCTGTGCCCTGCATCTGTGACGCCGCGGACCCCGGTTCTCAGCTCACTGTGCGAGGGAAGTCATGAACAGAACCCTGCAAGAGCGGTCAGGCTCGGCCGGCAGCACCGGGAATGGCCTGCCGCCTGAGGCGGCCGGCTTCCTGTCCGCCTACCCCGGCTACCGGAGCACGGCGCTGCTGGACCGGCTGCGGGCGACCGAGTACTCCTACCTCGACGCGGGCGGCCACGTCTACCTGGACTACACCGGCGCGGGCCTGCCGGCCCGGGCGCAACTGGACGCGCATGCCGACCGGATCCGGGGCGGGTGCTTCGGGAACCCGCACTCGGAAAACCCCGCGTCCGCGGCGTCGACGGAACTGATCGAGCGAGCCCGCCTCGCGATCCTCGCGCACTTTAACGCTCCGCCGCAGGAGTACGCGGCCATCTTCACCCCGAACGCCACCGGCGCGTGCCGACTGGTCGGGGAGGCCTACCCGTTCGGCCCGCGGACCCGGCTGGTCCTGACGCAGGATAATCACAACTCGGTCAACGGCATCAGGGAGTTCGCCCGGTCGCGCGGAGCGGTCACGCATTACGTGCCGTTCTGCTCGCCCGAGCTGCGGATCGACGATGACGCGATCCGCCAGGCATTGGCACAACCCGGGCCCCGTCCGCTAGGCGCGGCATGGCAGGTGGCGCGCTCCGGGGTGGCGCCCTGGGCAGGCCGGGGATTGCGCGCCTGGCGGCAGCGGTCGCTGGCCCCCGAGGGGGTCATGGACACCGGCCGGCCGGAAGCCGCGCTGTCCGGACGGCCCTCCGGCCGCCGCGGGCTATTCGCCTACCCCGCGCAGAGCAACTTCAGCGGGGTGCAGCATCCCCTGCGCTGGATCCAGATGGCGCATGAGCACGGCTATGACGTGCTGCTGGATGCGGCCGCGTACGTGCCGTCGAACCGCCTGGACCTGTCCGTGGTCAAGCCCGATTTCGTGGCGCTCAGCTGGTACAAGGTGTTCGGCTACCCGACTGGCGTCGGCTGCCTGATCGCGCGGCGGGAGGCGCTGGGGCGGCTGAGGCGTCCCTGGTTCGCTGGCGGGTCGGTATACGTGGCCAGCGTGCAGGGCGACTGGCACACGCTGGCCGCGGACGAGGCCCGGTTCGAGGACGGCACGGTCAGCTTCGGCCAGATCCCCGATCTTGCGTCCGGGCTGTCCTGGATCAACGGCATCGGGATCGACCTGATCCATCAGCGGGTGATGTGCCTGACCGGCTGGCTCCTGGGCCGGCTCGCCGGCCTGCATCATGGCAATGGCGAGCCGATGGCGCGGATCTACGGACCAGCCAGTACCCGCGATCGCGGCGGCACCGTCGCCTTCAACCTGCTCGATCCCGCCGGCCGCATTGTCGACGAGCGCGCCGTCGCACGGGCTACCGCCGCCGCCGGGATCTCGATCCGTACCGGCTGCTTCTGCAACCCTGGCGCCGGCGAGGGCGCGTTCCAGCTCACCAGGGCACACTGGCACAAAGCGCTGCGGGCACGCGCCCGGACGCTCGATCAGTACATCGACCTTCTCGGCCTGCCGAGCGGCGGGGCGCTGCGCGCCTCGGTAGGCCTGGCATCAACTCTCGACGACGTGGAACGGTTCCTCGCATTCGTGGAGATGACCTACCGGGATCGCGTAGCCGACACCGGCAGCCTCGCACCCCGGCGAGGCTGTTAGCCACCGCGAGCTCTGCCCGCGCAGTGTGGACACGCCACACAAGCTACTTCCCCGGACAGAAACCGCCGCCCTCGGCAAGCATCAGCCACCACGACCGCCAGGCAGTCACACCCCAGCCGAAAACCCCAGCTCCTCCGGCTGCACCGCGCCGAACGCTAGCGTGACCAGAACCATCGCGGTATGGAGCGAGGCACGACGTCCAGACGAACATCCGGATCTGCGTGTTGAGCGGACGTTGGGTAATCGCATAATTATGCGCTGAGCTGCATGTCGCTGACGGCGGAGAAGATCGCCGGATCCGCCTCGCCGTTCTTTTCCGGGACGCGCCGAACGCCGAATTTGTGCTGGTCGCTGGATGGTACGGGGAGACCGGCTCTGCACACCGAACGACCATTTCTGTGCAGCCGATAGTTCGGAGACACCCGCCGGGAGCATAATCAGGGCGCACAGTGCCCCCGGCCGTGCTGAGGCGCAGGTTCGGGGTGCGGGTAGCGCCTACAAGAGCCCGTACCTACCCGCGTAGCTGGGGAACTCGGCGCCTGTACATGGCAGCCTGAGCCCGGTCGCACGCAGCGCATCGATCAGGTTCCCCGCAGCAGGTACCGATAGCTTGCCGGCTCGGCAGGCACCTGCGAGCAGCCATATCGTGCCATGCACGTCTAGGCCGTAGGTCCTGGCGACGCGGACAGCGTCTTGATCGTCGGTGATGGCCGTGCCCGAACGCAGCTCGGCCACCGTGAACACGCTGGCTTCCCCTAGATCGCGCTCGCCCGAACCCAGGCGATCCGCCCATAGGGTGAAATGCCTGATCTCGTTGAGGGTGTCGAGGTGCGCGATCTTAAGCCAGTCAGCCGCGAGGACATCGTTCAGCGCGGGGTGCGCGGCGACTCCCCGGCTCACCTCATCGAGGACGACTTGGGTCGTCCAGCATTCCTTGTCGACCAGCAGGTCGCGAAGGACGTCTAGCCGGTCCGCCCGGGCGAAATGACTCAAGCACATGGCATCGAGTGCCCAGACCTCACTGGCGACAGCAGCATGCTCAGTCACGGCTCGACATCTGCCTCGATGCCGGCAGGCAGATCGGTCGCGGTAATTTGCCCGTGCATGAGTTCAACGGCCCTCGTGGCGGTGATCGCGCCCTTCCTCCATGCTGCAATGACGGCATGCGCGTAATGGGGAGGCACCCGTACGGCTTCAAGATCCGGTTGCGGCGCCCACCCCACGGCTTCCATGAACTCGCTCCGCGTAGGAGAGGATCGCCCCCAGTCACGGCCAGCCTGTCCGCTGAGAACCCCGGCCTGGGTGGCCTGCCTGATGGCTAGCGACCACGAAGTCCGGTAGCGGGCCGCGAGGGTGATGAGCTGGTCCCGGCTTATGGTTTCTGTCGAGCCGCGCTCTTCGGTAAGGACCCGTGAGGGGAGCAGCAGTTCCGCGGCGAATGCGTCAAGCAGCGCTTCCCGAGCCCCGCGCGACGCGTGGACCCCGAGGTCGCTGGAGTACTCATCGCCGATCACGAGATGCCCGAGTTCGTGGGCAGCGGTAGCACGGCGCCGCCCTGGTTCTCCCCGAAGGCTAACCACCGCGACCGCTAGATCGCCGTCGACCACCGATGAGCCTTCTCCGGGAACATCAGTGACCAAGACATACTGGCCAGCTCGCTCGCAAAACCCCACCAGCGAATCGATCGGCTCGATGCCCGCGCCCAGCTGTTCTCGAGCCCACAGGGCAAGATCCCGAGCAGCTGCCTCAGAGTCAGCCACCGTCTCGGCCCTCAAGGGAGACTCCGGTTGCAGCACGCCTAGCTCGACCATCTGCTGCACGTCATGCAGCCAGGCCACCAGGGCCAGGTCCAGACGTCCCGACTCCTTTTCCACTTCGGTGCCGGCGTCTCCGGCGGTGATGCTGGTGCGATGCGACAAGACGACGGGCGTGGGCCGGAGCAAGAAGTCCACAGGCACGCCGAGCGCAGACGATAGCCTGATCAGCTCTATGGCATCTATGCGGCGGTTCCCAGACTCGATCTTCACGATCATCGTCCGGTCTAGGTCTGCCCTGGTGGCAAGTTCCTCTTGAGTAAGGCCCGCGGCCAGTCGAGCTGCTCGCAAGCGCTCTCCGACATTTGCCCACTCAACGCCATCACTCATAGTTCGATAATCGCACATCGGGTCTGTGGGCGCGATAGAACCCACCGCAAGGGCTCCGATCGTCCCGAGATCCGCCACTTTGACGCATGGGCCAGCCGCCTGCCGGACAACCGATTATGTATTGACCACGCCGCCGTAGCAGTCGACCAAGGACCATACGTAACGAGTCATCTGCGGGTGATCTCCTCCGCATGCCGGACGATGGTGGCCCCAGCCCTCTCAGTCAGCTGCGCTGCCGGCAAGCTCCTCCGAGACGCGCCGGATAGCAGCGCGCCAGGCACCGACCGTGGCGGGAACCTCGCCAATGCGCCGTGTGGAGGATCGGCCGCCGCCCGGCCCGCATCCGATGCCGGCGATGACATAGGGGCACGGGTGGAGGCCGTCATGTGCGATGAGCAGGCGGGTGCCCGCTCCCTCAGGCGCCACGGTGAACGTGACAGCCGAATCCAGGCCCCTCATGCTCTCAGCCGCCGCCCAGGCGATCCGCAGCATCTTCCCCTCGTCGAAGGCGAGCACCTCGCAGTACCCGGTGCCGCCCAGGCCGCACCGCCGGATCGGATCGCTGTCAATGGCGAACCGGTGCCCGGCCTCGAGCCTGAAGTCGTTCGGCATCAGCCAGCGGGCCATCAGATCCGGATCGGTGAGCGCCCGCCATACCCTGCCCGCCGGGCAGGGAAGGAACTCCTCCACCAGGAGCACATGCCGCCTGGCCGTCTGCTGACCGGTCACGGCTTGCCCGTCGTCATGACTTCTCCCATCGGAACCCCGCTATTCATTTCGAGGATACGCGGGGCCCCCAGCGGTAACCGGCGAGCTGGCCATCGCCCGGCCAGCCAAGCCGTCCCCGCGCATCGACGCGATCTTCGGCATGACCGGCGAGGACGGGCACGCAGAACGACTCATTCTGTGCTCGATCAAGAGGCAGACCCGGCTGCTCCCCGAACGAGCAGAACGGCGGCTCCGCGCGCGTTATCGAACGAGCTTGGCGTAACTGGCCGCCCCTGGTGTCCTCGAGCCCGCGGCTGACCGACCGTATGTTTATGCATCGGTGCCCGTCGAGGTGAACGTCCGGTTCTGCCGCTGTCCGGTCTGTTTCCAGGGTGGATAGGTGTGCTGATGTGGCTGCCGGCCGCGGCTATGTGCTCAGGCGCTCAACGGGCTGGCCCGTGACTGCGGCGATTATCTCGAAGTCTTTATCTAGGTGCAGGACGGTGAGCCCGGCCAGCTCGGCGGTCGCCGCGATGATCAGGTCAGGGATAGGCGGAGCGCGGTGCTGGCCCCGGTCAGCCAGCAAGGCCAGGATCTCCACCGCCCGGTCCTCGGTCGCGGGAGTCTGGTATTCCACCGGCATCGATGACAGGGGAGGCTGCCGCAGCCCGGTCCGGAATTCGGGCCCGGAGCGGGCGGAGTAGCCGACTTCCAGGCGGGTGACGGTAGCGATCCGCACCAGCCCGCGCTCGACCCGTCCGGCCCATTCGGCGGCGTCAGGGCTGGCAGTCAGGCGTACCAGGGCTGACTTGTCGATCAGCCAGTCGCTCACCGCCAGGCCTGTGACATGACATCCGGGTCGCCCAGGTCAGCGAAAGTCTCGGCGAACCGGGCCAGGTCCTGGACGCTGACCGCAGATCCGGGCCTGGCCGCGTCCTGGGCCAGGCGCCGGCGTACATACTCGCTGCGCGACAGGCCCAGCCGTCCAGCATGCGCGTCCAGGCCAGCTATAACCTCATCGGGAATGTCCCGGATCAGCATATCCGTCATATTCGCACCTCCTTGATATCCCATGATAGCGCTGGCTCGCCAACCGGAATTCCGACCTGCCGTCAACATCCGCACATGCATGCCAACCGTGCATCGTTTGAGGGTGTGGTTATGGGTTGCGTCGTGGTGGTCGGCCGAGGTCGATGCGGACGTTGAGGTCGAGGTGCTCGGCAAGGAGGTGCTTGAGTTCGCCGCCTTCGATGATGCGGAGCCTGTTGTTGCGGGCGGCGAAGGCCTTGGTTTCTGGGCCGACCCATGCGGTGGTGACCAGGACGCCGGCGGTGGCGCGTTTTTCCTCGACGGAGCCGGCGAGGGCGCGGACATCGTTGGCGGGGACGCATCTGCTGTAGCGCTTGGCCTGGATCAGGATCTCGGCCTGGTGGACGATGTCGGTCTTGTTGTAGGCGACTGCGTCGATGCTCTCGTCGCGGGAGGACTGGGTGACGTGGACTTCCAGGCCCATGGCCTCGAACAGCTGGCGGATGAGGTTCTCGAACTTGTACCAGTCCATCTTGAGCAGGTCGGGCCGCGAGTCGATGCCGGCCAGCGCGTCGACGGGTTCGGCGAAGCGGTACTTGGCCTGCTCGAACTCGATGACGGGCTCGACGGGCTCCAGGTCGTAGGGGTGCGGGGACACGATTGCCTTGAGGTGCCTGAGGCAGTGGGCCGGGTCGAGCTGGTCCAGTACCAGGGTCGCGAAGTCGTCGCGGCTGGCGGGCGCGCTGATGAGGTGTAGTTCTTCGGCCTGGCCGGTGGCGCGGCTGTGTGCGGACAGGATCCCGTTGAACACCACCGCGCCGATGATGTCGCGGGCTTCGGGGACGGTGAGGCATTCCCACATGGTGCGCAGCGCGACCTGGTCCACGACGGAGGCGTACAGGGCCTTGATCTCCTTGTCCGGACGGGGCAGCGTGTCGATCGCGCGGCGTGCCTTGACGTACCGGTAGCCCCGTTCGGCCGGGATCACCTTCCTGGGCGGGAGCCGGTATTCGATCACCAGCTCGCGGGGTTCGGGCCGGTAGGCGACCTGGTACTGACATGGAAACCCAGCCGGGTACTGCGATAGGGCCAGGACCTGGGTGAAGTACTCCTCCACGGCATCCGGCACGCCGGCCGCGAAGGCCCGCTCAAGGTCATCCACCGCGGAGTTGTGGTCACGGACCTCCGCCTGGAGCTCGCTGACCATCTGGTCATGCGCCGCCCGGGCTGCGCGCAGCTGGCTGCGCCGCCTGCGCTCATCTTGCCGGTGCCCGGCCAGTGCCTGCTGGTAGTCCTCCTTCGCCTGGGTGACGGCTCGTGCATGCCGGGCCTTGCCGCCGACCAGTCCGGAGAGCATCCCCGGCGGGGGCGGCGCGAAGTCCTCCCAGCGCGGCTCGGCGGCCGGGTCACCAAGATCTCCCGGCGAGAACGGCGGCGCCTGAACAGCCCGCCTCAACGCAGCGAACGGCAGCCGCGGCGGCGCGGGAAGCGCCGACGTCAGGATCGTGCGGAGCTCGGTGACCCGCTCATCAAGCTGCGCCTTCATCAGCTCGGCGGCCGCAGCTCCGGCCTCATGCGCCAGCTGGTCCTGACGTCTGCGCTCAGCGGCATCTGCCCGGGCAGCGCGCCGTTCCGCCTGCTCCTGATCCCGGATCAGCTGCCGGACCATCTGGTCCTGGTTGCGCTCCCGGGCCCGCGCTGCCCGGTCCCGGCGTTCCCGATCCCGCTGCAATTCCGACCAGAGCGACGTCCTCCGGGCCATCACCGCCTCCGCCTCCACCACAGCAAAGGCGCGACCGGCCGGCAAGACCCTATTCCGCTAGATCCAGATACCCCCGGCGCCTCAGCGGCCAGAGGCCAGAGGCCAGGATCACCCGCATGTCGAAACCATGGATAACCTCGCCGAACTGGCTTTCCCGCCCCCGATCCTGCCATGCCGTTCACCGACCGGCTGCGACTGGCCGTAGCCGCCTACCTGGCCCACTTCAAAGGCTCTTCCCGCGAGCACACCGAATCAGACCTGCGCTGCTACCTGGCCTGGTGCGCCGAGCGCGGCCTGGACCCGCTGGCCGCCCGGCGTCCGCACCTGGAGCTGTACATCCGGTCGATGCAGGAGATCCGCCGGTTCAAGCCCTCCACCGTCTCCCGGCGGTTCTCGGTCACCGCCGGGTTCTACCGGACCTGCGTCCTGGACAGCGTCCTAGAGCACTCGCCCGCCGAGCACATCCACCGCCCTGCGGTGCCTGCCGAGTCACCCACCCTGGGCTTCACCCACCTGCAGTTCGAAGCCCTGCTCACCGCCGCCCGCCAGTCACCGGACCCGGCCGACTTCGCCCTGGTGGCCATGCTCGGCCTGCTGGGGCTGCGGATCTTCGAGGCTACCGGCGCCAACATCGCCGACCTCGGCGAAGAACACGGCCACCGGGTCCTGCGCGTGTGCGGAAAGGGCACCAAGATCGTGCTGATCCCGCTGCCGCCCGCGGTCAGCCAGGCCATCGACCGGGCAGCCAGCAACCGCACCCGCGGACCGATCCTGCTCAACAGCCGCAGAACCCGGATGGACCGGCACGCCGCCACCCGCCTGCGGCGGCTCGCCGGAATCGCTGGCATCAAGATCGCCCGCGCCCACCCGCACATGCTCCCCCACACCTTCGTCACGACCATGCCAGTTTCGACGCAGGAGTCGACCTCCGGGACGTCCAGATCGCCGCCCGCCACGCCGACCCGCGCACCACCATGCGCTACGCCAAAGCGGGCACGGCAGAACCTGGACCGCCACCCGAACTACATCCTCGCCGCCTACATGGCCTCCGGTACCTGAAGAAGCTCTCGTCTCCCGCGGCTCGGGACGCGGGAGACGCTCATCTGCCGAAAAGCGGACATTGCTCAGGTAGCAGCCTACTCACGGCCGTCGCGGACGGCCCTGCAGTCCAGAAGCGCGGAGGTTAGAAGAGCCAGTCGACGAGGAAGGTGTAGGCCGGGTGCCAGGCGAAGCGGAAAATGATGAGAAGCGCGATCAGGATGATCGTGGTCAAGGCGACTTTGCGCCACATGCCGTAGATGCCGAGCCCGATGCCAACCAGGAGCAGGATCCAGCCGAACCCGAGCGACGCGGACATATGCGGCGTGGTCGGATTGGTCGGCGAACTCTGGTATCCCGGCGATAGCGGATTCGCCTGGAACGATGGAAGAATGCCCTTCTCGCCGTCGGTTGGCATGGACACAGTCCCGACCAGGATGGCAAATCCGAGTACGAGCACCCAGCCGAACGCGACCACGATGCAGAAGACGGAATAGGCGTAGTCCGTGACAGCACGCAGCGCCTGGTCCTTGGTTTTCCCGTGGAGAACCCACGCGACGATGGGCAAGAGGATGAGGCCTGCGGCGTACAAGACGTGTGTCCATCGCGCCGTGTAGGCAAAATCCCAGCCGGTGATGTTGTCGACGAACGCCGGTACGCGGTGGCCGTACAGAATGGCCGATCCGCCGGGCGGAGAGTAACGGACAGTGAACAGCGGCAGGAGCAGTGCGATTAAGATTAATCCGCCGCCTACGGTCATCAAGGTCAGGGCGCGAGAGTCATCGTTATCCATGGTCCCCATGATCCGCACTATACAGATTGCTCGATCGATAGGCCATAGTTGCAGCTTCATCGCCTTGTGCCGCAGTCCGTAAGGATCTGACCACGCGGCAGCCTCAGCTCCGGACCCCGCCGGATACATATTTCTCCATCGCCATACTGAGGTTGGTCATCCTCATCTGCCGCGGACAGAGTCGATGCGACGAGTCGCTTTAGTCCTGGCAGTCACATCAGCGACGTTTCCGCGGAAACGCCCGCTTCTGCCGCGTTGCGAGCGCGGACTGGCGGCCAGGCCGGGTCTACTTCCTGAGGCACCGTCATGCTCCACCACGTCGTAGACCGTGACCACGCCAGGGTGATCGAGCCGGGCCGTGGCACGCGCTTCGCGCATCGTACGGGCGACCAGCTCTGCACGTACTCCCGGTGACTGCGACGGCAGCAGGACTTCCTTGACCGCGACCATGCGCTCAAGGAGCTGGTCGCGGCCGCGCCACACCCGCCCTAGGAACTAAGGGGACAGGGTGAGCAGGCATCAATGATGGTGGTGTGAGGGGGACGAATCGCCGCCGGTGGACGATCCGCCGGAGTGATGCGACGTGGTGGTCGCGGCCGCCACGGCGGCATGGACCGAGTGATGAACCGCGCTGTGGACGGCGGCCTGGGTGGCATGCCTGAACGGGTCGTCGTCGGAGGTGCCGGTTCCCGATCGGGTGCCCGGGACCGTCATGGACGGATCCTGGCCCGCGAGTTCCGCGAGCCTGGCGCGCACGGCCGCGTTCTCGCGGCCGGGGTAGAGCGGGGCAGCGATATCACCGGCGTGAACCAGGCCGGCCAGTGCCGCCAGGCTGGGCTCGACCGGCCCGGCGCCGGTGACCGCGGTGTGCAGCGCGGCGCGCAGGTTCTCGAAGTAGCCGGGATGTACCACCCGGTATCCCTTGCGCTTGGCGATGAACAGGAGCCACACCGTCTCCGAGCGCAGCACCCCGGCCGCTTCCAGGCGATCGAACCAGGCCGTAACGTACCCGGCGGGAATGTCCGCCATCCACTGTGCGACTGGTACCGCGCGCGCGGCGGCCAGTCCGGCCAGTGCCTCATCCAGGTTCGCGTCACCGAGCGGGCTCGGGTTCCGCACGACGATCTGCCCATCGGCTACGTCGACCCGGCCGGCCAGCGTCAGGGCGACCAGCACGGCGCCACGCATGCCGTAGCAGAATCGCCACGGCAGCTTCCCGTTATTGGGACCGCCTCGCGGCTTGGCTCCGACCGCCAGGATGACCAGGTCCTCAGGGAGCGACGGCATGGCGCACACAATAGCGAAAAGACCGGGCCGGGGCGGTGAGCAGCTGCTCGAAAGCGTCCGGGCCGAGTCGCTCCTGGGCGGCGGTCCCGCTGGTGTCGATCGCGGCGAACCTGCTGTCGGTCGGTGCCGCGTACGGGCTGATCACGCTGATCTTCCAGGACGGCCGGCTGCAAGGGGTGCTCGGCTATACCTCGTTCGGCGGGATCATCGCGTGGGAGCCGCTGTTCATGTTCGTGATCTTGTTCGGGATCAGCATGGACTACCACGTGTTCCTGCTCACCCGGATCCGGGAACTTCGGGCGGGCGGCTCAACGGCCCGCGACGCCGTGGTCGGCGGCATCGCCAGCAGCGCGGGCGTGATCACCAGCGCCGCGCTGATCATGGTGGCGGTGTTCTCGATCTTCGCCACGCTGTCGCTGGTCGACCTGAAGATCCTTGGCGTCGGCATGGCCGCCGCCATCTTGATCGACGCCACCCTGGTGCGCGGCATCCTGCTCCCGGCCGCGCTCGCGCTGCTCGGCGACCGCGCCTGGTCTAGGCGGGGTTCGGGATGATGACGTATTTCGAGCCGGTCGCCTGCTGGCCGTAACCGGCGATCGCGTCGAGGGAGAGCGCGCCCGGGAGTGATACCCGCGCGGTGTAGCTGCTGGCGAACGTAGTCCTGAGCCCGGCCGCGACCTGGTCACGCAACTGAGCGACGCGCGCCAGGCCGACCTTCTGCAGGAACGGCGTCAGCAGCCACCCGCCGATGCCCCAGGCCATGCCATAGCTGCGGATCAGCTCGGTCGGGCCGCGGTCAAGCGATCCGTAGATGTAGACCTGCTTGTGCACGGCCGACCCGTACCTGCTGTAGCCGCCCGCGGCGGCGCTGGCGGCGGCTTCCATGCCCGTCAGGATCTGGCTCGCCAACAGGCCGCCGCCGATGGCGTCGAAGGCCAGCGTGGCACCGGTTGCCTTGAGCGCGCCGGTCAGCTCGGCCATGAAGCCGGCCGACGTCGAATTGCAGACGTGGACGGCACCAGCCGCGCGGAGCATCGCTTCGTGATCTGGCTTCCGCACGATGTTCACGAGCGGAATCTGCTGCTCGATGCAGACCCGGTTGAGCATCTGGCCCAGGTTGGAGGCGGCGGCGGTATGCACCAGCGCGCTGTGACCCTCCATCCGCATGGTCTCGACCATGCCGAGTACCGTCATCGGGTTCACGAACGAGGCGGCGCCGTCGATCGCCGTCGCTCCGGCCGGGAGCTCCAGGCACAGCGCCACGTTGACCGGCCGGTACTGCGCGTACATCCCGCCGGCGGCCGCCGCGACGACCTTGCCCAGCAGAGCCTGCGCCGCCGCGGATTCACCCGCCGCCACGACCGTGCCCGCGCCCTCGTTGCCGACCGGCAAGGGCTTGCCGACCCGGCCGGCCAGGCCGCGCATGGCGGCGTCGGGGATGGACGCGGTCACGACCGGGCGGTCAGCGGATCCGCTTGCCACCGCGGCCGCCATATCAGCTCCGCCGAAGAGCAGGCCCATGTCTGACGGGTTGAGCGGTGCCGCCTCAACCCGGATGAGGACCTCGTCTGGTCCCGGCTCGGCCACCGGGACCGTGTCCAGGAACAGCTCAAGGGACTGATCGGCTCTGACCAGCGAGCGCAACTGGAGCGCTTCGGCCGGAATCTCAGCAGGCATAGGTGAGATTCTCTCAGAGGGGTCCAGCACCTAGCCTTGCGGTCATGGCGGAAACCTCGCGCAGCACAGCTGACCTGATCGTGGAATGCCTGGAGAACGAGGGTGTCACCCACGTGTTCGGGATCCCGGGTGAGGAGAATATCCACTTGGTGGAGGCCATCTCCCGCTCTTCCATCCGGTACGTGCTGACGCGTCATGAGCAGGGTGCGTCGTTCATGGCCGAGACCTACGGCCGGCTGACGGGCCGGGCCGGGGTGTGCTCGGCGACGCTGGGCCCGGGAGCGATCAACCTGCTGCTGGGGACCGCGGACGCGACGACCAACTCCACGCCGCTGATCGCGCTGTCGGCCCAGGTCGGCATGAACCGCAGCTTCAAGGAATCCCACCAGGGCGTGGACCTGGTGGCGATGTTCACGCCCGCGGTCAAGTGGTCGGCGCTGGTCGCCACGCCGGGCGCGGTACCGGAGATGATCCGCAAGGCGTTCAAGCTCGCCCAGACCGAACGACCTGGCGCCGTCTACCTCGCTGTCCCCGAGGACGTGGACCAGGCGCCGGCGCCCGGCCAGGGCGCGCCGCTACCGGTCAACGTGCCGCGGGCGGACGAGCCGTCCCCCGAGCAGGTGGAGCGGGCGGCGGTACTGCTGCGCGCGGCGCGCAGGCCCATCGTGCTGGCCGGGCACGGGGCCGCGCGGGCCGGGGCGGCCCCGGCGCTGCGCCGCTTCGCCGAGATCATGGGTATCCCGGTCGCGACCACGTTTCATGGCAAGGGCGTGTTCCCTGACGACCATCCGCTGGCCCTGGGGGCGGTGGGGTTCATGCGCCACGACTACGTCAACTTCGGCTTCGACCAGGCCGACCTGATCATCGCGGTCGGGTATGAGCTTCAGGAGTTCGACCCGGTGCGGATCAACCCGCGGGGCGATGCCAAGATCATCCACCTGCACCGGTTCCCGGCCGAGGTCGACGCGCACTACGACGTCGCCGTCGGGCTGCACTCCGACATCAGCCGCAGCCTCGATGCGCTCGCCGATGCCGTCGGGCCGCGTACCACCGGCACTCCGGGCCCGGACCGCATCCGCGCGCTGCTGGCCGACGAACTGGCCCGGGGCCAGCGCGACGACCGGTTCCCGCTAGCGCCGGCCCGGATCGTGGCCGACACGCGCGCGGCACTGGGCCGCGAGGACATCGTCCTGGTCGACACCGGGGCGCTGAAGATGTGGATGGCGCGGCTGTACCCGACCTACGAGCCGAACACCTGCTTGATCTCCAACGGCCTGTCCACCATGGCCTGGACGGTGCCCGGCGCTATCGGCGCGAAGATCGCCCGCCCGGCCTGCCGGGTCCTCGTCGCCACCGGGGACGGCGCGTTCTTGATGAACTCCCAGGAAATCGAGACCGCGCTGCGGCTCGGCGTGCCGTTCGTCATCCTGATCTGGGTCGATGACGCCTATGGGCTGATCAGCTGGAAGATGGACATGGAAATCGGCCGGAATGTGGACACCACCTTCGGCAACCCGGACTTCGTGGCCTACGCCGAGAGCTTCGGCGCGGCCGGCTACCGGATCGGGTCAGCCGCCGAGCTGCTCCCGGCGCTGCGCACCGCGCTGGCCGCCGACACCGTGTCGGTGATCGCCTGCCCGGTCGACTACTCGGCCAACCTCGAGCTCATCGAATCTCTCGGCGATCTGGACGAGCCGCTGTCCTGATGGACACGGTCCGCGCACTGTGAGCCGCCACGACATGCCTTACGTTTTACGGCATGAACGTGGCACCCGAGGTCATCTACATCATCCGGCACGCGGAGAAGCCGCTGAAACCGCCGCTGGTCGGCGTTGACTACGAGGGCGGCCACAACGAGCATTCGCTGCTGCCGCGCGGATGGCAGCGCTCCGGCGCCCTCGCCGCCCTGTTTCATCCGGACTCCGGTCCGCTACGGGCCGACTTGCGGACGCCGACGGTCCTGGTGGCGCCCTCCTGGGGGCATCCAGGCAAGACCGCCGCACATCGGTCGTATCAGACCATTCAGGGTCTGAGTGAGCATCTGGAACTGCCGATAACATCTCCGTTTGCTCAAGGACAGGAACGGGAGCTAGCCGACAGCCTGGTGCGCGACCACTCTGGAGTTGTCCTCATCTGCTGGGAGCACAAGCACATCCCGGCGATCGCGTCCTCGTTGCCGATCGTCAGCGGAACCGCCATCCCGCGGAAATGGCCGGGCGACCGGTACGACGTCATCTGGTCGTTCACCCTCGTCCGGGAGCGCGGTCCGGTCCGCTACACCTTCGGCCAGATTCCGCAGCGGCTGCTAGCCGGAGACTCCCCGACCGTGATCCCGGCGGGCACCGATGATGCGGCTCGTGGCTAACCGCCTGGCCCGTAGTAACGTCGGCTACGGACCCCGCACAGCGGGGTGAGGCCTGACCAGTGGAGGTGCCCGGATGGCCGAGCTCCCATTGCCCCCAGAGGGAATGGTGCTGACCCACTTTATCGTCTCGGACGATGTCGAGCGCTCCCGGCGCTTCTACACCGAAGTACTCGGCGGCAGGGTGGTCTTTCCCGGCGACCCGGTCAACGTCGCGCTGGCCAACAGCTGGATCGTCATCAATTCCGGCGGCGGCCCGACCGACGACAAGCCCACGGTCATCCTGGAGACGCCGCGTGATCCCGACCGGGTCAGCAGCTTCCTCAACATCCGGGTCAAGGACATCGATGCCGTGTACGCCGAATGGAGCGCCCGGGGTGCTCAGTTCCTGACGCCGCCGAAACAGCACCCGTACGAGAAGCGCTGCTACATCCGCGATCCCGACGGTCATCTGATCGAACTGGGGCAAACCACGGACCCAGCGGGTGACTGGACGCCGCCCGGCTGGCCGTCGAGTACGCCGGCCTCGTAGCCCTGACTAGACCGCACAGGGCCGGGGTTCCCGGCCGCCTGCAACCGGGTCGGTGCCACATCGACCCGGTCATAAGCGCGCGTCGGCCGGGCTTCTGCCCGTGCTAGCGTGATCACTCCCGGAATCGTTCCTGCTGGGACTCCGGAGACGGATGTGATTGCCAGCCGCAGCTCCCTGAGCAGGTGTTTCATGATCGCGAAGGATTTACTACGGAAAATGATAGAAAAGCCTTCGCGATCATGAGAAACGCCGCCTGAGGCGCGGCCGGCCCGCCAGTAATTATGAAGAAATCGAAGCCAGCTCACACCAAGACATCGGGTTATATTTCGACGCGTGCTAACCGGGACGTCTTCACATCGACCCGGTCCGCCGCACCGCCAGACCCGACGCCACCGAGCCGCGATGGCGCGGACGGCCCACGGGGGACGAGTGAGGATCACGCCCTTCGGAATGGCCCCTTCGGTGCAGGTCGCCCCCGTGGGAACCGGAGAATGCGGATCTGTAATGGATGGATCCCTCAGAGATCCGCATTCTTCGGATCGCGATGGAGCGCTGCGGAGCAGCAGCTGATGCGGACGGGGTGCCGGGGGCGGGTGAGGTCACGGGCCGGCGCGGCGGGACGCTTCCGCTGACGGGGCTGGTGTGGTGGCGGGGCTGGTGTGGTGGCGGGGCTGCTCTAGGCGTCAGTTGGCCGGCCGGGCTGATGGGTGGGCTTGGGTCTGGCGGGCGGAGGCGAGAATGACCGAGCGGAGGCGGCTGAGCGCTTCGAGCCGCGCGCCCGCTAGTGATGGCTCGGCCGTCACCTCGGCCGCCCGGACCGGGGCGGGGCGGGGCAGGCGCGCGGTGGCCGCCGCGATGAGGTCGAGAACTGCGGGGTGACGGCCCCACGGTCCGCCGACGACGATAACTTCGGAGTCGGCCAGCGCGACGAGGGCGGCGAGGATCCCGGCGATGGCCTGCTCGAGGGCGCCACGGATGGCCGCCGCCGAGGTGCCGGAGCCGGTCATGGCGGCCAGCAGCCGGTCCACCTCGATCGCTGTCGTCCCGGCCTGCCGCAGGCCGAGCTGGCCGAAGACCTCGATGAAGGGGACCGCGCGGCCCTGCGGGCCTGCCGTGATCAGGTGCGCGATCTCGCCCGCGAGGCCGCGATGCCCGCGCCGCACCTCCCCGTCGGCGACGAGCGCGCAACCGAGTCCCTCGCCGAGGAAGAGGTACGTGAAGTCATCCAGGGCGGCCCCGGCATGATCCCGTTCCGCCCGCGCGGCCCAGTTCACGTCGTTGTCGACGGTGACCGGGCCACTGATCTGGTGGGCCAGCACCGCGGTGGGGTCCAGCTCGCCGAGCAGGAACGGCGCGTCTGGCAGGTGGATGAGCCTGCCGCTCTGGCGGTCCACCGGGTCGGCGGCACTGACCACCGCCAGCCGAGGGGGTAGGCCAGCCCCGGGCCGGGCGGCGGCCGCCGCGGCCCGCAGGGCGACCGCGACGTCGTCGGGGCGGGCGGGGCGGGCGAGGGGACGTTCGGCCCGTGACACGGTGTCGCCGTAGGCATCGACGCACTCGGCCACGACACCCTCGGGCGCGATGCTGACCGCGAGCGCCACCCCGGCCCGGGCGGCCAGGGCGTAGTACGAGCCCACCCGGCCGCGGCCGCGGCCGCCGGGAGTCCGCTCGCCGGTGTCGGCCACGGCCCCGGAGCCGGTCAGCCGGCGGACGCTCTCACCCACCGTCGGCTTGGAGATACCGGTCTCGGCGGCCAGTTCGGCCCGGGTCAGGCGCCGGTGCCGCATCAGGGCTCGCAGCACATGCTCGTCGGTCAGCGAGCGCAGGAGGTCCAGCGAGGGCTTGGCGGGATCCATCCGTCAATTCTAGGCAGGAGTCTTGCCTAGAATCCCGCGGCGGGTTACGGTTCTTCTAAATAAGGAGACCTGTCTACAAGGAGCGTCTCATGACCGTCCTGTCCCGGCACCCGTTGCCCGCCCTGCCGCACTGGGAGGAGACGCCCGCGGATCTCCCGGCCGCCATCAGGGACGTCAAGGCGGCCCTGCGCGCCCGCATCGCCGCCTCCGGCCGGACCGTCGAGGACGTCTTCGCCGTCGTCGAGCAGCAGATCACCGCCGAGGTCGACCAGATCACCACCGCGCGAAGCCGCGGCGAAACGATCTGGCCGGTCATCGACTACGCCGACATCGAGGCCGGCACGGTCACCCCGCAGGCTCGGGACCTGCTGCGACGGCGCGGCTGCCTCGTCGTGCGCGGTCATTTCGACCGCGAGCAGGCCCGCGGCTGGGACCGCGCCATCGTCCGCTACGTCGAGGACAACAAGTTCTTCGCGAACTACGCCGGGCCGGCCGACGACTTCTTCGGCAGCGTCGGCTCCAAGCCCGAGATCTACCCGATCTACTGGTCGCAGGCCCAGATGCAGGCCCGCCAGGACGACCGGATGGCACGGGTCCAGGGTTTCCTCAACCACCAGTGGAAGCATGAGTCCGAGGGCGTGCAGTGGTTCGACCCGGACCGGGACTCGCTGTACCCCGACCGCATCCGCCGCCGCCCGCCGGGCGCGGACTCGGGGGGCCTGGGTACCCACCTGGACCCGGGCAACCTCGACCTGTGGATGACCAGGGCCTACCAGCAAGCCTTCCGCCATCTGTTCGACGGCAGCATCGAGCAGTACGACCCCTGGGACGCGGCCTACCGTACGGACGGACCGCAGTACCCCGGTACGACCATGTGCTCGGTCTTCCGAACCTTCCAGGGGTGGACCGCCCTGTCCGACATGGCCCACGACCAAGGCGTCCTGCATACCGTCCCCATCCCCGGTGCCATGGCCTACCTGATGCTGCGCCCCTTGCTGGCCGACGTGCCCGCGGAGGACATGTGCGGGGTCACCGTCAACCAGACCTTCCCGGCCAGTGCCAGGTGGCACTCGCTGCTGATGCCGGCCCTCAGCGGCATTCCCGACGTCCGGGCCGGCGACTCGGTCTGGTGGCACTGCGACATGATCCATAGCGTCGCGCCCGTCCAGGACCAGCGGGGCTGGGGCAACGTCATGTACATCCCGGCCGCCCCCTGGTGCCCGCGCAACGAACGCTACGCCGCCAGCGTGCGAGAAGCCTTCCTGACCGGGTCCAGCCCGGGCGACTTCCCGGCCGAGCACTACGAGCGCACCTGGACCGGCCGCTTCCAGCGCGGCGACCTGAACAACACCGGCCGTCGCGGCCTCGGCCTGGAATGAGGTCACGGGGGCACGCGCTGGTGCGGGCCGTAGCACCCTGACCCGTTCGGGATAATGCCCTTCCGGGGACCGAACGGGCTGGCTTTCACCCTCCTCAGCCGGCTACGACGGGCCGTTTTGTGCAGGTAAATGGCGGGTAGGTGAGCTGCGTGCCTGCCCGCGCGCTCTTTCATACCGCCCCGCGCTGCGTGGAGATCAGGGAACTGCCCACGCCGCGGCCGAAGGCCGGCGAGGTCCTGGTCCGCACCGTGTGCTCTGGCATCAGCGGTGGCACCGAACGGCTGGTGTACCGCGGCGAGGTCCCGGCCGAGCTGGCGCTGGACGACACGATCGACGCGCTTGGCGGCGCCTTCTCCTATCCCTTCGCCTACGGGTATGCGTGTGTCGGTGAAGTAGCGGAGTCCGGCCAGGCGGTTTTCGCGTTCCATCCCCACCAGGACATCTTCGCGGCGCGGGCTAGTGACCTGATTCCGCTGCCTGACATCGATCCCGCGTCCGCGACCTTGCTGCCGCTGGTCGAGACGGCGCTGCAGGTGACGCTCGACGCGGGGACCGGATACCGGGACCGGGTCATCGTGCTCGGGGCCGGCGTGCTCGGGCTGCTGACCGCCCTGCTGTTGCAGCGTGCGGGGTGGCGGCCGCTGATGGCCGAGCCGCTCCAGTGGCGCCGCGCCGTCGCCAGCGGTCTCGGCGTCACCACCGCGGCACCGGAGGAACTGACGAACGAGGAGGTTCCGCTGGTGATTGACGCCAGCGGCAGCCCGGATGCGCCCGCGATGGCCCTGGACCTGCTGGCCCACGAGGGGACCCTGCTGGTCGCGTCGTGGTTCGGTACCAAACCCGTGGTCCTGCCGCTCGGCGGCGCCTTCCACCGGCGGCGCCTGACGATTCGCAGCACGCAGGTCTCCACCGTGCCGGCCCGGCTGTCCGGGACCTGGAGCCGGTCTCGGCGCCGCCAGGAGACCGTTGAGCTGCTGCCCGAGCTGCCGTTGGCGCAGCTGTGCACGCACGTCTTCGGCTTCCGTGCAGCCGCCGAGGCGTTCCGGGCCGTGGACCAGGGGAAATCCGGGCTGATGCATGCCGTTCTCACCTACGACAGGAGTGCTTGCCAGTGACCTGTGAAGTCGGGCTGAGCCGAAGCGTCCGCGCTTTCCATATCATGCCGGGACTGCCCGGGCCCGAGGGGGAGCTCCATGATCACGACTACCGGATCGACGTCGTGGTGGACCGCGAGCAGCTCGACCAGCGGGGCATGGTCTGTGACCTGGATGTGCTGGAAGCGGCGCTCACCGAGCTGACCAGCCGGGTCGAGGACCGCAACCTGGAGGAGATACGCCCGGCCGAGGCCGAGGCGGTCACCGTCGAGGTGTTCGCCCGCTGGGTGCACGACGCCCTCGCACCCGTCGTAGCCGCCTCGGGCGGTGAGTCACTGGCGGTGCGAGTCTGGGAAAATCCGGTCGCGTTCGGCGGATACCGCGCACAGTGCTGACACGGGGGGCTGAGGTCGGCCCGGCGGGCGGCTGAACCATTCTGCTGGCGTTCTCGTGTCCTGTGATAGGAACGCACCCACTTCGTCACCATCGCGGGGGCAGCCGTATGGCTCTGGGCTGGGATAACCCCACAGCACATCCCACCACCACTGTCCTGCTGCGGCATGGCGATACCGAGCTGTCACCCGAACACCGCTTCAGCGGGATGCTCGACCACCCGCTCAGCGCCAACGGCACCCGGCAGGCCAAGGCCGCCGCCTGCCGCCTCGCCAGCGGCGCTCCGATCGACGCCGTGGTCAGCTCGCCGTTGCAGCGCGCTGTCGCCACCGCCGCGATCGCGGCCGGCGAGCTGGGCCTGACCGCGGCCATCGATGATGATCTCCGTGAAACCGACTTCGGTGACTGGGATGGCTTCACCCTGGAAGAAATCCAGCAGCGGTGGCCCGCGGCCGCGGCCGCCTGGCGGCGCGACCCCGAACAGGCGCCGCCGGGCGGGGAGAGCTTCGCCGACACCTCAGGCCGGGTGAACCGGGCCTGTGACCGGCTGCTGCGGGAGCACGGCGGCCAGACCGTCCTGGTGGTCTGTCACGTGACCCCGATAAAGATCATGCTGTGCCGGGCTCTCGGCGTCCCGCTCAGCACCGTCTACCGGCTCTATCTCGGCTCCGCCTGCATCAACGAGATCCAGTGGCACGGCCGCGGGTTCGCCGCCGTCCATCGCGTCAACGACACCAGCCACCTTCCCTGACTAGCGACCCGCTGTCCCGGTCGATGCCGTCTGGGCCGAGGCCGCGCTGAAGGTGTTGAGGAACTGATTGCGGAAGGCGTCCATGGGCTCGAGCGGAGCGCCGGAATCAGGCAGCAGCCCGTTCTGCCAGTGCCAGGAGGACATCTGCTCGAGGACAGAAGGGCCGCGGGTGATGATCGAGATCGGCACGTTGTGGCTGGCGCCGGGGCCGCTGATAGGGCTGCCGGGCTGCTCGTCGCCGAGCAGGATGAGCACGAGGTTCGGGTCGTTGAGCTCGGTGACCCATGAGGTGAGGACCTGCAGCGTGTACTGCATCGACGTGCCGAAGGCCTGGCGTTCCTTGCTGGCGTTGCCCACGATGGAGAGCGGGCTTTCGCCGCGCGCGGGCATCGGGTCGAATATCGAGCCGTTGCCCACCTTGTTCCAGGGCACCATGACCGGCAGCGGGGCGTAGGGCGTGTGCGAGGAGACCAGGTCGATCTCGGCCATCACGGGCTTGTGGCCGGGGGGGAGTTCGAGCCGCTGGAACGTGGCCAGGGTGTACTGGTCGGGCATCGAGGCGTAGCTGAAGGTCGGGCCGCGGTAGCCGACGTTGCGCCGGTCGTAGACCTTGTCGAAGTGGTAAAAGGATGTGCCGATCGGCCAGTAGTAGTCGTCAGAGGGGCTGTCGCTGACGGTGCGCCAGCCGGCCTTGTCGAAGGCGTCGCTGAGGGTGAACCGGCTGCTGGCGACGATCTGGGCATACCGCTGGTGGGTATTGACCCACAGCCCCGACTGCAGGGTGGAGTGGGCAAGCTGGCTGACCCCGCCGAAGCCAGGGGCGTTGATCCAGGCGCTCTGCGTGGACCAGCCGGCGCGGGCCAGCGAGGCGGTGCTCTGGCGCAGGACGGCGTCGATGCCGGCCGAGAAGCTGTTGCCCTGGACGGCGACCTGCCCGTAGCTTTCGACGAAGGCGATGATGACATCCTTGCCGCGCAATCCGGTGAGCAGGTCAGAAGCGGGGATGCTGGCCTCAGGGTCGGATCCGTGGAGGGCCTGCTCGAAGTGGCGCTGATCGCGGAGCGCTGTCTCGGTGTCGCGCACCTGCGCGACGGCCAGACCCGCGGTGCTGGTCGAGGCGACCGGGGCTCCCTGGACGAGTTGCAGTGACAGGCCCGCGCACAGTGCCCAGACCGCTGTGAGGCCGGCGAGTGCGCGAACCGCGGCCCGGCGATGCCGGGCGGCCACAGCGGTGATGTGAATCGCTGATGCGGTGATCGCGCCGGCGGCGAGGATCAGGCCGAGCCCGATCGCGACGAGCGCGATGTTCGTGAGCGTGCCGCCGATCGCGTCGCGCACCACG
Source organism: Streptosporangiaceae bacterium (assembly GCA_050011155.1). Classification (GTDB taxonomy): domain Bacteria; phylum Actinomycetota; class Actinomycetes; order Streptosporangiales; family Streptosporangiaceae; genus Palsa-504. The sequence goes on from JBEKJP010000081.1 coordinate 22,626, forward strand.
CCGATGGCCGGGGAGATGTCGCCCCAGTTGAGCACCGGGTTGAACGCCTCCCCGATCTCGGCGCGGAACGCTATGTCGAGGATCTTGAGGATCGTGATCAGGGCGAACAGGATTCCGGCGACGGCGGCCACGATCCGTCGCGGCCGGGCCGGCAGCACCACCGCGATTGCGACCAGGGCCAGCCCTTCCACCGGGATGCGGACAAAGGCGGCCGGGGTGAGCTGGACGGAACGGTCGGGCGCCACGAGATCGAACCACAGGAGCGCGAGCGCCAGCCCGGTGATGGCGATCCGCACCGCCCGGCGGGTGCGCGGGCCGGCGCCGGTGCGGTACAGCCAGATCACGTCGCGGCCGAACGACTCGGCCAGCAGCAGCAGCGCGACGGCGACGGCGGTCATCCCGGCCAGGCGGCTGGGCACTCCGGAGGCGGCCACGGTGAGCACGATGCCCTGGACCGCGGCCACGACCTTGCGCCAGAACCGGGGCGGCAGCGGCGCGCGCAGCCACGGCATCAGCCAGCCCGCCAGCAGGAACGCGTAGCGGGCGGCGCCGATGACCAGCACCCAGCTGCCGTAATCCCGGGCCACGAAGATGCTGAGCAGCAGGATGAGGAAGGCGTCGGCCTCGCCGTCGATGCGGGCGCCCAGCGCGGTGGCGGTGCCGGTCCGGCGCGCCACCAGGCCGTCTACCGCGTCGAGGGCCAGCGCGGCGGAGGACAGCGTGAGCAGCGCGATGATCGACACCGATCGGCCGAACGAGTCGGCCACCAGCCCCGCGACCCCGGCGATGAGCATCGCCCGGGTCAGGGTGATCCAGTCCGCCGGGTGTATCGCCGGCTGGTCGCTGCGCATCCGGGCGGTGACCATCAGCGCGGCCGCCGCCGCCCCGGTGACCAGGCCGGTGATCCAGCCGGCCACGCCGAGACCGGCCGTGACGGACACGACGCCGAGCAGGACGGCGGTGGCGGCCAGCCCGCCGATCGCCGCGAGCCGGATCGCAGCCAGTGCGCCTTTTTCTTCGAGCTGAATCGTCGGCAGCTGAATAGTACGCACCGCGCTCCCGTCTCCGTGGCCATGGCCCGTCTTCCCTTTTAGGAACAACGGGGGCGCGGTCACGCTGGTTCACGCGGCCGGAGCCGGACGGTTGAACTATTTGTCTAATCGGCCCGTGTAACCAGTGTGGCGCCCCTGCACTCAGTTCCGGCCGGGATCGGTCCGGCCGTCCGCCGGTTCGGCCTGTCGCTGCTGCGGCTGGCCGCCGGCGTCGCCGTGCTGTGGTTTCTCGTGCGGCTGGTGGGCGCGGCGCCGTTCGAGGACGGGCTGCGCGCGGTCACCTGGCAGGCGATCGTGGCCGCGGTCACGCTCACCGCCCTGACCACGGTGTGTTCGGCCTGGCGGTGGCGGGTCGTCGCCCGGGCCCTCGGCGCCGACATCGACCTGCCCGTCGCGACCGGCGCCTACTACCGTTCCCTGTTCCTCAACTCCGTGCTCCCGGGCGGGATTCTCGGCGACGTGCACCGGGCGGTCACGCAGGGCCGGCGCGCTGGGGACGTCGCGCAGGGGGTGCGCGCGGTGGCGTGGGAACGGCTGTGCGGTCAGGTCATCCAGGCCGTGGTGACCGCCGTGGTGCTGCTGACCCTGCCCTCGCCGGTCCGGCCCGCGCTGCCGTACGTGCTGGCGGGTATCGCGGGTGTGGCCGGGTGTGCTGCGCTGGTCGTGGCGGTCGCCGGTCGCCGCGGCCTGCTCGTCGCGGGCGTGTGGCCGCAGGTCACGCTGGCCTCGCTGCTGGTCGTGGCCGGGCACACGGCCACGTTCGTCATCGCGGCCCGGGTCGCCGGCTGCACCGCGCCCCTGGGCGAACTGATCGCGCTGCTGATGGTCGTCCAGATCGCCGCCGGGATCCCCTTGAGTGTCGGCGGGTGGGGGCCGCGGGAGGGTATTGCCGCCTGGGCCTTCGCCGCCGCCGGGCTCGGCGCGGCTAACGGGGTCACGGTCGCCACCCTCTACGCGGTGATCATGCTGGCCGCGGTGGCCCCGGGCGCGGGCCTGCTGGCGAGGGACGCCGTTGGCCGGCGCCGGGGACACCCGAGAGTGCCTGAGCCAGCGCCGCTGACGGGGCGCCCGACCTGGCGCGCGGCCGAACGGCTGGTCCCGTGACCAGTGCGATCCAGGCGGCAGCGATCCGCCGGCGTATTCGCATCCCGCTGCGTCTGGCGGACGGCTACTCGACCACGGTCACGGCCGTCACCTTCACCGGCCTGGCCGACGCGCAGCAGCATGTGGCCCTCGAACTCGGCCGGCCCGCCGCGGCCCGCCTGCCGCTGGTGCGCCTGCACAGTGAATGCCTCACCGGTGACGTGTTCGGCAGCCAGCGCTGCGACTGCGGGCCGCAACTGCGCGAAGCGATCGAGCGGATCACCGAACACGGCGGGTACGTGCTGTACCTGCGCCAGGAGGGGCGCGGCATCGGACTGTACGACAAGCTCGACGCCTACGAGCTGCAAGACCGTGGCCTGGACACGTACGACGCGAATCTCGCGCTCGGTCACCGGGCCGACGAGCGCGACTACACCAGCGCGGCCCAGATGCTGCACGCGCTCGGCGCCAGCCGCATCGCGCTGCTGAGCAACAACCCGGACAAGGGCGCTCAGCTGGCCCGCCAGGGCATCACGATCGCCCGGCAGGTCCCCACCGCCCTGCACCTCAACGAGACCAACGCCGCCTACCTGACCGCCAAGGCCAGGCGCGGAGGGCATGAGCTGCTCCTCCGGAGTCTTGACGGCGCCGCCGAGGCGCCCTAGCCGGGCGCCCGGCCCGCGAAATCAAGCTGGTGGGCGATGTAGACCAGCTCACCCGCAGCCAGTTGCCGGCCGCGTACAGCCAGCCAGCCGGCCAGGTCCGCCGGTTCCACCCAATCCGGGCGACTCCGCAACGCGCCCTGGATCGTGATCAGGATGCTGCGCAGGAAGTAACCCTCATCGGCTGGGTAGTTCCCGTCCGGGCCGGCGCTTACCACCCAGTCCGACGACCCGGCCGCCAGCGCGGGCGCCCCCGCCGCCCGCAGCTGGTGGAACAGGTGGCGGCCGGTCCGGCTTTCACCGGCCGGTCGGCCGTAGCGGACGCGCTCGTCCATGTCGCGGTGGTAGGCCCGCATGACCTGGTCGTCGTGGGGGTGGCCGGGCTCGAAGATGCTCTCGCCGTCGTAATTGATCGTGAACCAGTAGACGCCGCCGGGGGCCAGCAACCGCAGCAATCCGGGCAAGACGGCGGGCACCTCTACTAGATCCAGTACGGCGTTGGCGATCAGCACATCGGCCCGCACCTCGTGGGCGGCCTCCAGGTACCGGCTGAGCTCGGCGTGCTCCAGGCGCACCCGCAGATCACCGATCTGCAGCCCATCGGGGCGCGGGTCGCTGGGCAGCCCCCGCGCGGCCGCCCAGTCGCGCAGCCACCGGCGAGAATCATCAAGCAGCGGCCGGTCCGCGTCCAGCAGGATGTACTCGCCCGCGCCGACCACGCCCCAGTCCAGCAGCCGGGCCGCCATCGTCCCCAGGCCGGCGCCGACCTCCAGCACCCGCGGCGCGCCCGCGGGCATGAGGCGGCGCAACTCGGCCAGCACCGGCCGGTTGAGCGCCCGGTCGTCCACGGTCGTCTTCGCGGCCAGGTAGCGGGCATAGTCGAAGGTCATCGAGGCTTCATCGGAGCTGGTCATTGCTTTTCTGCCACCATCGCGAACTTGCGCACGCGCCCGCGGCCGAGCCAGTCACTCCACAGCTGATGGGCCGTGATCAGGTCGGCGGTGGCCCGCTGCCCGATCTGGCCGGCGATCCGCGGTGAATCAGCTCGGTAACTGCGCAGCAGCGCCGTCGCAGTCGCGTGATGGGCCGAACTGTGCTCCTGCTGCCAGGTCACGGCCAGCCCCGCGGCGCGCAGCACGTTCGTCAGTTCCGCCAGCTCGATGGGCCAGACCGTATCGGCGGCGGGCATCTGGGCTCGCTCCCGCTGGGTGAGCGGGCGGCCTTCCTCGACCGTGAAAGCGAACCGCCCGCCCGGCTCAAGCACGCGCGCCACCTCACCCGCCAAGGCCTCCTTGTCGGCGAAGGCCAGCATCGTCTCCAGCAGGAACACCACCTCGAAGCGGCCCTCGGGCAGCGGCGGGAGGTCAGCTTGCTCGAAGCGGCAGGGAAGCTTCCCCGCTAGCCGCCGGGCGGTGGCCAGTGCGCTGGCGCAGTGATCGACCCCCAGGTAACGGCAGCCCGACTCCGCCGTGATCATCCGGCCGGGGCCGGCCACCCCGCAGCACAGGTCGAGCACCGAGACGCCGGGGCCGACCCGGGCCTGGTGCGCCAGCCCCCGGATCTCGGCCGCCCGCATGAAGCTCTCCTGGCCTACGTACTGGCCCGCCGGGAAGGCGGTCGCCCGGGCCCGCTCTAGCGCCGTCAGCAATGGTGCTCGTCGATCCTGTCCCGGGTCGAACCGCGCCCGTCGCTTCCGCGTATTACCTGGTGTCAGGTATGACGGATCGGCGGCGGGTGTGGTTCACCTCAGGCACAAGGGGGAGGCTGGCTCGGTGCGGGTCCACGTAGTCGTCCCCGCGGGGTTCGACGATCCCGGCCAGCCGAGCGGCGGCAACATCTATGACCAGCGGGTCTGCGCCGGGCTGGCCGAGGCCGGCTGGGAGGTCCTGGTCGTGACCGTCGCCGGGGCGTGGCCGGTACCCGGTCCGGGCGCCCGCGCCGACCTGGCCCGCATCGTGTCCGCCATCGGAGACGGTGAGGCCGTCCTGATCGACGGGCTCATCGCCTCGCCGGCCGCCGCGCAGCTGCTTCCGCACGCCGAGCGGATACGCATGACGGTGCTGCTGCACATGCCGCTCGCCACCGCCGTCGGCACCCACCATGACGCCAGCGCGGAACGCTCGGAACAGGCCGTGCTCCGCGCGGTCGCGGGCGTGGTCGTGACCAGCGAATGGACCCGCCAGCAGGTCCTGACCCGGTACGCGATCCCGGCCGGCCGGGTGCACGTCGCCCGGCCGGGCGTCGACCGGGTCGCTGCCCCCGCCCGGCCCGTCCGCGGCCGCCTGATCTGCGTCGCAGTCCTCGGTCGGCACAAGGGGCAGGACCTCCTGGTCGAGGCCCTGGCCGAGCTCGCCGACCGGGACTGGCACTGCGTGCTGGCCGGATCGCCCGACCGCGACCCGGACTTCACCGGACAACTGCGGACCCGCATCGCGCGCCTGGGCTACGACCACCGCGTCCGGCTGGCCGGCGTCCTGACCGGCGCGGCCCTCAGCCACGCGTATGCCACCGCCGACCTGCTGGTCGCGCCGTCCCGCGCGGAGACCTACGGCATGACCGTCACCGAAGCGCTCGCCCACGGCGTGCCCGTCATAGCCGCCGCCGTCGGCGGGCTGCCCGAAGCGCTCGGCTCCACCGCCGATGGCACCCTTCCCGGTCAGCTGATCCCGCCCGGCGATGCGGCTGCCCTCGCCGCCGCGCTGGCCGGCTGGCTGGACGACGAGCGCCACCGGCACCGGCTGCGGGCCGCCGCCCGCCAGCGGCAGTCGACCTTGCCTGGCTGGGAACAGAGCACGCAGGAGATAGCCAACGCACTGATGAAGGAGAAGTCCGCCCGATGACATTCAGAACCGAGAGCCGGATAACCATCGCCGGCAGCGTCCACGAGGCGTATGCGTATCTCTGTGACGTCGGACGCTGGCCGGAGTGGGCGCCGACGGTTCTCGAAGGCTGGGTCCCCGGCGGCGGGCCGCTTGAGCCCGGCGCGCGGGTGGAACAGCGGGCGAAGGGGATACTCGGGACGAGCCGCCGCCGGAGCCAGGGGGTGACCGTGACCGAGGCGCCCCACCACCTGGCGTTCGCCGGGCCCATGGGTACCTCCGCGGCGCGCTGGGGAATGGAATTCGAGCCGGCCGACGGCGGTCAGACCGACGCCATGATGTGGATTGAGGTCGACCTCGCGGGCATCATGCGCGCGATCCCGGCCGGCCTGCTCAAGGGCAGGATTCAGCGCGTCAGCGACATCGAGATGGTGGCGATCAAGGCCGCGGTCGAGTCCGATGCGCGCAAGGGCGCATCGAGGAGCGCGTCGTGACCCAGGTCGACCGCCCGCAAGAGCGCCTGATCGAGACGTACCGCAAGAAGGCGAAGCACTACGACGTCACGTCCCGGCTCTATCCCGCGCCCGGCTACCCCCAGCGGGCACAGCGCATCCAGGCCGTGCGAGCGCTCGGCCTTCGCCCGGGTGACACCGTGGTCGACCTGGCCTGCGGCACCGGCCTGAACTTCCGGCTGCTCGAGATGGCGGTCGGTCCCCGCGGCCGGATCGTCGGCGTCGACTTGACCGACGCGATGCTCGCCCGCGCCCAGGACCGGATCAAGAAGAACGGGTGGAGCAACGTCAGCCTCGTGCAGGCCGACGCGGCCGGCTTCTACTTCCCCGACGAGGTCAACGCGATCCTGTCCACCTACGCCCTGACGCAGGTGCCCGAGTGCGCGGAGGTCATCGCCCACGGCGCCAGGGCCCTTTCCGTAGGCGGGCGCTGGGCGGTGCTTGATCTCAAGGTTCCCGGCAACACGCCTGAGTGGATAGCGCGGCTCGGAACCGCGATCGTGCGGCCTTTCGCCGCCATAGACGAGTGGACCATGCGCCGTCCGTGGGAGGCGATTCGCGTAGCCATGCAGGAAGAACTGACCGATTTCTCCTGGACTGAATTGTTCTTCGGAACCGCGTTCCTCGCGGCCGGATCGCGCGGCGGACGGGCCTGACCGGGTTACCACGCGATACACAGGGTAGCGGCATGGCATGGTGACGGGCGCAGGCGAGGAAGCGCGGGGTGGACCCGGCGTGGCTGACCGCCCGGCCGAAGCCATCCCGGACGGGGCTCGCAGGCGAGCCGGCGCGGATCGGGTGCGCCGTCCCGCCGACCTGCTGCTCGCGGGTTTCGCTTTCGTGGTCGTCGCCGTGGTGCTTGGCGTCATCCGGGCGCTGCCCCTCGGCAGCACCGAGGTGGCCGACGACGTCTCGGGGTGGCTGCTGCATATCCCGCGCTGGCTGTCGTACTCGGCCGCCGTGGCGGCCGGAGTGGCCTGCTTCGTCTTGCTGATCGTGTCATTGGTCGTGCTGGCGCGCAGCCAGTGGCGGGACGCGCGGAACGCGGTCACCGCCGGGCTGGCCGGTGCCGCGGCGGCCGTCATCGCCTCGGTCGTCTGGCGGGCCGAGCACGCGGCCGTGCAGGGTGCGGTCCTGCACGGCAGCAACCCGTCGATGTTCGTGGTGGATACCGCGTTCGTCGCGTTCGTGGTGGGAACCGACCTGTCCCGGCTCTCGCACTGGTCGCGCTGGTGGCCGCGTGCGGGGGCGGCGCTGCTGCTTAGCGGGCTGGCCGTCGGCACCCTCACGCCCTTCGCGGTGGCGGTCGTGGCGTCCGGTGGCCTCCTGGTGGGCTGGGTGGTGCGCTGGCTGCTCGGTGCGGCCTCGGTCCTGCCGGGTATGGCCGAGCTTTCTGCCTGGCTGACCGGCCGGGGCGTCCAGGCCGCGGACCTGTCGGTCGCCGATTCCAGCCGCGCCCGGCTGGAGGGGAGGCTGGCCGACGGCACCCGGATTCGCGTTCACTTGTCCGGCCGCGACACCCGCGGGTCGGGCCTGGTCCGCCGGCTGTGGGCGCTGGCCCGCCTCCGGCCGGCGCTCGCGGGGCACGTCGCGCTCGGTTCCCGCGCCCGCGTCGAGCGGCTTGCCCTGGCCGGCTGCCTGGCGCAGCAGGCCGGGGTGCCCAGTCCCGCGGTCCGGCTGCTTGGCGAGATGCCTGGTGAGACGCTGGTGCTCGTCACGACCATCCCGGACAGCGAGCCGGAAGCCGGAGCGGCGCGGCTGGCCGGCGCGACGTCACTGTTCGCGTCCCTGCGCTGTCTGCACGACACGGGCGTCGCGCACCGTGACGTGCGGGCGGGCAACGTGTTCATGTCCGCGAATCGGGCGGGGTTCTGCTCGCTCGAGGCGGCCGAGCCCGGCGCCAGCGAACTTGCCCGCCGTCTCGACCTGGTGCAGGCCCTGGCGACGCTGGCGGTGACCTGCGGGCCGGCCGGCGCCGTGGCGGCGCTGCGGGCCGGTTACGGCCCGGTGGACCAGGTCGCGGTCGCGTCCGTGGTGCAGCCGGTCGCCCTCGCGCCGTGGGGCTGGCGGGCCGCGAGGGCGGCCACCGGCTCGCTCAATGAGATCAGGCATGAGCTGCTCGGCGATCATGGCGTGGCGCCGGCCGCCCCGCGGCTGGAACGCTTCCGCTTGCGTACCGTGATCAGCGCGGTCGCCCTCACCGTTGCCGCCTACCTGCTCATCGGCGAGATCTCCGGCGTGAACGTCCTCGGGACGCTGAGCCGGGCCAACCCGGGCTGGCTCGTTGTCGCGGTGCTCGGATCGGCGGTGACCTACCTGGGAGCCGCCATCGGCATCGCGGCGTTCGTTCCTCGGCGCCTGTCCATCTGGCGCGGCTTCTTCGTCCAGCTGGCCAGCGCGTTCGTCGGGGTGGCGATGCCGCCGACCGTGGGCCATGTGGCCGTCAACGCGCGCTACCTGCACCGCGAGAAGGTGGACGAGGGAACCATCGCCGCCGCGGTCACGGTGTCGCAGCTCGTGAACATCGTCACCACGGTGCTGCTGCTGATCATCTTGGGCGTGCTCACCGGCTCGGGGCTCAGCCAGTTCAAGATCGCGCCGGGCGGCGACGTGCTGATCGGCCTCGCGGTTATCGCTGCCGCCGTCGTTGCCACGCTGGCCGTGCCGCAGACCCGCAAGAAGGTGATCGGCACCGTGTGGCCGCACCTGCGCGATATCGGGCCCCGGCTGCTTGACGCCGTGTCCCATCCCCTCCGGCTGACCGTCGGCGCCGGCGCGAACCTGCTGCTCACGGCCGCCTACGTGGTCGCTATGGTCGCGGCCCTGCGGTCGGTGGGCGCCCATCCGCCCATCCTGGCCGCCGCGGTCGTCTTCCTGGCCGGCAACGCGGTGGGGTCGGCTACGCCGACGCCCGGCGGGCTCGGCGGAGTTGAGGCCGTCCTGGCCGCCGGGCTGACCGCCATCGGCATCCCGGCGCACCAAGCGATACCAGCGGTGCTCCTGTTCCGCCTGGTGACGTTCTGGCTGCCCATCCCGGCCGGCTGGGTCTGCTTCCAGGTGCTCCAGCGGCGCGGTGTGCTGTGACCGGGTTACCCGGGCACGCGGTGGCGGGGGAGCGAGCTATCCCGCCCGTTCGGTCAAAATAAGATGCCGAACGGGCGGAGTGCCAGCACCATCTAACGGCGGCCAGCCCCGCTGCGCTCCGGTTTGGTCACATCCACACCATACGCAACACACGACCCAGTGGTTTATACCGATGGATTAACGGGTCGCTGGTAGTGAATGGAATGGTGGCGGGCGTCGAGCCGCCGGAGGCAAAATGGCCAGGTGACATCGGCTTGGCCCACAATGCCTGAGATGCTCGCCTTGCGTGACACAGATCCGCGCCAGGTGGGTGTCTACGGGTTGCTCGGCCGCCTCGGGGAGGGCGGGCAGGGCGTTGTGTTCCTGGCTGAGGGTCCTGACGGAAGTCCGGCGGCGGTCAAGCTGCTGCCGCCGACGACCGACCCGCAGGTCCGGAGCCGCTTCCTGAAGGAGGTCGCCGCGGCGCAGCGGGTCGCCCGGTTCTGCACCGCACAAGTCCTGGACGCGGGGATCTTCGAACGGCGGCCGTTCATTGTCAGTGAATACGTCAGCGGGCCATCGCTGGTCGAGCTGGTCGAGCAATCCGGGCCGCGCGGCGGCGCCGCCCTCGAGCGCATCGCCGTCGCCACGCTGACCGCGCTGGGCGCGGTGCATGCCGCGGGGATGGTGCATCGCGACTTCAAGCCCGGCAATGTCCTGCTCGGACCCGACGGGCCAGTGGTGATCGACTTCGGGCTGGCGGCTGTGCCCGGGATGACCACGGTCCTTTCCGGCGACGTCACTCTCGGAACTCCGGCCTACATGTCCCCTGAGCAGCTGGCTGGGACCCGGGTGACCGCGGCGGCCGATATGTGGTCGTGGGCCGTGACGATGGTATTCGCGGGTACCGGTGAGATGTGCTTCAAGGGCGACTCGCTGACCGCCACGGCGTACGCCATCCTTCATGCCGAGCCACGCATGGGCAGGCTTCCCGAACCACTGGGCTCGCTGGTCTACCGCTGCCTCAACAAGGACGCGGCCAGGCGGCCGTCGGCCCGCGAGGTGCTCGGCGAGCTGGTAGCCGCCGGAGCACGGCTCGCGGGGCCAATACCGCCCATGGCCGCCGCGCTGGCCGTGGGTGAGGAGGTGTCCGGCTCGCAGCGTGCGCCGGCCATGCCGCCGAAGCCGCGGCACGGCAGCGGCGAGGGTCTGATCGCCGCCCGGCCGGCGTCCGGGTCCTCCGGGTCCCGGTCGGCGCGGCACGGGAGCCATCGCGTCCGGTGGCACCGGCGGGCGCCTGTGCTGCTGGCGACGGGTCTGCTGGTCGCCGCGCTCGGCGTGCTCGCCTTCAATCTCCCTCGGCCCGGCGCCGCGTCTGAACAGCTAGCGGGCAACCATGCTCCGGTGAACCAGGAACTCACCGCTGAGACCGCGGCTAGGAAAGATGCCGTCGCCTGGATCCTGCAGCAGGTCAGTCGGGCCGCGATCGTGTCATGTGACCCCCAGGTATGCGCGGATCTGGTCACCGGGGGCTTCCCGGCCGCGAACGTCATGGCGCTCGGGCCTGGGTCGAATGACCCGCTCGGCTCTGCCCTGGTGGTCGCCACCGGGCCCATCCGGGCCCAGTACGGGAGCCGGCTAGCCTCCGTCTACGCTCCGGCGACCATCGCCAGCTTCGGCTCCGCGGCCGCCAGGATCGACATCCTGCTGGTCTATCCCGGCGGCGCCGCCACGTACGACGCCGATCGGCGAACGGCGCTGCGGAACAGGAAGGCGAACGACGCCCAGCTGCTTGCGAACGGCCATATCAAGGCCTCGGCCACGGCCAGAGCACAACTTCTCAGCGGCGATGTCGACCCCCGGCTGCCGCAGCTCCTCGCCATCATGGCCGAAAACCACCTCGTGCACATCGTGGACTTCGACAACCAGTCGCCTGGCGGCGGACCTGCCAGCCTGCGGCGGTCAGTGGACTTGGCCACGGCGGCCAGCGCGGCGCACCTGACCCGTGCCCCGTACCCCGGCTGGATGCGAGCGCTCATTGACGCGCAGCGGGCTGAATACCTCCCCGCATCCATACGACAGGTCACGCTGCCTAGTGGCCAGCCCGTGCTGAGGATCGAGTACGACGCGCCGAGCCCGCTCGGCTAGCTGCGGTCCGGACGGCTGGCGGCGTGGCCGGAACGCCCTTGCGCTCCCCTCCACGTAGGCGCAAGGACGCCGCCGACCTGCAGCACGATGATCCTAGTAGATTTAGGAAGAAACAGGAAGATGCTTCCTGTATTTAGGACCATAGATGAGTACAGGTAGGAAGTAAAGAGCACAGATGAGATGATCTGAGAAGAGATATGCAGCTACCTGTCGTCAGATGTCCGGGGAAGAGCTAGAATTTTCTGGCTTCTTCAGGTAGATATGGTCATGTGGCCGGTGGCGGGACTAGCATCGAGTCGCGGAAAGGGCGGTCACATGGCCGGTGAGGACTGGCAACGGCTTGCCGACTACGTCGTCGCACGCCGGGTCGAGCTAGGCATGCGAGACAGGCGGGCCTTGGCCGAGGCGACTGGGGTGACCGAGCGGACGCTGGGAAAGCTCGAGAACGGCCAGCACGTTTCTCCCAGCACCCTCGGCATGGTCGAGAACCGGCTCGGCTGGGCCCCGGGTTCGTGCCGGCGGATACTCGCGGGCGGGGAACCCAAGGCGGGATCGCCCGATCTTGGTCAGGCCGAATACGAAGACCCGACGCTGTGGCATATCGCGAGCACTCCGGGGCTGCCTCCCGACGTGGTTCGTGGCCTGGTCGCCCTCGCCCGGAACTGGCGGCAAGGCGGCGACGATACCGGCGAACCAACCCGGTAGCTCACCCGGACTCCTTCACGTGGAGTATCCACGCCGGAATTCCAGCTAGTTCCGGCCTGGCAGGCGGGCTAGCCGCACCGCGCGCCTCACCGGCCGCTCCCGCATCACCGGTACCAGCTCCCGCGCGGTCCCGGGCCGCCGCCAGCCACGGCAATGCTCCATCGTCGTTGTCCTGACGGACGCGTCGGGAAATAAACCGCGGAGTCTCCTTCGCGAGCCTTAATCGC
>JBEKJP010000082.1:0-34448 GCA_050011155.1 Streptosporangiaceae bacterium
TGCCGTGGCGAAGCCCGCTTCGCCACGGCACGCTTCCATGCCCTGGAGGAACGATGACCGAATCGCCACTGCTCCCGCCCGGCGCAGCCGGGCCCTTGGCCGAGATCGAGGCGACCGACGCGGAACTCACCCGCCTGACGGAACTCGCCCTCGGCCGCGGCGCCCGGACCGTCGCCATCGGGAGTGGGAATTCCCCCGCGGCCACCAGGGCGGCGGACGGCTTCGCGCGCCGCTTCCAGGCGGCCGGCGGAACCATCATCGGCACCGTCACCTGGCCCGAGTCGGCCGCCTCCTGGCTCCGCCAGGCCACGCGGTTCGCCGCCGCCGAGCCGAACCTGTGGGTCATGGCCGGCCCGGCGACCGGCTGGGCCCAGATGACCCGGCGCCTGCTGTGGTCCACCCCCTGGCGGCCCGAACGCACCATCGCCTTCGCCGCCATCGGCACCCGGCGCGTGATCGACCTAGTCGGCGCGTACAACCTGCCCGGCCTAGCAGGCGCCACCGCCGACGGCGGCACCTGGCAAGTCAGCGACGGCATCCTCCAGCCAGCCCGCCCTCGCCCGTTACCGGGTAGAGGCTACGCGCCTGGGTCGCGGTGCGGGTGGTGCCGGTGGTGCCCCTGATCGCGGTCCGAGTTCCGGGGCTGGGGCTGCTGAACCACCACGATGGAACATCATGGTGGTCAGAACCACGACAATGGAGCATTGCCGTGGTTGCGGGGCCCCGGTACCGCGCGGGAGCTGGTGCCGACGGTGCGGGAGCGGCCGCTGAGGCGTGCGGCTTTCCAGGCTTGATAGCGGCCGGGGCAGCAAGCAGCGCAGGGACGGTAGCCGGCCGCCAGGGCGGTCGCCTCGTCGGCGAAGAACACGCGGTGCCGCACGTAGCCGCCGCGGGCGATCGCGCGCCGCGCCGACGGGCAGTCGAGGCGGCCGTAGATCCGCAGGCCACGGTGGCCGCCCCACTGCCCTTTCACGTCCGACGCCTGCGTCCTGCCGTCCGCGCCCAGCAGAATGTAGGTCATGGGGCGGCGGAACCCTCCAGGCTGAGCAGCGTCTGCTTGGCGCCGGGGCCGCCGACGTAACCGCCGGGTGTCCCGTCGGACCGCAGTACCCGGTGACAGGGCACGATGACCGGCAGCGGGTTGGTGGCACACGCGGTGCCGACGGCCCGGACCGCCCTCGGGTTGCCGACCAGCGCCGCGACCTGGCTGTAGGTGCGGGTCTGGCCGTACCCGATCTCGGGCAGGTGCCGCTGCACCAGTTGCCGGAACCCGCTGGACAGGGACAGGTCGAGCGGCAGGCCGAAGACCCGGCGCCGGCCGCTGAAGTACTCGTCGAGTTCCCGCGCCGCCGCGTCGAGCCGCCCCGGCGCCCGCAGCACGCGCGGGCTGAGCCGCTGCGACAAAGTAGACAGGACCCGGTCGTGGTCCTCGACGGCGTAGGCCACCCGCACCAGGCCCTGCGGCGTCGCCGCGAGCAGGAGCGGGCCGACCGGCGAATCGATCGTGGTGTAGGCCACGTCGAGCAGGCCCTCCGCTTCGGCCGCGAGCCCGAGCCGGTGCCTGAGCCCGGCGAGGGTCTCACCATCCGAAGGGGAGGCGAAATAGCTGTTCATGCTGGCGCTCCTTCCGTGCCCGCGCCCGGGTACTTCTTTCGCAGGTTCTTGATGCCATCGGCCGCGGCCCGGCGGGCCGCGTCGGTGGTGCCGCCGAGGATCCTGGCGATCTCGGCGTAGGCCAGGCCGGCCACATAGTGGTACGCGACCGCCTGGCGCTGTTTGGCCGGCAGTGCCGCGACCGCCTGCCACAGGCCGGTATCCCCGGCCCCCGGCGCACCGGGCGCGGACGGCGGCTCGGGCAGGTCGCCGACCGGCGCGGGCTGCCGCTGGCGGGCCCGGAGCACGTCGATGGCCTTGCGGTGGGCGATCGTGACCAGCCAGGCTTCGGTGTTGGCGTCGTCCGGCAGGTCCGGGTAGGCGCGCATCGCGGCCAGGAAGGTCTCCGACCACGCGTCCTCGGCGTCGTGGACGCCGAGAACCACCCGGCACACCCGCAACACGGTCCCGCCGTGCTGCTCCACGACCTTCTCGAACGGCTGCATCATCGCGGCTAGCTCCTTCCTCACCAGGCAAACGCTCCGCGCACGCCGAACGTGAGGTGGCAAAAACAGCTAATAGCGGATGACGCCGGGCGTTCCGCCGCCGCACGCGATCGACTCGCCGTTCACCGAGACCGACAAGGGCGACGCCAGGAACGTGATCACCGCCGCCACCTGGCTGGCGTCGATGAGCGTGCGGGTGAGGTTCAGGCCGGCCGCGACCATGCCGGGCGCGACCGCCTGGGCGCACCGCAGGTAGCCCAGGACCTTGACGTTCACGTCGGACCAGAACGCGTCGCTGGTGATCTCGGGCAGCGACAGCGGCGATGCCTGCCCGGCCGACCGCGCGGCGCAGTTGACCAGGATGTCGATCCCGCCGAGGCGCTCCTGCGCCCGGTCACGGGCCGCGATCGCCACGTCGGCTCCTTCGGCCAGCAGCGCGGCCGCGGTGGCCTTGCCGATGCCGCGGCTCCCTCCGGTCACCAGCGCCCGCCGTCCGGCCAGCTGCAGATCCACCCGTCACTACCTCACTTCGCACTCGGCGGTCACGTGATGACGATGATCGAGGCGACCCCGCCCAGGTACAGGCCGGCCAGGCAGCCGACGAACGGCAGCGGCCGGCGGCCGGCGTACCGCACGGCCACCAGGCTGAGCGCGGCACCGGCCCCCGCGGCGACCATGGCGGCCAGGGCGGGATCGGGCAGCCGCCAGCCGGTGGTCAGCATGCCGAACGCGACCAGCGGCATGGACTGGATGACCAGGGCACCGGTGATGTTGCCCAGGGCGAGGGTGTCCTTGCCCTGGCGGACCCAGATCACGCTGTTGAGCGTCTCCGGGAGCTCGGTGGCCAGCGGCGCGATCACCAGCGTCAGGATCAGCGGGTCGACGCCGAGGCCGGTCGCCAGGTGCTCGATGTTGCCCACGAACAGCTGCGCTCCGCCGATGAGCATGCCGATGCTGACCAGCACCTGGGCGATGATCTGGAAGTTGGTGGGCGGGTCATCCTTGGTGTTGTCGAAGTACAAGCTGCCCGGCTCGTCCCCGCCGCCCTCCTGCCTGCCCCGGGCGATGGTCTTCCAGGTAAGCGCCGCCCAGGCGACGACCAGCAGCGCCGCGCCGGCTAGGCGTAGCGGGAACGAATCCGCGAGCCCGACGACGATGGCGAGCACCAGGGCCCCCAGGACGACGTACAGGTCCCGGGCGGTGGCGTTGCGGTCGGGTTGGAGCCGCGGGCTGGTGCGCCGGGCCCGGTAGATGAGCGCGGCGGCGGCGCAGACCGCCATGGCCAGGGTGGCGAGCAGGAACGGCGCCCCGATGATGGCCCCGATCGCGACCGGGTCGGCTTGCTGGCCCCCGCTGATGACGGCGACGACCGGGATCAGCGATTCCGGCATCACGGTGGCCACGGCGGCCAGGACGCTGCCGACCGCGCTGCGGCCGAGGCCGAGGCGCACGCCGGCCCACTCGACGGCGTTGGTGAACACCACCGCGCCGGCCACCATCAGCGCGAAGCTGATCACGAGAAGCACGCTGGCGACCACGAATCACCCCCTCCCCACAGCCTAATAACCAGGGCGTGCTTGTCATCCCCGGAGGGGCATCTGGACAACGGCGTCGAAATTGCCGGTTACCTGGTCATACCTTGAATCTTTGGGACATGATCGGATTACAGTTACGGCAACGCAGGCTGATCGCGTCGGAGTCCGCTGGCTTGGAGGAGCTTCCTGACCGCGTGAGTGCCGCTAGCGGCCATGGGCTTGAAAGTGTGCAGCCAACAAGGATGTGAACTATGGGCAACCATGGGGGGGCCAGCGCCAGACTCCGTGCCAGTGAGGACACCGAGCGCGCCGCGACATCGACGGATTTCCATCTGCTGAGTTCGCAGGCCTTCTCCTTGCGGAACTGGCCGGTGTCGTGGCGGCTGTTCGCGGTGATCATGCTGACGCTCGCGGTGGGCCTGGTCTTCGGCGGCCTGCGGGTCGGGGCGGCGGCCGACAGCGCGGCCCAGTTCAGCCGGGTGTCACAGCTCGCCCGCCTCGGGCAGCAGATCACCGTCCTGTCCCAGGCCCTGGCCAACGAGCGCGACCAGACGTGCGCCCGCCTGCCCGTCAGTAATCCCAAGGCGCTCCAGCCCTGGTACGACGCGACCGACGCGGCCGCCGCTCAGGTCCAGACGCTGGCCGCCGGGATCGGCGGTTCCTTCCCGGCGGACATCCAGGCCAAGGTGGCCACCGTGCGCTCCGAGATCGCCAACCTCGGCCAGTTGCGCGACTCGGCTCAGGCCACCAACGACTCCGCCAGCGGGCCCGCGCTGATCGTGATCGCCGACTACGCGGTCCCCATCGACGACATGCTGGCCCTGAACGGCCAGATCGCGCAGGGCTCCGACGACCCCGCCCTCAGCAACGACGTCCAGACGCTCAACTCGCTCTCGCAGGAGAAGGACCAGGTAGCGCAGCAGCGCGCGATCCTCTACAACGCATTCACCGAAGGGATCTACCCCGCCGCCGAGCAGGAGGCGCTGGTCACCGCGGTGGCGGGGCAGAGCTCCGCGGCGACCGCGTTCGACGCGACCGCCACGCCCGCCGAGCAGAACACGTTCAACCGCGTCGTGTCCGGGGGCCAGGTCAAGAACGCGGTGAACATCGAGAACTTCGTGCTCAACACCAACCGGCTCGACCTCAGCGGCGGCATCTTGAACATCAGTGCCAAGGCCGCGCCCGGCGAGTGGTATTCGACGATGTCCGACACGATCAACCGGATGCAGACCGTCGAGCTGGGGGTGGCCGGGAACATCGTCGACCGGGCCCAGGTCCTGCAGCGGGGCGCGGAGCGGTCCGCGCTGTTCATCGCCATCCTGACGGCGGTGATCCTGATCCTCGTGCTGCTCGCGACCTTCGTCGTGGCCCGGTCCCTGGTCCAGCCGCTGCGCAGGCTGCGGGAAGGCGCGCTCGATGTCGCCACGGTGCAGCTGCCGGAGCGGGTCCGCCAGCTCGACGAGAGCCAGGACCCGGGCGCCAGCCTGGAAGTGGCGCCGATCGACGTGCTGTCCGTGGACGAGATCGGCCAGGTCGCCCGGGCGTTCGACCAGGTGCACGCCGAGGCGGTGCGGCTCGCGGGCAACGAGGCGCTGCTGCGCCGGAGTTTCAACGCGATGTTCGTCAGCTTGTCCCGGCGGAGCCAGTCGCTGATCGAGCGGCTGGTCCGGATGATCGACTCCCTGGAGCAGAACGAGGAAGATCCCGGCCGGCTGTCCAACCTGTTCGCCATGGACCACCTGGTCACCCGGATGCGCCGGAACTCCGAGAACCTCCTCCTGCTGGCCGGGCACGAGGGCGCGCGGAAATGGAGCGAACCGGTTCCGCTCACCGACGTGACCCGGGCCGCGATATCGGAGATCGAGCAGTACAACCGGGTGGCGCTGAGGATCCAGCCCGGGGTCATGGTGGCCGGGCACGCGGTGTCCGACGTCGTGCACCTGCTCGCCGAGCTCATCGAGAACGCCACGGTGTTCTCCGCCAGCGACAGCCGCGTGCTGGTGTCGGTGCAGGAACTGGCCAGCGGCGGCGTGCTGATCCAGGTCAGCGACAGCGGCGTCGGCGTCTCCGACACCCGGCTGGCGGAGATGAACCGGCGGCTCGATGATCCGCCGCCGATCGACGAATCGATCTCCAGGCACATGGGCCTCTACGCGGTGGCCCGCCTGGCCGAACGGCACGGGGTGCGGGTCCGGCTGCGGGCCGGGAACCCGCAGGGGCTGACCGCCCTGGTGTGGCTGCCGGACAGCCTCGCCGAGCGCGGTGGCCAGCAGTACGGCGACCTGCCCCAGCGGCTGGCCGCCTTCGAGGCCAGGCGCGTGCCCGGTCAGCACGCCAACCCCGCCGTCCCGGCCAGCCCGGCCTTCCCTGCCATCGACAGCCGGGTGGCCAGCGGCCAGCCGGATGCCTACGCCCCGGTCACCCGCACCGCCACCGGCCCGAGCTACGCCCTGCAAGCCACGGGGCAAACCCTCGGGCACGCGACGGCGCAGCCGGCCGGCCCGGGGGCGTCGAACTGGTTCAACAACCGCCGGGCGGCCGGCAGCGGCGAGGCTTACGGCGGCGGAGCTGGGGTTTCCCCGCCGCCGGAGAGCGCCTGGTCGCCGCCCGCGGCCAGCTGGGCCAGCGGCCAGCAGGCGGCCGAGATCGCCGCCAACCCCGTCCGCGGCGACCGTACGGTGGCCGGGATGCCGGTGCGTGAGCCGCGCGCGAACCTGGTGCCCGGATCCGCCGGCGGCGGCCAGCGCGCGGCCGCCTCCCCGGCCGGCGGTTACCAGGAGCAGACGGCGGGCGGGTTGCCCCAGCGGTCGGCCGAGCGGCCGCCTGAGCGGTCGGCTGAGACGGCCCGCAGCCGCCTGACCGGCTTCCAGCGCGGTGCCCGCCGGGCCGAGGATCAGGCTTCCCACGCAGGAGAGAGAGCGGACCGTTGAGCTACGCATACGGGCGAGATCTGGACTGGCTCGTCACCGACTTCACCCGGCGCGTCCCGGACGTCGCGCACGCGGTGGTGGTGTCGGCGGACGGCGTCCTGCTGGCCCGGTCGCAGGACCTCCCGGTTGCCTTCGCCGAGCAGTTCGCGCTCATCACCTGCGGGCTGGCCAGCCTGATGCAGGGCGCCGCGCGGATCTTCGAGGCGGGCTCGCCGACCCAGGCACTGGTGGAGATGGCGGCCGGGCTGATGCTCGTCAAGGTGATCAGCGACGGCGCCAGCCTGGCCGTCCTGACCTCGCTTCAGTGCGACACGGACCTGGTCTCGTACGAGGTGACGCTGCTGGTCGAGGCGGTGGGCGAGGCGCTGACCCCGGCGGCTCGCGCCCACCAGGGA
This sequence comes from Streptosporangiaceae bacterium, assembly GCA_050011155.1. Classification (GTDB taxonomy): domain Bacteria; phylum Actinomycetota; class Actinomycetes; order Streptosporangiales; family Streptosporangiaceae; genus Palsa-504. Next base: position 6,960 of record JBEKJP010000082.1, read on the forward strand.
TACTGAGCTCCGCGCCGGCGTATCCTCGACCTCAAATGGCCGAGCTGATCATCGACAACTGGGACCTGGTGGTCCGTCTCACCCCGGGCGAAAAGATCTGGGGTTTCCACGGAGACGTCCGGGTCCGCCTGCCCACTGTCGTGTCCGTGGCGCCCGACCCCGAGCCGTGGCTGACCCTGCGCGGCTGGCGGATGGCGGGAATCAGCCTCGTCGGGCACGTCGCGCTCGGCACCCGCAAGCACGGCGACGGTTACGACTTCTGCGCGCTGCACGGCCAGCGGCCCGCGGTCCGGGTGGACGTGTCGTCGGGACGTTTCAGCCGTCTCGTCGTCTCCGTGCCCGAGGGCGGGGACGCGGTCGCGGAGGCGGCGCGGATCGCCGCCGCGGCGGGCATCGCCCCGTCTGGGCCGGTATCGTAGGTACCCGGATTCGCCGGGCCGGGTGAACCGTACCGCCCGGCCGCACATAAATAGCACCGTCCGGGCAAGGTGGCCTGCAATGCCCAGGAACAACGGAAGTGAAGGACCGCGTCGCCGTACGATCCTCGGCGCCGTCGCGGCCGCGGCGATCGGAGCCGCGGCCGGGTGTACCGCGGACGGCGCGTCCCGTCCGCGGAGTTCGGGCGTCCGCCCGAGCCCAGCCCGCTCCCGGGCCCGCCTCCCGGCGGTGGCCGAGAACGACCGGCCGGGCGATCCGGATTTCTGGCTCCGCTCGGCCGGCCCTCCAGAAGCCGTCGAGGGCTATACCGACCAGGTGAGCGTGTCCCCCGGCCAGCCGTTCACCTTGCAGGTGTCCACGACCGGGGCGTCGTTCCGCGTCTCGGCGTACCGGGTCGGCTGGTACCGCGGCGCGCAGGCGCGCCTGGTCTGGCAGTCAGGTGAGATCCCGGGCCGGCGCCAGCCCGGGGCGTCCTTCACCGCCGCCACCCGCACCGTGTACACCCAGTGGGAACCGGTGCTCACCGTGCCGACCGGCGGCTGGCCCGAGGGCGCCTACCTGCTCCGGCTGGACGCCAGCAACGGCCATCAGCGCTACGTCCCCGTGGTCGTGCGGTCGGTGTCGGGCGCGGGCAAGACCGTCCTGGTACACGCCCCGGAAACCTGGCAGGCCTACAACCAGTGGGGCGGCTACAGCCTGTACCAGGGCGACGACGGGAGCTACGGGACCCGGTCCCTGGAGGTGAGCTTCGACCGGCCCTATCAGGGCGACGGGGCGTCCAGGTTCATGATCTACGAGCGGGCGTTCGTCGTGCTGGCCGAGCGGACGGGGATCCCGCTGGCCTACACGACCGGCCCGGATATCGAGCGCGACCCGGCTGTCCTGCGGGGCGCGACCGCGATCTACACCCTCGGGCACGACGAGTACTGGACGCCGCAGCGGCGGGCGGCCGTCACCGCGGCCCGGGACGCCGGCACCAACGTGGCGTTCCTCGGCGCGAACACCTGCTTCCGCCGGATCAGGCTCGCCGGTACCGGCGGCCGCGGGGTGATCTGCTACAAGTCCGACGTCACGCAGGACCCGATGTACGCTTCCCATCCCGCCCTGGCCACTACCGACTACCGGGCCGCGCCCGCTCCCAACCCGGAATCCTCGCTGACCGGCGTCATCTACGCGGGCTACCCGGTCGACGCGCCCTACGTGATCCACCAGCCGGACCACTGGCTGTACGCCGGCACCGGAGTGCGCCGGGGCCAGTCCTTCGCGCACCTGGTCGGGGTGGAATACGACCGGGTCGAACCGGGCTACCCGACGCCGCGCCCGATCGAGGTGCTGGCCCATTCCCCGGTGGTGTGCGAAGGCCGGCCGGACTACTCCGACACCGCGTACTACACCACCGCGAGCGGGGCGGGCGTGTTCGCGTCCGGCACGATGCGCTGGGTCGAGTCGATGATGGCCGGGTACGGCGGCGACGGGAGCGACCACAACATCTCCGCGGCCGCCGCGCGCTTCGTGACCCAGGTCAACACCAACCTGCTGCTCGGCTTCGCCCGCGGTCCGGCTCGCGAGCACTACCCGTCCGCCCAGGACAACCTGGCCGGGGTCACCTAGACGTCCGGCCCACCCCGAGATGAAACCCGGGATTCAGCGCGTTCCAGCGCACTGGAAGCCCAGTTTCATCGCGTGCCCAGCGGCGGGATCGCTCAGCTAGGCGACGCGGTCCCGTCGCGGTAAGCGGTCAACGCCGCCTGTTATCTCGGCCCGACCATCGGCCTGCTCCGGCGCGCCTATCGCTCGTCCAGCCAGCCGTCTTCCACCGCCCGCAGGTGAAGCTCGAGCTTGGTGTGGGCCTCGCGGCCGACGTCCGCGTACTTCTGGCGCACCCGGTCGATGTAGCCCTTGGCGGTGTACACGGTCACGCCGAGCCGCCAGGCCACGCTCTTCAGCGGCAGGCCGGAGGCGTAGAGCGTCAGCGCGCGCAGTTCCTGCGGGCTGAGCGCGGGCGTCGCCTCGGCCCGCACCTCCTGGTCCTCCACCAGGAGAGCGGCCAGCGACGGGTTCGTGTAGGCCTGCCCGCCCGCGGCCGCGCTGACCGCCCGCAGGATCTCCTCGGCGGGCTCGGACTTGGGCAGGTAGCTGGCGGCTCCGGCGGCCAGGCACGCCTTGATGCGGGCCGGGTCGGCGAGGTTGGAGATCATGATGACGGCGACGCCGGCTTGCCGCAGGGTGGAGATCTTCACCGGGGCGGGGATGCCGTCCCCCAGATCGAGGTCCAGGAGCACGACGTCGACCGGGAAGGCCGGATGGCTGATGAGCCCGGCCCAGCTCGGTGCGGCGATGACCACGCCGATGTCCGCGTCGGCCTGTCCCAGCCAGGCGTGCAGCGCGGACAGCACCATCTGCTGGTCGTCGACGATGGCCAGGCGGATGCCCGGCTGATGTGACGCGACCACTGACCGGTCCCGCCGGGTGGGCATGGCTGAAGTCTCGCACGGCACCTGGGATATCCCGCCGGATTGCGGAAAATTACCCGTCGTAACGCCCGGGGAGCAGGTTCGTCTCCGCCACAAGCACGTCGCCCGCCTCCAGGCCGAACCTCGCGCCGAGCTGGCGAGCCGCCGCCGCGACGGCGGGATCCCTGGCCGCGATGGCGGCGTCGGGGCCGGTCGCCACGACGGTGACGGCGGCCATAGCGGAATCGTCCTCCTGGGCCAGGGCGACGGACAGGCGCTGCCAGTCGGCGGCGCCGCGCAGCACGCTGAGCAGCGCGGCCAGCGCGGCGCGGCCGGTGTCGTCCAGGCGCCCGAGGAGGTGATGGGGATCGAGCAGTTCCACGCTCGGCCCGGGATCGGCCCACGAGACGGGCAGCAGCCACTGGCTGCTGCTGCGGGCCGTCACCAGCTCCCGCCGCAGGTCGGCCCCCAGCCGGCGCGCGAGCCTGGCGACCTGCGGGTCGTCCACGGCCAGGGTCCCGTCCGCCACGCCGGCCAGCAGCGGCACCGCTTCGGCTTGGAGGGAGCGCAGGCGCCAGGCCGCGTCCTCCTCGATGGCCCGCTCGGCGGCGTAGCGGGTATGGATCCGGCGGCGGTCGGCCGCGGCCTGCTCGCGCAGCTGGACCGCCCGGATGTACAGGTTCAGGTACCTGGCCGCGACCAGCGCGGGCGTGACGGCGGCGTTGGCCGCGACGAGTACGGCGAAGGCCGCCGCGCCGGACCGGTCCGGCGCCGTGGCCGTGACGCCGATCGCGGTGAGGCCGTGCGCGGCCGCGACGATGAGGACGTCGCGGGCAGGGCGGAAGGCGGCGAAACCCAGGATGGTCACGCCGATGACACCCCAGCTCCACACGGCCCCGCCGTTCCGGTCGGACGGCAGGACCACGGCCGCCAGGGCCAGGTCGACCCCGATGAGCAGGACGCTGGCGGCCAGGAACGGGCCGGTCGGCAGGGCGCCGCCGGTCCGGCGGGCGAGCAGGAGGCAGGCCATCGGCACCACCAGCGAAACCGCCCACAGCGCCAGGCAGGCGGGCAGCGAGCCGTAGCTGGCCGGGGACTGGACGATGACGACGAGCGCGTACAGGTGCGCCTGGACGGCCAGGATCACCACCAGCCGGTTGAAGATCTGCGGGAAGGCACGCTGGCGCGTCGGCATGTCCAGCAGGACGGTGGCGGTCACGACGGCACCCTTTCCGGGTGGGCCAGCGGGACCCGGAGCATGACGCTCGTGCCCTGGCGAGGCTGCGTCCAGATGGTGACCCCGCCGCCGACGGCGGTGATCCGTTCCTGAACCGAAGCGCGCAGCCCCAGCCGGTCGGCCGGCACCCGGGCCTGGTCGAAACCCTGGCCCTCGTCCAGCACGACCAGGACGAGGGCGGCATCGGCGACGCTGGCCATCAGGTCCAGGTGCGTGACCCGGGCGTGGCGGACGTTGGCGACGCATTCGACCAGCGCCTGCCGCAGGGCGGTGGCGACGGCCGGGTCCAAGTGCAGGCCGGGCTGCTCGAGGGCGGTGGCGTGGGCCCGCAGTTCCAGGCCACGCCGTGCGGCCTCGCCGCGGGCCGCTTCTACCAGCGCGGCCACGCCCGTCTCCGGGCCGGGGCCGGGCTCCGGCCGGGCGGTGGGCTGACGCCCGGCTTCCTCGTGTCCCCGGCCGAGGAGGCCGAGGTCGCGGCGGCAGGCCGCCCGCAGCTCGGCTTGGCTGGCTCCCTCACCGGAGTGGGCCAGCACGGACAGGGTGGCGAGCACGGTGTCGTGCAGCAGGCGATCGGCTTCCCGCCGCGCCCGCCAGCGCTCTTCCGCGACCTGCCGGGCCGCCTCGGCCCCGGCCACGGCTTCCAGCGCCTGCTCGGTGGTGGCGAAACCGCGGCGGGCCAGCACGTTCGTGACCGCGCCGCCCACGTAGTAGGTGAGCGCCCCGAGCAGTACCGGGGCGAACACGAGGCCGCCGTGCGCCTGCTCCGCGACGAGCTCGGCGACCACGGCGGGGACGAAGACCGCGATGCCCCAGCCGGGCCCGCGGGATGTGGCGATCCCGCTCGCCATCCCGGCCACGACCCAGGCGGCCAGGTCCTGCGTCCGGTCCGGGCCGAAGTCGGCCTTCGCGCTGGCCAGCAGCGCCACGGTGAGCCCGGTCAGCACGACCAGGGCGACCAGCCACGCCCGGCCCCGCCGCAGCAGCAGGACGTAGGCGACGCCGGCCGCGCACAGGGCCGTGCCGAAACCGGTAATTAATGCCTGGCCGAGATGGTGCGGCGAGGAGGCCAGGGGCACCCCGAACAGCACCGTGACCAGGAAGACCTGGGCCAGTCTGACCCCGACGGCGTCGAGCGCCCGCGACCCGAACGCCTCGAGGTCACCCGTCTCGGAACCAGCCGGGAACACACCCGGCCAACGGGCCAATCTGAGCTTGACGCGCACAATTGAAGATAACCCTCCGTTCCAGGCCCCGGACGCCCGATTCACCGGCGTGAGCTTGTTTTGCGGTCCTGATCCGTTCCTGGCCCTGATCCGCCCGGGCGGCACCGTCACCGGCCGGGTAACCTGCCGCCGTGGACCACGAAACGGTGCTGGCTTACCTGGATCGCATCGGCGTCGCCGGACCGGCCGCGCGCGACGCGGTGGTCACGCCGCCGTCGTGGCGGCCTTGAGGCCGGGGTAGGCCCGGACCAGCCGATGGTGCGCCAGGAATTCCAGCCAGCGCCGTACGGTCCCGTCCGCGGGCATGGCCAGCCGGAGCTGGACATCGCTGGTGGCGGCCTGACGGTGGATCACGACGAGCTGGTGAAAGGCGGGGTAATCGCAGAACGTGGTGCCGGTCAGGTCCGCGACGACCACCGCGACCCCGGAAGCCACGGCTTCGCACAGGGCCTCGTAGGCCGGGCCCGCCCCGTCTAGAGCCGGCCCGCAACTGTCTTGCTCGATCTCAGCCGGCAGCGTCACGACGGCGGGCTCGTCCGCTCGTACCCACATAGTCAGGCCTTCCCTGGGTTGCTGACATATCCAGGCTACAGCGCCGAAACGCGAAACGAAGCATGCGAACTCCCGGGCGCCCAAACTGGACGAAATACGAAATGCGACGACCCGCCGCAAGAACGGTTTACCGGCCGATTCGCCTGGTAGATAGCGGGCTGTCGGCTATTCGGCCTGGGCCGGGTTGAAGGTGCGAGCTCGGGTAAACGTCGGCGCGCGAACCAGCCTCGGAGAAGACTGGTACGACCCGTGACGGAGAGGCGGTTACCACGGACCACCCCCTCGACCTTCCTGACGGCGGTCAGCGCCGGCGGGTTCGACGCTTGTGTCCCAGCGGGCCCCGCCGGTTACTCATGGCTGACGGCCCTCATCCTGACGAGTCCACTGGACGCAGCGACCGGATACAGCCGGGATGGCCGGGACCGGGTTACGCGGACGGCCTGCCGCCGCTCCTCGACCTGGAGTTCGACCCGGGCACGCTGCACGCGGCGCGGGCCCGGATACGAGCCTGCGCCACTCAGGCCGGGTTTTCCCGCGACCAGGCCGAGGACGTGGTCCTAGCCGTCCACGAGCTGGCGGCGAACGTCATCCGCCACGGCGGCGGAACGGGGCGGCTGCGGGCATGGGCCCTGGCCGGAGCCCTGCATTGCCAGGTCGACGACGGCTACCTGACGGACCAGGCCGCCCTGGACTCGCTGTCCTGCGAGCCCGGCCACGGCCTGTGGGTAGTACGCCAGGTCGCCGGCCAGATGCAAACGCTCTCCAGCTCGGCCGGAACGAGCGTCCTGGTCAGGTTCGACCGCGCCCCGCGCGTCAGCCCCCATAGCTGAGGCGGCCGTCTTTTCAGGACACCAGGCGCAGCGCGCGTGCAACCACACCCGCCCCCGGCACCCCGTCCGCACACCTCTTGCTCCACAGCGCTCGACCGCGATCCCCTGGCTGGCCAGCCTGCCTATAATTCCGTTTCATCATGATCTCCTCCGAACCTGGCCGGCGGTTTCCCGTGCGTTTCGCAGGGTAGCCGGGGCCGCCACCAGCCAGATAGGAGTCGGGACGGAGCTAGAGGGCATCTTTACAGACGTGGGAAGCGGCGAAGTGACGGCTGCGGACCCGGTACCAGTCGAGGCCAGGCTGCGGGATATCCAGTCGATTACCGACGCGGCCCTGTCGCGCCTCGACGATCCCGATCTGCTGACGGAGCTGCTGGACCGGACCAGGGAAGCGTTGCGAGCCGACACCGCCGCGGCGCTGCTGCTCGACTTCTCGTCCGGGCAGCTGATCGCGACGGCGGCGGCGGGACTGGAAGAAGAGGTCCGGCAGGGGGTGCGGATCCCGGTCGGGCGCGGGTTCGCCGGGCGGATCGCCGCCGAGCACCGGCCGGTCATCCTGGACCGGGTGGATCACACCACCGTGCTGAACCCGATCCTGCTGGCCAAGGGGATCCAGTCGATGATGGGGGTCCCGATGGTGGCGGGCGGCCGGGTGATCGGCGTGCTGCACGTCGGCTCGCTGACGCCGCGCCGGTTCACCGGCGAGGACGTGGAACTGCTGCAGCTGGCGGCGGATCGCGCCGCGGCGGCGGTGCAGTCGATCACTGCGGCGGCGGACCGGGCCGCGGTCACCGCACTGCAGCGCAGCCTGGTCCCCTCGGCCCTGCCCGCCGTGGCGGGAGCGGACCTGGCCGCCCGGTACGTCCCGGGCAGCGGCGCGGTCGGCGGCGACTGGTACGACGTGTTCACGCTGCCGACCGGGCAGTTGTGCGTGACGGTGGGCGACGTGGCCGGATCGGGCCTGCCCGCCGCCGTGATCATGGGGCGGATGCGCAGCGCGCTGCGCGCCTACGCGCTGGAAAGCACGGATCCGGCGGAGGTCCTGGCCCGGCTCGACCGCAAGATGCAGCACTTCGAGCCCGATGCCCTGGCCACCGTGCTGTACGCCGTCTTCGAACCGGGACTCGGCCAGCTGCACGTCGCCCTGGCCGGGCATTTCCCGCCGGTCATCGCGTCGCCGGGACGGCCCGCGGAACTGGCCGATGTCGGCCGGGGCCTGCTGATCGGCGTCGCGCCCGGCAAACAGCGCCCGGTGACCACCGTCGGCGTTCCGCCGGGAGCGCTGCTGTGCTTTTACACGGACGGCCTGGTCGAGCGGCCCGGCGAGGTAATCGACGAAGGCCTGGCCCGGCTCTGCCTGGCGGTGACGGCGCAGCCGCCGGAGGCGGCCTGCGCCGCGGTGATGGGTGCCATGATCGGCAGCGGCCCGGCCCGCGACGACATCGCCCTGCTCATGATCCGGCGGCACGACGGAACGGAGACGGACACCGATGCCTGAGGTCGGCTTCCCGGTCGAGACGAAAAACGGCCTGCCGGTGGTGGTGACGCCGGAAGAGGTCGACATCACCAACGCGCCCCGGTTGCGCGGGGCGCTGCTCGAGGCCGCCGCGGGCGGCCGCGGCACGCTCGTGGTCGACATGAGCCAGACCGAGTTCTGCGACACGGCCGGGATTCACGCCCTGGTCAGCGCGCACAAGCGGGCCCAGGCCGAAGGCGGCGAGCTCCGCCTGGTCATCACCACTCCCACGGTCCTGCGCATCTTCGCCATCACCGGCCTCGACAGCGTCATCGCGCATTTCGGCAGCCTGGAGGAAGCACTCGCCGGAACCGGAGGCGGCTAGGCATACCGGCGCGGTATCCGGGCAGCGTAGGCGCCGTGACAATAGAGCACGGCAATGACGACCCGGCGACGGCCGCACCGGACTGGACGGACTGGCGCCAGTGGGTGGACAGGACTGACTGGACGGACTGGCGCTCCTGGCTGCAGCACGTCACCGCGACCGACTGGACCGCGTCGCCCTGGTCCGGGGCGCCCTGGGAACCGCCCGCCGGGGGCAGCCCCATCCCCCTGACCTTCCGCGCCTTCGCCGAAAACGAACCCGGCGACCGGATCGCCAGCCACCTGCGGTCCGCCTGGCCGGTATTCCGCCGCTGGTGGCACGGCGGCACTGACCAAAGGGCCAGCACCCGGCCGTCCGGGTCCGAGGCCCGGGCCCGGCTCGAGGAGCACATGCCCGAACTCGTGCCCACGTGGCAGCGGCTGAGCGCCATGCTCGGGGATGATCCCGACGCCGCGGCGGCGCTGGCGCTGTGGAACCCGCCGGCGTTCCTGACCGGCTGCTCCCAGGCGGCCGTCCCGGCCGGCGGTCCGGCCCTGATCAGGAACTACGACTGGGACTACCGGCTGTACGACGCGGTGGTGGCCCGGACGGCCTACCAGGGGCGCCGGGTACTCGGCATGCTCGACTGCCTGTGGGGGCTGCTGGACGGGGTCAACGACGCCGGGCTGGCCGTCTCGCTGACCTTCGGCGGCCGCCCTCAGGTCGGCGAGGGCTTCGGCATTCCGATCGTGATCCGCTACGTGCTGCAGGCCTGCGAAACCGCCGGGGAAGCCGCCCAGGTGCTGAGCCGCATCCCGGTGCACATGTCGTATAACGTCACCGCGCTCGACCGGGACGGCGGCCTGGCCACCGTGTACCTGGCCCCGGACCGTCCGGCCACCGTCACCGACCGGGCCGTGGCCACCAACTACCAGGGCACGGTGGAGTGGGCGCCGTACGCGGCGGCCATCCGGACGGTCGAGCGGCAGGAGCGGCTCGAGGAAATGCTCGCGGCCGGCGCGGACGCCCCCAGTGTCGCCGCCGCCTGCCTGCGCCCGCCGCTGTACGCCACCAAGTTCGGCGCGGGCTTCGGGACGCTGTACACCGCCGAGTACCGGCCCGCCGACGGCGTCGCCCGCTACTACTGGCCCGGCCAGACCTGGGAACATTCGCTGGACCGGCTCGGACAGGAGAGCATCAAGATCGAGCTCGGAGCGCGTGGTTAAACCGCCCCGCTCGCGGCATCATCGAGGCGCACCGCGGGGCCATCGACACGACCGAGGAACTCGACCCGGTCACCCAGGACATGCTCATCGCGCAGTCCGGTGAGCTGGAGCAGTACCACTGGTTCGTCCGCGCCCATCTGGAGGCGCCGGACGGATCGCTCACCACCGGCAACGCCAGCACCGAGAAGACCGCGGCCCAGAATGCCAAGACACCGGACGCCAAGACACCGGGCGCCAAGATACCGCGGGCCAAGAAGCGCTAGCGCGGTACGAAGGCAAAGGCCCGCCTCGTTCGGCCGAAGATCTTAAAGATTTTGACCGAACGGGGCGGGCTCTTCGCATCCGTCACCCATCGAGCAGATGAGGGGTTTGCGCAGCCCGCGCGCGGGCAGCGAAGGAGCCCGCACTAGGGGGTAACCATGATCAACGAGGTGGCGGCGGACTTCGCCGCAGCGGTCGCGTTCGGGCGGCTCGACCTGCCGCTGCCGGGCGGCGGGCGGACCTGGGAGCGCTGGGCGGTCCTCGCGGACCTGGCCGAGGAGGACCTCTCGCTGGCCCGGCTGTCCGAGGGGCACGCCGACGCGCTGGCCATCCTGGCCGAGCTCGGCCCGGATGGATTGGGCCCGGCTGGATTGGGCCCGGCTGGATTGGGCCCGGCTGGATTGGGCACTGTGCCGCCGCCGGGCGGGAGCCGCTGGGGCGTCTGGGCCGCGCAGCCGCCCGGACCGGGGCTGACGGCCAGCCGGGCCGCGGCCGGGTGGCGGCTCGACGGCATCAAGCGCTACTGCTCGGGGGCCCGTTCGTGCACGCACGCGCTGGTGACGGCGGCGGCGCCGGACGGCACCCGGCTGTTCGCGGTGGCCACGGATGACCTCGCCCCGGTCGCGGGTACCTGGCCCGCCACCGGCATGGCCGGCAGCGACACGCTCGACGTGGAGTTCACCGACATCGCGGCCGAACCGGTCGGCGACCCCGGCGGCTACACCGGCCGCCCGGGCTTCGCGCACGGGGGCGCGGGCGTGGCCGCCTGCTGGTACGGCGGGGCGCGGGGCGTCGGCCAGACCCTGCTGGCGGCCGCGGCCAAACGCGACGTCGGCCCGCATGCCCTGGCGCACCTGGGCGCGGTAGACCTCGCCCTGCAGAACGCCCGGGACGCGCTCGCGCGGGCCGCCGCGGAGATCGACGCGGACCCGGCCGACCGCGAGCACACCGGCTGGCGGCGGACCCTGCGGGTGCGCGCCCTGGTCGAGGCGACCGCGACCGAGGTCATGGCGCGGGTCGGCCGGGCGCTCGGCGCCGGACCGCTGTGCCACGACGAGGCGCACGGCCGCCGGGTCGCCGACCTGACCGTCTACCTGCGGCAGCACCACGCCGAACGGGACCTGGCCGAGCTCGGCGCGCTGGCGGTCGAGGCGGGCGTCTCGTGGTAGGCCAGCGCGAGCCCAACCTGATCGATCGGGCCGGCACCAGGGAACACGTCTGGGACGCGTGGCCGGAGCTGCGGCAGCTACCCGAAATCGACCCGCGGACCTGGTCTTCGGCCGTCGTGGTGGCGGCTCATCCCGACGACGAAGTGCTCGGCGCCGGCGGGATCCTGGCCATCCTGGCCGCCGCGGGCGTGCCGGTGCGGCTGGTCGCGGTCACCGACGGCGAGGGGTCGCACCCTGATTCCGATCCCGCCGTGGTCGCGCGGATCAGGGCCGCCGAGTCGGCCGCCGCGCTCGGCCTGCTCGGCGCGTCCGGCATCGAGGTCGTCAGGCTCGGGTTCCCCGACACCGGCCTGGCCGCCCGCGAGGACGAACTGGACGAGGCGCTGGCCGGGCTGTGTGCCGGGTTCGCGGTATGCCTGGCGCCCTGGGAAACGGACGCCCACGCCGACCACGAGGCCGCGGGCCGCGCGGCGCGGCGGGCTGGGCAGCGGTCCGGGGCGCACGTGCTGACCTACCCGATCTGGATGTGGCACTGGGCCGGGCCCGGTGATCGCCGCGTCCCCTGGCACCGGGCCTGCCAGGTCCGGCTGCCGGCCGAGGTGGGGGCGCGCAAGCAGGACGCCATCGAGGTCTTCGCCAGCCAGCTCACCGACCGCGGGCCGGATACCGGGCCGGTGCTCCCGGCCGCGATCGTGGCCCATTTCAGCCGATCAGAAGAGGTGCTGCTGCGATGACGACGATCCCAGGGTCTTCGGAGACGCTCGGCGCGGGCTACTTCGACGGCATGTACGCCGCGGCGGCCGACCCGTGGGGGTTCGAGGAACGCTGGTACGAGCGGCGCAAATACGCGATCAGCCTGGCCATGCTCCCCCGCGAGCGGTACCGCGCCGCCTTCGAGCCGGGCTGCTCGATCGGCGTGTTCGCCCGGCTGCTCGCCCCGCGCTGCGACGCGCTGTTGTCCTGCGACCTCGCCGCGACCGCGGTCGAAGCGGCGGCCGCGCGGACTTCCGCCCTGCCCCAGGTCCGGGTCGAGCAGCGGGATATCCCCGGGCAGTGGCCGGCCGGGCGATTCGACCTGATCGTGCTGTCCGAGGTCCTGTACTACTTCGGCGACCACGACCTGGAGCAGGTCCTGAAGCTGGCCGCGGCTTCGCTCGAGCCGGACGGCACGCTGCTCGCCGTGCACTGGCGGCACCCGGTGGCAGAGTACCCGCGCAGCGGCGACGACGTGCACCGGGCGCTCGGCGCCCAGCCCGGCCTGGCCCGCCTGGCCGTCCACGCCGAGCCCGATTTCCTGGCCGAGGTGTACGTCCGCACCGAGGGCGCGCCGGTTTCTGTCGCCCAGGCGACAGGACTGGTGTGACCAGGCTGGGCCGGGTGGAGTCGGCCGGCGTGGTGGTGCCGGCCCACAACGAGGAAGAGCTCCTGCCCGCCTGCCTGGCCGCGCTGCGGTCAGCGGCCGCGGTGGCCGGGGTGCCGGTCCGCCTGCTGGTCGTGGCCGATGCCTGCACCGACGAGACGGCCGCGGTGGCGGCCGCCTGCGGGGCCGAGGTCATCCGGATCCGGGCCCGCAACGTGGGCGCGGCGCGCGCGGCGGGCATGGCCCGGCTGCTGCGCCGGGCGGCAGCCGGCGATCCGGCCGCGGTCTGGCTGGCCACCACCGACGCCGACACCGTCGTCCCGCCCGGCTGGCTGCACCGCCAGCTCGGCTACGCCGTCCAGGGCTGGGACATGGTGCTCGGGACCGTCACCGTCACCGACTGGGCCGGGCATCCGCCGCACGCGCCGGCCCTGTTCGCGGCGATGTACGGGTTCGGTGAAGGACCGCACTCGCACGTGCACGGGGCGAACCTCGGCATCCGGGCATCGGCCTACCTGGCCGCGGGCGGCTTCCCGCCGTTGCGGACGGCGGAAGATCACGCCCTGATGGCGGCGGCCACAGAAACCGGATGCCAGGTCCTGCAGGCCAGTGACGTCACCGTGGTGACCTCGGCCCGCCGCCACGCGCGAGCCCCCCGCGGGTTCAGCCACGCGCTGCGCGCCCTGACCCGCGAACCCGGCCCCGACGGCGGGTCCCTGGCCGCGGCCGGAGGCGGATTAACGCGCTCGGAGCCCGGTTTCATAGCGCTCAGCGGGCGTCGCGCTGGCCGCTTTCGATGTGAACAGCCCCAGCCGGCCGGACGGCTCCGGTGACGTTTACCGTCCGCATTCCGGGAAAGCCGTTTCGTATAACGATACAAATTGATTGAGTACCCGGGAGGCCATATGCGGCTCTCACTGATCGAGCGATGGAGGCTTCGCCGCATCGGCAAGGCAGTGCGGCACACCGATCCGCGGCTGGCGGCCAAGCTCGCCATCTTCTCGCGGCTGGCGGCCGGCGATCCGATGCCCGGACACGAACGGCTGCTCGCGGCGAGCGGCCGGAGCCAGGCACCCCTGATGCAAAGGCACCTGCGCGCACAGCTGTAACTACTGGCCGGCCTTGAGTTCCGCGGCGGTCACCCGTCCGTCGACGAGCCCGGCGGCGATCCGCCTGACCCGCTGGTTGGTGTTCTGGGAGTAGCGGCTGAGCAGACGGAAGCCCCGTAGAGCGTGAGGGCGCCGGCCGGCTGCCGGTCGGTGCGCAGCGGTAGCACCAGGCAGCTGGCGAATCCGGCCGCGGCCGCGGCCCGGCAGAAGTCCGGCCAGCGAGGTTCGGCCCCGGTATCGTCGACTCGCCGCGGCTCGTTGTGTCGCAGGGTCTCGGACACGGGTCCGGCACCGCTGTCGAACTGAAGCCGGTGCAGTTCCTCGAGCCGCCGATCCGAGGCGGCGAACGTGAGCCCGCTGCTGGGCACGGCGACCAGTACCGCCGCCGCGGTGCTGCCCGGCACCAGCTCGGCCGCCAGCGCGGTCAGCCGACGCAGCGCGTCCTCCGGGATCTCGTCCGCTTCGTCCGCCTCGAGCAGCTGCGCGACCGCGGCCACGCGATCAGCGAACTCCCGGGTAACGGTGATCATGACACTGCGCTCTACCCGGCCGCGCGGCACTCATGTGCACGCCAGCCAGGTCGGCGCCCATCGTGTCCCAGAAGCAAGGTTTTGCCCCGGCCGACCCGGGTAGTCGAATGCCCGGTATGGCGACGTGCGCTGGCTTGGTCCTGCAAAAAAGCCGGGACCGGCCGTGATTGACCGAGGTCTCCCCCTCCGCCGCCAGCCGATCCCAGTCCTGGACTGCGGCCCTGGGGGGCTGGCTCCCGCGGTCGACGCATGCGAGGTACGACCGGCTTGCGCGTCGCTCGGCGGCGCCGACCATGAACGGGGCCAGCATGACCGAAACCGCACCGCACCGCCGGGGAGCACCGGGTGAGCTCCGCCGCTATATCCCGGTCCCGGACGCGGAGGCGAACCTGTCGGCCGACATCGCCGAGCTGATCATGGCCGATCACCGCCGGATCAGGCGGCTGTGCAGCGCCGTGTACGACGCGGCCCGCCCGGGCGGCCACTCCGACCCCGACTGGATGCTCGGGCACGTCTGGCAGCGGCTCGCCGACCTGCTGATCGCGCACACCCAAGCCGAGGAAGAAACCTGCTACGCGCCCATGAGCGCCACCGGAGCACGGGCCACCGGACGGATGCGAGACCCGATCGCGGATCATGAGGACATCAGGAAGCTCATCGGCGAGGCCGCCCTGCACCCCGTCGGCTCGGCGCCATGGTGGCACGCGGTCAGCACCGTCATCGAGGACAGCACCGAGCATCACGAACGCGAGGAACGCGACATCCTGCCCCGGTACGTCAACGGCCTCGCCCTGAGCCGGCGCAAGGAACTTGGCCGCCAGTGGTGCGCCTTCATGGCCGCCTGGCGCCGCGACGCCCCGCTCAGAACAGTCCGCCAGCTCCCCTAGCCGAGTCCAGCCGCGTTTCCGCGGAAACGCGGCGAGCATGAGCGCCGGACCGGCGACGGACGCGCGTCACGGCGGGGCGGGCAGACCTGTAGCGGTTCGTTTGGCGTCCCTGGCCTGGGTAGGAAGCGCGGCATGGCGACGAAGAAGGCTGACGGTGCGGCGATGGCGGCGCTGTTCGATGTGGACGGGACCCTGGCCGACACGAACTACCTGCACGCGGTCACCTGGTGGGAGGCGTTCGCCCAGGCCGGGCACGAGGTCCCGATGGCGGACATCCACCGCGCCATCGGGATGGGCTCGGGCCTCATGCTGGACAAGTTGCTCCCGCCGGACCGGGACAAAGACGCTGACGAGGACATCAGCACCGCGCACAGCGCCCTGTACTCGACGTATTGGTCCCGGGTGGGGAAGTCGAGGCCAGCAAGCCCGCGCCGGACCTGGTCGAGGTGGCACTGGACAAGGCCGGCGCTCCGGCCGAACGGGCGGTGTTCATCGGGGACACGGTATGGGACGTGCAGGCGTGCCAGAAAGCCGGAGTCGCGTGCATCGGGCTGCTGAGCGGCGGCATCAGCCGGGACGAGCTCGTCGAGGCCGGGGCGGCGGAGGTCTACCCGGGACCGGGAGACCTGCTCGCCGCCCTCGACCGCAGCCTGCTCGGACGGGAGAAAAGCTAAGGCTGCAGGACGACCTTGATGCGGCCGTCGGCCGACTTGCCGTCGCCGATCACCCCCGTAGGACTCGATCGGCACGAAACCGTCGGAGCGCTCCGTCAGGCTGGCTATGCTGTGCGGTCCGCGAGACGGCCCGGTCTGATCAGCAGCGACGTGGCGGTCAGCCAGAGCGCGGCGAACAGGAGGCTGCCGAGGATGTCGGTGGGGTGGTGCTCGCCCCGGTACATGCGGGAAAGCGCGACCAGCACGGGCATGGCGATGGCGGGGATGAGGAACAGCCAGCGCCACCAGCCGCGGGCGTGGCCGATGACCAGGATCGCGATGGCGACGTAGAGGCAGCAGGTGGCGGCTTCGTGCCCGGAGGGGTAGGCCGAGGTGGGCAGGTGCTGATCGAGGTGCGGGACGTCCGGCCGGGGGCGCCGGACCACGGCCGCGGCGGTGAGGAAGGCGACGAGCTCGCCGGCCATGACGGTGGCGATGAAGACGACCGGCCGCCAGCGGCGGGTGGCGGCGAGGAACACCGCGCAGGTGACGATCGCGACGATAAGGATCGCCTGGGTCGCCCCCAGGGTGCTGAAGACCTCGCTCCACCGGGTCAGGCCTGGTGTGCGGTGGGCGGCGAACCAGTGCGGGATGGTCCGGTCGCCCAGCACGTTGCCGTTACCGGCCTTGGTGACCAGCTCGCCGAGCCCGGTGATGGCGCCCAGGATCAGCACCCAGGCCACCAGCACGGCGGCGGCCACCCGGCCGTAGTGATGACCGGCCTGAGCAGGGGGTTCCGGCTGGGCGGGCTTGAGGTCGGCCCGGGCCTCGGGTTCGAGGCCCTCGGTCACCGGGGCGGTCACCGGCTGGCCAGCGGCGCTCCGGGACAGCTCGAAGGCGAAGGTCGTGACCCCGAGCCAGGTCACGCCCAGCGCCCAGGCGCCCACCACGTCGGACAGGTAGTGCACGCCGAGCAGGAGGCGGCTGATCCCGATCGCGGCGACCAGGGTGGCGAGCACGGTGATGAAGACCGGGCGCCAGCGGCCCCGGGCGGCGGGCAGGAAGACCAGGAATATCGCTCCGTAGCAGACGATGGAGCCGAGTGCGTGGCCGCTGGGGAAGCTGTCCCCGGTGCCGTAGGCGATCGGATGCGGCACCACCGGACGCAGCCGGCCGACCAGCGACTTGAGGACGGGATCCATGACCAGCGCCCCCGCCCCGGTGACGAGCAGGTAGACCGCCAGCCGCCAGCGTCGCCGGATCGCGAGGATGGCCGTCGCCACCGCGATCACCGCCCACAGCACGCCCGTGCTGCCCAGCCAGGTGACCGCCTTGACCACCTTCACGGCGGTGGCGTCACCGGCGATCAGCCGGTTGAGATCTACCGCGGCCCCGTGGTCGGCTGATTCCAGCGGCGCCCATCGCAGGCGCACCAGGACGAGCAGGACGGTGAAGACCAGGGCCGCGGCGGTCACCGCGACCAGCGGCGCGAGACCGCGGGACCGGCCGGAGCTACCGGCTGACGGAGGCGCGGAATTGCCCGCGGTGCGGAGGCTCATACGTAATCACACCTTTCGCCAGCGGGCCTCGCACAGCCCGTAGATGCCGAAGACGACCAGGCCGAGCGCGACCAGCAGCAGCAGGACCGCACCGAACGGCTGGTTGCGCAGCGTGAGCAGCGCCTTGTCGATACCGCCCGACTGCGACGCCCGGTGGGTGACGGCGGCATCGATGACGAGCCCGCCGGCCAGCGCGAAGACCAGGCCGCGGGCGATCGTGCCGATCATGCCGAGCACTTGGACGACGCGACGCGTCCGGCGGCTCATCTGCTGAGTCCGCAGGTACTTCATGAACTTATGGCGGATCCCCTCGCTGACCAGGACCAGGCCGGCGATGACGACGGCCAGCCCGACGATGCCGACCAGCCAGCGTCCTTCGGCGTGCCGCATGACCGTGGCCGTCACGTCCTGCTGCTGATGGGACTGGCTGCGGCGGCTGCCGGAGATCACCTCGAACGTCAGGTAGGCGAAACCCGCGTAGATCACCGCCCGGCCCAGCGACTTCAGCCGGGGACCGGCACCGGGCCGATCACCGGTCACACCGAACGCGGCCTCGCTCAGCCGCCACAGGGCATAGGCGGCGAAGCCGGCGCCGAGCAGCCACAGCGAGACCAGTCCGTAGGACTTGCTCGCCAGCAACTGCAGGGCGCCGCTTTGATCCGCCTCGCGTGAGCTCTGGCCGAGCGCCACGAGCACGGCGATCAAGCCGACCAGAATGTAGATGACGCCCCGGGCGGTCAGGCCCGCCCGGGCCAGGAACCTTGCCGCCGAGCTGTCAGAAGCCCGTCTGGCTTCGCGGGTCACGCGGGTGGCGGATACAGAGCGCATACCCATCTCTACCTTGGGAGAGCATGCGGAAACTTCCGCCCGCCCGTCAGTCCCCGCCCGGCAGGATCTCCCTGGCCTTGGTCAGGACGCCCTCCTTGAGCACGGCCCAGCGGTCGGGGTCGCCCTTCAGCAGCGCCTTGGCGGCAGCCGGGCGGACAGCTCGCGGAACACGAGCATCGGGTTGACCGGATCGGCCTCGACGCCGGCCTCGGCGTCATCGACTGCCACCAGCCCGCCACCCCGGCCTCGACGGCCTCGCGCCAGGACCGGTCTTCCTTGCGCTTCACGTGCGGGATCAGGGCGCGCAAGGTGGCGGCCGCGTCGCCGACGAGGTTGACCTCGTACGGGTAGCGCATGCCGATGAACTTGCCGTCGATGTCGATCTGCACCGCGCGGGCCTGGTCGAACTCGGGCAGGAACTGGGTGTAGGGGAAGCTCGAGCCCACGGTCAGCAGGGTGTCGCAGTTCATCATCAGCTCGTAGCTCGGGCGGGTCCCGAGCAGCCCGATCGACCCGGTGACGTACGGCAGCTCGTCGGAGAGCACGTCCTTGCCGAGCAGGGCCTTGGCCACGCCGGCCCCGAATCGACGAGGGCACCATCTTGAACGCGTGCGACGGCACCGAATACGGGAGTTCCTGCACGTCGGCTGGGATGATCAGCGCGGTGGGGGCCCGCTCGGCCTGGGCGATCCTGATGGCCCGGTCCAGCACGTTGGGCAGCTGTTCCGCAACCGTCACCATCTGGACGTAGTCGCTGGCCACGTCCTTGTACAGGGACAGCAGGTCGACCTCTTGCTGGTACGACCCGCCCATGGCGCTGCGGTTGGTCTGGCCGACGATCGCCCGGCCCCAGGCGGCGAGGATGCCGTTGATCCCGTCGCCGGCGTAGGCGAACACGTGCCGCACGGGCGCGTCAGGCGCGGGGCGGGACGCGCAGCGCCAGCAGGGCGGTGTCGTCGCTGGCCCAGCCCTCGTGGCGGGCGGCCAGGGCGGCGGCGATGTGACCGGTGGTGCCGGCGGCGTCCAGGCCGTGGCTGCCGGCCAGGGTGCGGACGAGCGCGGCGTCGTCGAATATCGGCTGCCGCGGGCCGGGGCGGTCCGGGTCGGCACGGCCTTCGCAGGCGCCGTCGGTGTAGAGGAGGAGCAGGTCACCAGGGGCCAGCCGGAACCGGACGTCGGTCAGGTGGACCCGGTCGAGCACGCCGAGCAGGGGACCGATGGTGCCCACCTCCTGGACCCGGCCGTCGGCCCGGCGGATCAGGGCCGGCGGGTGCCCGGCCAGGCACAGCCGCCCGGCCAGGCCGGCCGCGGTGGTGCGGAAGGTCGCCTGGACGGCGGTGATGAAGCGCGGGGCCTGCTGGGCCAGCATCGCGGAGTTCAGCCGGTCGAGCACCGCCGCCGGCGACAGGTGCTCGCCGGCGTCGGCGCGCAGGGTGTAGCGGGCCAGCGCGGTCACCTTGGCCGCCTCGGTCCCCTTGCCGCAGACGTCGCCGATCAGCGCGGTCCACCACCGCCCGCGCACGTGGAACAGGTCGTAGAAGTCGCCCACCACCGTCTCGGCGCCGCTGGCCGGCAGGTAGCGGGCAGCGGTATCGAGCCCGGGCACCGGCCGCAGCAGCGGGGGCAGCAGGCTGTCCTGCAGGCTGCGAGCCAGCTCGCTGGACCGGGCCAGCGCGGCCTGCGCGGTCTCCAGCGCGGCGCGGGCGGTGTCCAGCGAGATCCGCAGGTTGACCTCGTTGGATACCGCCCGGGCCAGGATCGCCAGCGTCTCCAGGTCGCTGGGCTTCCATACCCGCGGCTCGGCGTCGATGACGCACATGGTCCCGATCGCCTGCCCGTCGGCCGTCACGATCGGGAAGCCCGCCCACGCCCCCACCCCCCACGGCCCGATCGCCGGATGCCCCGCCGTGCGGGGGTCGGACGCGGCGTCCGCAACGATGAACGGCCCGTTCATGCCGACGGCGAAGTAACAGAAGCTGTCACCCACCGCGTTCTGCCACTCCGCCACGCCCCCGTACGGCAGGTGCGGCACCGACTTCCAGTGCGTGCGGGTCTCGCCGACGAAGGTGATCGCGGAGATGCCGCAGCCGGTCACCGACGCCGCCAGCCGGGCCAGGTCGTCGAACACCTGCTCCGGGGGGCTACCCGCCAGGCCGCTCGCGGCCAGGGCCGCCAGCCGCACCGGGTCGGACAGCACCGCGGGCAGCCCGTCCGCCCGCACGCCCTCCGGGTACTCCGGAGCTCCTCCTACGATCTCGCCCATCTCAGGAGGCTAGATGATCAGCCGCCCGGGCGGCGACGGCCATGATGGTCAGGGCCGGGTTTGCGCTGCCCTGGGTGGGGAGCACGCTGCCGTTCCTGCTCGATCGCCTGGTAGTACGGGCGGAGCTCGAGCGGAGTTCGTGACGGCACAGGCCCGGAGACAAGCGCCCGGCCCGTTCGTTCATTAAAGATCTTTTATAACGAACGGGGCCGGTGCTCGCCCTGGTCCCCAGCGTGTCCGCGGCCGCGTCAGGTACCGGATCGAGTTCGCGCGTGCAGGCCGGGCAGATGCAGGCCAGCGGGGCGAAGGCCGGGTCGGCCAGCCGCGGCACGCCGGCTGCGGGGTAAGCCCGGCGGAGCTGGCAGGTCGGGACCTCCGGGGCCGGGGCCTGGTACCGGTCGCGGATCTGGGCGTCCATGAAGGCCCGCCACTGGCGCCCGAGCCGGGCCCGCAGCCCCCGGCTGGCCCGACCCCGGCAATCGGCTAGCGGACCGTAGACCTCCCGGTGCAGGCACTGGGTCCAGGCGGCCAGGGCCACGGTGGCCAGGGCCCACCACCGCGGCGAGCCGGCCGGAAACTGGCTGGCCTCGCGGATGATCTCGCGGATGTCCGCGTGCGCGTCCCTGGCTTGCCTGGCCAGCTCCAGGCCATCCGGCCCGGTGCCGTAGAGCGCCGGGCCGCAGACTTCCTCGTCGGCGGCCATGTGCAGGTCGATCAGGGCGGTCAGGGTATCCCAGGTGGCGGCGAGCGCGGGGCTCTGTGACGGCTCGCTCCGGTGTCGCAGTTCGGCGAGCCGCATCTGCCATCGCATGATGTGCAGGTGATCGGCCGCGATCAGCTCGATGATCGCGGCCATCGCGCGCCGCCGCGCCCCGCCGTCTGGATCACGATGGCCAGCCTGTCACGCGGAAGGCAAAGGGGATACTCATTAAACGAAATCATTCGGACTGCCCGGGATCGCTTTGCGAAGCAGGGTGAAGGTCGGAGACGCCGCCGCCGGTAACGGCATCGACCGGCGCGCCGGCGAGACATCCGGCTAGAAGCAGCGGGGCCCCTCGGGGCCGGGTAGAACGCCTATGCTGGTAAGCGGGCCAGCCGGAAGTCCGGAGCCGGATAGGAGCGTGGTCCTGATGAGCGGCGGCGAGCGTCTGAGGATCAGGGCCGAACGCCGCGACCGCATCTGCGTGCTGGCCCTGAGCGGCCCGCTCGCCATGACCGAGTCGGCTGAGCTCACCGCATGCATCAGGGCCGAACGGGCGGCCCGCCCCGGCCGGCTCGTGATCGACATGTCCGGCGTGACCATCGTGGATTTCGGCGGCGCCAGGGCGCTCGCGGCCGCGGCCAGCCCGGTGCCGGGACAGTGCCCGGTCGTCGTGCGCTCGCTTCGCCCGGCCGTCCGCCGCCAGCTGGAGCTGACCGGGCTGGACCTGGGCCAGCCGGACCGCGAGGCCGGTCCCGCGGCCGCGCCGTCACGCGGCCGGGACGAGGGCCTGGCGGACAGCCCGACCGGGATCTTGGTCCGCCAGTGGCAGCACCTCCTCGGCTCCGCCGAGCGGGCGATCGCCGACAGCAACCGGACCGCGCAGTCCCTGGCCTCGACCGAGGACCATGTCGCCGCCACCATGCTGCGGATCGCGGCCCGGCGGCCGACCGCATCGGCTCGTCTGGAGACGCTGAGTCAGACGGCCCGGGATTACGCCGTCGTGCTGCGGGAGCAGCGGCGGGAAACCGCGGCCCCGCCGCGCCAGCCTCGCGCCATCTCCGAGACCATGGGACGCGCCATCGCGTTCATCGAGGACCGGGCGCGCGACGACATCGGCGTCGCCGACGTCGCGGCCGCCGCGTTCGTCACGGTCCGCGCGGTGCAACTGGCCTTCCGCAGGCACCTGGACACCACGCCGCTGATGTACCTGCGCCGGGTCCGGCTGGAGCATGCGCACGACGACCTGCTGTCGGCCGATCCGGATCGCAGCAGCGTCACCGAGATCGCCGCCGGCTGGCATTTCGCCAACACCAGCCGGTTTTCCGCCTACTACCGCGCCGCCTTCGGCGTCTCGCCCGCCCAGACCCTGCGCCAGCATCACGCGGGTGAACCGGCATGACAGCCTTGCATGGCCGGGACATCGTGGTGGTGGCGGCGTCGGCGGGCGGCCTCGAGCCGCTGCGTACGCTGCTGGCGGCGCTGCCCGCTGATCTTCCCGCTTCGTTGCTGGTGGTGCTGCACATCCCGGCCACCGGAGGGCGGGCCCTGCCCAGCATCCTGGACCGGTCCGGCGTCCTGGCGGCCGCGGCCGCCGAGGACGGTGAGCCGCTGCGGCCGGGACGGGTCTACGTGGCCCCGGCCGACCTGCACCTCCTGGTCGTCGACGGGCTGGTCCGGACCTCGCGGGGGCCCCGGCATAACGGCGTCCGGCCGTCGGCGGATCCGCTCTTCCGCAGCGCCGCGCTCTACGGCGGCCCGCGGACGATCGGGGTCGTGCTGAGCGGGACCCTGGACGACGCCGCGCTGGGCGCCGCCACCGTGGAACAGCAAGGCGGATGCGTGATCGTGCAGGACCCGAAGGAAGCGGCCTACGCCAGCATGCCGCGCTGCGCGGTCGCCACCACGCAGCATCCCATGATCCGCCCCGCCGGGAAGATCGCCGGCCTGCTCACCCGGCTGACCCACGAGAAGGTCGAGGTACGCGTGGGCGAGCGGCCCGCCGACCTCGAGGAAGAAGTCCGCGGCCTGCTCGCCGTCGACCTGGAGACCATCCCGGCGCCGCGTGATTACAGCGGGTTCACCTGCCCCGAGTGCGGCGGCCCGCTGTACCACGCCCGCAAGCACACCGCCGACAGCTACGACTGCCTGGTCGGCCACCGATGGTCGCCGGAGTCGCTGCTCGAGGAGCAGGCCGGCACCGTGGAACGCGCGATGTGGCTGGCCATCCGCAGCCTGGACGAGCGCCGTCGCCTCACCGGCCGCCTGGCCGAGTCGGCCCGGGCCCGGGGGTATCCGATCTCCGCGGCGCGTTTCCGTGCCACCGCCGCGGAGGCGGCGCTGGCGGCCGACGTGATCCGCGACGCGACCAGCAAAATGAACCCGGTCACCGAAGAGCCGGCCGCGGACCAGCTTACGTCCGGCGAACCCGACGCCAGCGGCTAAGGTGCCCGGCCGCCAGAAGGCGTACGCTCCTGTCGTGGCCGACGAGAACAATCCCGACCGCGATTTCGACGACCTCCTGCTGATGATGAAGGAGAGCCGGGGGTTCGACTTCGCCGGGTACAAGCGATCGACGCTGGTGCGGCGGATCAACCGGCGGATCGCGGTCGCCGGGCTGACCAGCTTCGCCGAGTACCGGGACTACCTCGAACTGCAGCCCGAGGAGTTCAGCCAGCTCTTCGACAGCATGCTCATCAACGTCACCAGCTTCTTCCGGGACCCGCTGGCCTGGCAGGTGCTGCGGGAACGGGTGATACCCGAACTCCTGTTCGCCAAGGGGGCCAGGACGCCGGTCCGGGTCTGGAGCGCGGGCTGCGCCACCGGCGAGGAGGCCTACACCCTCGCGATCATCCTGGCCGAGGCCCTGGGCGCGGACCAGTTCCGTGAGCGGGTGAAGATCTACGCGACGGACCTCGACGAGGACGCCCTCCAGCAGGCCCGGGCCGGCACCTACGACGTCGGCGCGCTGGCCGATATGCCCCAGGAGCTGGCGGAGGCTTACTTCGAGCCGACCGGAACCAGGCGCGCCTTCCGCCGCGACCTGCGCCGCCAGATCATCTTCGGCCGCAACGACCTGACGCATGACGCGCCCATCTCCCGGGTCGATCTCCTGGTCGCGCGGAACACGCTGATGTACTTCAACGCCGAGACCCAGGCCAGCATCCTGCGCCGGTTCCATTTCGCCCTGTCCCAGCCCGGGTACCTGTTCCTGGGCAAGGCCGAGATGCTGCTGAACCACTCCGACCGTTTCCAGCCCGTCGACCTGCGTAAGCGCCTGTTCCGCAAGACGTCGGGAACGGTCATGACGGAATCCGGGACCCCGGTGAACTGGAGCGACACAGCCAGCCGAGGGCAGTTCGGTGACCGGCTGGAAAGCGCGGCGCTGGCGTCGGGGCCGGCCGTGCAGCTTGGCATCGACCTGGCGGACAAGCTCCGGGTGGCCAACTCGGCCGCCGAGGCGCTGTTCAACCTGCGCCCCCGTGACCTGGGACGGCCCTTCCAGGATCTGGAAGTGTCCTACCGGCCGGTCGAGCTCAGGTCCCGCATCGACCAGGTCCGGAAGGAACTCCGCCCGCTCGAGCTGCACGACGTGGAATGGCTACGGCCGGGCGGCGGCGAGGCGGGATACTACGACATCTCGGTGGTCCCGCTGTTCGGGGCGCCGGGGGACCTGATCGGCGTGGGGGTCAGCTTCGTCGACGTGACCCGGTACCGCCGCGTCCGGGACGAGCTCGCGTACGCCAACACCGAGCTGGAGCGTGCCTACGAGGAGCTGCAGTCCCTGAACGAGGAGCTGGAGACGACCAACGAGGAACTCCAGTCCACCAACGAAGAACTCGAGACGACCAACGAGGAACTCCAGTCCACCAACGAAGAACTCGAGACGATGAACGAGGAGCTGCACTCCACCAACGACGAGCTCCAGGTCATCAACGAAGAGCTGCGCGGGCGGACCGAGGAGCTCGATCAGGTCAACGGCTTCCTCGGCTCGGTCCTGCGCAGCCTGGGCAGTGCCGTGATCGTGCTGACCGAGGACCTGGTCGTGCGCGTGTGGAGCCCGGGCGCGGAGGACCTGTGGGGGCTGCGTCCCGAGGAAGCCGAGTCCCGGGATTTCCTGTCCCTGGACATCGGGCTGCCGACGGCGGAGATCGTGCCCTGGCTGCGCGAAGTGCTGGCCCGGGCGCCCGAGAGCAGCGCGTCCACGATCGAACTGTCCGCGCTCAACCGGCGGGGCAAGACCGTGGAACTGCGGGTCGCGGTGTCCGCGATGCGATCAGAAGAAGGTGTCCTCAGCGGGCTCATCCTCGTCATCGACCAGGTGCGGGCGGGTGAGGCGGCGCCCGCTTAGGCTGCCGGGCTGGCGGTTAGGCCGCCGGGCTAGCCTTGGCGATCCACTGATCGCCGCGTTTCTCGAAGTCCCGCTTCAGCGCCTGATAGGCCACCCGGTCCGCCTGATCTCCCGCACCGTAGACCTGGACCGCTTCCTCGCGGGCCTGGCGGAACGTCTCCTGGGCTTCCCGGCATGATTGCTGCAGCGTCGCCGGGAGTTCGTTAGTGGCGGATAGACGGTACCGGCTAGACCTCGGCATTGTGCCTCCCCCGCACCCGTGAAAGGAGCGAACGACTGTTCGCTTAACTAGGTGTGAAACAGTCAGCTACCCGCAGGTCCGCCGGGTACACGCAACGCCCGGCGAAGCCCGAGATCTCTTCGTTACCGGCGGGGATCGCGCTCGGTACTTCGGCCGGCGTCCTCAACGCCTGGCGCGCCGCCGCAACACGAGTGCGAGCCCGATCATTACTACCCCGGCGGCGGCTACGGCCAGCGGCCAGTTCTGCTGCACCAGCTGATTCTGGCTCGCCGGACCCGACAGCTCCGTGGTCTTCGCCTGAGTCCTGGCCCTGACCTCGGTCACTTTTTCCTGTGCGGTGGCTTTGACCTCGGCTGCCTTGCCCTGCGCCTTGGCCTTGACCTCGGCCGCCTTGCCCTTGGCCCGGGCCTTGACGTCCGCCTTGGCCGCCAGTTCTTCCACGGTCTGGCCGAGGTGCTCCCGGGTCCGCTCGATCTCCTGCTCTATCTCCTGCTGGCTTTGCGGCTCGCTCATCGGTGGGCCCGCTCCTTGATCTCTTCGACATCGGCCTTGGTGCCGGCCACGGCTTCCTTGGGTACCGGGGGCGTGGCCCGCTGCAGCCGCTGCTTCCCGAGCAAGGCCGCGATCCCCGCGGTGGCGAGCAGGACGACGCTGACGATCAGGGCGGCCAGCCAGGCGGCCACCACGCCGCTGATCGCGATGATAGCGCAGGCCAGCAGGCAGCCCACGCCGTAGAAGGCGACCAGCCCGGACGCGCCGAACATCCCCGCCCCCAGGGCCGCTTGCTTGCCCTTGCGCGTCATCTCCAGCTGGGCGAGCTTCATCTCGTCCCGGACCAGCACCGACATCTGCTCGGTCATCATCTTGATGAGTTCGCCGGTGGAATGTTGTTCACGCGGCTCGGGAACGAGTGTCCCCGGAACCCGTGTTGCTGAGCTTGAACGTTCCATGCGGACCGCCCCCTTCTCTAACTCTTCGGAGTTGGCTGCGCTACCCGCGCAGAGGCAGCTCTAACGCGGCTTTCCGGTCCGGTAAATCAACCCCACTCCTTTAAACATGGCTGGTGACGGACCTGCGGTGTTACCCGGGTCCATCCTGATACCAGCACCCTTAAGAGGGTTAAATTACCGGTGAATCCTCCAGAACGAAGATTGTTATCTATCTGACACATGGCCTCGCGGGTGGTGAAATGCCGGGTTTCAATCACCCCAGACAACAGCAGACAGGGACGGGAAGGGCATTACCGGGCGCGACCTGCGGGCGAGCCGGATACCGCCGTCCGCCGGTTGCCTGTGGTAGATCAGCACCATGACCGCTGAACCGGCCCCACGGCCGGGCTGGGAGCTGCTGGCCGGGCAGGTGAACCAGCGGCGCTACGAGGCGCTCCGCGCCTACCTGTACCAGGGCGCCTCGCTGGCCCAGGCCGCCGACGCCACCGGGTATACCCGCGGCGCGCTCGCGTCGCTGGTCCGGGACCTGCGGGCAGGCAAGCTCACCGTGTTCGCGCCGCCGGGCACCCCCGGCCGCAAGAACGCCCCGCGGAAGGACGCCGCCCGGGCCCGGGCCATCGAGCTGCGCCGCGACGGCCTGTCGGTCTACGAGATCGCTACCCGGCTCACCAGCGAAGGGACCCCGCTGGGCCGCACCGCCGTCAGCGACATCCTGCGCGAGGAAGGCTTCGGGCGGCTGCTGCGCGGCCCCGCGCCCCAGGCCAGCACCAGCCCGGCCACCTCCGGCCGCGACACCCGGCTGCCCGCCGCGGGCCCCCTCGACTTCGCCGCGCTGCCCGCCCGCGCCCA
>JBEKJP010000083.1:0-34390 GCA_050011155.1 Streptosporangiaceae bacterium
GGGCTCAGCGTCTTCTTGCTGAGCTTCAGCGCGACCTGCGCGAGGGCACGTACCGTCCCGCGCCTGCCAGGCGCGTGGACATCCCGAAACCTGATGGCAGCAAGCGGCCGCTGGGCATCCCGGCGGTCCGTGACAGGGTGGCGCAGCAGGCGGCCAAGATCGTGCTGGAGCCGGTGTTCGAGGCGGATTTCCTTCCGTGCTCGTCCGGGTTCCGGCCGGGGCGGTCGGCGGTGATGGCGATGGAACGGCTGAGAACCGGGTTCATCGCCGGGAACTGCTTTGTCGCGGAGTTCGATATCCGGAGCTTCTTCGGTGAGATCAGCCATGAGCGGCTGCTCGCCGAGGTGGGGCGGCGGGTGTCGGACCGGCGGGTGCTGAAGCTGGTCCGTTTGTGGCTGCAGGCAGGTGTGATGACGGAGCAGGGTCTTGAGCGGACGGTCGCCGGGACCCCGCAAGGCGGCGTGATCACGCCCCCAACGCAACAGCGAACTTTCGCGCATGTCACCCTCCGTGTCGGTGGTGTCGTGGTGGCCGCCGCCGCTGGCTGGTTCCCGGGCGGGGATGCGGTGGCGGATGGTGAGTTTCTCGGGGCCGATGAGGATGTCCTGGACGAGGGCGCGCAGGACGCGCTGGCGGTCTTCGGTGGTGGCGGTGGCCGAGTTCGCGCGGAGCTTTCCGAGGAAACCCTGGAGGTTGTCGGCGAGCTTGAGGTAGGCGTCGCGGTCGGCGGCCTGGGCGTCGAGGGCGGCGATCTGGTCCTTCAGCCCGGTTTCGCGGGCGCGCAGGTCCGGCATGCGGGCGCGGAGCTCGTCGATGGTGATGAGCTGCTCGGAGAACGCGGTGACCATCGCGCTGATCGACGCGGTGGTCTTCGCGAGGGCCTGCTCGAGCTGGCCGCGCTTGCGGGTGACCGGGTCGGAGGTGCGGGCCCGCTCGAGCCGCTTGCCGATCTCGGCGCGGATGAGGGCCGGGTCGGCGAGCAGGCCGGTGACGTGGTCCCAGACGACCGCATCGATGTAGTCGGCGCGGACGGGCTTGTTGGCGCAGACGCGGCCGCCCTGATAGCGGTAGTCGTCGGAGCCGAGGCAGCGGTAGTAGTAGATCTTCTTCCCGGAGCTGGTCGTGGTGGAAGTGCGGTAGTAGCCGTAGCCGCAGGACGCGCAGGCGGCCAGGCCCTGCAGCAGCGACGGCACTTTGGTGTTCCGGGCCGCGAACCGCTTGTTGCCGGCCAGCCGCTGCTGGACCCGGTCGAACGTGTCCTGGTCCACCAGGGCGGGGACCGGGATCGCGGTCCATTCCTCGCGCGGGCGGTCCTCGGCCCTGACCTGGCGGGGGACGGTGCGGCCGGCGAGGCGGGCGGTCCGGTTCAGCCCGGCCGGCTCGTGGACGGCGCGGGTCTTGCCGAAGACCGCCGTTCCGGCGTAGGCGGGGTTGCGGAGCATGCCCCAGATCACCGACCGGTCCCAGCGTTCCTTGCCGGTGCGGGTGCGCACCCCCTGGTTCTCCAGCCAGCGGCGCAGGTCCGCGATGGCCGCGCCGTCGTCGGCGTAACGGCGGAACATCTCCGTGACCAGGACCGCCTCGTGCGGGACGACCTCGTAGCGGGCACCGCACTCGGGGGTCTTGCGGACGTAGCGGTAGCCGAACGGGGCGCCGGACAGCACGTTCACGCTGCCGGTCTTCGCCCGCCACGCCTTGCCGCGCCGGTACCGCTCCATCAGCTGGGCTTTCTCGTACTCGGCGAACATGCCCTGGAACTGGACCAGCAGCTGGTCCTCGGGGCTGTCGCCGCGGGGCCCCTTCACGAACTCGACCCGGGTCCCGCAGCGGGCGAGCTCCTCGATCAGCAGGGCCTGGCAGGCGAACTTGCGGGCCAGCCGGTCCGGGGAGTAGACCAGCACCGCGTCCAGGCAGCCCTGGGCCGCCAGGTCGCGCAGCGCCTCAAGGCCCGGCCGCACCAGCGTGGCTCCGGAGTGCCCCTCGTCGGCGAAGACCCACTCCTCCGGGACCTCAAGCCGGCTGGTCGCGGCGTACTCGCGCAGCGCGGACAGCTGGGAGCCGATCGTCTGGTCCTTCGCCTGCCGGGCGCTGGAGACCCTTGCGTAGATCGCCGCTGCCGTCACGCTCTCCTCCTCCCGCCGCCGGGGCGGCCCTCGCCCGCCGCTGCGGCACCAAGATGCCGTATGCCACGGACATTTCCGCGGCGGCATGGCGGGAGAAGACGTGCTCCGTCTCCACCCGCAGCCGTCTCACCTGCCCGGACGGTCCCCGTGAGCGCGGTGAAGGAACTCCTCCAGCGCCTGGACGGCGACCGACGAGATCGTGCGGCCCGACCCGCGGGCATGCTCGCGCACCGCGGCGGCCAGCCGCACCGGGAGCCGGACGGTGAACACGGCCGCCTCGTCCGGGACCTCGACCCGGCCCGACTCCGCGGCCCGGGCGACGTAGCGGCGGGCCTGCCGCTGCGAGCAGCCCAGCCGCCCGGCCAGCACCCGTGCCGCCTCTGCCGCCGCCAGCCCGGATTCCAGCAGGCCGGCAGCCGCGTTGACGTGCTCAGCGTGCTCGGCCGTACCCGCACGACGATCACCAGGCATGACACAAAAATACTACAGATAATGTCCACTAGCAGGCAGGTGCCATCAGCCTGCACCATGATCTCGTTCACCGGGATCGCCCCGAAGCCCGTGACCGGGCGATCCACGAGGCGACTGTCACCAGCGTCGAGGTGTCCAGCTCCGTCAGCCACCGTGCGACCCGCCGGTCCCAAGCCCCCAGCTCGACGCCGTCCAGCACGCCCGCCAGGACCGCGGCCCGCTCCTCCCGCGGCCAGAGCCCGCCCGGATCGGACTCCAGCGGACCCGCCGGCACCCCGGCGCTCACCGGCCCCGCTCCACACGCCGGTAACCCAGCGTGACCTCAAAGCAGAAATTGCCCCTTGCGTTGGGGGCGTGATATCGCCGTTGATGGCTAACGTCTACCTGCACGTCCTGGACCGTGAGCTCGCCGCGCGCAGTGCGGGCGAGCTGGTGCGCTACGCCGGTGACGGCGTGGTGCTGTGCCGCAGTAAGGCGCAGGCCCAGGCGGCCCTGGACGCGGTGCGGGACATCCTCGCGTCGCTGGGGCTGCGGCTGCACCCGGATAAGACGAAGGTAGCAGACCTCAGGGAGGGCCGGGAGGGACTGGACTTCCTCGGGTGCCATTTCCGTGCCCGCATGTCGGGGCGCCTGTGGGAGCAGAAGCGGATCATCCGCTATTACCTGCACCGCTGGCCCTCGCAGCGGGCGATGAAACGGCTCCGGGAGAAAGTTCACGCCCGCACCGGCCGCAACCGCGTCGGAGCGGACATCCGCGAGGTGATCGCGGACCTGAACCCGCTGCTGCGCGGCTGGGGGAACTACTTCCGCACCGGGAACGCCGCCAGCAAGTTCACCCAGGCCGACGACTACGTGGTATGGCGGCTCCGCAGGCTGATGATCGCCAAGCGGGGCCGCAACCTGCGAGCCGGGCAGGCCGGGGCGTGGACAGAGGAATGGTTCAACGGGCACGGGCTCTGCCGGCTCCGCGGCACGATCCGCTATCCGAAGGCGGCGTAACCATGTCAAGAAGGTCATCGGTAAGCCGTATGCGGGAAAACCGCACGTACGGAATTGAAAGGGGGATGGGGAAACGGGCCGATATGGCACCGCGCCCCTGACTACCAATGGACATGGCGAGCGCACTCGCCGGGCTGGGCGCTACCGAGGCCAGCATCGACGCGGAAACCAGGGAACGACTCGACCGCGACGGATTTGCGCCGCTGCCCGGCGTGCTGTCCGCCGCCCAGCTGACGGCGATCCGCACCCGGCTGGCCGAACTCCTCGTCGCCGAGGGTGACCAGGCCGGCCTCGAGGTGCACCAGGAGAACGGGGCCGACCGGCTTGCCGACCTCCCCAACAAGGGGGCGATGTTCGACCCCTGCTTCACCGACCCGCGGCTGCTGGCCTGCGTCGCCCACGTGCTGGGCGACTTCAAGCTCTCCTCGCTCAACTTCCGCGCCGCCTTGCCCGGCCATGGCCTCCAGCCGCTGCACGCCGACTACGGCGGCCCGGTCTGGCCCGGCCCGTTCCAGGTCTGCAACTCGGTCTGGCTGCTCGACGACTTCACCGCCGACAACGGCGCGACCCGGGTGGTGCCCGGTTCCCACAAGTTCACCCAGCGGGCGCGCGAGGCGATGGATGACCCGGCCGCGCCCCACCCGGACGAGGTCCAGCTGATCGCCCCGGCCGGGGCGGTGGTCGTGTTCAACAGTCACGTGTGGCACGGTGGCACCATGAACCGCACCGACCGTCCCCGGCGCGCACTGCACTCCTACTTCACCCGCCGCGCTAATGGTCAGCAGCTCGACCAGAAAAAGTACGTCCGGCCGGAAACCCTGGCCCGACTCGGGCCGGCCGCCCGCTTCATCCTGGACGTATAAAGACGTATAAGGAGCCGCCGTGAACGACTATCCCGCCTCGATCGTCCCGGTGAACCACGTCGCGCCGGTGCCGCGCCGCGTCCGTGCCTACCTCGGCGCCGAGAAGGTGCTCGACACCACCCGGGCGCTGTATGTCTGGGAGTGGACGCACTACCCGCAGTACTACATCCCGCTGGCCGACGTTCGTTCCGACCTGCTCGTTTCCGAGGGGCATACCCAGCAGACCGGCCGTGGGCTGGTGGAGCTGCACGAACTGCGAGTCCCGGGGGCCGGCGGTGCGCACCGCCCGCGGGCGGCCCGGCTGGTCACCAAGGCCACCGTGGATGGGCTCGACGGCATGGTCCGCTTCGAGTGGGCCGCGCTCGACGCCTGGTTCGAGGAGGACGAGCAGGTGTTCGTGCATCCGCGCGACCCCTACACCCGGGTTGACGCGCTGCGCTCGGACCGCCAACTGCGCGTCGAGCTCGACGGGGCGGTGCTGGCCGAGTCACGGTCCCCGGTGATGGTGTTCGAGACCGGCCTGCCCACGCGGTACTACGTCAACCGCACCGATATCCGCTTCGAGCACCTGGTTCCCAGTGGCACCGTGACGTCGTGCCCGTATAAGGGCACCACCAGCGGCTACTGGTCGGTCCAGGTCAACGGTACCGTCCACAAGGACCTGGCCTGGGCATACGACTTCCCCACCCGCCAGCTGCTGCCCATCGCCGGCCTGGTCGCGTTCTACAACGAGAAGGTCGACACCTTTCTCGACGGCGAGCCGCTGGATCGTCCTCGAACCCATTTTTCCTAACGGATCAGCTGCTCCTTGGCCGGGCCACCGTAGCCCCGGCGCGAATTCGGGGTAGTGCCCGGGCGGGAGTTGTCGGTTAAAATTGTCGGCGGCGGTATCGGCCGCACCTGGGTCCGCGGGCAGAGCTTCGAGCTCACCGGTTCGAGTGATTACACGTGCAGGTACGTCTTTCCAGCCCGATGAACGCGGATCCGCGGGCGCCGAGGAAGGACTGCCTTGTCCGATCAATCAGGGGCTGCCGCCCACGACGACCTCCGTGAGCTCCCGGACCGTCCGAACCTGCGTCACAGCAAGCTCGAGGCGAAGCGGCGGCTGGCCGCGGGGGAGTTCACCACCCTGCATGACGCCCAGCTAGCCGTCGCCCGTGAGCACGGGATGAGCAGCTGGGCCGCGCTCAAGGAGCGTATCGCCGCCACCGCGGCCGAACATGGCCCTGCGCTCGCGCAGGTGCGCTGGGTCTTCGACCGTTACGGCGAAGCCGACGAGCCGGGATGGACCGCACCGGACCGGGACGAGCTGAGCGAACACATCACCGAGCAACTCCTGACCCTGGTGCCGCCCAAGACGGCGGCCGCGATCCTGGGGGGCGTAGCGCCTAAGCTGCGCGAGGACCTGGTTCTCCTCGACGTCGGCTCTCTTCATCTGCGCGCGAAGGTCGCGGATCTGCTGGTAGAGGCCGACGTCGAGGCGGAGGTCCCGCACCGGCTCACCAGCCTGAGCATCGTCCCGGGCGGCGCCCCTGCCACCGACACGCGGGTCACGCAGCCACCTGCGATGAGCGCCGGGCCGGTGCCCGAGCAGGTGCCCGGCTTCGTCGAGGACTCTTACGCGCAGCTCGGCCTGGTCGGGCTGACGGCGTCGGGTAACTGGGAGAGCGGGGCCATCCCCGAGGTGTGGACGTGCTCACGCGGCTGGGCCGACCTGGAGCGGGACGTGCCGCTGGACCCCGGCCACCGTTTCCCGGCCCACGGGATCACCACGCTCGTCACCTCCACGGCCGTGCTGTGCCTGATCGCGGAGGGCGCCGTCGCGCTCGACGACCCTGTCAACGGGCACCTGCGCTCACTGCGGCTGGCCGATGACGCCATCACCGTGCGGGAACTGCTCTCGCACACAGGCGGCGTCGACAGTCCGCCGTCGGTGTGGGCCGACTCGGTAGCGGACGTCGCTGACCTGCTGGGACCGGTGGCCGGCTGCTCCGGGCCGCGCGGCGAGTTCGCTTACAGCAACGGCGGCTACGCGGTACTCGGGCAGCTCATCGCCGACCTCGCCGGAACCTCGTTCGCGCAGGCGGCGACCCGGCTCGTCCTCGGACCGCTCGGCATGGCCGGCTCGTGGTTCCCGGTGCGGGCCCCGGCCTCACCGGACGCGGTGCATGGCCACCGGCTCACGCGCGAGGGCTCGTTCGAGCCCGAGCCGCTGCCGGTATTCGCGCTGCAGAGCGCGGGCGGGCTGTGGTCGACCGGGCCGGACCTGGTTCGCTTCGGGTCCGGCTGGCGGACGCTGCTGCCCGGGGAACTCGCCGAGCAGGCGCTGCGCCCGCATGCCCAGCAGTATGACTCAGCCGCCGAGATGGGGCTCGGCTGGCTGCTCAACCGCCCGATGGATGCCGCCGGCCACAACGGGGGCGGGCCGGGCTCGTCGGCCTCGCTGATCACCCGCCCGAGCACCGGCCGCGCCAGTGTCGTACTGACCAACCGGCTGATCTCCGTCGAGCCGGTGAACGTCAGGCTGTTCCGTTCGGCCGCCTGAGCGCCCGAATCTTAGACGCGCTCGAAGATGGCCGGGTCACGGCGTGCGGCAACTAGGCGCCGGACCCGGCCCGCAGCCGGCCGGCCGCCGCCGTCAGGGCGGTCAGCACCGCGGAATCCTGGCCTGCTCGCAGGTGTGTCAGCCGTTCCTCAGCTGGGCGACCACCGCGTCGGCCTGGGCGAGGGAGAAGCCGCTGGTCAGGTTCGCCATCGGCACAGACACGACGCGGCTGCCGCCGGCCAGGAAGACGACCTGGTCGCTCAGGCAGGCCCGCAGGTCCGGATACCGTTCGGCGATCGCGATCTGCTCCCGCAGGATGCCTTCCTGGCGGGCCACGCCCTCCTGGCGGCTTGCCATTTGCTCCTGACGGGCGGCCATGGCCGGGACGACCCGCTCGTCGAAGGCGCGCTTCAGCCGGCGGCTGATGGCCCGGCCGACGAACTTCGTGGCCGCGTCCATGACCAGGCCCGTCACGACATCCTCGATGGAGTCGTCACCGCTGCTGCTCGAACTGCTCGCTGGCCTGCCGCCGCTCGACCACCCGCCGGGGCGGCTCTGCCCGCTGTATCCCGGCGGCGGCTGCGAATCCCCGTAGTCCGGCGGCGGGGGAGGGGGAGGCGGCGGTGGTGGTGACGCCGGGAACCCCGGCGACGGCGAGGGCGCGGGAAATCCCGAGGATGGCGAGGGTGAGGGAAACCCAGACGACGGCGGCGGCTCACCGAACCCCGATGGCGGCGGAGATCCCGGCGGCGCCTGGTACCCAGGCCCGGACGGGCCAGGCCCGGACGGGCCAGGCCCGGACGGGCCGAGCCGGCTCCGGGCGAACGCCGCGAGCTCTTGCACCGAATGCACCGTGTCGGCCCGACCGCACTGCGGGCACGCCGCTCCTACCTGGCCATAAGTCACCGGATCATTGTGCTCTCGCAGCTGGCCCTAGGGGAAGATCCCTGACATGGAGCGCGACATCGACACAAGCGTGGCGCACAGCGCCCGGGTGCACGACTACTGGCTGGGCGGCCCGAACAACTACCCCGCCGACCGCGCGGCCGGAGACGCCGTGATCCAGGCCTACCCCGGCATTGTCGCCTCGGTCCGCGCGAACCGCGCTTTCCTGGCCCGGGCGGTCAGGTTCCTAGCCGCCGAAGCGGGCATCCGGCAGTTCCTTGACCTCGGCACCGGCATCCCGGCCGCGGGCAACACGCACGAGGTGGCGCAGTCCGCGGCACCCGGCTGCCGCGTGGTCTACGTGGACCACGATCCGGTCGTGCTGGGGCACGCCCGGGCACTGCTGGCCAGCGCGGAGCCGGGCACGCTGGACTACATCGACGCGGACCTGCGGAACCCGGCGCCGATCCTGGCCCGGACGGCACGAACCCTGGACCTGTCCCGCCCCGTCGCGGTCATGCTGATCGCCGTCATGCACCTGATCACCGACCAGGACGACCCTGGCGGGATCATCAGGCAGCTGATGGTGGCGGTGCCGGCCGGGAGCTACCTGGCGCTGTCCCAGGTGGCGTCCGACATCGAGGCCGAGCAGATGGCCGAGGCGGGCCGGCGGTACAACCGCCTGGCCCGCGAGACCCAGCGGCACCGCAGCCACGCCGAGGTGACGCGGCTTTTCGACGGGCTGGAGCTTCTCGACCCGGGCGTCGTGCCGGTCCAGCGCTGGCGGCCTGGTACCGAGGCGGAGGCCGTGGCCCGTTCGGCTATGTGGGGCGGGGTGGCGCTCAAGGCCTCCGGCTAGGAACCGTGCCCGGCCCGCAGCCGGCCAGCCGCCGCCGTCAGGGCGGTCAGCTTGCCGAAGGCGACGTCGCGGGGGAGGTACTTCATGCCGCAGTCGGGCGCGAGCACCAGGCGCTCAGCCGGGACGTACGGCAGCGCCCGCTCCACCCGGGCCTGCACCGTCTCGGGTGACTCGACGGTCATGTCGTTCAGGTCGAGCACGCCCAGGATGACGGTCTTGCCGTCCAGCGCGGTCAGCACCGAGGTATCGAGCCCGGACTGCGCGGTCTCGATCGAGACCTGGTCGCAGCGGCAGTTGGCCAGTTCGGGCAGGAACGAGTAGCCCGCCGGGCGGTCGTGGATGATGGCGGCGTAGCCGAAGCACAGATGGACCGCGGTCGTCCCGGCCGCGCCCTCGAGCGCCCGGTTGATCACCTTCACGCCGTACTGCTTGGCCGGCTCCGGCCGGGCCTGCAGGTAGGGCTCGTCCAGTTGGACGATGTCGGCGCCCGCCGCGAACAGGTCGGCGACCTCCTCGGCCACCGCCTCGGCGTAGCCCAGAGCCAGGGATTCGCCGTTGCCGTAGTAGTCGTCCTGAGCCTGCTGTGACATGGTGAAAGGTCCAGGCACGGTGATCTTGATGGTCGCGGTGGTGTTCGCGCGCAGGAACTTCACGTCGTCCACCTCGACCGCGTGCCGCCGCTTGATCGCCCCGGTCACCCGGGGGACCGGGTTCGGGTGGCCGCTGCGGTCCAGCGCGGTGCCCGGGTTGTCGATGTCCACCCCGTCCAGCGCGGTCGCGAAGCGGTTGGAGTAGCTCTCCCGCCGCTCCTCGCCGTCGGTGAGGATGTCCAGGCCGGCCCGCTCTTGATCCCTGATGGCCAGCCGGGTCGCGTCGTCCTGGGCCTGCGCCAGGTAGGCGGGATCGACCCGCCACAGCTCGCGGGCGCGCACCCGCGGCGGGAACCGGCCGGCCAGCCGGCTCCGGTCGATCAGCCAGTCCGGCTGCGGATAGCTCCCGACGAGAGAGGTGGGAAAGAGCATGGCAGCACCTTACGCCGGCCGCTCACCAGGACGCCGGCCGCCCGTCAGGCGATCTTGCGGGCGCCGGGGCCCGGCACCGGGGTGGCCTCGCGCGCCGACTCGAGCACATGCCCGGCCGCGCATGTCACCTGCAGGCCCACCGGCTCGCCGCAGTCCCGGTGGCGAATCAGGACCTGCGGGCCGCTCGCGCCGACCGCGTGCTTGTCGCCCCACGCCATCAGCGCCAGCAGCACCGGGTAGAGGTCGAGCCCCTTCTCGGTGAGCCGGTACTCGGTCCGGCGCCGCTGGCCGTTCTCCTGGTAGGGGACCTTGCGCAGCAGCCCCTCGGTCACCAGGCGGGCCAGTCGCTGGCTGAGGACCTGGCGGGGCATGCCGGTGCGGCGCTGCATGTCGTCGAAGCGGCGTACGCCGTTGAAGACCTCGCGCAGCACGAGGAACGTCGGCCGTTCACCGAGGATGCCCACGGCGGCGCCGATGGCGCAGTTGGCCGAGTCGTAGTCGAGAATCCATGGCCGTCCCATGACCGTAATGCTAAGTCCAGTTGACAGACTCAGCAATCCGGAGTCATGCTGAGTTCGTGAATCGAACCCAGGTGGACCTGATCCGGCCGGTGTTCCCGGCCGAGGAGGCCGCGCTGCGTGACTTCTTCGCCGCGCTATCCGTGGAGAGCCGCTACCTCAGGTTCTTCGCCCCGGTCACGCCGTCCTGCGGCCTGCTCGACCTGATGGCGGGCAAACCCGCCCACGTCGACGCGATCGTCGCCGTCGCCGGCGGGGTCATCGTCGGGCACGCCATGGCCGCGGACCGGCCCGCGCCCGGGAGACCCGGGAACCCGGGGGAGCCGCGGGCGACTGACGTCGGCGTGGTGGTGGCCGATGCCTGGCAGCGCCGGGGCGTCGGCGCGGCGCTGATGCGCGCGCTGATCGACCGGGCTCAGGCGCGCGGCGTGACGTCGCTGGCCATGGATGTGCTGCCCGGCAACCGCCGGGTGCTGGCCATGGTCGTCGGCCACTGGCCGCAGGCCGCCGTCGGGCACTCGCCAGACAGCCTGGACATCCGGATCCCGCTGCCGCGGCCGCGGCAGCATCCCGCAGCCCCGTCGCAGCCGGCGGTCCGGCCGCTGGCGGCGGTCCGGCCGCTGGCGAGGGTCCCGCCGCTGGCGAGGGTAGGGAGCGCCGCGGGGAGATAGCCTCTGGGACCATGACCATCGCACGCGCCGAAGGCACCACGGCCGCGCCCGTGCCGTCCTCCGGGCCGTCCTCTGGCCTGGCCGCCGCGCTGCGCGGCGCCGGGCTGGCCGAGGTGGACGACTCGCCCAGGCGCCGGGCCGAGTACTCCTCCGACGCCTCGAATTACCGGGTCCTGCCGGACGTGGTGGCCTTCCCGAGGCACGCCGACGAGGCGGCCGCGGCGCTGGACGTCGCCCGGCGGGCCGGGGTGCCGCTTACCAGCCGCGGCGGTGGCACCTCCATCGCCGGCAACTCCGTCGGCTCCGGCATCGTGCTGGACTTCTCCCGGCACATGAACCGGGTCCTCGCGGTGGACCCGGAGGCGCGCACCGCGGTCGTCGAGCCCGGTGCCATCCTGGACCACATCACCGCGGCCGCGGCCGGCCACGGGCTCCGGTTCGGTCCCGACCCCTCGACGCACTCGCGGGCGACCATCGGCGGCTCGATCGGCAACAATTCCTGCGGCTCGCGGGCGCTGAGGTACGGCCGCGCGGCCGACAACGTGGTGAGCCTGGAACTGCTGACCGCCGCGGGGGAGCGGCTCACGGCCCGGCGCATGGACCGGGACGGGCTGGCCGCCGCGCCGGTGGTCGGCGCGGCGCTCGACGCCCTGATCAGGGGCCGCCTCGGCCTGATCCGGACCGAGTTCGGCCGGTTCACCCGGCAGGTCTCCGGCTACTCGCTGGAGCACCTGCTGCCGGAGAACGGCGCGGACCTCGCGAAGTTCCTGGTCGGCAGCGAGGGCACCCTCGGCGTGGTCACCGGCGCGACGGTCCATCTGGTGCCGTCACCGAAGGCGGTGGTGCTGGCCGTGCTCGGCTACCCCGGCATGCCCGAAGCGGCCGAGGCGACGCCCGGGCTGCTGCCGCACCAGCCGGTCGCGGTCGAGGGCATGGACGCCCGGCTGGTGGAGATGTTCCGCGCCCGCCGCGGCGCGGCGGCCGTCCCGGCGCTGCCCCGCGGCGACGCCTGGCTGTTCGTGGAGACCGCGGGCGACACCGAGGCGGAAGCGCAGGCCGCCGCGAAACGGCTGATCGCCGACGCCGGCTGCCTCGACTCGCTGGTGGTCGCCGGCGCCCCGGCGCGGGCGCTGTGGCGCGTCCGCGAGGACGGCGCCGGCCTGGGCAGCCGCACCGTGGCGGACGCGCCCGCCTGGCCCGGCTGGGAGGACGCCGCCGTCCCGCCCGAGCACCTGGGCGCGTACCTGCGCGACTTCGCCGCGCTGATGACCGGCCACGGCCTGGACGGGCTGGCCTACGGGCACTTCGGCGACGGCTGCGTGCACATCCGCATCGACTTCCCGTTCTCCACCGCCGCGGGCCGCTACCGGACGTTCGTCACCGCGGCGGCGCAGCTGGTGGGGAAGTACGGCGGCTCGATGTCCGGCGAGCACGGCGACGGCCGGGCCCGCAGCGAATTGCTGCCGTATATGTACTCGCCCGAGGCCGTCGACACGATGGCCGCGGTCAAGGCGATCTTCGACCCGGGCAACGTGCTCAACCCGGGCGTGCTGGTCGCCCCGGCGCCGCTGGACGCGGACCTGCGCGTGCCGCAGGCCCGGCCGCTGCGCACCGGCCTCGGCTTCGCCTACCCGCACGACGGCGGCGACCTGTCCGCCGCCGTGCACCGCTGCGTCGGCGTGGGCAAGTGCCGGGCCGACACCACGAGCACCGGCGGTGTTATGTGCCCGTCGTACCTGGCCACCAGGGACGAGAAGGACTCCACCCGCGGTCGCGCGCGGGTGCTGCAGGAGCTGGCGAACGGCACGCTGGTCCGCGGCTTCGGCTCGGCCGAGGTGGCCGAGTCGCTGGACCTGTGCCTGTCCTGCAAGGGCTGTTCGTCGGACTGTCCCGCCGGGGTGGACATGGCCACCTACAAGGCCGAGGTGCTCTACCAGCGGTACCGGCGGCGGCCGCGGCCCGCGGCCCACTACTCGCTGGGCTGGCTGCCCCGCTGGGCCCGGCTGGCTTCGCGCGCGCCCGGTGCGGCCAACGCCGCGCTGCGTGCCCCGGGGCTGGCCGCCCTGGCCAAGCGGGCGGGCGGGATCGACCCCAGGCGCCCGCTGCCGCGGTTCGCCGCGCAGACCTTCCGGGCCTGGTTCGCGCGCCGCCCCGCGCCCGGTCCGGCGGCGGTCCGGACGCCCGTGCTGCTGTGGGTGGACACGTTCACCGACTACTTCACGCCCGAGGTCGGCTGGGCCGCCGTGCGGGTGCTCGAGGCCGCCGGGTACGCGGTCCAGCTCACCCGCGAGCCGGTGTGCTGCGGGCTGACCTGGATCTCCACCGGCCAGCTCGACGGCGCCCGGCGGCAGCTGCGGCGCAGCCTGCGCGCCCTCGGGCCGGCCCTGCGGGCAGGTATCCCGGTCGTCGGCCTCGAGCCGTCGTGCACCGCGGTGCTGCGCAGCGACCTCACCGAGCTGCTGCCCGCCGACCCGCGCGCCCGCCAGGCCGCCGAAGCCACCCGCACGCTGGCCGAGCTGCTGGCGCAGACCCCCGGCTGGACGCCGCCGGACCTGACCGGCGTGCGCGCGGTGGCCCAGCCGCACTGCCACCAGCACGCCGTGATGGGCTGGCACGCCGACTCCGAACTGCTCGCCCGGGCCGGCGCCGACGTCACCGCCGTCGGCGGCTGCTGCGGGCTGGCCGGGAACTTCGGCGTGGAACGCGGCCACTACGACGTCTCCCGGGCCGTAGCCGAGAACGCCCTGCTGCCCGCGGTCCGCGCGGCGCGCGGCGCCGGCGACGCCGTAGTCCTGGCCGACGGGTTCTCCTGCCGGACCCAGCTCGACCAGCTCGCCCAGGTCCCCGGTACCCACCTGGCCCAGCTGCTGGCCAGCCGCCTGGAAGACCGCTAGACCGACCGGAACAGCTAACCGCTAGGCCGACCGGAACGGCTATCTGACTGCCTGGACCTGGACGGTCTGGGCGACCAGCCGGTCCTCGGTGTCGAAGATGCTGGTCTCCGCGGTCACCGTGGTCCGGCCGCGGTGCACGGGCACCGCCACCGCGCGCACCGTACCGCCGCTGACCGAGCGGAACATGTGGCTGGTCGAGGTGATCGTGGCGGTGTTCTTGCCCTCGGGCAGCCCGAGGAATGTCACCAGCGCGCCCGCGGTGTCGGCCAGCGACATCAGCACCCCGCCGTGCATGATGCCGCCCGAAGTGCACAGGTGCGGCGCCCAGTCCAGCCGGATGACCACCCGGCTGGCGTCGGCCTCGTCGAGAACCAGGCCGAGGTGCCTGGCGAACGGCATCAACGCGAACAAGGCGTCCAGGTCAGCGGCCATGACAGGAGACTAGCGCCCGCCAGGCCGGCAGCAAACGCTCTGTATCAGGCGCGTGGCGCGGCCCTCTTAACGGGCGGATAGTCCCCAACCGGGACAAAGCCAGGTGAACGAACGAGGGGGGATCACCGTGGCCGCTTTCAACATCCGCGCCCGTCGCCGCGTCGGCGTGGCCCTGTCCGCTGCCCTGCTGATGGCCGCCGTGACGGCCACGCTGACCGGCGCCGCGAGCCAGCCCGGCGCCGCGAGCCAGCCGGACGCCGCGAGCCAGCCCGGCGCCGCGAGCCAGCTCGCGCTCCCGCCGGCCTTCCCGGTCCAGGCTGCCTTCGCGGCGCCGGGACCCTACGCCACCACGACCGGGACCGCCACCGACGGCACCGTCGTGTACGACCTCTACCGTCCGAGCAACTACGCCACCCTGGGCTTCCAGAGTCCCATCGTGACCTGGGGTAACGGCACCGGCGGGTCGCCCGCTCAGGTCTCGGTGCTGCTCCGGCACCTCGCCTCGTACGGGTTCACCGTCATCGCCTCCACCCTGCCCAACACGGGCAGCGGCCACGAGATCGACGCCGCCGCGCACTACCTGGTGACCCAGGACGGCGTCGCGGCCAGCGTCTTCCACGGCCACCTCAACGTGAACGAGGTCGCCGCGGTCGGCACCTCGCAGGGTGCCACCGGCGCGGTCCGCGCCGCCACCAGCGACCCGGCGCTGATCAAGACCGTGATGACGTTCTCGCTGCCGAGCGCGGTCTGGGCCGCGCCCAACCCGGACTGCCCCACCGCGGCCGACTGCACGGCCCACCCGGACGCGCTGACCCGGCCGGCCTTCTTCGTCTCCACGCACGGGTTCTTCGACTCGATCATCGCCAGCCCGGCCACCGAGAGGGCCTACTTCCTCAGCGCCCCGGTCCACGCCGCGCTCGGCATCATCAAGAACTCCGACGGCAAGGCGGCCGACCACGCCTCCATCGAGGACCCCGCGGCCGGCGGCAACCCCGGCGGCTTCCTCGGCTACGCCACCGCCTGGCTCGAGTACCAGCTGCGCGGCAACGCCACCGCGGCCGGCGCCTTCACCGGCCCGCACCCCGAGCTGACCGCCAACCCCAACTGGCCCGGCAGTGCCGTCAAGTAAGGCGCCGTCAAGTAAGGCGCCGTCAAGTAAGGCGCCGTCCAATAACTCAGAACCGGGCGCGGACCCCTTCCGCCACTTCCTCCGGGCTCAGGTCGATCAGCGCCTCCCCGTAGAGGCGCTCGAAGTAGGTGGCGTCGCTGCGGTAGACGGGATCCGGGTTCGACCGGCTGAGCACCTTGAACACCACCTGGTACCCGTCCTCCCTGGCCCGCGGTCCGCCGCCCGCCAGGGCGTAGTTGAAGGAGGCCAGGTTCCAGTCCTGGTAGACCGCCAGCACCCGGGACAGCCCGTCGCCGAGCGCGGCGCAGTCTTCCTCGCTGAGCTCGGTCACGTCGGCCGCGCCGCCGACCACGCCCCAGACCTCGTGGAACCCGGCCGGCGCGAAGGGCGTGAACCAGGCCACCCGGCCGGTCTGCCCGACCCAGCGGGGCCCGCCCGACTCGACCTCGGCCAGCGCCGTC
Source organism: Streptosporangiaceae bacterium (assembly GCA_050011155.1). GTDB lineage: Bacteria > Actinomycetota > Actinomycetes > Streptosporangiales > Streptosporangiaceae > Palsa-504. The sequence goes on from JBEKJP010000083.1 coordinate 15,873, forward strand.
CAGTAGGAGCCGCCCCCGTCCTGCTCCCGCCAGCCGCGCGACCGCTCCGCCACCAGGCGCTGGCCGGTCAGGCCGAACGCGTCATGGGCGGACTGCAGGTGCGGGTGAACCAGTGAGGCGCCCGAGGGCGGCAGGTAGTTGGCGTTGACCGAGCTCCACACGGCCGACGGATCCACCCGGCGCACGCAGTGGGCGTGCCGGACCATGGCGGCCAGGGCGTCCCCGATCAGGGACGGCGTCAGCTCGTCCAGGTCGAGGAAGTGCCGTCCGGGATCGTAGATGCCGACCGCGCTGTGCGTGGCGTACGCCATGATGTTGGGCACCACCACGGCCGAGCCCTGGCGGATACGCCCCTCCGGGGTCAGCTCGGCCGGGAACGGGACGGTGGCCTGCTCCAGGCGCTCGGCGTCGAACGGGCAGAAGGCCGGCGGCGCGGTGAGCGCGGTCAGGTCCGTCCGGGCGGTCGGCTGGAGCTTCACCCCGGTGAGGATCCTGGCGCTCGCGCCGGTCAGCGGGTCCCGTCGCCAGCGCAGGCTCACCTGGGTCCAGGCCCCGCCCGCGGCCAGGTCCGGGACCTGGGCCGCCAGTTCGTGCTCTTCGAAGTCGATCGCCGCCACGCTGACGAAGGTAGTGCTTCCCCGCTCAGTTGGGTAGCCGGGGCCGGGTAGCGGCCCCGCCGGAACGCGCGCCGCGCCGACCGGGGATTGCCTGAATAGCCGGTCCTTGTCCGCTAGCATGAAGCCACCTACGCGCGGACCTCGCAGAAGGTATCCGGGTTACCACGCCCCGCGTGAGGAGCAAACCTCATGACCACGAGCGAACCCCCGCCTCTGAACGAGGACCAGCGCGCGCTGCAGGACGCCCTGCGCGCCTTCCTCGCTGACCAGCTTCCCTCGCAGGCGCTGCGCGCGGCGCTGGAGACCCAGGCTGGCTACAGCCCGGAGCTGCACAACCGCCTGGCCGGCGATCTCGGCCTGGCCGGGCTGACGATCCCGGCCGAGTTCGGCGGCTTCGCCCGGTCCCAGGCCGAGGCGAGCGTCATGCACGCCGAGCTCGGCCGCGCCCTGTACCCGGGGCCATTCCTGGCCAGTGCCCTGACCGCCGGCGTGCTGCTGGCGACCGGGGACCGCGCCGCCCAGGAACAGTGGCTGCCGCAGCTGGCCAAGGGATCGGTGACCGGGACGGTCGCGGTGGCCGGCGAGGCCGGCTTCTGGACGCCGGGACCGGACGCCGTCCGGGCCGTCCCGACCCGCGTCGGGTGGCGGCTCTACGGCCACCGGTGGTTCGTCATGGCTGCCCACGTGGCCGACATCGTCGTGGTGCCGGCGGTCACCGAGGCCGGGCCGGCCATCTTCCTGGCCGAGACCCGGGCCCTGGGTTTCACCGCCTCCGGTCAGCTGGGCCTGGACCTGACCCGGCGGGTCTGCGTCACCGGCTTCGACGAGGTGCCGGCCGTGCCGCTCGCCCAGGGCGAGGTCGCGGCCGCCGCCGTTCATCAGGCCGAGCGTGATTTCCTGCTCGCCATCGCCGCCGAGGCGGTCGGCGGCATCGGCTGGTGTCTGGATGCCGCGATCGCGTATGCCAAGGACCGCGAGCAGTTCGGGTCGCCGAACGGCTCGTTCGCGGCGCTCGCGCAGGCCTGCGTGGACATGCTGGCGCAGTTCCAGGAGATCTCGGGGACCGCCCGGGCCGCGGCCATCGCGGCCGCGGACGGCAGCGACGACGCCCCGGTACAGGCGCACGTCGCCGCCCTGCGAGCCGGCGAGGCCTACCGCGCCGTGACCGAATCAGCCACCCAGCTGTTCGGCGGGGTCGGCGTGAGCTGGGAGCACGCCGCGCATCTGTACTACCGCCGGGCCTGGTCGGCCGAGCGCCTGTCCGGCGGCCCGCAAGCGCACCGCGCGGCCATCATCGACCTGCACGGCCCAGTGGGGCTGGCCGGACTCTGACAGGCCCAGCCCGGCTTACGCCGCCACCGCGGGTTCGGCCTCGTCTTCCGGCCGGCCACGCCGGCCAGGGCGGGTGCTGGCCGCGTCCTCGTCGTGGATGGACAGCGAGCACGCGATGGCGCACACGCTGACCGCGGCGGCGGCCAGGAAGGCGACGCGGTAGGCGGTGAGGTTGGCCACCGCGTGGCCGCCGACCAGGTGGACCGGCCCGATGAGGACGATGACCGTGGTCAGCACGGCCACCCCGACGGCCCCGCCGAGCTGCCGGACCGCGTTGAACATGGTGGAGGCGCGGCCGGTCGCCGCCGGGGTAATGGTGGCGAAGGACGCCGCCTGGACCGGGACGAACACCTGGGCCATGGACAACCCCAGGGTGAGCATGAGCAGCCGCGCCCACCACAGGCTGGTCTGCGGGCCCATCAGGGCCAGCAGCCCGATCGAGATCGCCGTGCCCGTCAGGCCGATGGTGATGTGGCGCCGGGGGCCGAGCCGCGGGTACAGCACCCGGCTGGCCAGCTGCGCGCCCGCCATCACGCCGAACGCCTCGGGGAACGTGCTCAGTCCCGCGCCGAGCGCGCTCAGGCCGCGGCCGTCCTGGTAGTACAGCGAGATCGCGTACAGCGTGCCGAGGAACGCGACCGAGGTCAGGACCATGACCCCGTTGCCCGCGCGGAACATTCGGTTACCCAGCAGCCTCAGGTCCACGATGGGCCGGGCCGTGCGCAGCTCGACCACCACCATGGCCGCCAGCAGCACGACTCCGGTGGCGATGGACGCCAGCACCTTGGCGTCGTCCCAGCCCAGGTCGGGGCCCTCGGACACGCCGTACATGAGCAGCCCGAGGCCGGACCCGGAGAGCAGGAAGCCAGCCAGGTCGAAGCGGCCAGGCTCCGCCTGCGGTGGCTGGTGCACGAAGATCGCGCCGAAAATGAAGGCGGCGGCGCCGATCGGCACGTTGACGTAGAACACCCACCGCCAGGACAACTCGGTGACGAACAGCCCGCCGAGGACCGGCCCGAGCGCGGGCGCCAGCGTGGTGGGGACGGTGAGGATGGCCGAGGCCCGGATCCGCTCGGCCGGCGGGAACACCCGGTAGAGCATCGCCATCCCGACCGGGGCGAGCATGCCGCCGGCCGCGCCCTGGAGGATACGGAACCCGACCAGCTCGGCCAGGCTCGAGGCCACGCCGCACAGCGCCGAGGCCCCGGTGAACAGCGCGATCGCGATGAGCAGGACCCGCTTGCCGCCGAACCGGTCGCCGAGCCAGCCGGACGCCGGGATGCTGATGGCCAGGCTGACCAGGAAGGCGATGGCGATACCGTCGACCGCGGTGGCGCTGACCCCGAAGTCGCGGCCGATGGTGGGCAGGGCGACGTTGACGATCGTCGCGTCCAGGATGCTCATGAACATGGCGGCGACGAAGACGGTGCCGACCGCTACCTTCTGGCTGATCCGCGGGCCCACCGGCCTCCTTCTGGCTGCTCTGTGCTGCCTACAAGACCTGCTGCCTACAAGACCTGCTGCCTACAAGATCAGACCCCCGGCGGAAATTCTACCGGGAGCCTCGCTGTACCATATGGTACAGAGGTGCGGCCCGAGGAGGACGACATGGCCAAGCAGGTGCATTTCTCGGTGGAGGCTAGGACGGCGGCCGGCCCGGCAGCGGTCTACGCGCTGCTCGCCGACGGGGCGACGTGGCCCCGCTGGACCCCGTTCGACGGGTTCGAGCTCGAGCGGGAAGGCGAGACGGGCGGGGAGAGCGCCGGTGCCATCCGCGTCTTCACCTCCCGCCGGATCACGAACCGCGAGGAGCTGACCGGGCTCGCCCAGGACCGGCAGATCAGCTACCGCTCCCTGTCCGGGATGCCGATCAGGAACCACGCGGCCACCGTGCGCCTGACGCCCGCCGACGGCGGCACGCTCATCACCTGGGACGAGCAATTCGAGGCCACCCGCCCGGGCACTGGCTGGTTCCTCACCCAGGCGCTACGCCGGTTCGTCCAGAAGTGCGCCGACGGCCTGGCCGCTCAGGCCGGCGCGGGCGGCTCCCGCTGAGCCATCCGCGCGCCCAGCGCGGCCAGGTAGGCCTCGTAGGCCGCGTCGGTGCCGGCTACATCGCCGGTGGCGAGCACGTCGAGCAGCAACCCGCGGATCACCGCGATGCTCAGCCGGGTTTCGGCCCGGGCCTCAGCTTCGGTCAGCCCGGCCGCCATCAGCACGGGGAGCAGCGGTTCCACCCACGAGTCGGGAAAGCCGGCCAGGATGGGCCGCGCGTACTCCTGGCCTTGCAGCGCCTGCGCGTAGAGCTCGAAGAACAGCCGGGTCAGGGGCGCGAGCTCGGGGGAGCGCAGCTGCCGCCAGAAATGCCGGCCCACGGTGGCGAGGTCCGGGCTCTTAGTACCGAACGAGTCGGCCAGCAGCCGTCGCTGACGGCTATCCGCCTCCTGGACCACCGCCACGAACAGGCCTTCCTTGGACCCGAAGTGGTAGATGAGCATCCGGTGGCTGGTCCCCAGGGCGACGGCCAGCTCACGCAGCGAGATATCCCCGATGCCGTGCTCGGCCAGATAGCCGAGCGTCCGCTCGAGCAACTGCTGCTTCGGGTCACCGCCGGCGCCCGGGTCCATCGCTGACATTGACCGGATAGTACCGGCGGCGCGATGGCGATCCCAGCAAGACTCGATCCGCCGCCTAACTGCCCCGCACGCGGATCCTGGTTACCGCCTGGCCCAGGCCGGGGTGGCTGGCCCGGACCGTGACGGTGCCCGGCTCGCCGGGCCGGGAGCGGACCCAGACGGCGCCGGCGCCGCCCGCGGCGGCGAAGTCGAACGGACTCTCGCCTACCAGCACTCCCGGGCCCTCGACCGCTAGCGCGACCTCGCCGGTGACGTACGGCCGGGGCGCGCCGTAGTAGTCGGTCGCGCGGAACTCGCACCGGGTGGCGTCCGCGCCGTCGGCGTCGATCTCGGCGTGGTCGGCGGCCAGTGCCAGCACGTCACCCGCCGGGTCACCGGACCAGCGCCGCGACGCCACCAGGTCGTCGCCGAGGTAGCCGTCGATGCGCAGCTCGGGCCGGGCCGAGCCGTCCACCGCGCGGAAATCGGCGAACGAGGGCGGGTAGGGGAGGTGGGGATAGGCCGCGCGGTCAGGCGTGAGGGTGGCGAAGTGCCCGCCGCCCACGTAGACCTCGAGCCGGTCCAGGTTGGCGCAGATCATCGCGGCCGGCAGGGCCGTGACCGGGGACGTCGGGCCGAAGTCCCAGTAGAACGCGGGGGCGATCACCGGCCGGACCCGCGGGTCGGCCTGCGCCTGGTAGATGGCGGCGCCCGGCTTGGGGATCCGGAACAGGTCCACCACCCCGGTGTACTTGACCCCCTGGTACTGGTTGCCGCTGCCGGACGGGTAGTCGATCCCGGACCAGGCCAGCAGGCCGCAGTAGCGGTCGTCGGCGGCGGCCAGGTCGTGCACCCGCGCGTGCGCCGTCGCCTGCCCCTGCTGGACGGCCTGGGGATCGGTGCGGCGGTAGTAGATGGCCGGCCCCGACAGGGTGCCGACCGCCTCGCTGACCAGGTATGGCTTGCCCACCCCGGTCACCGGCGGCTGCAGCACCGGCTCCTTGAGCCCGTCCGGGCCCTTGACCGAGGAGTAGTCGTCCTCGCCGAACACGTCCTGCTGGTAGTCGGTGGTCAGGCGCAGCCCGGCCATCGCGCCGGCCGTAGGCCGCGAGTCGTCCAGGGCGTGCGCGAGCTCGTTCGTGCTGGTGTAGAAGGTCGTGTCGTTGGGAGTCTCGTTGAGTCTGGCCCCCCAGACGATGATCGACGGGTGGTTGCGGTCCCGGACGATCATCTCGCCGATGTCCCGGTAGGCCAGCGCCTTCCAGGCGTCGTCGCCCAGGTACCCCCACCCTGGGGCCTCCTCCCAGGCCATCAGGCCGAGTTCGTCGCAGGCGTCGTAGAACGCCTCGGCCTGGGGGTAGTGCGAGCACCTGACCATGGTGCAGTTCAGCTCCCGGCGCAGGATCTCGGCGTCCCTGGCCTGCACCCGGGCGGGCATCGCGCCGCCGGCGAACGGGAAGAACTGGTGCCGGTCGGCGCCGAACAGCTTGAGACGGCGGCCGTTGAGGTAGAAGCCGTCGAGGGCGAACCTGGCCTCGCGGAACCCGATCCGCACCCGGTGCTCGTCCCGGTCGGCGCCGTCCGCGAGCAGCCTCGTGACCACCTGGTACAGCCGGGGGTGGTCAGGATCCCACAGCTCGATGCCGGGCAGCCCGGTCAGGGTCGCGGTCACCGTGACCTGGCCCGGCTGGGTGACCGTCACCGGCACCCGGGCCGCGGCGAGCGTGCGATCGCCGTCGCGCAGCTCGGTCTCGACCGCGACGGTCTCCTCCGGCACCGCGGCGGCGTCCACCGTCACCTGGACGACCACCTGCCGGGCGGCGGGGTCCAGGACGCTGACCGGCTTGGCGAACACGTCGGCCAAGAACACCGGTGGCACCAGCCGCAGCCGCACGTCGCGGTAAAGACCGCCGGGCTGCCAGTAGTCCACCGAGATCGTTTCGGCGGGAGCGGGCCGGTCGGGTGGCACGTTGAGGTTGAAGCTCGCGTCCAGCCGGACCGCCAGCACGTTCCCCTCCGGCCGCAGGGCACCGGTGACCTCCGTGCTGAACGGCAGGTAGCCGCCGAGGTGGTCCGCCACCTGGGTCCCGTTCAGGGTCACCGTGGCGTGGGTCATGGCCGCCCCGATGTCCAGGAACACCCGCCTGCCGTGGTGGCCGGGCGGCGCGTCGAAGTGCCGCCGGTACACCCAGGTCCGCTCCCAGGCCGCCGGGTCCCACTCCTGCCAGGACAGCGGCGTCACCGTGTGCGGCAGCGTGACCGCGGCCAGGGCGCTGTCGTCGAAGCCGGGCTGCTCGCAGCCGGCCGTGTACGCGCCGAACAGCCAGCCCGCGTTGAACGGGACGGTGCTGGGGTAGTCGCTCATCCCGCCGAGCGTAGAGGTTCCTTAGTCCTCCGTCGTCCGCAGCGTCCGCTTCACCCCGCGCCGCACCGCGGCGATCAGGTACGGGCGCAGCCGGGCGGCCGCGACGATGGCGTGCACCGAGCCCACCTCGAGGGCCCGCTCGATGCTGTGCACCGCGTCGAACTCGTCGGCGAGCTGCCCCAGCTTGTCCGCGTGCACGGCCGGCCGGGCCGCCGCCAGCTCCGCCCGCCGCGCGGCCACCTCCTCACCGGTGCCGCCCTCGACCGCCTCGGCGATCGCGGCCTGCAGGCCGGCCACCCGCGGATCGGCCGCGGTGCGCTTGCGCACCTCGGCCGCGAACACCACCGCGGCGGCCGGCGCCCCGCCGATCACCGAGGCGTAGGAACCGGCGACCGCGGCCACCTCCATGTTGTCGTTCAGCGTGCCGGAGAACACCACGAACGCCCCGCCGTGGTAGCGGGAGACCACGCAGAACACGATCGGCCCGTCGAAGTTGACGATCGCCCGGCCGATCTCCGCGCCGTACTCCAGCTGAAGCTGGCGCAGCGATTCCGGCGAGCCGTCGAACCCGGACAGGTTGGCCAGGATCACCAGCGGCCGGTTCCCGCTGGCGGCATTGATGGCCCGGGCGGTCTTTTTCGACGAACGGGGGAACAGCGTGCCGGCGGTCCACTGCGACGGGCCGTCCACCGGGTAGAACCCGTGCCGGGTCAGCGGCTTGGACTCGAAGCCGATCAGCGCGACCGGCTGCCCGCCCAGGTGCGCGTCGAGCACCAGCACCGACGCCGCGTCGGCCATGTCGGCCCACCGCTCGAGCGGCGGGTGGTCGGCGTCGATCACGCCGGCCAGCAGCGAGCGCATGTCGAAGGGCTTCTTGCGCTCCGGGTTCCGCGCGGCGTCGAAGATCTCGCCCAGCGTGGCGAACTCCGGGCCGTCGTGCGGCGACGGCGAGATGTCCCTGTCGTCCGGGTCGGCCGTCGGCGCGGGCCGCGGGAAGCGCTCGCCGGCGGTCAGGTAGGTGTGGTCGTAGTGCGCCAGCAGCACGTCGACCGCGCTGGACAGGTCCGGGGCCCAGTACTGCGCCTCGCCGTTCGGGCCCATGATCCGGTCGTAGCCGCCGATGCCGAAGTTGTCCTCGGCCGAGACCCCGCCGGAGTAGTCGAGCGACTGCTTGCCGGTCAGCACCATGGCCGAGTCCGGGGTCATGACCAGAATGCCCCGGGTGTGCATGAGCATCGTCGCCTCGGCGTTCCAGTACGGCTGGGCGCCGACGTTGATGCCGGTCACGACGACGTTGATCTCGCCGCCGGCCTGGGTGAACTCGACGATCCCGCGCAGCGCCCGGGAGATCCAGTCCATCGTCTCGGTGCCGGAGTCCATGGCGATCTTCGCCCCGGCCGAGATGGCGAACCACTCCACCGGGGCGTGCAGGCGCCGGGCCAGCTCGATGGCCGCCAGGATCCGGCGGCACTCCGGCTCGGCCAGCGCGCCCAGCGCGCGGGTCGGGTCGCCCAGCAGGACCACCCGGCGCAGGCCTTCGGGGTAGCGCTTCGTCGGCGTGCTGACCACGCCGAGCACCAGGTTCGCGGTGTTCGAGCCCGCGGGCCTGTCCACCGGCACCGGGACACCCGCCTCGTCCAGGTCGTACTCGGTGAACTCGCCCGGGCTGCCGCCGGCGTCCGGCGAGCGGCTGATCAGCGGGATGAGCTCGTAGGGGTAAACGGTGCCGCGGCGGCGGGCCCGGATCACCTTCTGCGTATAGGCATTCAGCTCCCGCAGCGGATGCGGCGGCGGCCCGGTGACGCGCAGCGCCAGGCCGGCCCCGGGGGAGCGGGACAGCCGCAGCATCAGCTCGCGGTTCTCGCCGTCACGGAACTGCACCAGCACCTCGTCCAGGCCCAGCGCCCCGGTCCGGGCCGCCAGCGACCGGATGACCTGATCCAGCTCGCCCAGCGGCGTGTCCACCACCGGCCACACGTACAGCTGGATCCGGTTCCAGTCCAGCCGGGCCAGCTCACGGTCGGCCGACCGGGCCGAGCGCAGGCTGTCCAGGCAGGCGTCAAGCAGGTGCTCGAGCTGCGGCAGCCCGGTGACCCGTCCGGCGTCATCCCGCACGATGGTCAGGTCGCGCACGTCGGCTAGGGCGATGAGCCGCTGGTCATCGGGTACCTGGCGACCCTGGATGCGGAACAGGTGGACGTCCGGGGCGGCCGGCAGCCGGGTCAGCTTGAACTGGGAGAGCCGCCACACGCCCAGCCGTTCGGCCACCAGCGGGTGCCAGCCGCGCTGAGTCAGGTCCTCGACCGCCGCGCCGTCCGGGCCGGCCCGGAAGGTGAACCAGTCCGGCCAGCCGCCGCTCTCGCCGTCGGGGCGGCGCACCGCGACCGCGACCCGCGCGACCGACTTCGGGAGCAGGCCGAGCTTGCCGCGGATCCGCTCGGCCCGCGCCTCGGGGGCGCCGCTGCCCTCCTCCTCGGGCGTCTGCGAGGTGACGTAGAGGTCGATCAGCACGATCCGGCCGGAGGGCAGCGCCTGGATCAGCTCGGGCAGGTCCGTCCCGGACGCGCTCTCGCTGCCGTCGGCCACGGTCGCGATGATGAGGTACTCCTGACCCTCCTGGGTGTACTCGGCGGTCAGCAGCGGGCGGCCGCTGCGCTCGGTGACCTGGACGTTGCGCAGCGGCCGGATCCAGTAGTACCGCCGGGTCATGACCTCGAGCATGGCCGACTGGTGCCGCTCGGTGAAGACGCCGAGGATCGGCTCGTCCGAGGCGACGATGGCGTCGATCTGCGCCGCCCGGGCCGCGGGGTCCGCGGCCAGATGGTCGAGCTCGGCCCGCACCTGGGCCTGGGCCCGGGCCCGCTCGGCGGCGATCAGCGGCTCGTCGTAGCAGCGGTAGCGGACCTGCCGGGCCAGGTCGCCGACGCCGGGGTGGCGCAGCTGGGTGGCCGAGAGCAGCTGGTTGATCACCCGCCGGTAGCTGTCACGGGCCTGGTCGCCCAGCGTCCCCGATCCCAGCGACTGCGGATGGCGCAGCCGCCATTGCAGCAGCTCGGAGACGACCGGCACGTACCCGGCCGCCCGGCGGTGTGCGAGGAAGATCCGGTAGAGCGCGGCCTCGAGCTCCGTCGCCGGCTCGAGCTCCGGCGACGGTCCGATGCTGTCCACGCCGTAGTGGGCCAGCGTCCTGAGCAGCCTGATCCGGAACGACTCGGGCAGGCCCTCCGCGTCGGCGTCGCGCGAGCGCAGGTAGGCGTGCATGTACTCCTGCGGGTTGCGGGCGGCTTCGGCGTCGACCGCGGCCTCGTCGTCGGCCTGTGACTCGCCGCCGACCCGGCGGCTGCGCCACAGCGCGGACACGTCGGCGAAGATCCGCAGGATCTCGGCCTCCCCAGCCAGCAGCCGCGGGTCGTCGGCGGGCAGCGCGTCCCGCGCGGCCGCCAGCCGCTCCAGTTGCCGGCCGGCCTCGGCCTCCTCGACGTCGAAGCCGAGCACCAGGGACCGCAGGGCCGTCAGCGCGTCGGCGGCTTCGCGGGCCGGGTCGCCGCCGCCGCCGCCGTCGGCGGCGCCCGCCGCGGCCAGCGCGCCCAGGTCGGCGCGCTCGGCCGCGCGCCCGGCCTGCCCCGCCTCGGCCTGCCCCGCCTCGGCCTGGTCGGCCTCGGGCTCGATCCGCAGCAGCTTGGCGCCGCTCTCCACCTGGGTGTTGACGTCGGCGAACACCTCGGCGACGCGGCCCGCGGCGGGGGCGCGCAGCGAGGTCTCGAGCTTCATGCTCTCGACCACGGCCACCACGTCGCCCTCGGCGACCTCGTCTCCCGCCGCGACGCTGATGGCCACCACCATGGCCGGGGCCGGCGCGCGGACCAGCCCGGCCTCGCCGCCGGAGATGCGGTGCACCGCCCCGTCCACCTCGACCAGGTAGTCCGGGCCCTGCGCGACCGAGAGCACGTCGAAGGCCTGACCGTCGGCGGTCAGCCGGAGCTCGAACCGGCCCGACCGTTCCACGTCCACGTCGACCGAACGGCCGTCGAGCTCGACCCGGTACCGGGCCGGTCGCAACCGGGAGATGCTGAGCTTGTACGCCTCGCCGCCCACCCGCACGTCGGCCTGCTGCCGGGTCTCGTGCCCGACTTCGGGACGGCCGCGCTCGGCCGAGGTGAACAGCCGGTCCCGCTGGCGCCGCTCGTGCGCCTCGTAGGCTTCGAAGGCCGTGGCCAGCAGGGCCACGTCGACCCGCAGCGGCGGCGCGTAGCCGTCCGCCATCATCGTGTCGAGCCAGGTCGTGTCCACCTCGCCGCGGACGAACTCCGGCCGGCTGAGCAGGTCGAGCAGGAACGCCTTGCTGGTCGTCCCGCCCCGGATGACCGTGCTGGTCTGCCGGAGCGCGCGGGCGAGCCGGGCCCTGGCCTCGGCGCGGTCCTGGCCCCAGGCGATCACCTTGGCGATCATCGAGTCGAACTGCGGCGGGATGACGTCACCCGCCGCCACCCCGGTGTCGACCCTGATACCCGGGCCTGACGGCAGCGCGAGGTGCTCGATCAGGCCGGGCGCGGGCGCGAAGTCGCGCTCCGGGTCCTCGGCGGTGAGCCGGGCCTCGATCGCGTGCCCGCGCGCGGGCGGCTCACCCGGGCCGATCTCGGCCAGCGTGCCGCCCGCCGCGATGTGCAGCTGCAGCTTGACGATGTCGGTGCCGGTACACGCCTCGGTGACCGGGTGCTCCACCTGCAGCCGGGTGTTGACCTCCAGGAACGACAGCAGCTTGTGGCTGGGCTCGTAGAGGAACTCCACCGTCCCCGCGTTGACATAGCCGGCCGCCCGGACCAGTTCGGCGGCGTGCCCGCGGAGCAGCTTCTCCTGCTCCGCGGGCAGCGCGGTGGAGGCGGACTCCTCGAGCACCTTCTGGTTGCGCCGCTGCACGCTGCAGTCCCGCACGCCCAGCGTCCACGCCGTGCCCGCGCCGTCGGCGACCACCTGCACCTCGACGTGCCGGCCACCGCGGATGGCCCGCTCCAGGAACACCGTCGCGTCCCCGGCCGTCTTGGCCGCCTCCGAGCCGGCCCGCTCGAAGGCCTCGTCCAGGTGCTCGGCCGACGGCACGAACCGGATGCCGCGTCCGCCGCCGCCCGCCGTGGCCTTGACCATCAGCGGGTAGCCGATCGACTCGGCCGCCTCGCGGGCCGCGGCCAGGTCGGCCACCGGGCCGCCGCTCCACGGCGCGAGCGGCACCCCGGCCCGCTCGGCCAGCCGCTTGGCCTCGATCTTGTCGCCGAGCCGGCGCATGACATCGCCGGGCGGCCCGATGAACGTGATGCCGAGCCGCTCGCACAGCTCGGCGAATTCGGCCTTCTCCGAGACGAACCCCCAGCCGGGCCAGACCGCGTCCGCCCGGCAGGCCCGCAGCGCGCGCTCGAGCTCGGCGTAGTCCAGGTAGGGGCTCTCGGTGAAAGCCGCCCCGGGGTCCTCCGAGCCGATCAGCACCGCCTCGTCGGCCTGGCGGACGAACGTGGACTGCCGGTCGGCCGCGGTGTACACGGCGATGACCCGCAGCTCGGGCCGCCCTTCGGCGTTCCACTCGCGGACGGCGTTGATCAGCCGCATGGCCGGCTCGCCCCGGTTGACGACGGCCACGCGCTCGAAGGCGAAGGCTCTGCTGGTCGAGGCTGGGCTCATCGGATTACTCGCCGAAGGCGGCGCGGATGTCGTCGCTGGTTCCCCCGGCCGCCGCCCCCGCGGCGGGCCGGTCCGCGTCCCGGACGCCGAGCACCACCTCGTCCGCGACGATCGCCGGGTCGACGCGCATCACCGCGTACCCGCCGACGGCGCCGGCCCCGAACCCGGGCGCGAACACCCGCATCGGCGTGGTGATCACCCCGTCGCGCACGGCGTCGTGGACCGCGATCGGGATGCTCGCTGCGGACACGTTGCCCATCCTCTCGACGTTGAAGTAGAGCTGCTCGGCGGAGAGCCCGGCCTTGGCGGCCAGATTGAGGATCATGGTCTTGTTGGCCTGGTGCGGGATGATCAGCTCGATGCTGTCGAGGAGCGCGCGCCCTGGGTCGTCTGGGTCCGGCTGCTCGCCCAGCTCGCCCAGCATCTGGGTCAGATACCGCTGGACCAGGGCCTTTACTTCCGGACCGTACACGGTGATATCGCCGTCGAACTCGGAGTTCGGCCAGATGATCGAGTTGACCTCACTGTGCGGCCCGCTCGCGTAGGTCTGGACCACTTCCACGTCCCCGGCCTGCCCGGCCGCGGCCGGGCCGATGACCATCGCCGCCGCCCCGTCGCCGAAGATCATCCGCGAGGTACGCACGCTGCCGATCTTGTCAGAGAACTTCTCCACGCAGATCAGCAGGACGGGCCGCCGGACCTCCTGGAGCTGCCGGATGGCCTCCGACACTCCGTAGGGGAACCCGGCGCACGCGGCCACCAGGTCGGCCGAGGCGTGCGTCTGCCGCAGGCCGAGCTCGCCGGACAGCCAGCACGCGATCGACGGGATCTGCCGGTTGCTCGTGCACGTGCTGACCAGGATCGCGCCGATCTCGGCGGGGGAGCGGCCCGACTTGGCCAGCGCGGCCCGCGCCGCGTGCAGCGCCAGTTCCTCGGGCTCGCGGCTGGTGTAGTGGCGCTGCTCGATGCCGGTCTTGGCCGCGATCTCCTGCGCGCTCATCGGCGACCAGGAGAAGCTGGTGTTCCTGATCACGTCGTCGTTGCTGCAGACGTGCTCGCCGCGCACGATCGCCAGCGCCTCGAAGGCAGGCTGCACCGCGAACGCCTCCCGCACCCGCACCGGGGGATAAGGCGTGACCGGATCGACTTCCCCGGCCCGGGCCCGGGCCGGGACGCTGGCGGCGGGCCGCGGGCGCTTGACCCGCTCGATGAACGCCTGCACGTCCCGGGTGCGCGGGTGGAAGGCGACGACGAAGTCGTCGTCGCCGATCTGGCCGGGACGGCGCAGCTCGGTGCCGGAACGGTCCCACGGGTACTGGTTGTGCAGCACCATAGCCCAGCGCTCCAGCGCCTCGAGCTCGGGCACGTCCTCGTGCGCGTCCATGATCTGCTCGGTGGTGAAGACCGGGTAGTCCGGGTCGTAGCCGGGCATGACGAAGGTCAGCGCGGCGGGTGAGTCCATGAACTCGGCCACCGTCGGCTTGATCGGGGGCAGCTCGGTGGCGTGGTACAGCTTGGTCCGGAACAGGTCGAAGAGCAGGTCGAAGATGGTCTCCTCGGCCCGGCCGTCCCAGGTCGGCTCGAGCGCGCGGAAGGCCTGCTCGACCGCAGCCACCTTACGCTCGCTGTCCTCCCACGGGGTGAGCACGGGCAGGAAGACGTCCGGGCGGCGCTTGGGCAGGTCGCGCCAGCGGGTCGGGCGCCGGTCGAACATGGTGATCGAGTACCGGTTGGCCCAGTACAGGTTCTGGCCCAGGTCGCGCAGCAACTCGAAGCGCCGGGTGTAGGACCCGGACTCGACGCGGTCCGCGATGTCGGTCCCGGTCGGCGCCTTGGCCTCGAAGTCCCGCCCGATCACCGCGGTGAACTGCTCGAGCGTGTCGAGCACCGAGAAATCCAGGTCGCCGAGGAAATTGGCCGGGAACACCAGGCGGCCATGACGGTTGACCACGAATGGCTTCACGATGTCACCTCCAGGGCGGAGACTGCGTCCGCCCGGCGTATGTGATCTTGGCCATATCTGCCGTACCCGGAATGCGCGTGTTATGCCGGTCATGAGGCCAGATTGACGGGATTTTTCGCGGGCCCGCGGCCGGCGGCTCTTTGTCCCTCGGGACCTGGGATGATTCGTTGGGTGACGGACTCAGACATCCCGGTGCTCGACCGGTTCTCGCTGGCCGGGAAGGTGGCACTGGTCACCGGGGCCAGCAGTGGCCTGGGCGTCGGCTTCGCGGTGGCGCTGGCCCAGGCCGGGGCGGACGTGGTGCTGGCGGCCCGGCGGGCCGACCGGCTGGACGCCGTCCGCCAGGCCGTCGAGAAGCTGGGCCGGTCGGCGCTCGCGGTGGAGACCGACGTCACCGACCCCGAGGCCTGCCAGGCGGTGGTGCGGGCGGCCGTAGAGCGCTTCGGCCACCTGGACGTGCTCATCAACAACGCCGGGCTCGGCACGGCCGTGCTCGCGCTGCGCGAGACCCCCGAAGAGTTCCGCTCCGTCGTCGACGTGAACCTGATGGGTGCCTACTGGATGGCCCAGGCGGCCGCGCGCGTCATGCCGCCCGGGTCGTCGATCGTCAACATCGCCAGTGTGCTCGGCCTGATCAAGTCATTCTCGCCGCAGGCGGCCTACGCGGCCAGCAAGGCCGGCCTCATGGGGCTGACCCGCGACCTGAACGCGCAGTGGTCGGGCCGCCGGGGCATCCGGGTCAACGCGGTGGCGCCCGGCTACTTCCGCAGCGAGATGACCGATCCGATCCCGGCCGACATGCTGAACGAGTTCATCACCCAGACCTCCACCCTCGGCCGGATGGGCGAGCAGTACGAAATCGACACCGTGGTGGTCTTCCTGGCCAGCCCGGCCTCGTCCTACATCGCCGGCGTCACCCTAGCCGTCGACGGCGGCATGTCCGGCCACTGAGCCATCAGGTCCGGCCCGCTGCCGAGCGGGCGATGGTGACGAACCAGTAGCCGCCCGCGAGATTCAGCGCCCCGATAACCAGGAAGAACGCCGCCCATCCGTAGGCGCCGTAGGCGGCGCACGTAAGGCCCGCGGCGGCCGCGACGCTGCCGCCGATAATACGCATGACCCCGAAGGGGAGGATGTGACGGTACTCCCAGGGATTGATCAGGCGCTGCAGGCCGGTGCGCGGGGGAGTGAACCACCAGTTGCGCAGGCGTCTCGCGGCGGTGTTGTCGTTGGGTCCGTTCATGGCGGTGCCTCCTGTGGCTGCGGCTGTGGCCGCTTTTTTTCATCTATCAAAGTGATATCACGTTGATAGCCTGCTCGTCAAGAGTCGTCAAGAGTGAGCACCGCCCGGTACCGTGATCCCGGGAGGGACGCCATGAATGACGCGCAGCCGATGCCGGCCGCGTTCTTCGGGCACGGCAGCCCGATGAACGCCCTGGAGCTCAACCGGTACACCCACGCTTGGCGCGCGTTCGGGCGGGTCGTCCCGCGACCCCGCGCCATCTTGGTGGTGAGCGCGCACTGGTACATCAACGCCACCGCCGTCACCGCGATGCCGCGGCCGCGGACGATCCACGACTTCTACGGCTTCCCGCCGGAACTGTTCGACGTCCAGTACCCCGCGCCCGGGCTCCCCGAGCTAGCCGAGGAGGTCAGCGACATCGTGCGGCCGACCTGGGTCGGCGCGGACGTCGACTCCTGGGGGATCGACCATGGCACCTGGTCGGTGCTGCGGCACGCGTTCCCGGACGCGGCCATTCCCGTGGTCCAGCTGTCGATCAACCAGTTCAAGGACTTCGGCTACCACCTCGACCTGGGCGCCAGGCTCGCGCCGCTGCGCGACCGCGGCGTGCTCATCGTGGCCAGCGGCAACATCGTGCACAACCTCGCCGGGATCAGCTTCTCACTCGCCGACACCGGATTCGACTGGGCGCAGCGCTTCGACGCCGACGCCCGGGAGCAGATGCTCACCGACCCGGCCGAGGTCGCCCGGCTCGACGCGCACCGCGATTTCGGCAGCGCCGTCCCCACCCCGGACCACTTCATCCCGCTGCTGTACCTGGCCGGCCTGTGCGCGGCGGCACGAGACGAGGCGGGGCGCGACCAGGCCGCCGCCCCGGACGCCGCCACCCGGGTCCTGGTCGACGGCTGCGCCTACGGTTCCTTGTCCATGACCGCCTACACGCTCGGCCTCGACGTGCCGGCCGCCGCCGGCACCGGCCCGGCCGCCCAGGCCCCCGAGGGTGTCCCCGCCGACGAGACCAATCTCTAGCGATCCCCGGCCAGCAGGGTCAGGCCAGCAGGGTCAGGCCAGCAGGGTCAGCAGCGTGTCGCGGAAGCCGGCTAGGCGCTCGGCGCCGAGCAGTTCCCGCCACTCCTCCTCGACGGCGACGGCGGTGGTGCGCATGGCGCGCAAGGCGGCCCGGCCGCGCGGGGTCAGGCAGATCAGCTTGGCCCGGGCGTCGCCCGGGTCGGTGATCCGGGTGAGGTAGCCGTCCTGCTCCAGGCGGGTGACCACCTGGGCGACCGCCTGGCGGGATACCCCCAGCGTCTCGGCCAGGTCCGAGGCGTGCCGCCCGCCGCCGAGCAGGGGCACCAGCAGCACGGCGTGCACCGGGCGCAGCCCGGCCATGCCCTGCGCGGCGAAGTCGGCCCGGAGCCGCTCGGTGCCCGATCGCGCAAGTGCCTGGACAAGTGCCGGCACGGTCTGCCCCGCTCCACCAGGGCTAGAAATCGTCACGTTCTCATTCTGCCGTATTTTGACTTTGACAAGTACCTTGCTTAAATTATCACGTATGCGGATTTTGGCTCAGCTCTCGATGGCGGCCGGCGCCCTGCTGGCAGTGGTCGTTCTGTCCGGCTGCGGGGGAACGGCCAGCGATCCGCCCCCCGGGCCAGCTCTCCCGGTGGGTTCCTCCCCGCACTCGATCGAGGTGGGCGGCGTCAGCCGGACCTACATCGTGTACCGGCCCGCGTCGCTGCCCGCCGCCGCCCCGCTGGTGGTGATGCTGCACGGCGGCTTCGGCAGCGCCAGCCAGGCGGAGAACTCCTACGGCTGGGACGCCGAGGCGGACCAGGGGCACTTCGTGGTCGCCTACCCGGACGGGCTCAACCGCGCCTGGAACACCGGCGGCGGCTGCTGCGGCATACCCGGCCGGACCGACGCCGACGACACCGGCTTCATCACCGCGATGGTCGCGGCGATCGAACGCCAGGTCCCGGTCGACGCCGCCCGCGTGTACGCCACCGGTATCAGCAACGGCGGGATCATGGCCTACACGCTGGCCTGCCACACCTCGGTCTTCGCCGCGATCGGACCCGATTCCGCCACCGAGCTGGGCAGCTGCCCCGCGCCGCACCCACTGTCGGTCATCCACATCCACGGCACCGCCGACACCCGCATCCCCTACCAGGGCGGCGAAGGCCAGGGCGTGGCCCACATCGACGGCCCCTCGGTGCCGTCCCTCAACGCCCGCTGGCGGGACATCGACCACTGCGCCGCCCCGGCCGTCAGCACCAAGGGCGTGGTCACCACGTCCACCGCGTCCTGCCCGGCCTGGCGCGCCGTCGAGCTGATCACCATCGCCGGCGCGGGCCACCAGTGGCCCGGGTCCGCTCCCCGCCCCCTGGTCCAGCAGATCCTCGGCACCGACCCGCCGTCTACCGCCCTGAACGCCACCCAGGTCATCTGGGCGTTCTTCGCCGCCCACCCCCGCTAGGGCTGGCGACGCGGTAAGCCGCCGGCCAGCCACGCCGCGCGCCTCAGCGGCCGCTCCCGCACCACCGGCACCAGCTCCCGCGCGGTCCCGGGCCGCCGCCAGCCACGGCAATGCGCCATCGTCGTTGTCCTGACGGACGCGTCGGGAAATAAACCGCGGAGTCTCCTTCGCGAGCCTTAATCGCGGCCAGTTCTGGCGTATAAGCGGCCGGGCTCCTGCCCACGCTGGCGTGATCAC
>JBEKJP010000084.1:0-34273 GCA_050011155.1 Streptosporangiaceae bacterium
GTCGTGGTCATGGTCATGGCAGCGATCGTAATTGCCAGGCCCGAGCCTGATCGTCTGTCCGCGGGCATACGCCCGCGGGCTACCTCAGCCCGTGGAAAAGGGGCCGGAAAGCAGACGCGGCGCGCCCCGGACTCCGGCATTCTCTCCCCGTGGACGCGTTGATTGACCTCCGTGGGGTGACGAAACGGTACGAGGGCCTCGGGCGCCCGGCCGTCGACGACGTCAGCCTCACCGTCGCGCGCGGCGAGTCGGTCGCGGTGATGGGGCCGTCCGGCAGCGGGAAGTCGACCCTGCTCAACCTGATCGCCGGCCTGGACCGGCCGACCAGCGGCACGATCCGCGTCGACGGCCAGCCGATCGACAAGCTCAGCGAGACCGACCTGGCCCGGTTCCGGCGGCGGCGGGCCGGGATGATCTTCCAGTTCTTCAACCTGCTCGACGACATGACGGTGGCCGACAACGTGCTGCTGCCGGCCCAGCTGGCCGGGGTACCGGCCGCGCAGGCCCGGGCCCGGCTGGATGAGCTGCTGGCCGCGCTGCGGATCGCGCCGTTCAGGGACAGCTATCCGGCGTGGCTGTCGGGCGGTGAACGGCAGCGGGTGGCGATCGCGCGGGCGCTGGTGAACCGGCCGCCGCTGCTGCTAGCCGACGAACCCACCGGGGCACTGGACCGGGCCGCCGGGGAGGAGATCGGCGAGCTGCTGCTGGACCTGAACCGGGCCGGGCAGACCTTGATCCTGGTGACGCACGACCCCGCGCTGGCCGCCCGCTACGCCAGGCGCGTCATCCGCATCGCCGACGGCCAGCTCGCCGGCGTCGCGCCGGGCCGCGCATGAGAGCGGTGCGGACCGCCGCGCGGGCCGGGCTGGCCGGGCGGCGCGTGCAGGCCTGGGCCGTCGGGCTGGTCCTGCTGGCGACCACCGCCTGCTGCACGCTGGCGGCCGGCCTGACGGCGGCCAAGACCCAGAGAGCCGGGCTGGCCGGGCCGCTCGTCCCGTTCCTGGTCGCGTTCGGCCTGATCGGGCTGGTGCTATCGGTGCTGACCGTGGTCAACGTGGTCGGCGGCATGGTGGCGGCGGGTACCCGCCGGATCGGGCTGCTGAGGTCCGTCGGCTTCACCCCCGCGCAGGTGGTCTCGGTCTACGTGCTGCAGGCGGCGGCGCCCGCCGCGGCGGGCGTCGCCGGCGGCGTGGTGCTCGCGAACCTGCTGGGCGGGTCCATGCTCGGCCGGGCCGCCCAGGTGCCCGCGGCCGGCCCGCTGGCCATCCCGCCGTGGGTGGACCTGACCGTGCCGCTAGCCCTGCTCGGCCTGGCCGGACTGGCCGCGCTGGTGCCGGCCGCCCGCGCGGGCCGGCTGAGCGCCGTGCAGGCGATCGCCGTCGGGCGCGGGCCGAGGACGAAGCGCCGTCACCACGCGCTGCCCGTGCTCGGCCGGCTGCGCGGGCTGCCCCGCCCGGTGGCGATCGGCCTGGCCGGGTCGTTCGCGCGGCCGGGGCGGACGCTGGTGACGTTCGCCGCGATCTGGTTCGGGGCGGTCGCGGTGACCTTCGGCGCCGGCCTGGGCACCGCGGTTGACCGGGTGGCCGCCGACACGTCGCTGCCCGGCGAACAGGTGCAGGTCAGCCTGCCCGGACCGCCGGGACAAACCACATTCATGGCCCCGAACGTCCCGCCGGCTCCGGGGACGTTCCCCGACCCGCCCTCGATGGCCGCACAGAACCGGGCCGCGGTCGCGGCGCTCCGCGTCCAGCCCGGCTCGTCGCACTACGTCGCGGAGTCCGACGACCAGCTCCGTGTTTCCGGCCTGGCGGGCACGGCCTGGGTGACCGCCTTCGGCGGCGACGCGAGCTGGGCCGGCTACACGCTGATCTCCGGGCACTGGTACCGGCCCGGCGGGGCGGTCGTGAACACCGCCTTCCTCGACGCGACCGGCAAACGGGTCGGGGACACCCTCGCGCTGGCCGGCCACGGCCGGTCCGTCACGCTGAGGATCACCGGTCAGGTCCTGGTCTTCGGCCCCCCGGGCAGCCCCGCCGTGGTGCTGACGAACCTCGCCCCGGTCACCGCCCTCGACCCATCCGGCCTCAGCCCGCAGCTGTACGACGTGGGCCTGCGGCCAGGCGTGAGCGCCCGGGATTACGTGAACGCGGTCGCCGCCCGGCTGGGGCCGCGGTACACCGTCGTCGTGCCGGATAACCCCCTGCTCAACCCGCTCACCACGCTGATCGCGTTCCTCACGCTGCTGCTGGCGGCCGTCGCCGGCCTGGGCGTGCTGAACACCGTCGTGATGATGACCAGGGAGCGGGTGCACGACCTCGGCGTGTTCAAGGCGATCGGCATGACACCAGGGCAGGTGATCGCGCTGGCGGTGACCACCGTCGCCGCGACCGGCCTGGTAGCCGGGCTGACCGCGGTCCCGTTCGGCATCATCTTGGAACGCGCCACCCTGCCGGTCATGGCCGCCGCCGCCCAGACGGCCCTCCCGGCCGGGGTCGCCGACGTGTACAATCCGGCCGAGCTGGTGCTCCTCGCCCTGGTCGGCCTGGTCATCGCGGTGGCCGGCGCACTCGCCCCGGCCGGCTGGGCGGCGCGGACGCCCACGGCCCTCGCCCTGCGCGCGGAGTAAGGAGTTACCAGTGCGAGAACACGTCACGGTGCCAACCGCTCCTTGACCCAGCCGCCGTCCTCTGCTCCCCGGTAGCGGATCCGGCCGCACGGGCCGCGTCCAGCCAGGCGCCGAGCTGACGCAGCGGGTCGGCGTCCAGGTCGTTGACATCCATCCGCCCAGTCTGGCCCGCCAGTAGACTCGCCGTGCGATGCCGATGCTGATGTTCTGGAGCGTGCCGCGCGGCCGGTCGACGGCGTTCTACCGGATGATGACCGAGCGGGGCGACGTCACTTGCTTCTTCGAGCCGTTCTCGCACGCCGAGGTGTTCGGCCAGGTGGACATCGGCGGCCGGTCGCTGGCCACGGTGCCCGAGGTCCTGGCCGAGCTGCGCTCGCTGGCCACGACGCAAACGGTCTTCATCAAGGACACCACGGACCGGCGCCACCCCGCGATTATGGCCGACCAGCGGTTCTGGGCGCAGGACGCACAGCACACCTTCCTGATCAGGCACCCGCGCGAGACCCTCCGCTCTTACCTGGCCGTCCGGCGCAATCCGCGGATCCACGAGCTCGGCTTCGAGGCCGCCTACGAGCTGTACGCGAAGGTCAGCAGGCTGACCGGCCGCGACCCGCTGGTCATCGACGCCGGTGACCTGATGAGGCGGCCCGCGCAGACCGTCGAGGCGTACTGCGCGCGGGCCGGCCTCAAGTTCCGGCCGGACGCCCTGAGCTGGCAGCCATCCGACCGGCCCGAATGGCAAAGCGGCTTCAGTCACTGGTTCACCGGCGTGGTGGCCAGCTCAGGCTTCGCCGACGTGCCCAGCCGCCGCCGGCCGGCCGTCGACCAGCACCCGCTGCTGGCCACCTACCTGGCTTACCACATGCCCTTCTACGCCGAGCTCTACCAGCGGCGGCTGGTGGTCTAGCGGGTGTCTCGTAGATCATGAAGCGGAGCTGGCCATGCATGGTGTTGACCTAAGGATGAGACCCTCCGATGCCACGACAGAACGACCCCGCCGGGCCGCGGTTCCGGACGGCCGGCCCAGGTGACGCCGCGGCTATCGCCCGGCTGCACGCGGACAGCTGGCGGCGCCACTACCGGGGCGCCTTCGCCGATGACTTCCTCGACCGCGACGTCGAAGGGTACCTGCGGCCGGTCTGGGCCGAACGTCTCGCCGTCCCCGACCCCCGGGCCCGCACGATCCTCGCCGAGCATGACGGCGTGGTCACCGGCCTGGCCCACACGCTCCTCGGCGAGGATCCCGCCTGGGGCGCGCTGCTCGACAACCTGCACGTCGCGTACGGGCTGAAGGGCCAGGGGATCGGCACCCGGCTGCTGGCCCTGACCGCGCGCGCCATCTTGGACGCGGCTCCGTCCTCCGGCCTCTACCTGTGGGTCCTCGAGCAGAACAGCGCCGCCCGCGCCTTCTACGCGGCCCGGGGCGGTACCTGCGTGGGACGCGAGCCGGCCCCGGCCCCGGGCGGGGACCCGGCCCGGCTCAACGGCACGCCGATGGGCCTGAGGTACGCCTGGCCGGACCCGTCCGAGCTGTCCCGCCTGCCCGTGTAAAGATCCCTGTGTGACTAGGCCACTGCGGGTCTTGCTGCTGTTCGTGTGCGTGCTCGTGCTCGTCGACACGGTGTTCTTCACCGCGCTGACGCCGCTGCTGCCGCACTACACGCGCGTGGCGCACCTGGGAAAGTCGGGCGCCGGGATCCTGGTCGCGTGCTATCCGCTGGGCACCCTGGTCGGCGCCCTGCCCGGCGGGCTGCTCACCGGGCACCTGGGCTACCGCCGGACCGTTCTGTTCGGCCTGGTCCTGATGGGCGTGTCCACCCTGGTCTTCGGGTGGGCCGCGGTCCCGGCGCTGCTCGACTCGGCCCGGTTCGTGCAGGGCCTGGGCGGCGCCTGCACCTGGGCCGGCGGCCTGGCCTGGCTGGCCACCGAGGCGCCGCCGGAACGGCGCGGGGAACTGATCGGGACGGCCATGGGCGCGGCCGTGGGCGGGGCGCTGTTCGGCCCGGTCGTGGGCGCGATCGGCGACGAGGTCGGCACCGGGCCGGCGTTCGCCAGCGCCGCGGTGGCGGGCGGGGTGCTGATGGTGGTGGCGTTCGCGGTGCCGGCCCCGCGCGCGGCGGTCCCGCAGGGCCTGCGCGCGGCGTTCAGCGCGGCGCGCGACGGCCGGATGCTCGCCGGGCTGTGGCTGACGATGCTGGCCGGCCTGGCCTTCGGCGTGATCGACGTGCTCGCGCCGCTGCGGATGTCCCGCCTCGGGGTCACCGGCCTGATCATCGCGGGCACGTTCCTGGTGTCGGCCGCCGTGGAGGCGGCGCTGGCCCCGGTCGCGGGCCGGGCCGCCGACCGGCGCGGGGCCCTCGTGCCGGTCAGGTTCTCGCTGGCCGGCGCCGTGGTGCTCGCCCTGCTCGCGCCCACGCTGACCCCGGCCTGGCTGCTCATCGCGGTGCTGATCGTCGGCATGCCCAGTTTCGGCACGCTGTTCACCCCGGCCATGACCCTGATCAGCGAGGGCGCCCAGGACCAGCACCTGGACCAGGGCCTCGCCTTCGGCCTGGGCAACCTGGTCTGGGCCGCGGGCCAGGCCATCGCCGCGGCCGGCAGCGGCGCCCTCGCCCAGGCCACCACCGACCTGGTCCCTTACTCCCTGCTAGCGGTCGCCTGCCTGACCACCCTCGCCCTCCTCCGGATCAGGCGCCGGCCGGCCGACCCGGGCGTCCAGCCCCAGCCGCAGCGAGGCCAGGCTGGCTTACGGCAGCACCAGGGCTCGGGCGGCCAGGTCGGCTTCGTGCAGCCGGTCTCTTCGCGTCCTGGCGGCGAGGGTCAGCTGCTCGGTCAGGCCGGCCATCTCGGCCGTGGCGTAGTCATCCGCGGCGGTGCGCGCGACCAGGTCGAGGTACTTGTCGTTGTGTTCCGACAGCCTCCTGGCCTGCTGCCAGTCGCGTTCGGCGTCGTCGGCGCCGATGATCTGGTCGGCGTAGCGTTCCAGTGCGAGAACCCGCGTGGTGGTGCCATCCTGGGCCAGTTCGAGGGCCCGCCGCTGGGCTCGGAGGACGTCGGAAGTCATAGGGCCGACCGCCAGCCCCACCGCGCCGGTGGCGAAACGCCCGAGCGGCCCCGAGGCCCGGGCCGCGTAGCGCGCGGCGGCGGCGGCGCGGCGCGCGCTGCGTGCCGTCTTCGTCGCGGTGTAGGGCGCGTAGTGAGAGTTCGCCGCGCGCGACTGCGCCATCTCGGCCCACCAGGTCGCCGCCTCCGCGGCGCGCTCAGCCCGTCTGGCCGCACCCGGCGCGCCCGCGTTGAGGGCGGCAGCGGCCGCGTACCTGGTGGCGTTCGCCGCCGCGGCCGTGAACTTGGCCGTGCTCGCGATGCCGGCCATCTGGCCGTAGGCACTGCTCGCCGTCAGCGTGGGCTCGTACTCTTCCCCGGTCTGCTCGGCCTTCTCCGCCCGGCCGATGAACTCGGTCGTGACGTTCTGCACGCGGCTGGGCTGGACCGCCATTCTCGCCGCCCGCGTCGCCTCCCGGGCGGCGGCGGCCGCCGCGGTGGCGTAGCGGTCCGCGATCACGGCCTGGGCGGCCGCGATAGCCTCCGCGGGCCGGGTCATGCGCCTGCCCCGCTGGTACCGGGCGCGACCACCCGCCAGGCCCGGGCGGCGGTCTTCCGCGTCAGCTGGATCTCTCGCAGCGCCTCGGTGGCGCACTCGGCGCCTTCACGGGTGAGCCGGTAGTACCGGCGGCGAGGCCGTCCTTCGGCGACATGGGCCTCCGGGTCTTCCCAGTCGCTTTCCACCCACCCGATCCGCTCGAGCCGGGCCATGATCGGGTAGATCGTCCCGCTGGGCAGGCCGGTCGTGTCGCCCAGGTCGAGACCGTACCGCAGCTCAGCGGGCTCGCTGAGCATCTCGGCGAGCACCATCTGGACTTGCAGGGTCATCCTCGGCTGTGCCACATGTCGTACTCTACATAGCCTGTGTACGGCTTAACAAGAGCTCTGGGTATAAGCGGCTTCTCGCCACTGGCGGATCTGGTGGCCGGATCCAGCCGCGGATACGGTCGTGACGTGCCCGACGCGATCTTCGCTCATCCTCGCCTGGCCCAGGTCTATGACGCCTTCGACGGTCCGCGCGACGATCTGGACGCCTACGTCGCCATCGCCGCCGAACTTGACGCGAAACGCGTGCTCGACATCGGCTGCGGGACAGGCTGCCTGGCCATCGCGCTGGCCGGGGCCGGCCGCACCGTGGTGGCCGTCGACCCGGCCGCGGCCTCCCTGGACATGGCGAGAGCGAAGGACGGAAGCGCCGCCGTCACCTGGATCCACGGCGACGCCAGCGCGGCCCCGGCGGCCGCAGCCGACCTCGCGATGATGACCGGGAACGTCGCCCAGGTGTTCCTCACCGACCAGGCCTGGGCCCAGGTCCTGCGGGCGATAAGAACCGCGCTGCGCCCGCGCGGGTACCTGGTCTTCGAGACCCGCCGCCCCGAACGCCGCGCCTGGGAGGAATGGGCGGCCGACACCGCCCCGGTCACCCTCGACGTCCCGGGCGCCGGCCCGGTCGAGCACCGCAGCGAGGTCACCGCGGTCAGCCTCCCGTTCGTCTCCTTCCGTGACACCTACACGTTCGAATCCGACGGCGCGGTCATCACCTCCGAGTCCACGCTGCGCTTCCGCGGCCGCGAGGAAGTGGCCGCGAGCCTGGCCGCCGAGGGCTACCAGGTCCTAGACGTCCGAGACGCCCCCGACCGCCCCGGCCGCGAATACGTCTTCCTCGCCCAGCACACCCACGACCCGGAGCCCTCATTTCGGCCTCATGGAAGGACATCTACGGCGGTCCGGGCAACCCGGCTGGTTCTGTCAGTCAGAATGTGCGGGAGGTGGTCGGATGGCCTTACGCTCCGTCCCATACTCTCGGGTCCTTGGCACGACTGGCTGGAGGTAGAAGCGTGCGGGCGGAAGATCCCGAAGGCGTCGAGCGCGGCGCGGTCGCGATGGAGTGGGGCAGCGACGCGCTGGCCGAGGTACTGAGCCGCCTGGACCTGCGCTACCTGGCGCTCGTCCCCGGCTCCAGCTACCGAGGCCTGCACGACAGCCTGGTGAACTACGGCGGCAACCGCGACCCGCGGCTGCTGGTCTGCCTGCACGAGGAGCACGCGGTCGCGATCGCCCACGGCTACGCCAAGGTGACCGGGCGGCCGATGGGCGCGGCCATCCACAGCAACGTCGGCCTGATGCACGCGACCATGGCCATCTACAACGCCTGGTGCGACCGCGTCCCGATGCTGATCATCGGGGCGACCGGACCGGTGGACGCGGCCAGGCGCCGGCCGTGGATCGACTGGATCCACACCTCGACCGACCAGGGCGCGCTGATCAGGGCGTACTCCAAGTGGGACGACCAGCCCGCCTCGGTCGAGGCGGCCGTGGAGTCGCTCGCCCGCGCGTACGAGATCACCCGCCAGGCACCGTCCGCGCCGGTCTACGTCTGCCTCGACGTCAGCCTGCAGGAAGCGGCCCTCACCGAGAAACCCACGATCCCCGACGTCACCAGGAACCGGTCGCCTCGCGCCCACGGCCCGGACACCGCCGCGGTCGCGGCGACCCTGGAACTGCTCCGCGACGCGCGCCGCCCGCTGTTCCTGCTCGGCCGGCTCAGCCGCGACGAACGGGACTGGGAGCGCCGGGTCGCGCTGGCCGAACGGTACGACGCGCGCGTCATCACCGACCTGAAGAACGGCGCCGCCTTCCCCACCGCCCACCCGCTGCACCCGACGCCGCCCGGCATCTTCCTGCCCAAAGCGGCGGCCGAGCTGATCGGCGCGGCCGACGTGATCGTCAGCCTGGACTGGGTCGACCTCGGCGGCACCCTGGCGGCGGCGAAAAGCCACGGCCACCCGGCGCAAGCCCGGATCATCTCCTGCACGGCGGACGCCGCGCTGCACAACGGCTGGGCCAAGGACTCCTTCGGCCGCGAGCCGGTCGACCTGACCGTCCCGGCCGACCCGGACCTGCTCGTGCGGGCGCTGCTGGCATCCGACGAACCCATCAAGCCGAACGCATGGGCTGTCCCCGGATCCCCCCCGGCCTCAGCCGCCCCGGGCGAAGGAACCGACATCTTCATGCACGACCTGGCCGGAGCCCTGCGCGAGGCCCTCGACGACGAACCCGCCTGCCTCGTCCGCCTCCCCCTCGGCTGGAGCGGCGCCGACCTCGAGGCCGCCCATCCGCTGGACTACCTGGGCATGGACGGCGGCGCCGGCATCGGCTCGGGCCCGGGCATGGCGGTCGGCGCCGCGCTCGCCCTGGAGGGCACCGGCCGCCTGCCGGTGGCGGTCCTCGGCGACGGCGACTTCCTGATGGGCGGGACCGCGGCCTGGACCGCGGCCCACTACCGGCTGCCACTGCTGATCGTGGTGGCGAACAACGCCTCCTTCTACAACGACGTGGTCCACCAGGAGCGCATCGCGGCCCAGCGCCAGCGCCCGGCCCGGAACTCCTGGATCGGCCAGGCCATCGCCGACCCCGAACCCGACCTGCCCGCGCTGGCCCGCTCGCTCGGCCTGCACGCCCCGGACCAGGTCCGCGACCGTGCCAAGCTGCCCGCCATCCTCGCCGAAACCGTCGCCGCCGCCCGCTCCGGCCAGACCGTCCTGGTCGACGTCCGCGTCCGCCCCGACGGCTACGCCGCCACCGGCAGTTGAACCTGGTTCTGGCAGGCAGAATAAGTGCAACCCGTGATCTGGGCTGCGGGACACCGAGAGGTAACCTCGTCCGGTGGCATCGACACTGCATCTCGCACTGGTGGACGGGGAGCGCGTCGGCGCGGTCTCCGGGGCCACCCTGGACGTGGTCAACCCCGCGACGAACCAGATCATCGGGCAGATCCCCCGGTGCGACGAGCGCGACGTCGAGGCCGCCGTCGCCGCCGCCCAACGGGCCGCGCCCGCCTGGCGCGCGGCCGAGCCGCAGATGCGCGCGGCCGCCCTGCTCGCCTTCGCCGACAAGGTAGCCGAACGCGGCGAGGAACTCGCCCGGCTCGACTCGCTCGACAACGGCAGCCCGCTGCACGAGATGCGCAACGACATCGGCCTGGCCACCAGCCAGGTCAGGTACCTGGCCGGGCTGGCGCTCGAGGTCCGCGGCCGGACCATGCCGGAGACGCCGGGCCACCTGCACTACACGATGCGCCAGCCGTTCGGCGTGGTCGCCCGGATCATCGCGTTCAACCACCCGCTGATGTTCGCCGCGACCAAGATCGCCGCCCCGCTCATCGCCGGCAACTGCGTGATCCTCAAGCCGTCCGAGTTCACCTCGCTGTCCGCCCTGGCCATGGCGCAGGATCTGGCCCGGCTGTTCCCGCCCGGCGTGGTGCAGGTCCTCACCGGCCTGGGCGCGGAGGTCGGCGACGCGCTGGTGCGGCACCCGGGCATCGGGCGGATCGCGTTCATCGGCAGCGCCGCCACCGGCCGGCGCATCCAGGCCAGCGCGGCGTCCGCGGCGGTAAAAACCGTCACCCTCGAACTGGGCGGCAAGAACCCGATCGTCGTGTTCCCCGACGCCGACCTGGACCTGGCCGTCGAAGGCGCCATCCGGGGGATGAACTTCACCTGGCAGGGCCAGTCCTGCGGCTCGACCTCACGGCTGCTCGTCCACCGGGACTGCTACGACGAGCTCGTCACCAGGGTGGGGGAGCGGCTCGCCAAAATGCGCCCCGGCTCGCCCCTGGACGAAAACAGCGACACCGGCGCCATCGTCACCCCGCAGCAGCTGGACAAGGTGCTGTCCTACATCGAGATCGGCAAGAGCGAGCAGGCCCGGCTGGTCACCGGCGGCGAGCGGCTGACGGCCGGGGACCTGGCCCACGGCAACTTCGTCACCCCGGCGCTGTTCGCCGACGTGGACCCGGCCGGCCGGCTGGCCACCGAGGAGATCTTCGGCCCGGTGCTGGCCGCGATCCCGTTCGGCGATTACGACGAGGCGGTCACCATCGCCAACAGCGTCGAGTACGGGCTGACCGCGAGCGTGTTCACCCGCGACCTGCGCACCGCGCTGGCCTTCGCGCGCGACGTGGACGCGGGCTACGTCTGGGTGAACGAGACGTCCAGGCACTTCCTCGGGGCGCCGTTCGGCGGGGTCAAGAACAGCGGCGTCGGCCGGGAGGAGGACCTCGAGGAGATCGAGTCCTACACCCAGCTCAAGAGCGTCAACATCCGGTTCTGATGGCCAGCCAGCGGATGGAGCTGCTCGCCACCTGCGACGTAGCCAACAGGCCGGACACGCTGCAGGTCATGCTGCACCAGGGCCACGCGTTCGTCTCGCACCCGTTCACCGGCGGCTTCAGCGTCGTCGACATCCGCGACCCGCGCCAGCCAAAACCGGTGACCTACGTGCCGCCGCCGCCCGGCACCCGCACGCTGCACCTCCAGCTCGCCGACGGGATCCTGCTCGTCACCAACGAGGCCGACAACAGCGCCAGCGAGAAGTACCTGGACAAGGCCAAGTACTTCGGCCAGCAACTGGGCCAGGACACCGAGGGCCTGGACGAGTTCAGCGCCGGGGTCCGGGTCTACGACGTCTCGGATCCGGCCCGGCCCCGCGAGGCCGGCTTCCTCGACATCCCCGGCTTCGGCACCCACCGGCTGTGGTGGGCCGGCGGCCCGCTGGCCACCGCCTCGTCGATGCCGCTGGGCTACGACGACTTCATCTTGTCCGTCCTCGACCTGACGGACCCAACAAAACCCCAGCTGATCGGCCACTGGTCCCCCGACCAGGGCCAGAAAAACGGCCGGATGGGCCTGCACCACGCCATCCTCGACGGCACCGTGGCCTACGGCGCCTGGCGGGCCGGCGGCCTCCAGATCGTCGACGCCGCCGGCGGCCAGCTCACGCACGTCGGCGGCCTGACCCCCGACGTCTGGGGCGGCGGCAACACCCACACCACGCTGCCCTTGCCGGACCGGGGCATGGTCGTGCTAGCCGACGAGTCGGTCCAGGACCACCAGGCCGACGGCCTCAGGAAAATCTGGCTGCTCGACGTGGCCGACCCGGCCGAGCCGAGGATCCTCGGCGCCCTGCCCGAACCCGCCGAGCAGGACTTCAAAGCCCAGGGCGGCGTGTCCGGCCCGCACAACCTGCACGAGAACCGCCCCGGGACCTGGCAGAGCGAGGACATCATCTTCGCCACCTACCAGAACGCAGGCGTCCGCGCCTACGACATCTGGGACCCGACCGAAGCCGTCGAGGTCGCCCACGCCGTCCCGCCCCCGCCCGCCAGGAACGTCGACCCGCGGGCCAGCGGCGCGCTGGTCCCGCAGAGCGCCGATCTCATCGTCAGCGTGGACGGCCTGATCGTCGTCTCCGACCTGAACGCCGGGATCAGCCTCATCCAGTTCGACGGCTAAAAATCATTTAGAACGAACGGAGTAATGCCGGTGCCCTCGGTCGTGGCGGTCTTCAACCTGCAGAACGAGATCGTCCACCCGGACGGCAGCATCGGTGCCCGCGGCAACGCGGCCGTGGTCGCCGAACGCGGCGTCATCAAGAACACCGCCGCCCTGCTGGCCGCCGCCCGTGCGGCCGGAGTCCCGGTCGTCTACGTGGGCAGCGGCTACAACGAACGCTACGACGGGCTCAACCGCACGGTCACGCTGTTCGCCGAGCACGAGCCCGAGGGCCGTCTCCAAGTCGGTTCCTGGGGGGCCAGCTTCCACGAGGACATCGCGCCCCAGGACGGCGACACCGTCCTGTACCGGGGCGGCATCGGCGCCTTCGCGGCCACCCCGATCGGCGGCCTGCTCCCGCCCCCGGACGGTACCCGCGTGTACATCGCCGGGGTCTCGACCCGGCTGGTGGTGGAGGCGGCGGTGTTCGAGTTCACCGACCGCGGCTACGCGGTGTCGGTGGTGGAGGACTGCTGCGCGGCCGCGTCGCCGCAGGCGCACGAGGACGCGATCAAGACACTGCGGATGTTCGCCGCGATCGAGCCGTCCGGGCAGGTCATTGCCCATCTTGCCGCCTACGGTTCTGCACAATAGAACTCGATCAGCAAAACGTTCGGCACCATGATCAGCGACCTTAATGTAGCCCCAGCTTTGTTTCGTGGATGTCAAAAGTTTGGGGAGGATATGTGAAGCGGCAAACGTTCCGGGTGAGCGTGCTATCCGTCGCGAGTGTCGCGGCGCTGGCTCTCTCCGCCTGCAGCAGCAGTAGCAGCTCGAGCACCAGTAGCGGCGCGTCGGCGTCGA
Source organism: Streptosporangiaceae bacterium (assembly GCA_050011155.1). GTDB lineage: Bacteria > Actinomycetota > Actinomycetes > Streptosporangiales > Streptosporangiaceae > Palsa-504. The sequence continues at coordinate 12,865 of JBEKJP010000084.1, forward strand.
CGGGGGCGTCGGCGTCAAGCAGCGCGGCCGCCGTCGCGAACATCCCGTACTCGGGTCCCGAGCAGAACTACAAGACGATCGGGGCGCCGACGGTCAAGGCCGGCACCAAGTGCACCATCGGCTACCAGGACATCATCGAGTCGGTGCCCGCCCAGAAGGCCGAGCAGGACGCGGCCGGGGCCGAGGCGGCCAAGCTCGGCTGCAAGTACATCGCGCTGGACGACCAGGTGACCCCCACCACCCAGGTGAACAACTTCAACCAGCTGGTGGCGCAGAAGGTCAACGCGATCATCGTCTTCCCGATCGTCGCCTCCTCGCTCACCCCGAGCCTGGCCAAGGCCAAGGCGGCCGGGATCTTCGTGCTGGGCCAGAGCGCCCCGGTCGCGGCCGACGACCCGGCCATCCCCGGCTACTCCACCAACATGCTGCACATGTCCGACACCGAGGCCTACCTGCGGGTCAAGTCCATCGCCGCGGCCAAGCCGGGCGCCAGCTTCGTCGAGATGGGCCTGGCCGCCCCGGTCCAGCTGCTGCAGTACTACGCGGCGCGCACCAAGTACTGGGCGGCCAAGTTCGGGCTGCACTACCTGGGCGAGATCGACGCCGCGCAGGACAACCCGGCCGGCTACTCCCAGGCCGCCTCGGCCATCTTGGCCAAGTACCCGACCATGCAGGCGCTGCTGACCTTCAGCGACAACTCGGCGGTGGGCGCGGCCGCGGTCCTCAAGTCCTCGGGCAAGACCGGCATCTTGATCTCCGGCGCCGACGGCAGCGAGGAGGCGTTCAACGCGATCAAGGCCGGCACGGTCTACAACAGCCCGCAGCCGGACTTCCTGGCCTCCGGCCGGATGCTGGTCGACGCGGCCTACGACCTGATCACCAAGCAGAACCTGCCGCTGCCGGCCGACCTCGGCGTCCCGGTCAAGCTGATCACCAAGGCGAACGTGGACAGCTCGACCCCCATCGGCTGACGAAGGAGACAGTGGCATAAAGGAGACAGGGGCATGACGTCCGGTGCCAGGCGGCTCGAGCTGCGCGACATCGCCAAGCGGTTCGGCGGCGTGCACGCGCTGCGCGGCGCGAACTTCTCGGTCGCCCTGGACACCGGCGTCATCCACGGCCTGCTGGGCGAGAACGGCTCGGGCAAGTCCACGCTGCTCGGCGTGCTGTCCGGGCAGCTCCGCCCGGACGCGGGCAGCATCGAGTTCGACGGCCAGCCGGTCACGTTCCCGAGCCCGGTCGAGGCGCTCGAGCACGGGATCGCGATGGTCGCCCAGGAGACCGCGGTGCTGCCCGATCTTTCCGTGGCCGAGAACATCATGCTGGGACGGAGGCAGTCACGCACCCCGTTCGGTATCTCCTGGGGTGACGTGCGGCGGCGGGCGGGCGAGGTCTTGCAGCGCCTCAACCTGGATTATGACCCCGATACCGGAGTCGGCCAGCTCCGCCCGGACCAGCAGCAGATGGTGGAGATCGCCCGGGTGCTGGCCACCGACGCCCGGATCCTGATCCTGGACGAGCCGACCAGCTCGCTCACCGACGATCAGGCGGGCGCGCTGTTCACGGTGATCAGGCGGCTGCGCACCCAGGGCGTGGCCATCATCTTCGTCTCGCACCGGCTGGACGAGGTGATGGGCCTGGTGGACGAGCTGACCATCCTGCGCGATGGCGTCACCGTGTGCAGCGCCCCGATCGCCGAGTTCACCCCGGACCGGATCATCGAGGAGATGGTGGGCAAGCGCCTGCTCGAGCAGCGCCGCGACGACGAGGAGGCCGCGGCCGGGACCCGCGGCGCCAACCGCGGCAGTGAGTCCGTGCTGCGGGTTCGCGGGCTGACTGTTCCCGGCCGCGTCCACGGCGTCGACCTGGATGTACGCCCGGGAGAGATCGTCGGCCTGGCCGGCCTGGTCGGCGCCGGACGCTCGGAGCTGCTCGAGGCGATCTTCGGCGCCGCCCCGCGCAGCGAGGGCACGGTGGAGATGTTCGGCCAGCCCGTCGATGGCACCGATCCGCGCTCCGCCATCGCCGCCGGGCTCGGCTACCTGCCGCCGGACCGCAAGACGGCCGGGCTCATCCTCAGCATGACCGTGCGGCAGAACCTGACCATGGTCAGCACGCTGGACCGGCCCCGGATCACCACCCCCCGGGCCGGCCAGGAGAACGCGGTGATGGACCGGGCCGTCACCTCTATGCACCTGCGCGCCGCCTCGCCGAACGCGGCGGCCGGCACGTTGTCCGGCGGCAACCAGCAGAAGGTGGCGCTGGGCAAGTGGCTGGCCCGGCAGCCCAAGTGCCTGCTCCTGGACGAGCCCACCCGCGGCGTGGACGCGGCGGCCAAGGAGGAGATCCACCGCATCTTGCGCGACTCGACCGCGTCCGGGCTGGCCATGCTGGTCAGCTCGTCGGAGTACGACGAGCTGCTCGCGCTCTGCGACCGCATCCTGGTCGCGTTCCGCGGCCGCCTGGTCGCGTCCCTGTCCGCCGGCCAAGCCGACCAGGCCACGATCGCGCGTTTTGCGGGAGGCTACTCATGACGGCACCCAGCACCCCGCCGCGGACCGCGGGGCACCTGGCCCTGGCCGCCTGGCGGGGCACCCGGCTGTACCGGCCGATCCTCGTGCTGACGATCTTGCTCTTCGTCATCTTGACCGCGACCCAGAGCGGGTTCCTGACCGGTGCGAACATCCAGAACCTGTTCACCGGCGTGTCGGCGCTGTGGATCATCAGCTTGGGCATGACGTTCGTCCTGATCACCGCGGGGGCCGACCTGTCGGTGAGCGCGATCTCGGCGCTCTGCGGCATCTTCCTCGCCAAGATCATCTCCGGCGGGGTGCCCGGCTGGCCCGCCGTGCTGCTCACGCTGATCTTCGGGTCGGTGCTCGGCGCGGCCATCAACGGCGGTCTTATCGGCCGGTTCCGGCTCTCGTTCTTCGTCGTGACGCTGGCCTCGATGACCGGGCTGACCGGGGCGGTGAACCTGTGGTCGGGCACCCAGTCGTTCACCGTGAACTCACCCGTCGCCCTGGACATCGGCGTCAACAGCGTGCTCGGCGTGCCCGCGCCGATCTGGATCATGATCATCGCGTTCGGCCTCAGCCTGTGGCTGCAGCGCTGGACCTACTTCGGCCGGGACGTCTACGCGGTCGGCGGCAGCCTCAAGGCGGCCCGGCTGTCCGGCGTCAGGACGACCAGGACGCTGATCATCGTGTACGGGATCTCGGCCTTCGGCGCCGCCATCGCCGGCATCATCACGGTCGGCCGGATCGGCGTGGCGGCGCCCAACGTCGACGCCAACCTGCCGCTGCAGGCCATCGCGGCCGTGCTGCTCGGCGGGACCAGCCTGACCGGCGGCTCCGGCGGCGTCGGCGGCACCGTGCTCGGCGTGATCTTCCTCGGCATGCTCCAGAACGGCCTGTCCATCGCCGGCGTGCCGAGCTTCTGGCAGCAGGTCGTGACCGGCATCATCCTGGTCCTGGCGGTCCTCGGCGACCAGCTCGGGATCATCGGCGACCGGCTGCGCCGCCGCGGCCGCCGCGGTACGCCCGACCCGGCCGCGGCCGGAGCAGCCACGCCGGAAATACTGCCCACGACGGCTCCAGAAAGGTAACTCCCATGGCCGAGATCGTAGCCGCGGCCGGCGTTCCGCACACCCCGGCCTTCCCCGGCCTGGTCGCCCGCGAGGGACCAGACAGCGAGACCGCGCAGCTGTACGGGCAGATCAGGGCCCACCTGGAGGAAGCGGACGTCCTGGTGATGTTCGACTCCGACCACCTGAACACGTTCTTCTTCGACAACCTGCCGGCCCTGTCGGTGCCGCTGGCGGCCTCGGCCCCAGGCACCAACGACGGCACGCCCGGCATGAACAACCGGACCGTGCCGCTGGCCGCCGGACTCGGCACCGAAGTCCTGGCCGGGCTGACCGAGCGGGGTTACTACCCGTCGCGCACCGCGAAGCTGTCGATGGACCACTCGGTCATGGTGCCGCTGCACTTCCTCGACCCCGGCGAGCGGATGACGCTGCTGCCGATCTACCTCAACGGCCTGGCGCCGCCGCTGCCGGGCGCGGCCCGCTGCCTGGCCCTCGGCGCCGACGTGGGGGCCATCGTCGAGGCCTGGGACAGCCCGCTGAAGGTGGCCCTGGTGGCCAGCGGCAGCTTCTCGCTGGAGGTCGGCGGCCCGCGGATCGCGGACAACGCGATCGCGGGCGTCCCCGACGTCGAGTGGGTGAAGCATGTCAGCCAGCGGCTGAAGCAGGGGCAGGCAGCAGAGCTGGTGGCCGAGGCCACCAGCGACCGGATGCGCGCGGCCGGCAACGTCGGCGGCGAGCTGCTGAACTGGATCGCGCTGCTGGGCGCGGTCGGCCCCCGCCCGGTCGAGGTGCTCGAGCAGCAGGCGCACCTCGGCCATTCGTACGCCGCGTGGACCTGGAGCTGACGACGACATGGGCGCCTACGAGATCGACCTGTTCAACCACAACCTCTCGGTCGACCCGGAGTTCCGGGCCGGCATCGCGGCCGGCGACGAGCGGGCCTGGTCGTCCGTCGACCTCACCCCCGACGAGCGCGCCGCGCTGGAAAGCGTGGACGTGGCCTGGCTGTACGCGCACGGGGCGAACGACTTCCTGCTGCACAACCTGTTCCGGTTCGGCGTCGGCGGCGTGAGCATCGAGCACTACGTGCGCGGCATCAAGGCGCACCTCAACCGCCCGGAAGCCGGCGGATGATGTCCGACCTGATGGCTTCCACCGTCTCGGTCAGCGGCGGCAGCAGGTCGGCGACCTTGCCCCGGCTGAACCGGACCGTCGGGGCCGACAGCGTGACCGCCGCGATGGCCGACCCGGTCACGCCGCGCACGGCCATCCCGACCGCGACCACGCCGCGCTCGCTCTCCTGGATGTTGGTGCCGAACCCCTGCCGCCGGGTCACGCTGAGCATCCGCTTCAGCGCGCTCAGCCCGGCCTCGTCGTCGGCCAGCTCGGGGTGCAGCAGGGCGACCTCCTCGAACGGCAGGTCGGCCAGCAGGACCTTGCCGCCCGAGGTGAGCCGGGCGGCGAGCCTGACCCCGACCCGGCTGCCCACCCGCAGCGCCTGCTTGGACTCGATCGAGTCGATGAACTGGACGTCCGCCCCGACCCGGATGACCAGGTTGGACGTCTCGCCGGTCTTGTCGGTCAGCCGGACCAGGTGCGGCCGGGCGATGCCGAGCAGCGCGGTGGCGGAGTTGGGTCCGCCGCCCAGGTCGGCGAACGCGCTGCCGGCCCGGTAGCTGCGGTCGTGCGCCTGCTCGACGAAGCCGCGGAAGCGCAGCATGGAGATGAGCCGGTGCGCGGTGGACCTGGCCACGTTGAGCTCGGCCGCCGCCTCGCTCACCCGCAGCACGCCGTCGCGCTTCAGGATCAGCAGCAGCTGCAGCGCGTAGTCGACCGACCGAATGGGATAAGGCGGAGCGTGGTTCTCCATTACAGAACTATAACTACAAACTGTTCCGCTCTGCGCTATATCCCCTTAGCGTCAAGGTCATGCCATCAGACGTAGCTCCCGAGACGCTGGTCGTCGGCGGCGGTATCGGGGGGCTCTCGGCCGCGCTGTGCCTCGCGGTCCGGGGTGGCGCCGTCACCCTGGTCGAGCGCTCGAAGAGCTTCGCCGAGGTGGGCGCGGGCATCCAGCTGGCCCCCAACGCGACCCGCATCCTGCACCGGCTCGGCGTGCTCGAGAAGATCCTGCCGGTCGCCGTCCGGCCGCGGCGGCTGGTCCTGGCCGACGCGATCGAGGGCCGCGAGCTCACCTCGCTCGACCTCACCGACTTCCCGGACCGTTACGGCGCGCCGTACCTGGTGCTGCACCGCAACGACCTGCTCAGCGCGCTGCTCGAGGGCTGCAAGCAGGCCGGCGTGAAACTGCACACCGACGCCCACGTGACCGCGCTCGAGGACGCCGGCGACGGCGTGATCGCGGCCTGCGCCGACGGCCGCGAGTTCCGGGCCGGGATCGCCATCGGCGCCGACGGGCTGCACTCGCGGATCAGGAAGCTGTTCACCGACGACGAGCCGGTCAACTCGGGTTTCGTGGCCTACCGCGGCGCGGTCCCGATGGAGCAGGTCGAGCGGCACGCCGACCTGCGCGACGTGGTGGCCTGGCTCGGTCCTGGACTGCACCTGGTGCAGTACCCGCTGCGCTCGGGCCGGATGTACAACCAGGTGGCGGTGTTCCGGAGCCAGGCCTACCGGCGCGGCGAGCCCGACTACGGCAACCCGCGGGAGCTGGCGGAGGCCTTCGCCGGGTGCAGTGAGCACGTCCGGGAGTCGCTGGGCACGCTCAGCATCGACAACCGCTGGCCGATGCTCGACCGGCCGCCGATACCGGGCTGGGCCTACGGCCGGCTGGCCCTGCTCGGCGACGCCGCCCACCCCATGCTCCAGTACCTGGCCCAGGGTGCCTGCCAGGCCCTGGAGGACGCCGACGTGCTGGCCGCGGAGCTGGCCGCGGCGGCCCGGGCGGGCCGCCCGCCCGCCGAGGGGCTGGCCGCGTACGCCGCGCGCCGCGCCCCGCGCGCGATGCGGGTGCAGCGTACCGCGCGGACCTGGGGGGAGATCTGGCATGTGGACGGCGTGGCCAAGCTGATCAGAGACGAGCTGTTCCTCGACCGGGACGTGGCCGACCATAAACATGTGGCGTGGCTTTACGACGAAGCCGCGCCGGAAAGGAGCGCGTCATGACCGGCGTGATCGACGAGGCCGCCCTGCAGCGGCTGTACGCGGACTTCGCCGCGGCCGACCTGAAGCCGCTGTGGACCGTGATCGGCAACATCCAGCCCGAGTTCCCCCAGCCCGACGCCCAGCCGTACCGCTGGGCCTGGGCGGACCTGCTGCCGCTGGCCGAACGGGCCGGTGACCTGGTGCCGGTCGGGCGCGGCGGCGAGCGCCGGGCCATCGCGCTGGCCAACCCGGGGCTCGGCGGCCAGCCGTTCGCCACCCCCACGCTGTGGGCCGCGATCCAGTACCTCGGCGCGGGCGAGGTCGCCCCGTCGCACCGGCACGCGCAGGGCGCGTTCCGCTTCGTCGTCCGCGGCGAGGCGGTCTGGACGGTGGTGAACGGCGACCCGGTGCAGATGCGGGCCGGAGACCTGCTGCTCACCCCCTCGATGCACTGGCACGGCCACCACCACGTCGGGGACGAGCCGATGGCCTGGCTCGACGGCCTGGACATCCCGCTGGTGAAGCAGCTCGACGCCAGCTTTTTCGAGTTCGGCGACGACGGCATCGACGACAAGTCCACCCCGGAGGTGTCCCGTTCCGAGCGGCTGTGGGCGCACGCGGGCCGCCGGCCGCTCTCCGCGCTCAGGGACCAGCCGAATTCTCCCCTGATGGCCTACCGGTGGGCCGACACCGACGCCGCGCTGACCGCCCAGCTCGAGCTGGAGGACGAGGGCTATCCCGGTGTGTACGAGCCGGGGCACGCGGCCATCCGGTTCACCAACCCGATGACGGGCGGGGACGCGCTGCCCACCCTGCGCACCGAGTTCCACCGCCTGCGCACCGGGGCCAGCACCAGCACCCAGCGCAGCACCGGCTCGTCGGTGTGGCAGGCGTTCCGCGGCCGCGGCACCGCCCACCTGGCCGGCCAGGAGTACGAGCTGGCCGAGGGCGACCTGATCACCGTGCCCGCCTGGGCCACGCTGCGCTTCACCGCCGCCACCCAGCTGGACCTGTTCACCTTCAACGACCACCGCATCCTCGAGGTCCTCAACCTGGCCCGCACAGCGTCTGAGGGTAAGGAGAGGGATGGAAACTGAGGAGCAGCTGATCGCGGCGACCGCCCGGGCGAACCAGGCCCTGGCCGCGAGCGGCCAGTCGGACATGGTCTGGGGGCACGCCTCGGTCCGCGACCCCCAAGGCCGCGGCGTCTGGATGAAGGCGGCGGGCTGGTCGTTCGGCGAGGTGAGGGCGGACCGGGTCGCACTGGTCTCACCCGCGGGCGAGGTGCTGGCCGGGACCGGGCCGCGGCACATCGAGTACCCCATCCACACCGAGGTGATGCTGGCCCGGCCCGACGTCGGCTGCGTGGTGCACACGCACGCCCCGGCCGCGTGCGCCTTCGCCGCGCTGGACCAGCCGCTGCTCGCGCTCTCGCACGACGGGGTGGAGTTCGCCGCGCCGCTCCTCGGCCGGTTCACCAAGACCGGCAGCCTGATCAGCTCGGCCGACCTGGGCCGGGCCCTGGCCGAGGCGATCGGCGACGGGAACGGCGCCCTGCTGCCCCGGCACGGCCTGGTCACGGTCGGCCCGGACCCCGCCCGGGCCGTCATGCGCGCGGTCCTGCTCGCCCGGGCCTGTTCGGTCCAGCTCCAGGCGCTGGCGGCGGGGGAGATCAAGACCTGGTCCGACCCGGCCGAGATCGCGCTCAAGCAGGCCGAGGTCTGGCCCGAATCACAGTACAACGCCGGTTATGCCTACCTATGCCGGCTAGCGGAATCAATGTCCGTATGATCCGCATGTGAGGGAGATAACGGTAGGTGTCGTAGCCCCGGCTTACGTCAACGTCCCGCTGTGGGTGGCGCAGGAGCGCGGCTTCCTGGAAAACCGCGGCCTCGCCGCCACCGAACGCGTCCTCGGCACCACCCACGGCACCACCGAGGCGCTCCGCGACGGCACCGTGGACATCGCGCTGAGCTCCCCGGAAGGCAGCATCGCCGACGCGCTGGCCGGCGGCCCGCTCCGCGTGGTGGCCGGGCTGATCGACCGGCCGCCGCTGTCGATGATCGCTCTCGCCCGCCATAAGACCTTCGCTGATCTGCGCGGCGGCCGGATCGGCACCTCCTCCCTGACCGAGGGCACCCGGCACGTCGCCGAGCGGATGCTGGCCGCGCACGGCCTGGCCTACCCGGCCGACTACGACTTCGCGCTGGAAGGCTCGCACGTCGAGCGGTGGAAGGCGCTGCAGGCCGGCACGATCGACGCCGCGCTGCAGATGATCCCGTACGACACCATGGCGGTCGACGCCGGCTTCACCGACCTCGGACCGGTGACCGAGGAATTTGCCCTCAGCGCCGTCTGCGCCAAGATTTCCGCCGAACGGGACCTGGTTTCCGCCTTCCTCCAGGCCCTCGCCGAGGCGGCGCGATGGTTCCTCGGCCACGTCGACGAGTCGGCGGCGATCGCCGCGCGGCGCACCTCCATCGAGCCGCGCTACGCGCGGGCGGCGTGCCAGGCGCTGGCCGCGGACGGCACGCTGGCGAAAGACCTGCGCGCCGCCCCGGCCGCGCTGGCCGCCGCGGTCGGCGCGCTGCGCTCCAGCGGCCTGATCCCGCCCGACGGGCCTGACCCCGTAGATCCGCTCGACATCGCCGTCGACTACTCGTACCTATGATGGCCCCCGTGGTTGACGGAGCCTCCGCCTACGACGTCGCCGTGGTGGGCGGCGGCCCGGTCGGCATGTGGCTGGCGGCCGAACTGCACCGCGGGGGAGTACGCCCGGTCGTTCTTGAACGGCGCGCACAGCGCCCGCCCTACTCCAAGGCGCTCACCATCTACCCGCGCACCGTGGAGCAGTTCGCCATGCGCGGCCTGGTCGACCGCTGGCTGGCCGAGGGCACGCCGGTGCCGTCGTCGCACTTCGCGCTGCTGAAGAACCGGCTGGACTTCACGTTCCTGCCCACCCGCTACCCGTACACGCTGTTCCTGCCGCAGCGCCGCACCGAGGAACTGCTCGAGCAGCACCTGGCCGAGTTCGGCGTCCCGTACCTGCGCGAGCACGCCGTCACGGCCGTGCGCCAAACCGAGGGCGGGGCCGAGGCCGGGGTCGAACTCGACGTGGCCACGCCCGGCGGCCCCGCGGTCTTGCGGGCCGCCTACGCGGTCGGCTGCGACGGCGCCTCGAGCCTGATCCGCACCGCGGCCGGGATCGACTTCGCCGGGAGCCCGGACACCTGGCGGTCGATCCTGGGCGACGTCGAGCTGACCGACCCGCCGCAGGCCCCGGCGCTCAGCCTGAACACCCCGGGCGGGTCGATGTACATGATCGCGATCGGCGGCGGCCGGTACCGGGTCGCCCCCATCGACCACACGACGCTGCACCAGCCCCCCGGCACCCCGGTGACGTTCGGCGAGCTGCGGGCCAGCACCCGGCGGCTGGCGGGGACCGACTTCGGCATGCGCGAGACCGAGGACATGTGGCTGAGCCAGGTCGGCAACGCCGCCCGCCAGGCCGACCGCTACCGGTCCGGCCGCGTCTTCCTGGCCGGGGACGCCGCCCACATCCACTACCCAGCCGGCGGCCAGGGCCTCAACCTCGGCCTGCAGGACGCCGCCAACCTAGCCTGGAAGCTGGCCGCCGAGATCCGCGGCTGGGCGCCGCCCGGCCTGCTCGACACCTACCACGCCGAGCGCTACCCCGTGGGCCTGGACGTGATCGACGACTCCCTGGCCCAGTGCGCCCTGATCGCCAACGCCACCCGCGAAGGCATCGCCCTACGCGACCGCTTCGACGCGATCCTCGGCAGCCACCAGTCCCTCTCCCGCGAACTAGCCCTCCGCCTCTCCGGCCTAGCCATCCACTACCCCGCTGCCACCTCGCCGGCCGGCCAGCGCGTCCCCGACCTCGAGCTCAAGAACGGCCCGGCCACCACGATCTTCGCCCTCCTGCGCCCCGCCAGGTTCGTCCTGCTCCACCTGGACCCCGCCGCCGCGGCCGCCCCGGTTCCGGTCGGCTACGCCGACCGGCTGAACGTCGTGACCGCCGAACTAGCCGAAGACCACCCCACCTGGTCCGCCCTGCGCTCCGTCCTCATCCGCCCCGACGGCTACCTCGCCTGGGCCACCCCCGCCACCGACCCCCCACCCCTCACCACCTGGCTCGGCCACCCCTAACCCCACCCACCCCATCCCACCCCGCCCCAGTCACATGGTCACCAACCTGAACATCATCCTCATCCGCCCCGTGCGCCGAATCCACCGCGCTATCCCCGGCGGCGAGCGTCCCGCCTTCCTCATATAAACCAGTAGCATCACTACTCGCACATTAACGGGGTGGATTCGGCTTCCTGGGTGGATTTGGGACCCTATCGGGTACCGGATCCACCCCATAACCCCTATCCACCCCGTTGTGTCGGCGATGGAGTCACACTTTCCTCACGTGAACCAGTAGATCCATTTATTTGAACACCAGTGCGATGACCTTCTCGTTAACCGGGTGGATTCGGGCTTCCGGGTGATTTTGGGGGACTATGGTGCACAAAAGTCACCCCGAAGCCAAAAGTCACCCGGCTAAAAACGCACTCCGCCCACACAAGCCGCGGTGGCAATCACCGCCGGTGCGTGCGGTGCGTGCGGTGCGTGCGGTGCGTGCGGTGCGTGCGGTGCGTGCGGTGCGTGCGGCAGCGGGGGTGTCCCTCGGGCGGATGCTGGCGATCGGAAGCTCGGCCGACGAGCCTGGCTGCTGGCGGCCGCGGCCCGGATCGCGGCGCTCAAGCCCAACCGATGATGTGATCCACGTCACGACGGGTGATCGAAGGCATGTTACTGCTGGGTAACGGCGTATTGAGGCGGCCGAACGCAAGGCGCGGCATGCCCGGTAATTATCACTAGGCGATATTTAAACAAGATCAATCGCGGTAACCGCAAATCGCTGATGTTTATTGAGGATTTGTGGGGTTACCTCTCGATGATCCAAACAAGGTCTATCGAGAGGCACATCATGAAAGCTCCTCACCTGCGCATTCTTGCCATCCCCGCAGTTGCCGCCGCCCTCGCCACCGGCCTGACCGCGACCGCGGCCAGCGCCGCCACCGTCCACGCCGGCCGCGCCGCCGTCGCGTCAGCCCCCGCCGCCTCGCCGGGCAGCATCACCTCCACCGTGACCGGCACGTTCACCAACGCCGACGGGCAGGGCACCTTTGCCGGGACGTTCACCCCGCAGAAGTTCGCCGTGGTCAACGGCGTTCTCGAGGCAACCGGCCTGCTCAAGGGCACGATGACGGATGCCAGCGGGACCAATCTCGGCACGGTGAGCCAGACCGCCACCATCCCGGTCAAGACCGGCGCCGCCAGCACCAGCGGGGCCAAGGCCAACGCGGCCAACGCCGTGCTGGCGTGCAACGTCCTCAACCTGGTGCTGGGGCCGCTGAACCTCAACCTGCTCGGCCTGCAGGTCACGCTGAACCAGGTGAACCTGGTCATCAACGCGATTCCGGGCGCGGGCAACCTGCTCGGCAACCTGCTGTGCGCGGTAGCCGGCCTGCTGAACGGCGGCGGTGCCCTGAGCGGTCTCCTCGGCCAGGTCGCCACGCTGCTCAACCAGATACTCGCCCTGCTCTAATTCCGCCCGGTACGAGTAAAAACGTGCGGCCGCGGCCCCCTCGAAAAGGGACCGCGGCCGTGCCGTGACTGCCTTTTACGCCGGCGCCGGGTCGTAATAATGCGCGTACTGCCAGACGCCCCGGCTGAGGCGTTCCCCCTCCCCGAGTGGCCCGAACCTCCCCGGCGCCAGCGCCTCCATCCCACCAGGAGCGGCACCAGAAGTGATCCAGCCGGCCAGCGCCTCGCCGATGGCCAGCGAGGAGGAGAAGCCCGAGCCGTTGCACCCGCTGGCCACCCACAGGCCAGGCCGGTCCGGCACCGGGCCGACCGTGAACCGGCCGTCCGGGCTCATCGTGAACAGCCCGCCGCGATGCTCGGCCACCGGAGCCGCGCTCGCGGCCGGAGCCTCCAAAGCGACCTGGTCCGCCAGCTTCCGCAGCACCCCCAAGTCGAGCGGCACGTCGTCGGTGCTGAAGGAAGCCGCCTCATGCGAAACGTCGACCGGCAGCGGGTCTGCCTCGAACCCGCCGACCATGAGCCCGCCCCGGGCCGGGCGCAGGTATACCGCGGCGTCGACCACCCGCGCGATCGGGTCGGCCGGGTCGACGTCGCTATCGGGCGAGGTGATCAGCAGCTGGTGGCGGACCGTCGCGACCGGCACCCGCGCCCCGGCCAGCGCGGCCACCGGGCGCACCCAGCCGCCGGCCGCGTCCACCACCACCGGCGCGGTGATCACCCGGCGCCCGGTCTCCACGCCCGACACCTTGCCGCCGTCGACGAGGATCCCGGTCACCGGCTCGTTCTCCGCCACCTCGGCGCCGTGCCGCCGGCAGGCCGCGACGCTCGCCGCGACGAGGCTCAACGGCTCCTCGATGTACACGTCTTCCGGGCACCAGAGCGCGAAGTCGGCGTCGTTCGGCCGGTAAAAGCTGAGTGCGGAGGCCAGCCGGCCCGGTTCCGCCGCGCGGACGTCGGCGCCCCAGCCCCGGGACTGCGCCAGCTCCCGGCGCAGGTAATCGCGGTGCTCCGGCGTCCGCGCGATGAGGAAGCTCCCGGGAGAAGACACCGCCAGCGGCTCCCCGGCCCACTCGGCGAAGGTCGCGGCCAGGGTGATGCTGCGCCGGGCCAGCCGGGTCCGCAGCTCGTCGGCCTGGACCGACTTGAACAGCCCGGCCGCCCGGCCGGAGGCCTGCGAGCCGGCCGTCAGCCGCTCGAGCACCGTGACCGACCGCCCGGCCCGCGCACAGTGCACGGCGGTGGCCAGCCCGAGCGCGCCGGCCCCGATCACCACGACATCGGCGTCCACCAGCCCATTGTGCCTATCAAAGGCCAAGAAATATACCGAACGGGCCCGGTGTCACCTGGTCCCGGACGCCGCTTGCGGCGCGGACGTGCCTGAGCGGCGCGAAGGCGTTAAAATCGCCTAGAAAACCGGCTATCAGGGCCTGAACCCATCCTCTACGACGCGGCGAGGAGGTGTGGTTTGGCCGGCTCAGGGTCGTCCGCGCGCCCGGCTGCCGGGCTGCGCGGACGGCGTAGCGAGCGCGCCGTGCTCGACCGGCTGGCCGACGCGGTGCGCAACGGCCGCAGCCGGGTGCTCGTGCTCTACGGTGAGGCGGGCGTGGGCAAGACCGTGCTGCTCGACTACCTGGCCGGGCGGGCGCCGGGGTGCCGGGTGGTCCGCGCGGCGGGCGTGCAGTCGGAGATGGAGCTGGCCTTCGCCGGGCTGCACCAGCTGTGCGGGCCGATGCTGGACCGGCTCGGCCGGCTGCCCGAGCCGCAGCAGGAGGCGCTGCGGACCGCGTTCGGGCTGAGTGCCGGGCCCGCGCCGGACCGGTTCCTGGTCAGCCTGGCCGTGCTCAGCCTGCTCTCGGAGGTGGCCGGGGAACGGCCGCTGATCTGCGTGATCGACGACCAGCAGTGGCTGGACCGGGCCTCGGCGCAGGCGTTCGGCTTCGTGGCCCGCCGCCTGGGCGCCGATCCGGTCGGCCTGGTCTTCGGGACCCGCGCGCCCGGCGCGGAGCTGGCCGGGCTGCCCGAGCTGCCGGTGGCCGGGCTGCGTGACGACGACGCGCGGGCGCTGCTCGGCTCGGCGCTGCCCGGGCCGCTGGACGCGCGGGTGCGCGACCAGATCGTGGCCGAGGCGAGGGGCAACCCGCTGGCGCTGCTCGAGCTGCCCCGCGGGCTGACGCCGGGACAGCTGGCGGGCGGGTTCGGGCTGCCGGGCGCGGTGCCGCTGCCGGGGCGGATCGAGGAAAGCTTCCGGCGTCAGCTCGAGGCGCTGCCCGCGCCGACGCGGCGGCTGCTGCTGCTGGCGGCGGCGGATCCGTCCGGCGACCCGGCGCTGGTGTGGCGGGCGGCCGGGCGGCTGGGGATCCCGTTCCAGGCGGGGACGGCGGCCGCGGAGGCGGGGCTGGCGGAGTTCGGCGCGCGGGTGCGGTTCCGGCATCCGCTGCTGCGCTCGGCGGCCTACTGGTCGGCCGTCGCGACCGACCGGCAGGCCGTGCACCTCGCGCTGGCCGAGGCCACCGACCCGGTGGCGGACCCGGACCGCCGGGCCTGGCACGCGGCCCAGGCCGCGGCGGGACCCGACGAGGAGATCGCGGCGGAGCTCGAGCGCTCGGCCGGCCGGGCGCTGAGCCGCGGCGGCCTGGCCGCGGCGGCGGCGTTCCTCGAGCGCGCGGTGCGGCTGACCGTCGACCCGGAGCACCGCGTCGAGCGCACGCTGGAGGCGGCCCGGGTCAGCCTGGAGGCCGGCGAGCTCGGCCAGACCCTGGAGCTGCTCGCCACCGCGGAGGACGGGGTGTCCGGGTCGCTCGGCGAGTTCGCCAGCGCCCGGGTGGACCTGCTGCGCGGGCAGGTGGCGTTCGCCTCGGGCCTGGGCAGCGACGCTCCGCCGCTGCTGCTCAAGGCGGCCAAGCGGCTCGAGCCACTCGATCCCGACCTGGCCCGGGAGACCTACCTGAGCGCCTGGATGGCGGCCATGTTCGCCGGGCGGCTGGCCGGCGCGGGCGACCTGCTCGAGGTCTCCCGCGCGGCCCGGGCGCTGCCGGCCGCGCCGGACCCGCCGCGCCCGGTCGACCTGGTCCTGGACGGCCTGACGCTGATGGTCACCGACGGGCCGCGGGCCGCCGCGCCGACGCTGCGGCAGGCCGTCAGCGACTACGTCGCCGCGGATATCGCCGTGGCCGACGAGCTCCGCTGGGGCTGGCTGGCGCAGGCGGCCGCCAGCGCCCTGTGGGACGACGGCGCCTGGCGCGCGATGCTGATCCGGCAGGTCCGGCTCGCCCGGGACACCGGCGCGCTCGACCAGCTGCCGATCCTGCTGGGCGCGCTGGGCACGGCCGTGGTGTGGAGCGGTGACTTCGCCGAGGCCGCCGCGCTGGTCGCCGAGTCGGACGCGGTCTGCGCGGCGACCGGGAGCCGCGCCGCCCCGTTCACCGCCATCTTGCTGGCGGCCTTCCGCGGCGACGAGGCCGAGGCGGTCCCGCTGATCGAGGCCACCGTCGCCGACGCCGCGGCGGCGGGCCAGGGCATCGCGGTCGCGTACGGTCGCTGGGTGGAGGCCATCTTGGCCAACGGCCTCGGCCGCCCGGCCGAGGCGCTGGCGGCGGCCAGGCAGGCCAGCGCGGACACCGCGACGGTCTTCGTCTCCATGTGGGCGCTGCCCGAGCTGATCGAGGCCGCCGTGCGCAGCGGCGATACCGGCGCGGCGCGGGTCGCCCTGACCCGCCTGGCGGAGTTCGCCCGGGCCGGGATGACCGACTCCGGCCGGGGCATCGAGGCGCGCTCCCGTGCCCTGCTGAGCGAGGGCGAGACCGCCCGGCGCCTGTACGAGGAGGCCGTGACCCGGCTCGGCCGCACCGGGCTGCGGACCGAACTGGCCCGCGCTCACCTGCTCTACGGCGAGTGGCTGCGTCGCGAGAACCGCCGCGCGGACGCCCGCGAGCAGCTGCGGACCGCGCACGAGCTGCTGTCCGCGATCGGCGCCGCCGCCTTCGCCGAACGGGCCCGGCGCGAGCTGGCCGCCACCGGCGAGACCGTCCGCAGGCGGACGGCCGAGACCCAGGCCGAGCTCACCGCGCAGGAGGCTTCGATCGCCCGGCTGGCCGTGGAAGGCCACACCAACCCCGAGATCGGCGCCCAGCTGTTCCTGTCCGCCCGCACCGTCGAGTGGCACCTGCGCAAGGTCTTCGCCAAGCTGGGCATCGCCTCCCGCCGCGAGCTGCGCGCCGCTCTTACCGCCGCTCCCTCCGGATCCGCCTGACGCCGCCCTTCCCCCCTCCTCCGGATCCGCCTGACGCCATCGTTGTATGCTGGCCCGGAACGGTGCGAACCCGTGCTGCGCGGTCATAGTCCGCGAGGTCCGCCGCTGGCGGATCGATCCGGTGCGATCCCGGAACCATCGGTGACAGTCCGAAGGAACGCCATCACTCGCGGACCAGAGGAGTTGTCGCACCATGTACAGCGGACGCATCACTGAAATCGGGACCGTGCTCGAGACCGGCCCGGGGCTGGTCATCGAAGCGCCGAAGACCGCGGCGGGGTTGTCGCCCGGCGGTTCCGTCAACGTCAGCGGGACCTGCCTGTCGGCGGTTCAGGCCGACGGCGCGGCCGGGTGGTTCCGGGCGGAGATCTCGGCCGAGACCGCGAACCGCAGCACCCTGGGGGAGCTGGCGCCGGGCGCCGGGGTGAACCTGGAACTGCCGCTGCGGGTCGGCGACGTCCTGGACGGCCATCTCGTGCAGGGGCACGCCGACGCGATCGGCAAGGTGACCAAGGCCGACGAAGGATTTGGTACGGAATACGGTACAAAATCCTTCGCGATCATGAAACGCCTGGCCTGACTCCGCGCTAGCCATCACATCTGCCACCACAGGCCCAGCCGCCGCGTATCCCGGACGACTGGCCGATTTAGGAAAATTCATCCCGGTTCGCGCAGGCTGGCGGGCGACAGAACCCGCCTTTGTCGGCAGTTTCGGGTGCTATGACACCCATAACTGCCGACAAAGCGCAACTCCCGGTCGGGCTGCCTAGCTATCCCGGGCATACGGCCAGGCAACTTCGCGGGGGCGGGGGGGACATGAAAGCACATCTGGGACCTGTGAGACGCCGAAGGCGCGCCCTTAATGTGGAACGCTTACATTCCCCGCCGTTTCTGGCCGCGATCATGAACTCCAAGGGCGAGCTTCCATCGCCGACCGCGGTGCGCCGCTGCCCGGAGCCGGTTATGGGTCGAGGACTTTCAGGAGGCTGCGCAGGACGCGCAGGGCGGCGGCGAGGTCTCCGGGATCGGCCGCGTCCCGCAGCGCGGTGCGCGAGGCGTGGGTGAGCGCGTCGCCCCGGCGGACCAGGGCGGTGCCGGCCTCGGTCAGGGTGACGGCGTGCTCGCGACGGGTGTGCGAGGCGACCCGCACGGTTATCAGGCCGGCCGCCACGGCCTGGTCGATCTGGCGGCTGACGCTGCCCTTGGTGAGGCCGACCCGGTCGGCGATGGCCTGCTGGCTGAGCGGGCCGGGATGCGCGTCCACGACCGAGAGCACCAGGAACTGGGCCAGTGAGACGCCGAGCTCGCGCCGGAGCAGCACTTCGCCCTGATGGTCCATCAGGCCGGCCGCCCGGCGGATGAGGTACCAGAGCGTGGCCAGGTCGTCCGGCAACTCGGCGGGCAGGTTGCCCTGTGTCATACCCGGAGCATACCCCGAGCGTTTGACAGCCAACAGTTCTATATGCAACTGTTGTAACAACAACTATCAGCGCCTCGGGAGGCCGTCCGTGAAAGTCCTGGTCGTGCTCGACCACCCCTACACCATCGTTGCGGCCGAGGATGTGCCGCACCAGCGCAGTTTTTCCGCCGCGGTGGCCGCCGCCGCGATCCGCGGGGCCCGGTCGGCGGGGCATCAGGTCGACCTGATCGACCTGGCCGCCGACGGCTTCTCGCCCGCCATGACCCGCGAGGACCTGGCCGCCTGGCGGCAGGGCCACGTCGTGGATCCGCTGGTGGCGGACTACCAGCGGCGGCTGCTCGCCGCCGGGCACCTGGCCTTCGTGTTCCCCGTCTGGTGGGAAGCGATGCCCGCGGCCACCAAGGGCTTCCTCGACCGCGTGCTGACCAAGGGAGTGATGTACGAGGAACTGCCTCAGGCCAAGGGCAACCCGTTCCGCAACCGGATGACCGGCCTCGGCGGGGTCAGCGTCCTGTCGGTCATGACCACCCCCGACAAGGCCTACCGCTGGTGGTACCGCGACCCGCTCACCAAGATCCTGTTCAAGGGCACCTTCGCCAAGATCGGCGTCAAGAACCTGCGCTGGACCAACTACGCCAGCGTCACCGCCAAGAGCCCCGAGCAGCGCGCCCGGATGCTCGCCCAGACCGAGCAGGCCTTCGCGGCCCTGTAAAGCGGACACTGTAACCAGCGGACACTGTGACCCGCGGGCGGGTCAGCGCATGAACCGGCGGACGATGTGGTTGCCGAACAGGAACTTGACGGTGGAGTCCAGGGATTTGACGGTCTTGTCAGCGTAGGGGTACCAGATGCTTTCCTTCTTCTGGCCCCAGCGGTCGATCAGGATCGGCAGCACGTGCGTGTAGCTCCGGATGGCGTAGCGGCCGTTGACCTGCCCCAGCCCGCTGTCCTTGCGCCCGCCGAACGGCGCCTCGGCCACGCCGTAGATCACGGACGCGTCGTTGTGCACCACCGATCCGGTCTTGAGCTGCTTGCCGATCCGCATGACCTTTTTCGGGTCCTTGGTGAAGACGCTGCCGCTCAGGCCGTATTTCGAGTCGTTCGCCAGCCGCACGGCCTCGTCCTCGTCCCTGACCCGCATGATGGCCACCACCGGGCCGAACGTCTCTTCGCACATCAGGTCCATGTCGTGGGTCAGGTCGACGACGACGGTGGGCCGGTAGAACAAGCCCTGGCTGGTGTCGGCCTCGCCGCCGACCAAGATGGTCGCCCCCTTGGCCTTCGCGTCCTCGACGTGGCGCTGGACCACGTCGAGCTGCCGGTCCCAGAACAGCGGGCCGACGTCGTTGCCCTCGCCGTAGGTCACCGTCTCGGCCTTTTGCCTGACCAGCTTGATGAACTCGTCGGCCACGCTGTCCACCACGTAGATGCGCTCGACGCTCACGCAGACCTGGCCGCTGTTGAACATCGACAGGTAGACCGCGCCGTTGGCGGCGCGTTCCAGGTCGGCGTCCGAGCACACGATCATCGCGTCCTTGCCGCCCAGCTCCAGCGAGCACGGAATGAGCCGCGCGGCGCAGGCCGCGGCGATCTTCTTACCGGTGCCGACGCTGCCGGTGAACGAGATCTTGTCGATGTCGCCGTTGACCAGCGCCGCACCCGACTCGCCGTCGCCGTGCACCAGCTGCAGCACGTCCCGGGGCACACCCGCCTCCCACAGCACCTTGGCGGCCCAGCCGCCGGAGTGCGGGGTAACTTCCGACGGCTTGAGCACCACCGCGTTGCCCGCCAGCAGCGCCTGCACGGCCGGGTTGAGTGACAGCACGAACGGGCCGTTCCAGGGCGTGATCACGCCCACGACGCCGAGCGGCTGGTAATGGAGGTAAAGCTTCTTCAGCGGCTTCAGGTAGCCGTGCAGCCCGACCCGTTCGTCGGCCAGGTCCTTGGCGGCCCGGCCCGCCCAGTAGTTGATGAAGTCGCAGGACGGCACGATCTCGATGGCCAGCGCCTCGACCAGCGGCTTGCCTGATTCGGCCTGGACCGTCGCGCAGATCTCGTCCTTGCGGGCCAGCAGCACGTCCAGCGCCCGGGCGATGATCGCGGCCCGTTCCGCCGCCGGGCGCGCCGCCCAGCCGGGCTGGGCCGCGCGGGCCCGCGCGATGGCCGCCGTGACCTCGTCCGGCGTGCTCACCGTGATCTCGCCGACCGATTCCCGCGTGGCCGGGCTGACCAGGCCGAGCCGCCGGTGGCCGTCCGCGGTAGGGGGCAAGGTTTCCACAATGGCCATGACGATTCTCCTCAGGCCCGCGACCGGATCTGGAACACGTTCTAGTTTTTGAGCGTAGCGCATGCGCGATCCCGCGCCCAGGTCGCGGGGGACTGGGGGCGGATCGGGGAAGCCGCACAGACCCAGGTCTCCTCGATCCAGGCGCTGCGGCCCGAGGATATCGCCGACGCGGTGGCCTACATCGTGACCCGCGACCGCCGGGTGGCGGTCAACGAGCTGCTCGTCCGCGCGAGCGAGCAGACCTGGTAACGCCTAGGAGGCGGCGAGCGCCGGGTCGCTCGGGTGGATGCTCAGCGGCGTGATGTCCGTCCGCATCCAGGCGTCCAGCGGCAGCGACCGCACGATGGCCCGCAGCTCGGCGGCATCGGCCGCCCGCCACAAGCCCAGCGCGCCGGGCTCTCCGGGCTCTCCGGGTGGCAGCCGCCACAGCCGCAGCAGGTGCCCCTGCCCGGCCAGCTCGCGCGCGGCCGCCGCCTCGGCCGCGTCGGTGCCGGCGACCACCGCGTCCGGGGTTCCCGCCGGGACGACGACGGTGAAGTAGGTCAGGAACTCGGGCGGTCCCGGCGCGGGCGGCGGGGACGGGTCGTTCGGGTGCGGCGCGAGCGGCGTCACCTCGTCGGTCCGCCAGATCCGTAGCGGCATCGAGGCCAGGACCTTCTCCAGTTCGTCGTCGCTGGCCGCGGCGAACAGCCCGAACGTGCGCCATTCGCCCGGCCGCAGCGGCGGGCGCCACAGCCGCAGCAGGTGCCCGGCGGCGGCGAGGTCACGCGAGTGCGCGGCCTCGCGGGCGCGGACGTCGTCCACGGCCTGCTCCGGCGTCCCGTCCGGGACCCGGGTGGTCATGGCGACCAGGTACTCCATCGAAGGAGCCTCCTCAGAAGAGAACGAGACGTCGGCCGGGCCGATCACCACCAGGACCGGCTACCCGGCCGGGACGAGCTGCTGGCCGCCGTCGATGTCGTAGGTCGCGCCGGTGAGCGCCGTGTTGATCATGATGTGGACGGCCAGCGCGGCGACGTCGGCGGGCCCGACGACGCGTCCGGTGGGCAGAATGGCGCGGAGCTGGGCCCGGCGGGCCTCGAGGCCGTCGCCGAGCAGCGCGGCGGACAGCGGCGTGTCGACGAAGCCGGCCGCGATGAGGTT
>JBEKJP010000085.1:0-38197 GCA_050011155.1 Streptosporangiaceae bacterium
AGATCGCCGACCGGCTGGCCGGCGCGGTCGCGGCCGAGCCGTTCCGGGTGGCCGGCCAGCAGATCGCCCTGACCGCGAGCGTCGGCGTAGCCCTGGCCGACCTGGGCCCGGGCGACCCGCCCGGTCTTGTGCTGCGCAACGCGGACGTGGCCATGTCCCGGGCCAAGGACAGCGGCGGGGACCGGGTCGAGGTCTACGCCGCGCACATGCACGCGGACGTGGTCCGCCGCCTGGAGATCGTCAGCGACCTGCAGCGGGCCATCAGCGAGGGCGAGCTCACGCTGCAGTTCCAGCCGATCGTGGACCTGGCCACCTCGCGCGTAACCGGGGCCGAGGCGCTGGTCCGCTGGCGGCACGACGGGCAGGTCATCTCGCCGCGGGAGTTCCTCGGCGCCGCCGAGGAGTCCGGCCTCATCGTCCCGCTCGGCGAGTGGGTCCTGCGCGAGGCGTGCGCGCAGGGCGTCAGCTGGCGCGGCTCCTCCGCCGGGGCGTCCCGTGACGTCGGGATCTCGGTGAACCTGTCGGCCCGGCAGATCACCGCGCCGGCCTTCGGCGCGCGGCTGGCCGCGATCCTGGCCGAGACCGGGCTGCCGCCCGCGGCGCTTACGGTGGAGATCAACGAGCGGATCCTGGTCGAAGAGGACGAGCTGATCACCGAACGGCTGGCCGGCCTGCACCAGCTGGGCGTGAAGCTGGCCCTGGACGACTTCGGCACCGGCTACGCCGCGCTGGCCCACCTGCGCCAGCTCCCGCTGGACATCGTCAAGATCGATCCCTCGTTCGTCGCCGGGCTCGGTCACGACGAGACGCTCACCCGGCTGACCAGGACCGTGGTCCAGGTCGGGCGCGATCTCGGGCTCCAGGTCATCGCCGAGGGCATCGAGCAGTCGCGGCAGCTGATCGCGCTGCGCGAGATGGGCTGCGAGTTCGGCCAGGGTTTCCTGCTGGCCCGGCCGATGGGCGCGCCCGCCGTGGCCGCCCTGCTTAAGAAGGCGAAGCTCAGGTCCGCGGACGGCAGCCCAAATGACGGTAGAGACGGCGGTCGCGATGACCAAGAAGAGCGGCCGTCCGTCTCGGAATGCGAGACAAGTCCCGTCAGCGGTTGACGCGTTGGCCGATGGCTGTAAGGTGTTACCCGTGAAGTACCCGCAGATCCTCGTACTTGGCCGGCGCGCAGGCAGCTGACCAAGCAGCTCACTGCGCGCTCCCCTCGACTGCCGTCTGGCACGGGGGGATTTTTTATGCCGCCGGATCCCAGCCGATGGACACAGCCAATGGAGACTTACCGATGACCGAGCAGATGACGGGTCGTCCCGGCGCCGCGGGCCCGAGCCCGCGGGACCTGGCCGCCCGCTCAGCGCAGCACCCTCCCACGCGCGCCGACCAGCCGCGTGCGACCGAGGGGCAGCCGGCCGCGCCGCAGGCCCCGGCGGTGCCCGCGCAGGGCGGAGCGGCGCCCGAGGCGCCGCGCGCGCAGGTGACCAGCCCGGGCAAGGTCCGCGCGACCGGGGCGCAGGCGCTGGTGTACGCGCTCGAGCGGGTCGGCGCGGAGGTCGTATTCGGTATCCCGGGCGGCGCCGTCCTGCCGGCCTACGACCCGCTGCTCGACTCGAAGATCCTCCGGCACATCCTGGTCAGGCACGAGCAGGGCGCCGGCCACGCGGCCACCGGGTACGCGCAGGCCACCGGGCGCGTCGGCGTCTGCATGGCCACCAGCGGCCCCGGCGCGACGAACCTGGTGACCCCGATCGCGGACGCTTACATGGACTCGGTGCCGCTGGTGGCCATCACCGGCCAGGTGTCGAGCAACATGATCGGCACCGACGCCTTCCAGGAAGCCGACATCTCCGGGATCACGATCCCGATCACCAAGCACAACTTCCTGGTCACCAAGCCCGAGGACATCGCCCGCACCATCGGCGAGGCGTTCCACGTGGCCTCGACCGGGCGGCCCGGGCCGGTGCTGGTGGACGTGGCCAAGGACGCGATGCAGGCCATGACCGAGTTCTCCTGGCCGGTCCCGTTCGACCTGCCCGGCTACCACCCGGTGACCCGG
This sequence comes from Streptosporangiaceae bacterium, assembly GCA_050011155.1. Classification (GTDB taxonomy): domain Bacteria; phylum Actinomycetota; class Actinomycetes; order Streptosporangiales; family Streptosporangiaceae; genus Palsa-504. The sequence continues at coordinate 2,057 of JBEKJP010000085.1, forward strand.
CCGCACGCCCGCCAGGTGCGCGAGGCCGCCCGGCTGATCAGCGAGTCCCGCCGCCCGGTGCTCTACGTCGGCGGCGGCGTGATCAAGGCAGGCGCCGCCGCGCAGCTGCGCGAGCTGGCCGAGCTGACCGGCATCCCGGTGGTCACCACGCTGATGGCCCGGGGCGCGTTCCCCGACCAGCACCCGCTGCACATGGGCATGCCCGGCATGCACGGCACCGTGGCCGCGGTCGGCGCGCTGCAGCAGGCCGACCTGCTCGTCGCGCTGGGCACCAGGTTCGACGACCGGGTGACCGGCAAGCTGGACACGTTCGCGCCGGACGCGCTGATCGTGCACGCGGACATCGACCCGGCCGAGATCTCCAAGAACCGCCGCGCCGACGTGCCGATCGTCGGCGACTGCCGCGAGGTGATCGCGGACCTGGTCGCCGCGGTGCGGGCCGAGCACGAGCAGGACCGCCGCCCCGACCTGACCGGCTGGCTGACCCAGCTGAACTCCTACAAGAGCACCTACCCGCTGGGCTACGCCGAGCCGGACGACGGCTCGCTGGCCCCGCAGTACGTGATCCAGCGGATCGGGAAGATCGCCGGCCCGGAGGCGCTGTACGTGGCCGGCGTCGGCCAGCACCAGATGTGGGCCGCCCAGTTCATCGACTACGAGCACCCGGCGACCTGGATCAACTCCGGCGGCCTGGGCACCATGGGCTTCGCCGTGCCCGCGGCCATGGGGGCCAAGGTCGGCCGCCCGGACGCCACCGTGTGGGCCATCGACGGCGACGGCTGCTTCCAGATGACCAACCAGGAGCTGGCCACCTGCGCGCTCGAGGGCATCAATGTCAAGATCGCCGTCATCAACAACGGCAGCCTCGGTATGGTCCGGCAGTGGCAGACGCTGTTCTACAACCAGCGTTACTCCAACACCGACCTGCACCCCTCGGACGCCAGCCTGCCTCCGGTCGACACCGGGCGCAAGCTGGCCGGAACCCGCATCCCCGACTTCGTCAAGCTGGCCGAGGCCTACGGCTGCGAGGGCCTGCGCTGCGAGGACGCCGCCGACGTGGACAAGACCATCGAGCGGGCGATGGAGATCAACGACCGCCCGGTCGTGGTCGACTTCATCGTCCACCGCGACGCCATGGTCTGGCCCATGGTCGCGGCGGGCACGTCCAACAACGACATCAAGTTCGCGCGCGGTCTGGCGCCCGACTGGGGAGGTTCCTCCGATGACTAAGCACACCCTGTCCGTGCTGGTCGAGAACAAGCCCGGGGTCCTGGTCCGGATCGCCGGGCTGTTCTCCCGCCGGAACTTCAACATCGACTCGCTCGCGGTCGGGCCGACCGAGCACGAGGAGATCTCCCGCATCACGATCGTGGTCAACTGCGAGGAACACCCCCTCGAGCAGGTGACCAAGCAGCTCAACAAGCTGATCAACGTGCTCAAGATCGTCGAGCTCGAGCCGGGCGCCACCGTCCAGCGCGAGCTGATCCTGATCAAGGTCAGGGCCGACGCGGAGAGCAGGTCGCGGGTGCTCGAGACGGTCAACCTGTTCCGGGCTAAGGTCGTTGACGTGGCCCTCGACGTGATCACGGTCGAGGCGACCGGGAACCGGGAGAAGCTCGACGCGCTGATCAAGGTGCTCGAGCCGTTCGGGATCAAGGAGCTGGTCCAGTCCGGCATGGTGGCCATCGGCCGCGGCGGCCGCTCCATCACCGACCGGGCGCTCCGTCCCGTCGAACGCAGCGCCTAGGTTTCATACAACACTTCAAGAAAGGCCCCGTTTCAGTGGCAGAGATTTTCTACGACGACAGCGCCGACCTGTCCGTCATCCAGCGCAGGCACGTGGCCGTCCTCGGGTACGGCAGCCAGGGCCACGCGCACGCGCTCTCGCTCCGCGACTCCGGCGTGGACGTCCGTGTCGGGCTGCCCGAGGGCTCGAAGAGCCGGGAGAAGGCGTCCAACGACGGCCTGCGCGTGGTCACGCCCGCCGAGGCGTGCGAGGAAGCCGACCTGATCATGGTCCTCATCCCGGACCACCTGCAGCGGCAGCTGTACGCGGAGGCGATCGCGCCGGCCCTGGTCGAGGGCGACGCGCTGTTCTTCGCCCACGGCCTCAACATCCGCTACGACCTGATCGCGCCGCCCGAGGGCGTCGACGTGTGCATGGTCGCGCCGAAGGCCCCCGGCCACCTGGTGCGGCGCCAGTTTTCGCAGGGCCGCGGCACGCCGGTGCTGGTCTGCGTCGAGCGTGACGCCACCGGCAACGCCTGGCCGCTGACCCTGGCCTACGCCAAGGCCATCGGCGGCACCCGGGCCGGCGCGCTGAAGAGCACGTTCACCGAGGAGACCGAGACCGACCTGTTCGGCGAGCAGGCCGTGCTCTGCGGCGGCCTGTCCGAGCTGATCTGATGTACGAGGGCGGCATCTCCAAGATGTACTGGTCGGTGTCGGACACCGCCGAGTACGGCGGCTACACCCGCGGCCCGCGGCTGATCAACGAGCAGACCCGCGAGGAGATGCGCCGCATCCTGGGCGAGATCCAGGACGGCACGTTCACCCGTGAGCTGGTCGAGGAGTTCGACGCGGGCAAGCCGAACTTCCTCAAGCGCCGCGAGGAAGAGCACAACGAGCAGATCGAGCAGGTCGGGGCCAAGCTCCGCCCGCTGATGTCCTGGCTCGCCGACGAGGAGTAAAGAGGTTTGATCGCCCCGGGCGGGGTAGCGGTTGGTGATGTCTGTGAACAGCACCAAGACCGGATCCCGCCCGGAGCGAGTCGCCCCTGATCGGGCCTGGCAGCACCAGCGGGACCTCCCCGTCACCGGCTCCCGCCCGCCGCGCTCGGCCCCGGCGGGCGACGTGGTCCTGGCCTACCTGCGCCTGCAGGCCCACGAGCTGCGCATCCTCGAGCCGGCCGTGCGGGCCGACGAATACGACGCGGTGCACCAGATGCGCGTGACCACCCGCCGGCTGCGGGCCACCCTCGCCTCGTTCGGCCGGGTCGTGCCCCGGGCCGAGACCGCGCACCTGGCCGGCGAGCTGAAGTGGCTCGGCCGGCTGCTCGGCACCGCCCGCGACGACGAGGTGCTCCCGGCGCACCTGCGGGACGCGCTGCGCCCCGTCCCCGCCGAGCTCGTGATCGGCCCGGTCCAGGCCCGCGTGCAAGGCCACTTCGCGCCCCGCCGCGCCGCCGGCCAGGCCGAGGTGACCGAGGCGCTCGACTCACCGCGCTACGCCGAGCTCCTGGCCGAACTCGACCTGCTCACCGCCGGTCCGCTGAACGGACCCGAGGCTTCAAGGCCCGGCCGCGAGGTCCTGCCGAAGGCGGTCAGGAAGGCTGGCCGGCAGGCGGACCGCCGGATGCGCCACGCCCGTCGCACGCCGTCAGGACCGGCCCGGGACGTCGCCCTGCACCAGGCCCGCAAATCCGCCCGGCGCGCCCGGTACGCGGCCGAGGCCGCCAGCCTGGTCTGCGGTAAGCCGGCCGGCCGCTTCGCCCGGCAGATGAAGAAGGTCCAGTCGGCCCTCGGCGAGCACCAGGACGCCGTCCTGGCCCGCCAGTCCGCCCGGGACCTTGGCATCGGCGCCCACCTGGCCGGCGAGAACGCCTTCACCTACGGCCTCCTCTACGAGCACGAGCGCCACCAGGCCGCCCACCTCCAGTCCACCGCCCGCAAAACCTGGAAGAAGGCCTCCCGCCCCCGCTACCTCGCCTGGCTGAAGTAGCCCCCGGCCCCTGGACCCTGACCACCAGGACCCTGACCACCTAGACCCCGACCACCTGGACCCTGACCACCTAGACCCTGACCACCTAGACCCTGACCACCACGATGGAGCATTGCCGTGGTTCTGACCACCACGATGTTCCATCGTCGTGGTCGCGCGGCGCTGCCGCTCGATCCCTGTCAGCCCGTCAGCTCGCCAGGGGGAAAGAACTAGGAACTAAAAATAGCGTCTCGGAGTATGAGACGAGTATCTTGACGGGTGTCCGCCCCCGAGGCGCTCAGGTAAAGTAGCAGGCACTATGCGGCGCTTCGTACTCGTAGCCAGCCGCAGCGGGTTTCCAAGCACCTGATCCAGACCGGCATCCAGGTAGGCCAGCGACCCGCTGCGGGGATGGTGGCTGGCCGTACGACTGTTCTGGCTCACTCATCAGGAGCGTCCGCTATGTACGACATGTATCCCTGGGATTCCGCTGGCCAGGGGGACTACCCCCCTCGGCCCCTGCGTTCGTGCCGCAAGCCCGCCAAGGCCGCCCCGGCTGACATCTCCCCGGCTCAGGCGGTCCAGGTCGCCCTCGACCGGCGGGACAACGGCGGTGACGCCACGCAGCCCGTGGCTTCGCCCGCAGCCAGCCAGGCCCGCCAGTAAGGTTTCTGGCATGGATTCACGAACGATCAGGCTTGCCGTCGTGGGCGGCGACGGAATCGGCCCCGAGGTGACCGACGAGGCGCTCAAGGTACTGCGCGCCGCCACCCCCGGCGTCAGCATCGAGGAGACCAGCTACGACCTCGGCGCGCAACGCTGGCACCGCACCGGAGAGACGCTGCCGGACGCGGTGCTCGAGGAGGTCAGGGGGCACGACGCCATCCTGCTCGGCGCGGTCGGCGACCCGGGCGTGCCCAGCGGCGTGCTGGAGCGCGGCCTGCTGCTGCGGCTGCGGTTCGAGCTCGACCACTACGTCAACCTGCGCCCGGTGCGGCTCTACCCCGGCGTGGCCACCCCGCTGGCCGCCGCCCGCCCGGAAACGCTCGACATGGTGGTGGTCCGCGAGGGCACCGAGGGGCCGTACACCGGCGCGGGCGGCGTGATGCGCAAGGGCACCCCGGCCGAGGTCGCCACCCAGGAGAGCATCAACACGGCCTTCGGCGTCGAGCGGGTAGCCAGGTACGCGTTCAACAAGGCACTGACCAGGCCCCGCCGCAAGCTCACCCTGGTCCACAAGACGAACGTCCTCACGTACGCCGGCGACCTCTGGCAGCGCACCGTGGACAGCCTGGCCAAGGAGTTCGCCGACGTGTCGGTGGACTACTGCCACGTGGACGCCGCGTCGATGTTCTTCGTCTCGCAGCCCGAGCGGTTCGACGTCATCGTCACCGACAACCTCTTCGGCGACATCCTCACCGACCTGGGCGCCGCCGTGGCGGGCGGGATCGGCCTGGCCGCGAGCGGCAACATCAACCCGGCGGGCACCGCGCCCAGCATGTTCGAGCCGGTCCACGGCAGCGCGCCGGACATCGCGGGCCAGGGCAAGGCCGACCCGACGGCGGCCATCTTGTCCGCCGCCATGCTCTGCGAGCACCTGGGCCTGTCGGCCGAAGCCGTCCGGATCGAGCAGGCGGTCGCCGAGGACCTGGTCGAGCGCCAGGGCGCCTGGGCGGCCCGCACCACCGTCGAGATCGGCGACGACATCGCCGAGCGAGTAGCCGGCTAGACCGGCCGGCCATGCCATGCGCCTGCCGGGCCTCCACGGCAGGCGCAATCCAGCGACCCCGCCGGGCAGGTCGGCAGCGCGCCCTGATAGGTGAGAATCTAGAGAAAAAGCCTGCCCGCGCGGGCGAGGAGGAAGTTCCGCACCATGATTGATTTCGATATCCGTCCCTCGGCGCACCCGGTGCCCGACGCCGAGCGCGTGGCGATGCTGCGGTCGCCCGGGTTCGGCCAGTTGTTCACCGACCACATGATCACGCTGCGCTGGTCCGCCGAACAGGGCTGGCACGACGGCCGCCTGGAGCCGTACGGCCCGTTCACCCTGGACCCGGCCACCTCGGTGTTCCACTACTCGCAGGAGTTCTTCGAGGGCTTGAAGGCGTATAGGCAAGAGAGTGGCTCGATCACCCTGTTCCGGCCGGACGCCAACGCGGCCAGGTTCAACAGCACCGCCCGCCGGATGGCGATGCCGGAACTGCCCGAGGAGACCTTCATCCGGGCCCTCGAACTGCTGGTCGCCCACGACCGCGAGTGGGTGCCCGGCGGTGCGGGGAACAGTCTCTACCTGCGGCCGTTCATGATCGCCACCCAGCGCGGGCTCGGCGTCAACCACCCGTCGAGCGAGTACCTGTTCTGCGTCATCGCCTCCCCCGCCGCGTCGTACTTCGCCAGCGGGGCCAAGGGGATCAAGCCGGTCACGGTGTGGCTGTCGCAGGAGTACACCCGGGCCGCGCCGGGTGGCACCGGCGGCGTCAAGACCGGCGGCAACTACGCGGCCGCGTTCGTGGCCCAGCAGCAGGCCGTGGAGCGGGGCTGTGACCAGGTGGTCTGGCTGGACGCGGCCGAGCACCGCTGGGTCGAGGAGATGGGCGGGATGAACCTGTTCTTCGTCCGCGGCCCGGCCGCCAGTGAAGGGGACACCGCCCAGCCGTGGATCGCGACGCCCCCGCTGACCGGCACCCTGCTCCCCGGCATCACCCGCGACTCCCTCCTCCAGCTGGCGCCGCAGCTGGGCATCAAGGCGGTCGAGGAGCCGATCACCATCGACCAGTGGCAGGCGGAGTGCGCGGCCGGCGAACTCACCGAGGTCTTCGCCTGCGGCACCGCCGCCGTCATCACCCCGGTCGGCCAGGTCAAGGGCGAATCGGCCAACTGGACCGTCGCCGACGGCGAGCCCGGCCCGGTCACCACCCGCCTACGCGAAGAACTCATCGCCATCCAGTACGGCCACCGCCCCGACCCCTTCGCCTGGACCCACAAAGTCTGCTAGCCGCCCCGCTTTCATGATCGCGGGCAGTTCCGGTCGAAAATCAGCCGTTTCTGCCCGCGATCATGATTTCCGGACGGAATCTGTCTCGGATGGTGAGACAAAGGGGCAGGCGAGCGCCAAACGGGGCCGCGGCTCGCGCCGTTGTGGCAGACTGGCAGCATGACGTTCGGCCGCATCATTATCGGCTGGCGCGTCGGCACCTAGGGCATCAGCTCTAGCGCTGGGTTCACAGAACCCCGCCCGCCGTCGCGCAGACCTCTCGCGTATTCGCGAGGGGTCTTTTTGTTTGCCGCCCCAATCCGATCCAGGAAGAAGAATCCCGATGCTCGACGACAGTTTCCACGTCTACGACACGACCTTGCGAGACGGTGCGCAGCAGGAAGGCCTCAACCTCACGGTGGCCGACAAGCTCGTCATCGCACGGCAGCTGGACGAGCTCGGCGTCGGGTTCATCGAGGGCGGCTGGCCGGGCGCGATCCCGAAGGACACCGAGTTCTTCCGCCGCGCCGTCACCGAGCTCGACCTCAAGCACGCGCAGCTCGCCGCGTTCGGCGCGACCCGCCGGCCCGGTGTGAAGGCGGAGGGCGATCCCCAGGTCGCCGCGCTGCGCGAATCGGGCGCGCCGGTCGTGACTCTGGTCGCCAAGAGTCACGACCGGCACGTCCTCCTGGCCCTGCGGACCACCCTCGAGGAAAACCTCGAGATGATCAGGGACACCATCACCCACCTCCGCCAGAACGGCCAGCGCGTTTTCCTCGACGCCGAGCACTTCTTCGACGGCTACAAGTCCAACCCGGACTACGCCCTGGAAGTAGTCAGGACGGCCATGAACGCGGGCGCCGCCCTCGTCGCCCTCTGCGACACCAACGGCGGCATGATGCCGAACGAGCTGGGCGACATCGTCAATGCCGTCACCGCCGCCACCCAGGCCAGGCTGGGCATCCACTGCCATGACGACACCTCCTGCGGCGTCGCCAACACGCTGGTCGCGGTCGACGCCGGAGTCACCCACGTACAGGGCACGGCCAACGGCTACGGTGAGCGAGCCGGCAACGCCAACCTGTTCAGCGTGGTCGCCGGCCTCCAGCTCAAGAAAGGCCAGAACGTCGTCCCCGAAGCCGGCCTCAAGGAGATGACCCGGATCGCGCACCAGATCAGCGAGGTCACCAATGTCGCCCCGGACACCCACCAGCCCTACGTGGGGCTGAGCGCCTTCGCGCACAAGGCCGGCCTGCACGCGAGCGCGATCAAGGTCGACCCGATGCTCTACCAGCACATCGACCCGGCCCTGGTCGGCAACGACATGCGCATGCTGGTCTCCGACATGGCCGGCCGCGCCTCGGTCGAGCTCAAGGGCCGCGAGCTCGGCTACGACCTGTCCGGCGACAAGGACGTCATCGCCAAGGTCACCGACCGGGTGAAGGACCTGGAAGCCCACGGCTACACCTTCGAAGCCGCCGACGCCAGCTTCGAGCTCCTCCTGCGCGACGAACTCGGCCAGAAACACGAGTACTTCTCCGTCGAGTCCTGGCGGGTCATCGTCGAGCGCCACCCCGACGGCCGGATGACCAGCGAGGCGACGGTCCGCCTGGAAGCCAAGGGGGAGCGGCTGGTCGCCGTGGGCGAGGGCAACGGCCCGGTGAACGCCCTGGACAAGGCGCTCCGCTCCGCGCTCGAGCAGCTCTACCCCGAGCTCGCCAGCCTGGAGCTCACCGACTACAAGGTCCGCATCCTGGCCGGCACGCACGGCACCGGCGCGGTGACCCGGGTGCTCATCGATTCCGACGACGGCAGCGGCAACAGCTGGAGCACGGTCGGCGTGGACGAGAACATCATCGCCGCCTCCTGGCACGCCCTGGAGGAAGCCGTCACCTACGGCCTCCTCCGCTCCGGCCGCCAGCCGAGCTAGCACAGCCGAGCTAGCACAGCCGAGCTAGCACAGCCGAGCTAGCACAGCCGAGCTAGCCGCCCCGCAACCCAACGAAGTGAAACCCGGGTTCCACCGCGCCAGAACGCACTGGAACCCGGGTTTCATCGCGTCCCGAGGCTGTTCCGCGGGCGGCCTTACGCGGTCGGCACCTTGTCCAGGAAGCCGTACACGCTGCGGAGCTGGCCGTCGCCGTCAAGCACCGCCACGTCGAAGCCGATCACGACCGGCTCGGCGGCCCCCGCGGGCCCGAGGTGCCAGGTGAACCGGGCCTGGTCGTGGTGCGCGTCCACCGTCCCGCCGAGCGTGAACACGAAGTCAGGGAACTGCTGCTGCACCGCGCCGATGAGCCCGTCGATCTCGGCCGGCCCGTGCGCGTCGGCCAGCGGGTCGGTGTAGCTGCCGTCCGGCGCCCACAGCCCGTCCACGAGCGAGCGCCGCTTGTCCCCGTCCTTCTCGTTCCACGCGGCCAGGTAGCGCTCGACGATCTCCTGCATGATTTCTCCCTCCGTAGGTACCACCATCCTGGGAGAGAGAGGGAAGCGCGGCAATTACCTCAAAGGTAATGCAACCGACGAGGTAAGATCACGAAGATGCACGCCGGGGACCTGATCCGCGAGTGGCGGCAGCGCCGCCGCCTGAGCCAGCTCGACCTGGCCATCGCCGCAAACGTCTCGTCCCGCCACCTGAGCTTCGTCGAGACCGGCCGGTCGAAGCCGACCAGCGACATGATCCTGCACCTGGCCGAGCACCTGGACGTGCCGCTGCGCGACCGCAACACGCTGCTCCTAGCGGGCGGTTTCGCCCCCGCTTACCCCGAACGCGGCCTGGACGAGCCCGGCCTCAAGGCGGTCAAGCAGGCCCTGAGCCGCGTCCTGGGCAGCCACGAGCCCTACCCCGCGGTGGTGGTGAACCGCTGGTGGGAGCTGGTCGACGCGAACAGCGGCATCGCCCGGTTCACCCGCCACGTGAGCGGCAAGCTGCTCGAGCCGCCGGTCAACGTGCTGCGGCTGAGCCTTCATCCGGACGGCATGGCGCCGCGGATCGTGAACCTGCCCGAGTGGCGCGCCCACCTGCTGGCCCGGTTGCACCGCCAGCTGGCGGCGACCGGCGACCAGCGCCTGGCCGAGCTGCACGACGAGCTCAGCGGCTATCCCGGCGGTGAGACGACGCGCCCGGACCGGACCGACGTCGTGGTCCCGCTGCGCTACCGCGCCGACGACGCCGAGCTCTCTTTCCTCAGCCTCACCGCCATCGTCGGCACGCCCATGGACATCACGGTGGAAGAACTCGCCATCGAGTCGTTCTACCCCGCCGACGACCGCACCGCCGCCACCCTCGCCGCCCATGCCCGCTGACCACCCACCTGGCCGGGAGCGCCGCCCGGGATGTGCGCTTGGCCCGGGATGGGGAATAGCTGGAGTAGGGCGTGAGCCGGGCCCGTTCGGCTAATTAATGGGCCCATGGCCGCAGCAGGACGGCCAGGGATTTACGGTAGGGGCATGGAGGACAAGGAGATCATGGCTCACATCAGCGAGCTGATCGCGACCGAGCACAGGCTCCGTCAGCAGCACGCGGCCGGTGAGCTGACCGGTGCGCAGGAGCGGGATCAGCTGCGATCGGCCGAGGATGCGCTGGATCAGTGCTGGGACCTGCTGCGGCAGCGGCGCGCTCGCCGTGAGTTCGGGGAGAGCCCCGACGAGGCGACGTCACGGCCGGTCAGCGAGGTCGAGGGCTACCAGCAGTAGCACAGTTCAATACACGAGGAGTGGCGTGCGTATCGCGAGATTCGCCAAGGGCGACGGGGTCGCGTACGGCGTAGTCGAGGGCGAGCCAGAAAGCGGAGGCCGGCCGCCGCGGCCCGGACTGACGATCGCGGAACTCCACGGGCACCCGTTCGGGGTGGATCCCGGTGGGGTCCGGCTGACCGGGAACAGGTTCCCGCTGGCCGAGGTCAGGCTGCTGGCACCGGTGCTGCCGAGCAAGGTGGTGGCGGCGGGCCGGAACTACGCGTCGCACGTGCGGGAGATGAACGGCGAGCCGTCGGCTAGGGGCTCCGTACCAAAAAACACTGAGCCGGTCATCTTCCTCAAGCCGTCCACCTCGGTGACCGGGCCCGGGGACGCGATCAAGTACCCGGTCAAGATCATCGACCGGGTCGACTTCGAGGGCGAGCTCGCGGTCATCATCGGCCGGCTGTGCCGGCAGGTGCCGCGCGAGCGGGCCGAGGAAGTGGTGTTCGGCTACACCTGCGCCAACGACGTCACCGCGCGGGACCTGCAGGCCCGGGACGGGCAGTGGACCCGGGCCAAGGGCTTCGACACGTTCTGCCCGCTCGGGCCGTGGATCGAGACCGGGACCAACCCGACCGACCTCGAGCTCACCACCACGGTCAACGGCGCGGTGCGGCAGCAGGCCCGCACGTCCGAGCTGCTGTGGGACGTGCCCGGGCTGGTCGCGTACGTCAGCCAGGTGATGACGCTGCTGCCGGGCGACGTCCTGCTGACCGGGACGCCGGCCGGGGTCGGGCCGCTGACCGACGGAGACGAGGTGTCGGTCACGATCGAGAGCATCGGGACCCTCACCAACCGGGTGGTAATCGGCGACTGACATTGGGGTCATCTCCGGCGATCGATCCCAAAGGCGATCTCTAGTACAAGCCGGCGCGGCTAGTTTAGGATTGGCGTTCGGAGCAGGCGCACGCACGCGATCAGCGTGGGGAAACTCCCGCGGACTCGGGGCAGCTAGGGGCGGCGGACCCTGGCCGAGCGACCTATTCCGTGTCCTGTCGCGGAAAGGGTGGGCAATTATGGGTGGGGGCGACTTTCCTAATTCCGGCCGGCCACCCGGCGGGAAATCCCCGGAGTATTCCTTCTCCTCGCTCGTGCCGGTGGGGCACTGGATTCGCGACCCGGCGCTGCGCAGCTGGCCGGTGCTGCTGCTGATCGCCCTGGTCTGCGTGCCGCCCATCGGCCTGGTCCTGCTCAACACGGCGACGAACGAGGCCAGGATCCACCTGATCGCCTGGATCTTCGCGGCCTACTTCGCGGTGGCGTGGCTGCTGCTGCTCGGCGTCATCGTCCGCCCGCAGCATGTCAGCCGGTCCATGCTCGGCGCCATCGCGCTGATCGGCGTGGTCACCCAGGCCCCGATCGCGATCTGGCTCGAGACGGAGCTGCACAGCAACACCAAGAGCCTGCTCGACGTGTTCACCATCGGCCTGCCCGAGGAACTGGCCAAGGCCATCCCGATCGTGCTGGTGGCGTGGCTCTGGCGGCGTTTCTGGCACACCCAGACGCCGCGGGACTACCTGTTCCTCGGCGCGGTGAGCGGGCTGGTGTTCGGCGCGGCCGAGGTCGTGCACTACTTCACCGACGTCCTCGGCCACCTGTCAGGCAACGCCACAGGCCCGGACCTGCAGGCCCTCACGCTCGAGTACGTCTGGCGCTTCCTGACCGACCCGATCGACCACGCCTGCTGGGCCGGGATCACCGGCTACTTCATCGGCCTGGCCATCACCGGCCAGACCAGGAAGTACACGGTCGCCCCGGTCGGGATCGGCATCGCGTCGATCCTGCACGGCCTGAACGACTGGAACCCGGTCAACTCCCACGCCGCCTGGGTCCTGGTCACGCTGGTCAGCGTGCTGCTGTTCCTGGCCTACGCCCGGGCCGGCGCCTGGCTCCCGCCGCAGGCCATGGCGGGCGCGCCGGAATCGCCCTACGGCTACACCGCGCCCTGGCCGGTCGGCCACCTCGCCCCGCCGCAGCATCCGGCGCCGAGTGCCCCGGCTGGCCGGGGCACTCCGGTCGGGCCCGGCGCCCCGGCTGGCTACGGGGCGCCGGGACAGTGGTGGCAGCCCGCGCCCGGCCAGCCCGCGCCCGAGCCTTCCGCGCCGCGGCCGCAGGAGCGGGTCGGCCAGCGGGCCGCGTCGCGCGCCGCCGCATCGCAGAACAGCGCTACGCTGCCCACCACGCGGGTGGAGCCGAGGCCTCGCCCCAAACCGTGGTGGGAGCAGTAGTGGTCATGCTCGACCGCAGGAAGCTCGCCGTGCCGCTGTTCGCGCAGGCCGGCGCGTTCGTCGTGGTGCTGGTCATTGGCGGGTTCACCGGTCACGCGGCGCCGAAGGCACCGTCTCAGGGGACTGGCGTGAGCGCCAGTCCCAGCCGCACGGCCAGTAGTACCGGCAGCCCGGCCGCGACCAGGGGACCCGCGGTGAAGCTCAGCGTCAAGGTGACGGAGAGCGGCACCAACGGGCTGAGCGAAGCGGGCGATACCGTGGTCGGCAGCCAGGTCCGGGTGCTGCAGAGCGGGTCGCTGACCAGCGTCGCGTCGGGCACCCTGAGCTCGTCGGGCGGCGTGAGCACGGCGCAGGAGTTCGCCGCCAACGTGCCCGCCGGGCAGTACCAGGTGTGCGTCGACCCGCCGATCGGCTGGGGCAGCGCGGTCCACAGCACGCAGGTGCTGGCCGGCTGGATCTGCTCCGCGGCCGATCTCAGGCACGGGCCGCAGGTCGTGACCTTCCGCCTGGTCCCGCAGATCCCGCAGGCGGGCCAGTGAGCGCCCACGGCCGGCGCCGGCCGCCAGCCAGCCAGCCGCCCAGCCAGCCAGGGGGCCCGGCCGGTCCGGCGCAGTTCGGCCCCGCCCAACTTGGATGGGCCCTGGTCGTGATCGTGGCGGCGCTGATCGGCGGCCTGGCCGCGGACCGGCTGGGCCACGCCTCGATCCTCGTCGCGGTGATCGTCTCGCTGGTCGCGGGCGCTCTCGGCGTCGTGGTCCTGTTCCGGTCGCCGGCCCGGCCGTCCGAGCTGAGCGCCGGTTACCCCGAGGACGAAGAAACGCGCGGGTTCCGCTCCCCGCCGGGCCGCCACGCTCCTACCCTGCCGCATCCCCAGCCCGCCGCGCGGGCGCCCGCGGGGCCGACGCTCCCGCCGCCGGCCGTCTCGCCGGCCGCGGGCGACCGGGCGGCACCCGGCGAGTCCGGGACCGTGGTCGAGCTGCTGCCGGTGTCCGGCCAGGCCGGAGGGCCGGACACGCCCTGGTGGGATTCGGCCCAGGGGGTCCCGGCGCCGAGCGCGGGCGCCCAGCGGGCACCCGCCCCCGACCTGTCCACCTACCTCGCGTCTACCTTCATCGCGCAGTGCCCGCGCTGCGGCGCATTCCGGCTCGATCACCGGCGAGCCAGGAACGGGTGGGATTTCCGGTGCGAGTCCTGCGATCATGTCTGGACGTGGCAGCCTGGTACGCCGTGGCCGCCGGTCCGGGTCATGCCGGGGGGAGCCCGTCCGCCCGCCCCGTGAACCGTTCAGGCTCGTGTTCCGTGTTATCGCCGGTAAGCAACGGAGGTCATGTCATGTACGAGAGGGATATCAGCCGGAGGGATCCCGGTTGCGTGGTTTTCCTGCTCGACCGCTCCGATTCCATGAAGTCCACCTGGGTGAACAGCCGCGAGACGCTGGCTGAGGGTGCCGCCCGGGTGCTCAATGAGATCTTGCTCGAGTTGCTGTTCACCTCGCAGGGCGAGCCGGGCAAGGCCCGGCACTACTTCGACGTCGGCATCTTCGGCTACGGCATGCGGCCGGTGGCCGGCGGCGAGGGCGTGGAGCCGGCCTTCGGCGGCAAGCTGGCCGGCCAGCCGCTGGTCGCACTGCCCGACCTGCGGGACAACCCGATCGCGGTGCGGGAGACGCCGTCGGTGGACGTGGGCGCGCCGCCGAGCCGGGTGCCGGTCTGGGTCGAGCCCGTGCACGGTTACCGCACCCCGATGTGCCAGGCCGTCGCGGTGGCCGGCGCCCACGTGTACGAGTGGGCGAGCGCGCACCCGGACTCGTTCCCGCCGATCATCATCAACATCACCGACGGCATGGTGACCGACAGCCCGTACGAGGGGGCCACGCTGGACGAGTGGGCCCAGCGGCTGGTCAACATCCAGACCAGCGACGGGCCCGCGCTGTTCTTCAACATCTTCTTGTCCCCGGCCGCGTCCAACGGCGTGCTGTTCCCGGCGACGGACTACGGGCTGCCCGAGCCGGGCCCGCAGCTGTTCCGGATCAGCAGCCCGCTGCCGCCGCCGATGATCGCCAGCGCGCAGAGCACCGGCACGATGATCGAGCCCGGCGCGCGCGGGTTCGGCTTCAACGCCGACGCCACCATGCTGGTCAGGTTCCTCGAAGTCGGCACCAAAGTCGACGTCAGGGACTGAGCTGAAGGACCGGCACCGTGCAGATCCAGATGGTCACCTTCAGCGCCGCCAAGGACGGCAACGCGCCGGCCGAATGGCAGGACGGCGCCAGCGGGGGAGTCGTCGCGAACGGGACCGGGGCGCCGAGCCGCGCCCGTTTCGTCGTCCTCGACGGCGCCACCACCGCCTACGATCCGGTGCGGTGGGTCGACCAGCTGGTCCGGTCGTTCGCCCCGCAGGCGGACGGGGCGCGGGGCCCCCGGCTCGAGCCCGCCTCGATGCGGGCCTGGTTCGCCGAGATGCAGCACCGGTGGGCCCAGGACGTGCGGGACTTCGACTCCATCATCGAGGAGCGCAAGTTCGCCGAGGTCGGCTCGTTCGCGACCCTGCTCGGCTTCGAGATCTACGGGCTCGACGGCCCGGAACCTTACTGGCGGGCGGTCGCGCTCGGCGACACGGTGCTCTTCCACGTCCGGGCGAGCCGACTGATCGCCACCTTCCCGCCGCTGGGGCCCGAGGACTTCGGCACCCTCCCGGACGGCGTGCACACCTCACCCGCCAGCCTGGACAAGATGACCGAGCACCTGCTCCTCGGCGGCGGGGTGCTGGCGGCGGGCGATTTCCTGTTCGCGGCCACCGACGCGATGTCGCAGTGGATCCTGCGCACCATCCAGCGGGGCGAGGCCAGGGTCTGGGACACCCTCACCACGCTGGCGCACCCCGACGTGTTCGCCCGGCTGGTCGCGGATCAACGAAAAGAGCAGGACGGCTCGAAGAGGATGAAGAACGACGACGTGACGCTGATGCGGCTGCGGATGCTGGACAGCCAGCCCGCGTACCTGCTGGCCTGCCGATGACCGCGTATCCGGCCGCGGGTGACTACTACAAGGCGGTCCAGTTCCCGTCCCGGTCGTTCACCGTGCCCCGGCTGCAGGCGGCCGAGTTCGTCTGGGACAGCCTCGGTCCGACCCTGGCCCGGGGCAGCAGCGCGGTGGTGTTCCAGGCCTCGGTGGAGGGCACGACCCAGGCGCTGCGCTGCTACATCAGGAACGACGCCTCCAGCCGGGACCGGTACAGCGCGCTCAAGGTGTTCCTGGCCGGCCACGACCTCAGCCCGTACGTGTCCGGCGTCACCTGGCTGGACGAGGCCATCACCGTCAACCGGGCGACCTGGCCCGTGCTGACCATGGAATGGATCGACGGGCGGACGCTGAACGAGTACGTGGACTTCCTGGTGTCGGGGTCCAACACGGCCGCCCTGGCCACGCTCGCGGCCAACTGGCGTGAGCTGGTCGCGCTGCTGCAGCGCAGCGATTTCGGCCACGGCGACCTGCAGCACGGCAACGTCATGGTCGACCAGGACGGGCAGTTCCGCCTGGTCGACTTCGACGGGGTATGGATCCCGCAGCTGGCCGGCCAGGCCTCGCCCACCGAGTTCGGCCACCCGAACTACCAGCACCCCGGGCTGCGCGTCTGGGGTCGCTGGGTCGATTCGTTCTCCGCCCTGGTCATCTACCTGTCGCTGATCGCGCTGGGCCGCGATCCCGCGCTCTGGCTGGCCCTGTACAACTCCAAGAACCTGCTGTTCGCCAAGAACGACTTCTTCCCCCCGTTCGACACCGAGGTGTGGAAGCAGCTCGCCGCGCTGCGCGACCCGCAGGTCAACGCGCTGACCCGGCGGCTGCAGGAGTGCTGCGCCCCCGACTGGGTGTCGGCCGGCAGCCTGGAGTCGCTGCTCGACCAGCGGTCGCCGTCCCCGGCGCCGCCGGTCCCGGCCGGGCAGCGCTGGTGGGAGAAGCCGGCCACCGGCGCCGCGCCGTCGCCGTCCCGCCCGTCGCCGTCCCGCCCGTCGCCGTCCCGCCCGTCGACGCAGGCCCCGTCCTCTTCAGGTTCGTCTTATCCGGCGGCCCCCTCGCCCTCGCCTGCGGTGGCCGCCCAGCCGTCCTCGCCCAGCGCCGCCCAGCCGCCCTCGCCCAGCGCCGCCCAGCCGCCCTCGCCCAGCGCCGGCCCGCCGGGCGGGTCGCCGTCGGGCGGCGTCACCCTCCCGACCCCGCCCCCGCTGTCCACGCCGCTCAGCACGGCCGGCACCGGCCCGCTGCCGCAGCTGAGCCAGAAGATGGTCCCGCCCGGCGACACCATCTGGTGGTCCCTGCCCGGAGCGGCCTCCCGCGCGCCCCGCCCGGGCTCGCCCGGTTCCCCGCCACCTGGCGCGGGCCCGTACGGTGCGGGGCCATCCGGTGCCGGACCAGCCGGTCCGGGTCCGCACGGCGCGGGGCCTTCCGGTCCGGGAACGTACGGTTCCGTGCCGCCCGCGCCCATGCCCCGGGGGTACGCGCCCTACCCGGGCCAGCCCGGGCCCGGGCCAGGCCCCGGCTTCCCGGCGCAGCCGGCTCCCGGTCCCGCGGCCCGATCGCAGCCGCCCGGCGCGGTGCTCGGCGGGGTCGCCCTCGGCCTCGGCATCCTGCTCCTGATCATCGGCGCGTCGGCCGGCCTGTCCGTCGTCGTGATCGGCGGCCTGGTCGCCGGAGCCTGGGGGATCTGGCGGCTGGTCACCACGTCCGGGAACGGCTCCAACGGCCCCGGCGGCTCCAACGGCCCCGGCGGCTCCAACGGCCAGAAGCCGCCCCCCGGCCGTCCCTGAGCCTCGCTACGAGGTCACCACCCATTGCTGCTGGTTCCAGTACGCCAGCAGGTCGCCGTCGTTCGTCCCGACCATGACGGCCATGACGTTCTGGTCGTTGTCGGTGCTGACGATGATCGGGTTCTGGCTCGTGCTGCTATTGGTGTACTCCGCGATGGTGCCGGTCAGGCCCGGCGTCTTGATGGTGAAGTCCGACTGGCAGTCCACGACGAAATCGGTGAAGCTCCCGTTACTATCGGTGCACGCCTTGAACTTGCTGAACTTCTGCGTCTTGAGGAATTTGCTGAGCCCGCTGTTCAGCGCGCTCCGGCTGGGGAACAGGTAGTAGAAGATCACCTGCGCGGCTATGCCCCGC
Source organism: Streptosporangiaceae bacterium (assembly GCA_050011155.1). Lineage (GTDB taxonomy): Bacteria > Actinomycetota > Actinomycetes > Streptosporangiales > Streptosporangiaceae > Palsa-504. The sequence continues at coordinate 19,855 of JBEKJP010000085.1, forward strand.
AGATCCTGGCACTCGCTCACCGCGGTCGCGCCGAACCCGGTGCCGGCGTTCTGGCAGGCGTTCTGATTGTCCTGGTTCCGTATCGCGGCCGGGATCTTGGTCAGCAAGATGTCCAGCTGCGACGGCGGGCTAGAGGCAGCCGACGAATCGGGTGATGCGGCCGGGCTGGAGTTCGTGCCGGCCGGCGGGCTCGACGACTGGGACTGAGCCGGGGGCGCGAGCGGAGTCTTGGCCGGGAACGGGCTCAGGTGCGCCGCCGCCGCCACCCCCAGGTAACCGGCCACGAGCGCCACGGCCGCCGCGATGCCCACCGTATTGCGGTTGAGTACCTTGGACCGCTGCCGCCGCCCCCCCGGCAACCGGCCGGCCGGCAACGGCAGCGGAAAGCCGGGCTCTCCCACAGGCTCGCCGCCCGGAGCCGAGCCCCCGCCCGGCGCACCCCACAGGCTGCCACCCCCGGACCCGCCCTCCACCAGCCCCCCGCCATACCCTCCGGAACTTCCCGCCGCCGGGGCCGCGCCGTATGCCCCGGGTGTCCCGGAGCGACCGGCCGGAGCGCCACCGTATGCCTCCGGCCTGCCTGCCGCCTGACCGCCGCCCCAAGCGCCGCTGCCGCCCGCACCCGCACCCGCACCCGCAGCCGTGCCGCCGCTCGCGCCGCTGCCCTCCGGCCCGGTACCACCCGCGGTCTGGCCAGCCTGGCTTCCGCTGACCGCCGCGTCGCCGCTAGTGCCAGCACCAGTCCCGGCGTGCCCGCCCTCGCCGGCCACGCTGGCGCCGGCCTCGCTCATGCCGCTCGCGCCGCTCGCGCCGCTCGCGGTCTCGCTGGCGGTCGCTCCCGGCGCCGCTCCGCCCGGTACGGCTCCGCTCGTACTGGCTTCGCTTCCGGCCGTCCCGACCCGGCCACCTTCACCGGCAGCGGCTCCGCCCGTCGCAGATCCGCCCGCACCAGCTCCTGTCTCCACCCCGGCGCCTGCCGCCGCTCCGGCGCCTGCCGCCGCTCCTGCGGCTAGCGCGATCCCGGCCGTCCCGCCGTCGGCGGCCCGGGACTCCTCACGTTCCGCCGGCTCGCCGCCCGTGGCCGGGCCGGAGCCGGGAACTGGGCGGGGACCAGAACCCGGAACCGCACGGGGCCCCGAGCCGGAATAGGACGCGGCGGTTCCGGTCGCGGTCCCGGCGGCGATGTAGCCCAGGGCCCGGGCGAACTCGCGGACCACCCACAGGGCCGCCGCCATGTCGAGGCTGTGCTCCCCGGCCAGGGTGGCCGCGGCCGACTGGATCGCTCCGTAGTTGCCCAGCCGGGGGATCAGGTCGCTGAGCAGTGCCGGGACGTCGGTCCGGGCCGCGTCGCCGATGAGGATGGATTCTCCGGGCAGGCCGGTGAGGTGGTCCCCGCAGACGGCGTCCATGACAGCGGTGTCCGACAGGGCCTCGGGACCGTGTTCGGCCACGGCCTCGAGCAGGGCACGCCGAGCGTCGCCGTTCGGGTCGATGACATGCCCGTTTCCTTCAGTCACGCAGGATCCCCCTTCAGGTTCCGCAGCGCTGCTACGGTCACCCTAAAGGACAATGGCCGCCGGGCTCAGCGCAGGAAATCCCGGAGGTGACGGAGCTGTCGTTCTACGTGCGCCGTGGGCACCGCGTGGCCGGTGAACGGGTGCACCGAGATGTCCTTGCCCGCGGTGATCTCGTTGTACGCGGCGAACACCGTGGACGGCGGGCAGATCATGTCCATCAGGCCCACGCTGAGCAGGCTCTGCGCGGTGATCCGGCGAGCCAGCAGCGCGCAGTCGACGTACCGCAGGGTGTCGAGCGCCGCCGGGATCAGGTCCACGTTGTGCGCCAGGAAGTCGGGCACCTCGTTGTACGGCGCGTCCGGCGCCAGCGTGATGGCCCGCTGGATGTCACACAAGAACGGTACGTCGGCATGGCACACCGCGACCGCCTGCGGGACCAGGGCCGCGGCGGCCAGCGCGAGCCCGCCACCCTGGCTGGCGCCGCTTACCGCCACCCGCGGCCGGCTGGCCAGCTCACGGGCCGTCTCCACCGCCAGCGCGGCATCAACGAACAAACGGGTGTAGTAATAGCCCTCCGGCTGAGTAATACCCCGGGTCATGACGCGGGCATTCTCCGGCCCGGCCCCCGCCTCGCCTGGGCGGTCGCCGGTGGCGCCGGAAGTCCACCGCCCGCCCTGGCCTCGGGTGTCCATCACGAAGACGGCGTAGCCCAGCGCCGGGAGCAGCATGTGCTCGGCGGGCAGGCCGCGCCCGCCGCCGTAGCCGATGAACGTCACCACCACCGGCGTGTTGTCGTCTACGTCCGCGGGACGTAGGTACCAGGCCTTGATACGGTCGCCGCCGGCGCCGGAGAACTCCGCGTCGTACACCGTGACCGGCGCGTAGATGTCAGCTTCATAAAGCATGAGACGGGGCGGGATCGCCGCCGCGCGGGCCGCCTCGAGGCGCTGCTGCCACCACTGGTCCAGGTCAGCGGGCTCCTCGGTATCCGTGCGATAATCTCGCAACTGCTCCAATGGCAGGTCAAACCAGGGCATTAGTTCCTCCGGCCAGTCAAGATGCCCGAATCTGGGCCTACCATTTTGGTTGTGACGGCGGATCCCGAGGCACGCGGTGGCCAATGGCGCCCCGAGTCCTGGGTATACGGTAACCGCAGCCATGGCGACGGGATGCGCGGTGACGGGATGTATGCCGACGGGACGGACGGCGACCTCCAAGGGCGCGGCGGCTCTTCGCGTCGCGGGCGGCGGGTCGCGGCCGTCATCGCCCTGGCTCTCGGCGTCGCCGGGTTCGCCGTATCGCTGACCGGGGTGGCCGTCCAGTTGCTGCCCAGGCACTTCACCGCGCACCAGCAGCGCCAGATCGAGGCGTGGGAGGTCATGCGGCGCTGGCAGCTGCTGCCCGCCGGGAAGATCTTCCCGGCCTCGGTCTCCTACCAGCTCTCGCCCGACGTCCTCCAGGACGTGACCCCGCTCCGGCTGAACGCGCTCCGGGTGAGCATCGCGCCGCAGGAATCCGATTGCATCAAGGCCGTGACCAGCGCCGCGGCCGGCGCGGTGCTGCGCAAGAACGGGTGCCAGGCGGTGCTCCGCGCTACCTACGTGGACGCTACCAGGAGCTTCGTGATGACCGTCGGCGTGGCGGTGCTGCCGGACGCCGCCGCTGCCGTCAGTGCCGACAGCGGGCTGACGCCGCCACGGCTGGCCGCGGCGCGGCGGGTCGGCGACGCCGATCTGCTCCCGTCCGGCGTCCTCGTGCTCAGGTACGGCGACAGGAGCGCCCGGGCGTTCGACTACAACCGGCAGATCTCCGCCAGCTTCACGGCCGGCCCGTACGTGGTCATGTACGCTGCCGGGTACTCCGACGGCCGGCCCCGGGTGCCGGTGTCCCAGGACAAGTACTCCGAAGCGGAGATGACCAGCATGGCCGCGGGCGTGGCGCACCAGGTCGCGAGCACGCTCGACGCCACCCCGCCGGTGCCGCACTGCCCGGGAGCGTCCGGATGCTGACCCGCCGGACGCCGGGCCGCCTGATACTGGGCCGCCGGATACTGGTCCGCCGGATACTGGTCCGCCGGTGGCGAGCCCGGCTGGCCCTGGCCGTGGTAGCCGGCCTGGTGTCGATGGCCGTCCTGCCCGCGCTGCCCGCTGGGGCCGCCCCCGCGGCCGTCGCCGACGGCATCTCGGACAAGCAGCAGTGGGTGCTGAACATGCTCGACGTCGACGCGGCGTGGTCGGTGACCCGGGGCGCCGGGGTCACCGTCGCGGTCATCGACAGCGGCGTCAACCCGGACGTCAGCGACCTGTCCGGCTCGGTCACCACCGGTCCTGACTACACCGGCGTCAGCACCAGCCCGGCCAGCCGGAACTGGGGGGTGCACGGCACCTGGATGGCGTCGCTGATCGCGGGGCACGGGCACGACGGCGGCTTCGACGGGGTCACCGGCGTCGCGCCGCGGGCCCGGATCCTGTCCATCCGGGTCATCCCGGATCGCGGTGACCCGCACTACGCCAAGTACGAGCGGGAGCAGGAGACCGTCATCCAGCAGTCGCTGGCCGACGGGATCCACTACGCGATAACGCACGGCGCGCAGGTCATCAGCATGTCGATCGGCTACAGCGCGCCGAGCGGCACGGTCAGGGCCGCGCTCCAGCAGGCCTACGACCACGGCGTGGTCGTGATCGCCTCGGCCGGGAACTCCGGCGGACCGTCCGGTCCGGCCCGGACCGACGACGCGCCCGAGTCCTTCCCCGCGGATTACCCCGGCGTGATCAGCGTCGGCGCCGTCAACGCCAGCGGCGTGGTGGCCCCCTTCTCCAGCGACAACCTTTCCGTCAAGGTGGCGGCACCCGGCGTGAACGTGCCCGCCCAGGGCCGGGACGGGGAGTACTGGCTGGTCAGCGGCACCAGCCCGGCCTGCGCGCTGGTCGCGGGCGTAGCCGCCCTGATCAAGTCGAAGTACCCGCATCTGGCGCCCGACCTGGTAGCCAGCGCGCTGACGTCGACCACCACCGACCGGCCCGCCGGGGGCTATAACAGCCAGGTCGGGTTCGGCATCGTGGACGCGGCCGCCGCCCTGACCAAGGCCGGCCGGCTGGTCGGCGCCCGCCCGGTGGAGGCCAGCATCAAGAACGCCGTGAAGTACCACGGTCCGATCCCGTCGGCCCCGGTCCGCCCGCGTGGCTCCGGCCAGCTCGTCCTGTTCGCCCTGCTCGCGCTGACCTCGCTGGCGCTATCCGCCGCCGCCGCGACCCAGCTGATCCTCCTGCGCCGGGGTACCCGGTGACCCCCCGCCCCGGCCGCACGTCACCGGACGAAGCCAGCCACGACTTCGGTGCCGAGCCGTCGCCCTCCGGCGACTTCGACGGCGAGCCGCCGCCGGTTGACGACTTCGCCAGCCAGGTCCTCGACGTAGTGGACTCCATCCCGCCCGGCCGGGTGATGTCCTACGGCGATATCGCCGCGTTCCTTACCATCGGCCCCGGGCCCCGGCAGGTCGGCCGCGTGATGGCCGTCTACGGCGGCGCCGTCGCCTGGTGGCGCGTGATCCACTCCGACGGCACCCCGGCTCCCGGCCACGACAGCCGGGCCCTGAAGCACTACCTGGCCGAGGGCACCCCGCTCCGCTCGGCCCGCCCCCCGGTCCGCGTCGACATGCGCCGCGCCCGCTGGCCCGGCCGCGACCCCGAAGCCTCAAAATCTCCCTGACTAGGCCGCGGCCAATCTGCGAATGAGCATGAAACCTGGCTTCGAGCTCGTTCGAACGCACCGAAAGCCCGGTTTCATAGCGCCGGCCTCGCCCTGCCCCAACGCTGGCGCCGCTCTGCTGCTACTCCAGTGACAGCTGATAACGCTGTTCCAGGCAACCGCGCGGGCACGGAAAACTGCCTTCCGCGACAGGCCGAACCTGGCCTGAATCGGCCGCGAAATGTCAGTGGCATCTGCTGGAATGCTAGTAATGGACCAGCCGAACGCCCCCGCTTACCGCCTCGTCCGCCGCCCCCGGGCGACGCCAGGACCGGCGGCCAGCACGACGCCAGGAACGACGTCCGCAGCTCCGCGCCTAGACCAGGCGCAGCAGCAGGTCGTAGACCACCCCGGCGGCCCGCTGCTGGTGCTGGCTGGCCCAGGTACCGGTAAGACGACGACGATCGTGGCCACCGTCGCGGACCGGATCGAGAACCGCGGCATCAGCCCCGAGCGGATCCTGGTCCTCACCTTCAGCCGCAAGGCGGCCGCCGAGCTACGCGAGCGCATCACCGCCCGCCTCAACCGCACAACCCGCGAGCCGCTGGCGGTCACCTTCCACAGCTACGCCTACGCGCTGGCCAGGCGAGAGTTCGTGCTGGCGGGCGACGAGCCGCCCCGGCTGCTCTCCGCCCCCGAGCAGCTCCTGGAAGTCCGCCGCCTGCTGAAGGGCGAAGCGAGCGACGGCGGTGACCGCTGGCCAGCACGGCTGCGCCCGGCCCTGGGTACCCGGGGCTTCGCCGAGGAGGTGCGCGACCTGCTGCTGCGCGCCGCCGAGCGCGGCCTGGACGGCCGCGGGCTGCGCCAGCTCGGCAAAATGAGGGACCGCGACGACTGGATGGCCGCGGCCGCGTTCCTGGACCGGTACGCGGCGCGCTTCGACCTCGCCCCGGTCCCGGCCTACGACTACGCCGAGATCGTCCGGATCGCCGCCGCCCTGCTCGGCCGCGACCAGACCAGGCAGCGCGAGCGCGGTGCCTACGACGTGGTCCTGGTCGACGAGTACCAGGACAGCGACCCGGCCCAGGAATCGCTGCTGCTGGCGCTGGCCGGGGACGGCCGCGAGCTGATCGCGGTGGGCGACCCGGACCAGTCCATCTACGCGTTCCGCGGCGCCGACGTGCGCGCGCTCACCGAGTTCCCCGACCGCTTCCGCACCGCGGACGGCCAGCCCGCCCCGGTGGTGGCGCTGCGCACCTGCCGCCGCAGCGGCGAGGTCCTGCTCGCCGCCTCCCGCCGGGTGGCTCGCCGCCTGCCCGCCGCACCAGGCGCCAGCGCCGCCCAGGCCCGGCACCGGCTGCTGGTCCCCGTGCCGGACAGCCCGCCCGGCGAGATCAGCATCCTGATCGCGGACAGCTCCACCCAGGAGGCGGCGCTGGTCGCCGACACGCTGCGCCGCGCCCACCTGGCCGACGGCGTGCCCTGGTCGGACATGGCCGTCCTGGTCCGCTCGGCTACCCGGCAGGTGCCGCTGCTGCGCCGGGCGCTGACCGCGGCCAGCGTCCCGGTCTCGGTGGCCGGCGACGACCTGCCGCTGCCCGACGAGCCGGGCACCCGCCCGCTGCTCATGCTGCTGCGCTGCGCGTTGCAGCCGAAGGAGCTCGACGAGCCGACCGCGGCCGAGCTCTTGTGCGGCCCGCTGGGCGGCACCGACGCCCTCGGCCTGCGCCGCTTGCGCCGTTCCCTGCAGCTCCTGGCCGACGCCGACCCGGAGACCCGGCCAGCCGCAGAAGGAGCCGCAGAAGGACAGGACATGCTGGCCCACGCCCTGCTCGACCCCCGTGACCTGGCCGTCGTGCCGGACCGGGTGGCCGAGTCGGCCAAGAAGGTAGCGGGCCTGCTCGCCACGGCCAGGAAAGCCATCGACAAGGGCGGCAGCGCCGAGGACGTGCTCTGGGCCATCTGGGATGCCTCGGGCCTCGCCCGCCAATGGCAAAAAGCCAGCGCGGCGGGCGGCCCGCCCGGCGCGGCCGCCGACCGGGACCTGGACGCGGTGCTAGCCCTGTTCGACAAGGCCGCGCACTTCGCCGACAGCATGCCGCCGGGGGCGCCCGCCCTGTTCGCCGACAGCCTGTCCGGTCAGGAGATCGCCGGCGACACGCTGGCCGAGCGGGCGGTCAGGGAGGACTGCGTGCGCATCCTCACCGCGCACCGGTCCAAGGGCCTGGAGTGGGACATCGTGGTGGTCGCGGGTGTCCAGGAGGAGTCCTGGCCCGACCTGCGACTGCGCGGATCGCTGCTCAGCGTGGACGAGCTGGCCGAGACGGCGAGCCCGGACCGCCGGCCCAACCAGGGCCAGGGCCCCGACGTGGACGCCGCCATGCTGTCGGCCAAGCTCCTGGCCGAGGAGCGCCGGCTGTTCTACGTGGCCGTCACCCGCGCCCGCAAAAGGCTCGTGGTCACCGCCGTCGGCGGCGACGACACGGACACCAGGCCGTCCCGGTTCCTGGACGAGCTGGCCGGGGACGAGCTCCGCATCGAGCGGGTCGCGCAGGCCCACGGCGGCCACCGCTGGCTGTCCATGCCCGCGCTGGTCGCCGACCTGCGCCGGGCCGCGGCCGACACCGCCCGCCCGCAGCCGGTCCGGCAGGCCGCGGCGGCGCAGCTGGCCCGGCTGGCCGCCGCCGGGGTCCGCGCGGCGCACCCGCGCGACTGGTACGCCCTGACCGAGCTCTCCGACGACGGCCCGATCGTGACGCAGGGCGAGGCGGTCCGGCTGTCGCCGTCCCAGGTCGAGTCGTTCACCCGGTGCGGGCTGCGCTGGCTGCTCGAGGCGGCGGTCGGCGCCGGGAGCACGGACGTCCTGCGCCACCTGGGCACCGTTATCCACGCGGCCGCCGTACTAGCCGCCGACAATGGGGACGAACGGGCCATTGCCGAACGCATCGATGAGATCTGGCATCACCTCGATTTCGGCAGCGCCTGGTATAGCGCTAAGCAACGGGCATTGGCTGAGCGCATGGTGCGGCGTTTCCTCGACTGGCACGACGCCAACCCGCGCGAGCTGATCGCGGTGGAGCAGGCGCTCAAGGTCAGGATCGGGCAGGTGGAGATCACCGGCCGGGTGGACCGGCTGGAAGCCGACGACGAAGGCCGCGCGGTCGTGATCGACCTGAAGACCGGCGGCAGCGCGCCGCGCGAGGACGAGCTCGGCCGCCATCCCCAGCTGGGCGTCTACCAGCTGGCGGTGCTGCTCGGCGCGTTCGAGCGGTTCGGCTTGACCGAGCCGGGCGGTGCCGAGCTGGTCCAGGTGGGCAAGGCGGCCGGGGTGACGCTGCGGGCCAAGGTCCAGCGGCAGGGCGCGCTGGCCGAGGACGACGAGCCCGGCTGGGCCAAGCACCTGGTCGAGACGGTGGCGGCCGGGATGGCCGGGCCCGTCTACGAGGCCAAGGTGAACCCCAGCTGCCGCACCTGCCCGGTCTCCTCCTGCTGCCCGGTGCACCCGGAAGGCGAGCAGGTCACTCCGTAATCGCGGCGAGCGCCGCGCGAGCCTCGTCGAGAAGATGCGGCGGCGCGTCGTCCATGGCCAGCACCCGTTCCAGGGCCCGGGTGTACGCCACGTCGTACGCCTGCGCCGCGGGCACGGCCACGTCCGGCACTACCCCGGTGCCCTGCCAGTTCGTGCCGGTGACGGGGTTGACCGAGCGCGCGAACGGGACCGCGATATGCACCGCCAGGCTGACCGGGAACGGCCGGGTCGGGTGGGCGCCCCCGCCGGTGGTCTCGCCGATCACCTCGGCCCGGCCGAGCGCCTGCAGCGTGTAGCAGAGGTCCTCGCCCCCGGAGAAGGTGCGCTCGCTGGTCAGCAGGTACACCGGCCGGTCGGGATAGCGCGGGCCGGGCACGTATGGCAGCGCCCAGAACTGCCTGGTCTCGCCGGTGTCGGCCCGGAAGATGTCGTTGAGGTGGGTGGGCTTGCGGTCGTCGACCAGGTAGCTGCACCAGAAGACGACGCCTTCCGGCGCGCCGCCCCCGTTGTGCCGCATGTCGATGATGAGCGCGTAGGTCCCGGCCACCAGTTCCATGGCCGCGGCGATGGCCGGCCCGGCGTTGGCCGGCATGGGCATCCGCCGCAGGTCGAGGTAGCCGACGTTGCCGTCGAGCCGCTCGACCCGGCGGATGCCGAAGTTGTCCAGCCGCCCGAGCTGCCGCATCTTCTCCCGGTCCGGCGGCGGCTCCGGTTCACGCCCCGGTTCACGCCCCGGCTCGGGACGCCGGCCAGGCCCGCCGAGCCGCACGGCCAGGTGCCGGTCCCCGGTGACCTCCTGCAGGTGCTCGGTAAGCCGGCCGGTGAGCGTGATCTCGTCCAGGTCGTCGTACTCGCCTGCCTCCAGCCTGGCCTCGATCGCGGCGGCGGCCCGCTCGGCCTGGTCCGGGAACACGTAGTTGGCCCGCAGCCGCTCCAGCGCCTTGGTCGCGATCTCCCGCCCGGACAGCTGCTCGGCGGCCAGCGATCCGTCGTCCGGCACGCTGATCCGCGGCGCGTCCGGCGCGCCGCCGGGAGAATCGCCGGGAGGATCGATGGTGAACTCGAGCAGCCGGGCCGCGGGCAGCCGCAGCGACAGTTCCCGCCGGAACGTGTCGATGCCCTGCTGGTGGGCCTGCTGCCACGCGGCCAGGCCCGTCGCGTCCGGCGCCGCGACGAACACCCTGACCATCAGCTGCCCCGCCCCCACCTCCGGGTCGTCGCCGGGCTGCAGCAGCACGGCCCGCCGCACCGCGCCCGCGGCGAACCGCTCCTGCACCTCGTGGTTGATGACCCGCTCGATCATGTCCTGCTCGGCCCGTTCCACCGCGCCTCCGCCCGTCGGCTCCCCGGTTAACCCCTCCAACGCCGCCCGCCCCGCGCCGGTTCCGTCGCCGGCGCGTGTCCTACACTTACATGTGTGTATCGATACACAAAACGGGCTCCGGCGCATGGCCCTGAAGCTCAGGCTCTTCGCCCGGGCGGCCCGGCGCTTCCCCCAGACGAGGCCTTCCGCCGCGACGCGCCGACCCTGATCGGTTACCTCGCGATAGCGGGCTTCGCGTTCTGGCTGTACGCGTTCGGTCCTGCCCTGGCGCTGCTCCAGGCCGAGCTGCATTTCTCCTACGCCGTGCTCGGCCTGTACTCGGCGCTGTGGTCGGCCGGTGCGGCCGTCACCGGGATTTTCTTCGCGCGGCTCGCCCGCCGCCTGCCTCGCGCGGCCGTGCTGTGGGGCTCGGCGGCCATTGCCGTGGCCGGCGTCGGCCTGTTCACCGCCGCCCATACGGTCGTGCTGACCCTGCTCGGTGCCGCGGTGACCGGCCTGGCCGGCTCGACCCTGCTCACCTGCGGTCAGGCCATCTTGTCCGACCGGCACGGCGGCCGCCGCGACCGGGCGCTGACCGAGGCCAACGTCCTCGCGGCCGGCTGCGCGGTGCTCGCCCCGCTGCTGCTCGGCCTGCTGCAGGGCACCCCGGCGACCTGGCGACCGGTCTTCGGCCTGCCCGTCCTCCTGCTGGCCGGAATGTACCTGCGCTACCGGCACCAGCCGTTGCCCGCGGCCACGGCCAGGCACCCCGACGCCGGGCGGCTGCCACCGGCCTGCTGGCTGCTGGCCGGGATGACCGCCGCCGGCGTCGCGATCGAGTTCTGTCCGGTCTACTTCGGCGCCGAACTGCTCACCTCCACCGGCCTGCGGGCCGCCCAGGCCGCGGCCGCGCTGAGCGCCTTCTACTTTGGCATCCTGGCCGGCCGTGTCGGCGGCGCGTGGCTTACCCGCCAGGCCGGGCGGACCGTCCCGCTGCTGTGGGCCTCGCTGGCCGTCACCACCGCCGGGTTCGTGCTCTTCTGGCTGGCCAGCCTGCCCTTCCTGGCCATCACCGGGCTCTTCCTTTGCGGCCTCGGCCTCGCCAACCTCTACCCCCTCTCGCTGGCCCTCACCCTGGACGCCGCGCCTGGGCACGGCGATACCGCCAACGCCCGCACCGGCCTGCTCAGTGGCGTCATCGTCATCGTCGCTCCCTACCTGCTCGGCCGCCTGGCCGACCAGGTCGGGCTGCGGGCCGCGTTCACCGTCGAGCCGGTGCTCATCGGCGCCTGCGCGCTCTTGCTCGCGGCCGGCCTGCGGCTCACGCGGCGCGGAATGTCAGTGGTCTCTGCTGAAATAAAGGGGTGAGCACCCCGCTCGGAACAACCCCGACTGGAACAACACTGCTCGGGTCAGCCCAGCTCGGGCCGGCCCAGCTGGCCCGCCTGCTCCGGCTGCCCGAGCCGACGGCGGAGCAGGCGGCGGTGATCTCCGCGCCGCTCGGCCCGCTGGCGGTCATCGCGGGCGCGGGCTCGGGCAAGAGCGAGACGATGGCGGCCCGGCTGGTCTGGCTGGTCGCCAACGGGCTGATCCGCCCGGACCGGGTGCTCGGGCTGACCTTCACCAGGAAGGCCGCGGCCGAGTTCGCCGACCGGGTGCGCTCCCGGCTGGACCGGCTCCGCCGGGCCGGACTCGACCTGCCCGCCGCGAAGGCCGCCCCCGGCGCGGAGGAGCCCTTCCCCGGGGACCCGGTGATCGGCACCTACCACGCCTACGCCGGCCGGCTGGTCGGCGACAACGCGCTGCGGGAAGGGCTCGAGCCGTCCATGCGGCTGATCACCCCCGCGCTGTCCTGGCAGCTCGCGTCGCAGATCGTGGCGGCCTACGACGGCCCGATGGACGAGATCACCTGGACCCCGCAGACGGTGACGGCGGCCGTGCTCGAGCTGGCCGGGGACCTGTCCGAGCACCTGCGCGACACCAACGACGTCAGCGCCGTGGGCCTGTGGCTCACCGCCGAGCACGACGCGCTGCCGGGGCGGGTCACCGCGGCGGTCAAGAAGATCCTGGCCAACCAGCGCGCCCGGGAGCAGCTCCTGCCGCTGGTCAGCCGGTATGCCCGGGCCAAGAAGGCGCGCGAGGTGCTCGACCACGGGGACCAGGTGGCGCTGGCCGCGCGGATCGCCAGCCGGCACCCGGAGGTCGGGGCGGCCGAGCGGGCCCGCTACCAGGTGGTCCTGCTCGACGAGTACCAGGACACCAGCCACGCTCAGCTGGTGCTGCTGCGGGCGCTGTTCGGCGGCGGGCACCCGGTCACCGCGGTCGGCGACCCGTGCCAGTCCATCTACGGCTGGCGCGGGGCCAGCGCGGGCAACCTGCGCCGGTTCACCGCGGACTTCCCGGTGGTGGCCCGCGGTCGCCCCGGAGCGCCGTTCGGGGCCTCGGCGCCGTCCGGGCCGGCCCCGGTGCTGCAGCTGTCTACCAGCTTCCGTAACGCGGCGCGCGTGCTCGACGCGGCCGCCGTCATCCAGGAGGAGCTCCGCTACGAGGCTCCCGACGTGCCCCGGCTGGTCTCCGCCCCCGATCGAGCCGAACGGGGTGGGGTCTCCCTAGCCCTGCTGGAAACAATCCTCGACGAGGCGGAGTGGGTCGCCGCGCAGGCCGCCGCGCTGCTGGCGACCGGGCGCGGCCTCGCCCCCGACGGGCAGCCCTGGCCTGACGGCCTGGCTCAGGAGGTGCGGCCGGCCGACATCGCCGTGCTGTGCCGCAAGCGGTCCCAGTTCGTGCCGATCAGGCACGCGCTGGAGGCCCGCGGCATCCCGGTCGAGGTGGTCGGCCTCGGCGGCCTGCTCGCCGTGCCCGAGGTCCAGGACGTGGTGTGCACGCTGCGGGTGCTGCACGACGCGGGCGCCTCCGACGCGCTGGCCCGGCTGCTCACCGGGCCGCGCTGGCGGATCGGCCCGCGCGACCTGGTCGCGCTCGGCCGCCGGGCCCGCGCGCTGGCCAGCGGCGAGGGCGACGGCCGGGCCGTCACCCGGGCCGCCGCCGTGGCCGCCGACGCCCAGGACGCGCTGGCCGAGGCGATCACCGACCTCACCGCGGAGACCGGCAGCCTGGTCGAGGCGCTCGACGACCTGGGCGAGCCCGACGCCTACTCCTCACGCGGCTACACGCGGATGCACGCCCTGGCCGGCGAGCTGCGGCGGCTGCGCGCGCACATCGGCCGGCCGCTGGCCGACCTGACCGCCGAGGCCGAGCGGGTGCTCGGCCTGGACATCGAGGTCGCGGCGCGGCCCGGGGTGGACCCGGTCGCGGCCCGCGCCGACCTGGACGCGTTCACCGACGTGGCCGACGCGTTCACCGGCGAGGGCGCCGAGCCCACCCTCGGCGCGTTCCTGGCCTACCTGGCGGCGGCCCAGCAGGAGGAGTTCGGCCTGGAGACCGGGCGGGTGGGCGAGTCGGACTCGGTCAAGCTGCTCACCGTGCACGCGGCCAAGGGCCTGCAGTGGCCGGCCGTGTTCGTGCCCGGCCTGTCCGCGGGGGAGCGGTCCCAGGTGTTCCCGGCCAAGCCCCGGGTGTCCACGCGGTGGACCGACAACGCGCGGCTGATCCCGTTCGGCCTGCGCGGTGACGCGGGGGACCTGCCCGAGCTGCCCGGCCTCGACGCCGCCTCGCTCGACGCCTTCAACGAGGCGTGCGCGGCCCGCGACCTGGCCGAGGAGCGCCGGCTGATGTACGTGGCCGCCACCCGGGCGGCGTTCTGGCTGGGCTGCTCGGGCTACTGGTGGGGTGAGGGCGGCAGCAGCCGCTTGGGCCCCTCGGCGTTCCTGACGGAGGTCCGCCGCTCCGGCGCGGGCCAGGTCCTCACCTGGGCCGGCGAGCCCGCGGCAGACGCGGAGAACCCGCTGCTCGCCACGGTGGAGGCGGCGGACTGGCCCGCCACGCAAGCCGGCCGGAACTACGAGGCCGTCCGCGAGGCCGCCGCCCTGGTCATCGAGGGTCGCGAGCCCGAGGGCCTGGACGATCTCGACCAGGAGGACAAGGCGCTCGTCGCCGCCTGGGACCTGGACGCGGGCCTGCTGCTAGCCGAGCAGGCGCAGCGCCGCGGCGAGGGGCCGACCCGGGTGGTGCTGCCGGCCCGGCTGTCGGTGTCCGCGCTGGTGTCGCTGGCCCGGAACCCGGACGAGCTGGCCCGCCAGGTCCGCCGGCCGATGCCGCGGCCCCCGGCCGCCCAGGCCCGCCGGGGCACCGCCTTCCACCAGTGGCTGGAGCAGCGCTTCGGCCAGCAGCTGCTGATCGACGACAACGCCCTGTTCGGCTCCGAGGACGACGAGGAGCCCACCGCGGGCAACGCCGCGGGCGACCTAGCCGCGCTCCGGGCCCGGTTCGAACAGGGCGAGTGGGCCGACCGCTGGCCCCGCGCGGTCGAGGTCCCGTTCGAGACCCTCATCGGCGACCGGCTGGTCCGCGGCCGGATCGATGCGGTATTCGCCGACGCCCCCGGCGGCGGCTACGACGTCGTCGACTGGAAGACCGGCCGCCCACCCGCCTCCTCGGCGGAACGGAGCGCGGTCTCCGTCCAGCTCGCCGCCTACCGCCTAGCCTGGGCCGCGCTGAAAGGCGTCCCCGTATCCGAGGTCCGCGCGGCCTTCTACTACGTCGCCCACGACCAGACCGTCCGCCCGGCCGACCTCCTCGACGAGCCCGGCCTAGCCGCCCTCATCGACCAGATCCCCACCGAACCCCAGTAGTCCCACTCCTCCAGGGGAACGCGCGCGTCGGCCACGGCATCCCAGCCCCCGTCACCGCTAGCCCGTTATATCCATTTATGTCCTAACTTCAGGTTAAGACATTCCGGGCGAGGATCATGATCGCGGGCAGTTACGGTCGGATATGCGCCGAAACTGCCCGCGATCATGAAACAGCACGGCGCGAGGGCCGTCCGGCGGGCTGGGGGATGGTGGGCCCGGCGCTTCGTGCGTCGCTGTACGGGGGCGGTGCCACCGGATGTCCGCGTGGTCGGGCTGCGCCGGCCAGCGCCAGCCGGGCCGGGCAGGCCTCGTGACGCGCACCCCCGCCCCGTTCCCGTCGCGTGCACCCACCCCGTTCGTTAATAAGATTTGACTTATATAAGTTAATCTTGATATTTTGCTCGGGTGCACGCGTTTGATGTTCTTGGCGATCCGGTGCGGCGACGGATCCTGGAACTGCTCGCCGCGGGGGAGCTGACCTCCGGGGCGGTCTGCGCGGTGATCCAGGGGGAGTTCGGCATCTCGCAGCCGGCTGTCTCGCAGCACCTCAGGGTGCTCAGGGACAGCGGCCTGGCCACCGTGCGGCCGAGCGGGACGCGGCGGCTGTACGCGGTGAACTCCGCGCCGCTGCAGGAGGTCGACGCGTGGCTCGACCGCTTCCGGGCCTTCTGGACCCCGCACCTGGAGGCACTGGCCACCGAACTGGCCCGGGGCCGGCGCGAGCGCCGCCTCGCGGAGGAGAAGGGATCAACTTCATGATCGACGTCGCCCACCAGATCAACGCGGTCCGGCGCCAGGTCGGCACCCGGACCCTGGAGGCGGGCGAGGCGCGCACCGTCGTCGTCAGCCAGGTCTACGACGCCGCGGTCGAGGACGTCTGGGACGCCTGCACCAGCGCCGACCGCATCGCTCGGTGGTTCCTGCCGGTCTCAGGCGACCTCGAGCTCGGCGGCCGCTACCAGCTCGAGGGCAACGCGGGCGGGACGATCGAGCGCTGCGACCCGCCGAAGAGCTTCTTCGTCACCTGGGAATTCGGCGGCCAGGCGAGCTGGGTGGAGGTCCGCCTGACGGCGGAAGGGACGGCCCGGACGCGGCTGGAGATCGAGCACATCGCGCACGTCGGCGACGACATGTGGGCGCAGTTCGGCCCGGGCGCGGTCGGCATCGGCTGGGACTCGATCTTCCTGGGCCTGAGCCAGCACCTGTCCAGGGCCCCGGCCGTCGACCCGTCGAACAGCGCCGCCTGGATCGCCTCGGCCGAGGGCAAGCAGTTCATGACGCTCAGCGGCGAGCGCTGGCGCGAGGCCCACGTCGCGAGCGGCGCCGACGAAACGCAGGCGCGCGAGATGGCCGCGCGGGTCATCGCCGCCTACACCGGCGCCCCGTCGTAAGCGGGCCCGGTCCTAGATGTGCTCGGACAGCATCACCGCCTGGGTCCCGGGCTCCAGCGCCTCGAACACGTGCGGCTGGTCGCCCGGGTACCGGATGTAGTCGCCCGGGCCGAGCTCGGCCGTCTGGCCGGTCACCCCGACCAGGGCGCGACCCGCCCCGATGACGGCGTGCTCTACCACGCCGGGCATATGCGGCTCGGACGCCCGCGGGTGCCCGGGTTCGGCCGCGATCCGGTAAATGTCGCACCGCGCCCCCGGCGTGCTGCTGGCCAGCAGGGTGGCGTGGTAGTCGGCCTGCGCCGAGGCCACTGTGGGTCCCTCGTCGGCCCTGATCACCTGGGTCTGCGGGGTCGGCGGGTCGAGCAGCCGGGAGAACGGCACGTCCAGCGCCACACACAGGGCCCACAGCGTCTCCAGGCTGGGGTTGCCCGTACCCGACTCCAGCTGGGACAGCGTGGACTTGGCGATCCCGGCCCGGCGGGCCACCTCGGTGAGCGACAGGCCTGACCGGCGGCGCTCGCGGCGCAGCGAGGCCGCGATGATCTCGAGCGGCGCACCATCGGCGTTCGGCATATAAGTTCATCCGTTCGTTTTGACGAACGACGGTTGAGCGTTCAGAATAGGCTCCATGCGTTCGATACGGAGAACTCTAGAACGCAGCGTGCTGAGCACCGCGGTCCTGGCTGACATCGGCCTGACCTGCCTGGCCGTGTTCTTCATCGGCCTGTCTTACGGCGCCGTCGCGGTCGCCTCCGGCTTCCCGCTCTGGGTGCCCGCCGCGCAGAGCGTGCTGGTGCTGGCCGGGGCGTCGGAGTTCCTGTTCGTCGGGATCGTGGCGGCGGGCGGCAGCCCGTTCGCGGCGGCGCTGGCCGGGCTGCTGGTGAACTCCCGTCACCTGCCGTACGGCCTCGCCCTGCCTGCTGGCACCACCGGGCGCGGCTGGCGGCGGCTGCTCGGCACCCACCTGATGAACGACGAGAGCGTCGTGTTCGCCCTGGCCCAGGAGGACCTCCGGGCCAAGCGGGCCGCCTACTGGGCCTGCGGCCTCGGCGCGCTGATCTGCTGGCCGGGCGGCGCCGTGCTGGGGGCGCTGATCGGGTCCGCGGTGCACGACACCAACGCGTTCGGCCTGGACGCGATGTTTCCCGCCGTGATCCTGGCCCTGATCGTCAAGGACCTGCGGGACAGCCGGATCCTGCTGGCGGCGCTGGCCGGCGCGGCCATCGCGCTGGCCGCCACCCCGTTCCTGCCCGCCGGGCTGCCGGTGCTGCTGGCCCTGGCGGCGGTGCTGCTGCTGGTCAGGGAGCCCGCCCCGACCCCGGCGGCGGTCAGGGAAGGAGCCCGGTGAAGGACACCACGCTGGTCGTGGCCGGGATGGCCACCCTGTCCGCGGGCACCTACGCCTTCCGGCTGTCCGGCCAGGTGCTGCGGGCCCGGATCAGCCTCCCGCCGCGGGTGACCCGGCTGCTCGAAGCCGCCGCCGTGATCTTGCTGGCCGCGCTGGTGGCCACCACCGCGCTGACAGAAGGGCACCGCTTCTCCGGCTTCGCCCGCCCGGCCGGGGTCCTGGTCGCCGGCGTCCTGGCCTGGCGCAAGGCCCCGTTCCTGGTCGTCGTGGTGGCCGCCGCCGCGGTCACCGCGCTGCTGCGCCTGGCCGGCGTGAGCTAGCGTCGGCGTGAGCTAGCGAAGGTACAGCCAGCCCAACGGGGCAGGGGCAGCGCCGACCTGGACGATGTCGTAGGCCGCGTCAGCGTTGGTCAAGGTTAAGCAGTGCGAGCATCCTGCCAGCCCGCGCTCCAGGTCGACGTCGAGGTCACCAGTGAAGCTCTGGCATCCCGGGGCTACGCTGGCAGCATGCTTGTCGCTTTCTCAATTACGCTACGCCGCTCGGCACGGGTGAGGGCGTCGGCGAGATCGTCGCCGAGGCGGTCCGGGTCGTCCGCGAGAGTGGGCTGCCCAACCGGACCGACGCCATGTTCACGAACATCATGTGCTTAGCGCACTGTTGGCACTGAACGGCATCGCCACAGCTCAGGACACCTACAGGAGGTCCCTCTGTCATGATCGTCGCGTTCTCGGTCGCTCCGTCCGGTACCGGACGCGCCGACGGTTCCGTCTCCGATGCGGTTGCCGCAGCGGTGAAGATCGTACGAGACTCCGGCCTG
>JBEKJP010000086.1:0-100789 GCA_050011155.1 Streptosporangiaceae bacterium
ACCGCGAACGCATCGTCGTCGCTGACCCCGTAAGTCTCAAGGACCGGCTCCCCGCTCCGGCACACCTCCAGCGACAGCTCATAAACCGCACCCTCCACGCACCCGCCCGACACGCTGCCGGCCACCTCATGGCCACCAGCCGCCGACACGGCCAGCGCCGCACCCGGATCACGGGGAGCACTGCGATAAGTACCCACCACCGTAGCCAAGCCGAAACTCTCGCCGGCCTCCCACCACTTGGTGATCCTGCCCAGGATGTCACGCACCAGCGCCACCTCCGCCTGTCAACACGGAACCCGTAGCACCAGCTTCACTATTCCCGGCCGACACTGCCTCATTTCCCGAGAACACGGGCCGCGGCGACGCGCATCAGGTCGGGGATGTCGGGATGGGCGGGCCGTTCGTCGCCGTCGAGCTCACCGGCGGCCAGCCAGCCGTACTTATCGGTGGTGGCCTGCTCCCACTGGTCCAGGCCCTCCAGGCTGACCTCGGGCGAAGTCACCAGGACGGCGAAGAACACCTGGTCCTGGACGATATGGTGACCGCCCCAGGAGAACTCGATGGTCTGCTCCGCGATCGGCTCGCCGAGCTGAGCGGGGTCCACCGAGATGCGGGTCTCCTCGTAAAGCTCGCGGGCGGCCGCGTCCCGCAGGGACTCCCCGTCCTCGGTGGCACCGCCGATGGTGAACCAGAAGGGCCGGCCGGGGTGATGCGGATCCCAGCCGTGCAGGAGCAGCACACGGCCGTCCGCGTCGACCGGGAGCACCCGGGCGGTCCGCCTGCGGATTGGCTCCACTCCTCCTACTCCACGATCTTGGAGATCGGGATCTCCAGGATGTCCTGCGCCCCGGCCGCCTTCAGCGCCGGGATGAGCGTGTTGACGCCGCGCTTGGGCACCACGGTCTCCACCGCGTTCATGTTCCCGCGGGCCAGCGTGGTGATCGTCGGCGAGGACAGGGCGGGCAGCATCTCGGTCACCGCCGCCAGCTTGTCCGCGGCCACGTTGAGCTTGAGCAGGACGTGGCCGCGAGCCTGGATGGCGCCGCGCAGCAGCAGCGCGATGTCCTCCATGGCGGCCCGCTTCTCCGGGTCGGCGAACGCCTGGCCGGCCGCGATGAGCTCGGTGTAGCTGGTCAGCAGGGTCTCGAGAATGCGCAGGCCGTTCTTACGCAGGGACGAGCCGGTCTCGGTCAGGTCGACGATGGCGTCCACGATGTCGGGGACCTTGGCCTCGGTCGCGCCGTGCGACGGTATCACCATCGCCTTAACCCCGCGGGCGTCGAGGAACCGCCTGGTCAGCGACGGGAACTCGGTAGAGATGCGGACGCCCTCGGGCATGTCGGCGGCCGACTCCCAGGGCGCGGAGCTCGGCACCGCGAGCACCACCCGTACCGGCTGCGACGTGGCCTTGGAGTACTGCAGCTCGCCGAGCGAGACGACGTCCGCCTCGGTCTCCGCGATCCAGTCGCGTCCGGTGATGCCGAGATCGAAAAGACCGCGCTCGATGTAGGAGGGGATCTCCTGGGGGCGCAGGAAGCGGACCCGGTCGATCCGCGGGTCGTCGATCGAGGCGTGGTAGTCCCGGTCTGAGGACCGGCGCACGGTCAGGTCGGCGGCGTCGAACAGCTCGAGGGTGGCCCGCTCGAGCGAGCCCTTGGGCAGTACGAGTGACAGCATGAGTGATCCCCTAGTTCTCCGGTTGATGACAGCGGCAGCAGAGTGCGGGAACGCGGTCAATGTCGCTGCGCGGAGGAGCGGGTAAGAGGGGCTCCGGCGTGGGCCTGGCGGATGGAGCGCAGCACGAGCGCGGTATCGAGTGCCGCCACCACCGCCTCCCATCCCTTGTCTTCGTGGCTGCCGGGCAAGCCGCACCGGTCCAGCGCTGACTCTACCGTGTCGCAGGTGAGTACGCCGTTCCCCACCGGAGTCCGGGCATCGAGCGCGACCCGGGTCAGGCCGGCCGTCACCGAATCGCAGACGTACTCGAAGTGCGGCGTACCGCCCCGGATGACCACGCCCAGGACGGCCACCGCGTCGTGACGGCTGGCCAGTTCGGCCGCCACGACCGGCAGTTCGATCGCGCCCGCCACGCGGACCACCAGGGGGTCGGGCACGGCGCAGGCGATGGCGGCGGCGGTGCCGCGCGCCACCAGCGCGTCGGTGATCTCGCGGTGCCAGCGGGTGGCGACGATGGCCAGGCTGAGCCCGGACGCGTCCACCACGGCGGCGCCGGGGCTGCCCGCCCCGCTCACGCTTGGTCCGCCGCGGAAGTCGCCGCGGTGACCACGGGGTGCGGTACCGCCGGGTGGCCGTTGAGCGGAGGGGACGGCGGGGACGGAGCCCGTTCGGTATCAAGGTTCTTGATGTCATGTCCGAGACGGTCCCGCTTGGTGATCAGGTACCGCAGGTTGTACGGCGTCACGGCGGAGGCGAGCGGGATCCGGCCGGTGATATCCACCCCGCCCTCGGCCAGGCCGGTGACCTTGGCCGGATTGTTGGTGAGCAGGCGCACCGAGCGCACGCCGAGGTCGGCCAGCATCTGGGCGCCGGCCGAGTACTCGCGGGCGTCGACCGGCAGGCCGAGCTCGGTGTTGGCGTCCACCGTGTCGGCCCCGGCGTCCTGCAGTTCGTAAGCCTGCAGCTTGCTCAGCAGCCCGACGCCGCGGCCTTCGTGCCCGCGCAGGTAGAGCACGACCCCGCGGCCCTCGGCCGCGATCGCCGCCATGGCCGCGTCGAGCTGGGTGCCGCAGTCGCAGCGCAGCGAGCCGAACACGTCGCCGGTCAGGCACTCCGAGTGCAGCCTGGTCAGCACGTCATCGCCGCGGATGTCGCCGAGCGCCAGCGCCAGGTACTCGGTCCCGTCGATCTCGTTCCGGTAGCCGAACGCCTGCCACTGGCCGTGGGCGTTCGGGATCCGGGTCTGCGCCTGGCGGCTCAGCTGGCGCTCGTTGCGGCGGCGGTACTCGATCAGCTGCTCGATCGAGATCAGCGCCAGGTCGTGGGCGTTGGCGAACACGCGGAGATCAGGCAGCCGGGCCATCGTGCCGTCGTCGTTCACCACTTCGCACAGCACGCCCGCCTCCGGCAGCCCGGCCAGCCGGGCCAGGTCCACGGCGGCCTCGGTGTGCCCGGCGCGGGCCAGCACGCCGCCGTCGGCGTAGCGCAGCGGGAACACGTGCCCGGGGCGGACCAGATCGGCCGCCGTGGTGGCCGGGTCGACGAGCTTGCGGATGGTGGCGGCGCGGTCCGCGGCCGAGATGCCGGTGCTGATCCGGTCCCGCGCGTCCACGCTGACCGTGAAGGCCGTCCGGTGGTGCTCGGTGTTGTGGGCGGTCATCTGGGGGAGCTGGAGCCGGTCGAGTTCGGCTTCCCGCATGGGCACGCAGATCACGCCGCTGGTGTAACGGATCATGAAGGCGAGCAGCTCGGGGGTGGCCGCGCTGGCGGCGAAGATGATGTCGCCCTCGTTCTCCCGGTTCTCGTCGTCCACCACCAGCACCGGGCGGCCCGCCGCGATGTCCTTGATCGCGCGGTCGATGTCGTCCAACAGCTGCTGAGTCACTGGCCGTCCTCCCGGTCCATGAGCCTCTCCACGTACTTGGCGATCACGTCGACCTCCAGGTTCACGATGTCGCCCGGTGCCCGGGCCCCCAGGGTGGTGCGCTTGAGCGTCTCCGGGATCAGGCAGACCTCGAACCACTGCTCGTGTTCGGGGGTACCGGGCGGGCTCAGCGCGGACACCGTCAGGCTGACCCCGTCGACCGTGATCGAGCCCTTCTCCACCACGTAGCGGGCGATCTGGCCGGGCAGGCCGACGCGGACCTGCTCCCAGTTCGCAGTAGGGGTCCGCGCGATGATCGCGGCGGCGGCGTCCACGTGGCCCTGCACCAGATGACCGCCGAGCCGGTCGGCCAGGCGGACCGAACGTTCCAGGTTGACCGGCGCCCCGGGGCTGAGCGCGCCCAGGCCGGACCGGTTCAGGGTCTCCCCCATCACGTCCGCGGTGAAGGTGCCGTCCAGCAGGCCGGTGACGGTCAGGCACACGCCGTTGACCGCGATTGACTCCCCGGGGACGACGCCCTCGGTAGAACCCCGGATGGTGAGCCTGGCCGCGTCGCCGTGGTGCTCGACCTGAGCCACCTCGCCGAGTTCTGCCACGATCCCGGTGAACATCCGCGCTCTCCTCCTCGAAGCCCAGCTGATGGTGTGGCTCCGGGGCAGCGCGGGTAACGCGCTTCGCACGGCCAGGACTGACCTGGCCGTTCGCGTGCTGCCTCCCATCCGGACTTTCACCGTCGGTCCCGGAATTTCACCGGATCAGCCGCCCGCTGGCTGCGGACGGGTCGCGGACTTTCACCGCCGGCTCGGAGTTTCACCGACCCCGGAGCACGCCTTTTACTCCTATAAGTCAGTGTGCCACACGCGATATTCCTGACCCGGCCCGCGGGTGCGGTCAGGACCCTGCCTTCAAGCCGGGGGCCGGCGGAACTGGTAGCCGACGCGGTACTCGGTGACCAGGTACTGGCCGTAGCGCGGGCCGAGCTTGCGCCGGACCCGGCTCACGTGCACGTCCACGGTGCGGCTGTCCCGCGGCACCGGCCGGCCGTCCGGGCCGAGATTGCGGTGCCAGACGCGCCCGACCAGGTCGGCGCGGGTGAATACGGTGGCCGGGTGAGCGGCGAGGAAGGCCAGCAGCTCGAACTCCTGGAAGGTGAGCTGGACCTCGCATCCGTCGATCCAGACGCGGCGCTGCACGTGGTCCAGGCGCAGCCCGGATCCCGCGGCCCGGCTCGCGTGCACCGTACGGCCGGCGTCGCCGCCGGGCGCGGCGATCACGTAGCCGACGATGGCCACGGACGTCCCGGTGCCCGGGATCGGCACCACCGCGAGCAGCGTGGCGTCACCGCCCGGCGGCGGAACCTGCTCGTCCCAGGGACGGCCGTCCTCCGGTCCCGGCGGCGCGGACAGCCACGACCAGTTGAGCAGCTGTGTTTCCGCCTCTCCATCTCCAGCGAGCACAAACCTATAGTCCAGTTAAGTGATCGACTTTGTCAAGAAATGCCCGCGGCCGAGCCCGGCGGGAGGCGGGCGTGACGGGGGCGATGCGTAGGATTCGGGGATGGCGGTCAGGACGGTCATCTTCGACTGGGGTGGCACGCTCACCCCGTGGCACAGCATCGATATCGCCGAGCTCTGGCTCGCGGTGTGCGCGCGGCACTACCCGGCGGACGAGGCGGCGGCGATGGCCTCGGCGGTTCACGTGGCCGAGATGGACCTGTGGCGGCACGGTGCGTCGTCGCACCAGAGCGCGACCCTGGAGCGCGTCTTCGAGCAGGCTGGGGTCACCGCGTCGGACGAATTCCTGGCCAGCTACTTCGAGGCATGGGACCCGCATACCTTTACCGACGCGGACGCGCTGCCACTGCTGCGCGAGCTCAAGCGGCGCGGTATCAGGGTGGGCGTCCTGTCCAACACGATGTGGCCCCGTACCGCCCACGAGAAGATCTTCGTCAGGGACGAGGTACTGGACCTGATCGACGGCGCGGTTTACAGCAGCGAGATCGACTGGGTCAAACCGCACGCGGAGGCGTTCCGGGCGGCCATGGCGGCGGTGGGCGAGGCCGACCCGGCGGCCTGCGTGTTCGTCGGCGACCGGCCCTACGACGACATCCACGGAGCCAAGAGCGCGGGCATGCGCGCCGTGCTGGTGGCCAACTCCGACGTCCCCGCGTTCGAGGCGGCCGAGCCGGATGCGGTCATCACGCGCCTAGCCGACCTGCTGCCCTGCATCGACCGCTGGAGCTGACGCCCCCGGACTGGCAGAGAAATATTTTCCGGAAAAGCGTTGGCGAACGGGCCGGCCGCGACTCTTACCTTCGGAGAGAGAGTTCGGAAGGCGGAACGCCGGGAGCTTACCGGTTCTGGGGGGGATGCTCCTGGCGTTCCGCTGGGCGGCGGGGGCCGGTAAGACTCGATATGGCCCGGTATTGTCGGCAAGAGGCGCCACGCGGTTCGATAGCCCTATGCGGGACAGCGAGATCGTTGCGGCCATCGTGGCCGGCGACCCAGATGGGCTTGCCGAGGCCTACGACAGGTACGCGGCGCCGTTGTACACCTACTGCCGCTCTTTGCTGCGCGAGCCAGCCGATGCCGCCGACGCCGTGCAGGACACCTTCGTCATCGCGGCGTCCAAGCTGGCGGGACTGCGTGATCAGGGCCGGCTCCGGCCATGGCTGTACGCCGTGGCCCGCAACGAGTGTCACCGGCGGCTGCGCGAGAACGCGAGCGCGGCCACCTCGGCGCTGGACCAGGTACCGGAGATGAGCGATGAATCGGCGGACGTCACGGGCGGCGCCGAGCGCGCCGACCTGCGCACGCTGCTGCGCTCCGCGGTCC
Organism: Streptosporangiaceae bacterium; assembly: GCA_050011155.1. Lineage (GTDB taxonomy): Bacteria > Actinomycetota > Actinomycetes > Streptosporangiales > Streptosporangiaceae > Palsa-504. The sequence continues at coordinate 6,397 of JBEKJP010000086.1, forward strand.
GCGGCCTCAACGCCGGCGAGCAGGACCTGATCGAGCTGCAGCTGCGGCAGGAACTCGACGTCGCGGAGATCGCCGACGTGCTCGGCGTATCCCGTAACCACGCCCATGCGCTGCTCTCCCGCGCCCGCAGCCAGCTGGAGGTCTCGCTGGGCGCGCTGCTCGTGGCCCGTTCCGGGCGCGCCGACTGCGCCGCGCTGAGCGCGCTGCTCGAGGACTGGGACGGCCAGCTGAACGTGCTGATGCGCAAGCGCATCAACCGGCACATCGAGCGGTGCCCGGAGTGCACCGAACGCAAGCGCAGGGAACTCGCCCCGGCGCTGCTGCTCGGCGCGGCCGCGGTGCCGGCCGTCGCCATGCCGCCCGGGCTGCGGGCCCGGGTGCTCCGGCTGGCCAGCAGCGACACGCCGGACGCGGTGGCGCACCGGACCGCACTGGCCCACCGGGCCGTGATGTCCGGCGCCGGCGGATTCCCGGCGCCGTTCGACCAGGGCAAGCCGGCCTGGTGGCGAGCCCGGCGAGCCCAGGGCACCACGGCGGCCGCTGTGATAGTGGCCGCCGCGGTGCTGATCATCCTGGCGGTGACCGGCGTTTTCGGCGGGCACCACAGCCAGCTGAGCGCGCTGAACCAGGGCTCGTCCGCCCCCGGATCCACGGGCAGTACCGGAGCTGGCGGTACCGGCCCCGGCGGGACCGGATCGGCTGGCACCAGCCCGGGCGGCACCGCATCGGGCGCCTCGGGCTCTGGCCATCCCGGCGGCACCGGCCCCACGGCGGGCGCCGCGGCGCACGTATCCCCCTCACCGTCGGCGGGCAGCGCGGCGCCACCCGGCGGCCCCTCGCCCGCCGCCTCGTCCCCCGGACCGGCGCCCAGCCATAGCCCGTCCCACTCGCCGGCGCCGAGCCACCACCCGTCACCCAGCTCGCCCGCGCCGTCCTCGAGCAGCACGCCTCCTCCCCCGCCGGCCGGGACGCTGAGCGTGGCTCCGCGGACGATCGTGCTCAGCCCGCTGGGCGGCGGCTCCCTGACGCTGACCGCTTCGGGCGGCGCGGTGAACTGGTCCATCACGGAATCGCCCGGGCTGATCGGCGAGCTAGCCGTCACGCCGGCCTCGGGGCGCCTGCTCGCGGGCCAGAGCACGACCGTGGGCCTGCGGGTCAGCGCCGCGGCGGGTGCCCAGGCGGCCCAAGTGGCCCAAGTGGCCCAAGTGGCCCGGGCGGCCCCGGCGGGTGTGACCTTGACCAGCGCTTCCGGGGTTTGCGCGAACTGCACGCTCACCGTCAATCCCGGCGACCTCACGGTCACGGTCCTCATCGAGATCAACGCCAGCCCGAGCCCGTCGAAGCCGAGCTGCCCGCCATCGAGCTCTCCGCCATCGAGTTCCCCGCCGCCGAGTTCCTCTGGCCAGGAAGGCGAGACCGGCGGCGGCGGGTGCCGCGAGAGCGGCTAGAGGACTGAGCCGGTGCGTTTCAGCGTGCGGATGATGGGCGCGGTCTCGACCGAGGTCACCCCGGGCAGGGCGGCTAGCTCGCCGGTCAGGTACTCATACAGGTGCTGGGTGTCGCGGAAGACGGCGCTGGCGACCAGGTTGGCCGGCCCGGTGGTGGCGGCGGCGAACGGGATCTCCGGGTGCGTGGCCAGGGTGCTTCCCGCCTCCTCGAGCCGGGCGGGCTCCACCGAGAGCCAGAGCAGGGCGTGCGTGTTCAGGCCGAGCACCTGGTTGTCGATGTCCACCTCGAAGTACAGCAGGCCGGAATGCCTGAGCTCGTCGATCCGGCGCCTAACCGTCGACTCGTGCCAGTGGATCACGGCGGCGATCGCGGCGTTGCTCGCCCGGCCGTCGCGGGCCAGCTCGGCCAGCAGCGGCTCGTCCGCGGCGAGCAGGGCGCCCCGGGTCCCGTTTTCCGGGTGCGCGTAGCGCGGGAGCTTCTCGAGCTGGGCGGCGGACAGCGCGCGGGTGGCCTCGCGCCACGGGCCGGGGGCGAAGTTGTGCAGGATCGAGTGGGCGGAGATCTGCACGACGCGGCGGCTGCCGGGCAGGCCGCGCAGGAACAGGGCGTCGCGCTGCTCCTCGGTACGGGCCTGCAGCGTGCAGACGATCTCCGTGCCGCCCGAGGCGAGGTGGACCCACCTGGTGTCGGGCCTTCGCGCCAGGGCCTCCGCGATCGCGTCGGCCCCGCCTGGCGTGGTCTGCAGCCGGACGAACCAGTCAGTCCAGCCCAGCCGGGATCCGTCGGGTACGCCGAGCACCCGCAGCCCGGCGGCCTCACGTAGCCTGCGGTAACGGCGAGCGGCGGTCTGGTCGGAGATCCCCGTCACGTCCGCGATCACGCGGAAGGACGCCCTCGGCTCGATCGAGAGGATATGGATAATCTGACGATCCACGGCGTCGATCATCGTTGTTTCCACGCAAATCAGCGTATTCACAGTCGGGATCAGGCACAATCACGCCATGTCGTGGATTTCTTATCCCTAGCTGACCGAGCATGATGGACAGCGCCGGGGGAAGGCGCGCTGATGGGAGGAACCTATGGATAAGAAGTGGTGGACGCTGGTCGCGGTGTGCGTCGGGGTCTTCATGCTGCTGCTCGACGTCACGATCGTGGTCGTAGCCCAGCCCGCGATCCAGGACGGGCTGCACGCGGGGTTCAGCGACGTGCAGTGGGTGCTCGACGCCTACGCCCTCACCCTGGCCTCGTTGCTGCTGACCTCGGGCGTGCTCGCCGACCGGTACGGCCGCAAGCGCCTGTTCCAGATCGGCCTGGTCATCTTCACCCTCGGGTCGCTGCTGTGCGGCGTGGCCCAGAACCCGCTGATGCTGATCTTGTCGCGGAGCGGGCAGGGTATCGGCGGGGCGATCATGTTCGCCACGTCGCTGGCGCTGATCGGGCAGACGTTCCACGGCCGCGATCGCGGGGTGGCGTTCGGCGTCTGGGGCGCCATCACCGGCGTTTCCACGGCGCTCGGCCCGGTGCTCGGCGGCGTGATCACCACTGACTGGAGCTGGCGCGGGATCTTCCTGGTCAACGTGCCGATCGGCGTGCTCGCCGTGGTGCTGACCGCCTGGCGGGTCGAGGAGTCCAAGTCGCCGCACCCGACGTCGCCCGACTGGGCCGGGTTCGCGCTGCTGACCACCGGGCTGATCAGCTTGATCTACGGGCTCATCCGGGCGGGCGAGAACAGCTGGTCGGACACGGGCGTCTACATCTGCCTGGCCATCGCGGCCGTCGCGCTGGCCGGGTTCATCGTGGCTGAGCGGCGCGTCGCGCATCCCATGTTCGACCTGTCGCTGCTGCGCGTGCCGACCTTCGCGGGCGGCTCGATCGCGGCCTTCGCGATGAACGGCTCGCTCTACGCCGTGCTGCTCTGGCTGGTCATCTACCTGCAGGACGTGCTGGGTTACTCGGCGCAGGACGCCGGGCTGCGGCTGGCCATCATCAGCGGCGCCCAGCTGGCCACCGCGGCGATAGCGGGCCGGATCAGCGAGCGCGTCCCCGCCCGCTGGCTGATCGGTCCCGGCCTGATCCTCGTCGGCGTCGGGCTGATCGTCATGGGCGGCCTCACCGGGCACAGCAGCTGGCCCCACCTGATTCCCGGGTTCATCGTGTCCGGGCTCGGCGGCGGGATGGTCAACCCGCCGCTGGCCTCGACCGCGATCGGCGTGGTTCCGCCGCAGAAGGCGGGCATGGCCTCGGGCGTCAACTCGACGTTCCGGCAGATCGGCATCGCCGCGGGCATCGCCGCCCTGGGCTCGATCTTCAACTCGGCGCTGCAGCACAACCTGGCCAGCGCCTCGGCGGTCGGGTCCGCCGCGCCGCGCATCGCCACCCTGGTCCGGCAGGGCCAGATCGGCCAGCTGCTGGCCAGCCTGCCGCCAGCGCGCCGCGGGGTGGTCGCCGAGGCCGTCAGGTCCGGCTTCGCCGCCGGGCTCAACGACCTGCTGATCGTGACCGCGGTGCTCGCCTTCGTCGGGGCGGCGTGCGCCCTGCTGCTCATCCGCAGCCAGGACTTCGTGCGCACCGGCGGGGAGCCGCAGGCGGCTGCCGCCGTCCCGGGCGGCGGGGCGGAAGCGGATGGTGTCAGCCAGGCCCGTTCGGCATAAAAGGCGGCGCGGACCTCAGCGGCTGGCCCGGGCCCAGGCGGCGTGCGCGGTGGCGCGCTCGGCCTGGGCCCGCAGGGCCTGTACGGCGCGCGCCGGGTCGTCGGAGCCGTAGACGGCCGAGCCGGCCACGAACACGTCGGCGCCCGCCTCCGCGCAGCGTTCGATGGTCTCCTCGCTGACCCCGCCGTCGACCTGGAGCCACACCGCGGCGTCCCGGCCGCCGACCAGCGCGCGGGCCCGGCGCAGCTTGGGCAGCACCATGTCGAGGAAGGGCTGGCCGCCGAAGCCCGGCTCGACCGTCATCAGCAGCAGCATGTCCACCTCGCCCAGCAGGTCCGCGTACGGTTCGACGGCGGTACCCGGATTGACCGCGAGCCCGGCCCGGGCGCCGGCCGCCCGGATCGCGCGCAGGGTCCGCACCGGGGCGTGCACCGCCTCGGCGTGGATCGTCACGTTCCGCGCGCCGGCCTCGGCGTACTCCGGGGCCCACCGGTCCGGGTCCTCGATCATCAGGTGGCAGTCGAGGCGCAGCGTGGCGTGCTTGAGCAGCGACTGGACGACCGGCAGCCCGAGGGTGAGGTTCGGCACGAAGTGGTTGTCCATGACGTCCACATGCAGCCAGTCCGCGGTGGCGGCGACGGAATCGGCTTCGTCGGCAAGCCGGGCGAAGTCCGCGGACAAGATGCTGGGCGAGATCTGAACAGCCATAGTGATGCCGAGTGTAGAGTGCCTGGGCGTGACGCGGGTCTTCTCCCCCGCGAGCCGAAGGGCGCCGTCGGCGACTGGACTCCGCCTTCCCCCCGGACCCACCCCAGGCGCGAGGAGCCTGCGACGAGCGACGAGGGAAGGAGCCGACTTCAGGGCGCCCGGAGGCGAGCGGGAAAGCAGAGCGGGCTGGCAAATTGTCGTATGGGGCAGGTAGGGTTCGATACTGAGTTCGACTGGATCGACCTGGAGGTTGCGTATGCACTCGAACCCGCCTAGCGCCCTGCTCGACCGGGTACGGAAGCTGCTGGCGAAGGCCGAGGCCGAGGGGGTGACTCCGCCCGAGGCCGAGGCGCTCACCGCCAAGGCGGCGGAGCTGATGGCCAGGTACGGGATCGACCGGGCCCGGCTGGCCGCGTCGGAACCTGGTACCGACCGGCCTGCCAGCCGCGTCATCGATATCGCCAACCCGTGGGCGCAGGTGCGGGCGCACCTGCTGGCAGGGCTGGCCGGCGCGATGCGCTGCCAGTGCGTCCTACTCAGCACGGACAAGCCCGGCTCGCGCATCCACATCTTCGGTTACGCCTCCGACCTGGAGCGGGCCGATATCTTGTACACCTCGCTCCTGCTGCAGATGGCCCGGGGTCTAGCTGTCGCGATGGTCCCAGCCGGGGTGCGCAGCACCCGGGCCTGGCGGCGGAGCTGGCTGCTCGGCTTCGTCACCGCGGTCATCACCCGGGTCAAATCGGCCGAGGACCGCGCCGCCGCGGCCGCGGAGGGTGAGACGCAGGCCGGCCCGAGCACCGCGCTGGTCCTGGCGGACCGGGCCGTGGTCATCCGGCAGCAGCTGGAGCAGGCCTACCCGGTGACCCGCCGGACGCGGATCACCTACAGCGGCCGCGGCTACAGCGCCGGCTACGCCCAGGGCCAGCAAGCCGACATCGGCAACGCCCGGCTAAAGTCAGCCCGCGCCCTCAACAGCGCCTGACCCCGGCTCATCACGACGAAGCAGAGCTAGGAAGATCGCGTCGGTGTTGTGGCGGTGCGGCCAGAACTGGGCGAACCGCGGGTCCTGGGCGCGCAGGCCGGGAACCTCGGGGAGGACAGCGGGCGCGTCGAGGATGGTGACGTCCGGCCGGGCCTGCGCGACGCCGGTGACCACCTCCTGGGTCTCGGCCAGGTGCGGCGAGCAGGTCACGTAGGCCACTACGCCGCCTGGGCGGGTGGCGTCGATGGCCGCGTTGAGCAGCTGGCGCTGCAAGACAGCCAGCTCCGTTACGTCGTCGGGGGTCTTGCGCCACCTGGCTTCGGGACGGCGGCGCAGCGATCCCAGGCCAGAGCATGGCACGTCGGCCAGGACGCGGTCGAAGGTGCCCGGCGCCCATGGGACGCGGCGGCCGTCCGCCGCGATGACGCCATGACCTGAGCTGCCCGCGCGGCTGAGGGCGTCCCGGACGTGCCGCGCCCGGTGCGGGTGGACGTCCGAGGCGATCAGGTGGGCACCGCGGGCCGCCGCCAGGCCGGCCAGCAGCCGGGCCTTGCCGCCAGGTCCGGCGCACAGGTCGAGCCAGAGCCGGTCGGGGCCAGCGGCCAGGGCTTGCGGGACTTCCGAGACTTGCGGGATCAGGGCGACTCGGCTTAGGGCCAGCGCGGCCAGCTGGCTGCCCTCGTCCTGGACGGCCGCACCGCCGGCGACCAGGGCGGCCGGGTCACCGCCGGCCAGCCGGTAGCCGTACGGCGACCAGGGGGTCCGCTCACCGGCTGGCAGCGCACCGTCCGGCAGTTCACCGGCGGCCGGGGAGGCGGGTGCCTCGCCGGGGCCGAGGGCGAGCACGACCGCGGGCCGGACGTTGCCGGCGGCGAGGGCGTCCTCGAGTTCGGCCGGGGCGCCCGGGCCCAGTTCGGCCGGGCCCAGTTCGGACGAGCCCAGTTCGGACGAGCCCAGCGCGTCGCGGAACGCGTCGACGATCCAACCCGGATAGCTGTACCGGACGGACAGGTGGCCGGATGGGTCCCGGGACCGGTCCGGGGCGACGATCTGGATCCAGGCGTCCAGGTCGCGGGTGGCCACCCGGCGCAGGACCGCGTTGACGAAGCCGGACGGCCGCGGGCCGCAGACGTCCTTGGCCAGGTCGACCGACGTGGACACCGCGGCGTGCCGGCCGACCCTGGTGGCCAGCAGCTGATGCGCGCCGAGCCGGAGCACGTCGCGGACCGGCGGGTCGAGCTCGTCCCGGTCGCTGCACGCGGCCAGGATGGCGTCGTAGGTGCCGCGGCCGCGCAGCGTGCCGTAGGTCAGCTCGGTCGCGAAGGCCGCGTCGCGGCCGGTCAGGCCGCGCTCGGAGAGCAGTGCGGGCAGCAGCAGGTTGGCGTAGGCAGCGCGGTCGGCGACCGCGCGCAGGACGTCGTAGGCGACGCGCCGGGCCGGATCGGTACGCGGCCGGGCCTGACGGCGCGGGCCGGAACCCGATTGAGCCGAACGGGGCGGGTTATCCGCTGGCCTGCGGGGCCTCGAGCGCTGGGGATGGCCGGGCATGTCACCCGAACCGCAGGGTTGCGTCCGAGGACCGCGGGCCGCCGGCCCGCAGGCCGCGCGCCCAGTCCTGGGCGGTCATCCGGCGCTTGCCCGGGGCCTGGACGTCGCCGAGGCGGACCGGGCGGGAGCCCGTGCCGACCAGCACGACGCGGCGGCCGACCTGGACCTCGCCGGGGGCGAGGTCCGGCGGGTCCGCGGAGCCCGCCGGCCCGGCGTCGGGCTGGTTCCTGTCGTCCGGGGCCACCGGGCCGAGCTTGAGGCGGACGCCGTCGAATTCGGTCCAGGCACCGGGGTCGGGCGTCCACGCGCGGATCTGCCGGTCCACCACGTGGGCGGGCAGTTTCCAGTCCACCCGCGCGTCGTCCGGGTTGATCTTGGGGGCGAAGCTCACCCCCTCGGCCGGCTGCGGGACGGCCTCGAGGGTGCCGTCCTCGATCCCGTCCAGCGTCGCGACCAGCAGTTCCGCCCCCGAATGCGCGAGCCGGCCGAGCAGCGTGCCTGTCGTGTCCCCGGCGCGCACCGGCTCGGTCAGCACCCCGTACACCGGGCCCGCGTCCAGTTCCCTGACGATCAGGAACGTACTGGCCCCGGTCACGTCGTCGCCGTGCAGGATGGCGTGCTGGACCGGCGCGGCCCCGCGCCAGGCCGGCAGGATGGAAAAGTGCAGGTTGACCCAGCCGCGCGCCGGGATGTCCAGCGCGGCCTGCGGCAGCAGGGCCCCGTAGGCGGCCACCGGGCAGCAGTCGGGCCCGATCGCGCGCAGCCGGTCGAGGAACTCAGGGTCGCGGACCCGGGCCGGGGTAAGCACCTCGAGCCCGGCCGCGGCGGCGCGCTGAGCGACCGGGCTGGCCTCGACCTTGCGACCGCGGCCGACCGGGGCGTCCGGACGGGTCACCACCGCGGCGACCTCGTGCCGGGAGGCCAGCAGCGCGTCCAGCACCGGTACCGCCGTGTGGGGTGTACCCGCGAAAACCAGCCGCATCAGATGGCTTGACCCCGGGTCTCGTGCGGCGATACGCGCACCCGCGGGACCGGGTCACCCCACCACTCGGCCTCGCGGATGGCCTTCATCGCCGCCTTACGCTGGGCCGGGTCCATCCGGTCGATGAACAGCACGCCGTCCAGGTGGTCGGTCTCGTGCTGAATGCAGCGGGCCAGCAGTTCGGTGCCCTCGATGGTCACCGGGTCGCCGTGCATGTTGAAACCCTTGGCCACCACGCCCCACGCTCGTTTGACCGGGTAGACCAGGCCGGGGAAGGACAGGCAGCCCTCGTCGTCCTCATCCTCGTCCTCGGACAGGTCCAGCGAGGGGTTGATCAGGTGGCCGGGCTCGTGGTCGTCGACGTGGTAGGTGAAGACCCGCAGGCCGACCCCGATCTGCGGCGCCGCGAGGCCCGCGCCGGGGGCATCCAGCATGGTTTCTGTGAGGTCCTTGACCAGCCTGCGCAGCTCGGCGTCGAAGTCGCGCACGGGCTCAGCCGGCGTGCGCAGCACGGGATCACCGAAGAGACGGATCGGCTTGACGCTCACGAAAACCCTCCTGGACACCGGATGGCGGCCGCCTGTTCAGATGACGCCGCCGTCGTCCATTCTATCCGTCAGGCCACCTCGGCCGGGTCGAGCTGCACCCGGACGGCGCCGCCGTCCTTACGTGCGCTCCGGGTGGCCTGGGCCGTGTGCAGGGCCCGGGCCAGCGCCAGCCCGTCGCCGCGATCAATCCGTATCAGGGCGCGCTCCTGCGTTTCCGCGGAAACGCCCGGCCCGTGCGTGACCTCGACGGGAACAGGTCCCAGGATCTCGGCTTGGGGCGGCAGGCTGGCAGCGGCGACGAAATCGGCGACCGCCTCGGCCGCGCCGGTGACCGAGGCCATCCGGACCGCGGGCGGGAAGCCGAGCTCCGCGCGTTCGGCCAGCTCGCGCTCGGCGAACAGGACCGGGTTCCAGCGGATCAGCGCCTGCACCGCGGGCAGCGCCGCGTCGGCCAGCACCACCACCGAGCCGGCCGGCCGGACCAGGGCGGCCGCGTTCAGCCAGCGGCGCAGCGCCTCCTCGGCGGCGCGCAGGCTCGGCCGGCCGAGCAGCGCCCAGCCGTCCAGCAGCAGCGCGGCGGCGTAACCGCCCGGTGCCACCGGCTCGGCCCCGGGGGTGGCGATGACCAGCGCGGGCTCGGCGGGCACGGCGGCGAGCACATGCTGGCCGCCGGACGTGCGCACCGGCACGCCGGGAAAGGCGCGGCCCAGTTCCTCCGCGGTGCGCGCCGCGCCGGTGACGACCGCGCGGAGCTGGCCCGCGCCGCAGCGGGTGCAGGTCCAGTCCGCCGCCAGGGCCCCGCACCACCGGCAGCCCGGCGTCTCGTGTGAGCCGCCGATCTCCAGCGGGCCGCCGCAGGTGGCGCACCTGGCCTGCGTACGGCAGCGGGCGCAGGCGATCGCGGTCAGGTAGCCGCGCCGCGGCACCTGGACCAGCACCGGCCCGTCGGCGATGCCCTCCCGCCCCCCGCCGGTCAGGGCCTGGCGAGCCGTCCGCAGGGCCAGGCTGGGCAGCCGTGCGGTCATCGCGGCGGCGTCCCGGGCCAGCTCGGCTTCGTCCGGGGCGGCCCGTGTCCTGGGCGCCACCTGCCGCAGCACCTCCGGGCGGCCGGCCAGCGGCCGGGCCCAGCGGCCGGCGACCAGCTGGGTCAGCTCGGTGGTGCGGGCGAAGCCGCCGATCAGCGCGGCCGCGCCGGTCCGGTGCGCGCGCAGCGCGAGCACCTCGCGGGCATGCGGGTACGGCGCCCGGGGCTCGGCGTGCAGGTCGTCGCCGTCGTCCCAGAGCACCACCAGGCCGAGCTCGGCGACCGGGGCGAACATCGCGGCCCGGGTGCCCGCTACCACCCGGACCAGGCCCCGGCGCACGGCCAGCCAGCGGCGGTAACGCTCGGCCGGGCCGAGGTCCGCGGTGAGGCAGACGTGCTCCTGACCCGCCGCGGTCAGGGCGATGCCGACGTGGTCCAGGTCGCGGGCGTCCGGCACGACGATCACCACGCCGCGGCCCGCGGCGGCCGTGATGGCGGCGGCCACGGCGATCTCGGCCGCCCAGCCCGGGCCGGCCGGCCCTGAACCGGGCAGCGCCGAACCGGGCAGCGCCGACCAGGCCGCCCGGACCGGGCGGCCTTGCGCCAGGCCGTCCAGGAACGCAGGCCCGGCGGCGTAGCGCGTCCAGGGGCCGGGCCCGGGACTGGCCCGTAGAGCCGCCGGTGGCGGCGCTGGCGCGCGCGGCGTTTCGCGTTCCGCGGTGGCGTGCCGGGGCGGGATGGCCAGCCTGAGCACGTCGGCCAGCGTCCCGGCGTACCGGTCCGCCACCGCCCGGGCCAGCTCGAAGATCTCCGGGGTGAGCACTGGCTCCGGTGAGATCACCCGCTCGAGCCGGGCCAGCCTGCCCTGGTGCTCGCTGGTCTGGACCCGTTCCAGCAGGTAGCCGTCGACCAGCTGGCCGGCGAACCGGACCCGGACCCGGACGCCGGGCCCGGCCGCCTCGTCCATGCTGGACGGCACCAGGTAATCGAAGGGGCGGTCGAGGTGAGCCAGGGAAATGTCCACCGCGACGCGGGCGACGGGCAGCCGCCCGCTTACCGCCTGGTCCTTCGGTCCCTTGACCACGGTTCCGTCCTACCAGAACCGCGGCGCGGGTCACGACATGCGGTTAGATCCCGGCGGCGTCGCGGAGCTGGTCCGCGCGGTCGGTGCGCTCCCAGGAGAAGTCGGGCTCGGTGCGGCCGAAGTGCCCGTACGCGGCGGTCTGCGCGTAGATGGGACGGAGCAGGTCCAGCGCGTAGATGATGGCCCGCGGCCGGAGGTCGAAGACCTGCAGCACGGCGTCCTGGATCCGCTCGACCGGCACCTTCTCCGTGCCGAAGCACTCCACGAACAGCCCGACCGGCATCGCCTTGCCGATCGCGTAGGCCACCTGGGCCTCGCACCGGTCGGCCAGGCCGGCCGCGACCACGTTCTTGGCCACCCAGCGCATGGCGTAGGCGGCGCTGCGGTCCACCTTGGACGGGTCCTTGCCGGAGAAGGCCCCGCCTCCGTGACGGGCCATGCCGCCGTAGGTGTCGATGATGATCTTGCGTCCGGTCAGCCCGGCGTCCCCCATCGGGCCGCCGATCTCGAACCGGCCGGTCGGGTTGACCAGGAGGCGGTAGCCCTCGCAGTCGATCCCGGCGTCGGCCAGCACCGGCTGGACCACATAGTCCCTGATGTCAGGGGTGAGCAGTTCCTTGAGGTTGATGTCGGGCGCGTGCTGGCTCGAGACCACGACTGTGTCCAGCCGCACCGGCTTGTCTCCGGCGTACTCGATGGTCACCTGGGTCTTGCCGTCCGGCCGCAGGTAGGGAACGGTGCCGGAGCGGCGCACCTCGGACAGCTGGCGGGCCAGCTTGTGCGCCAGCATGATCGGCAGCGGCATCAATTCCGGGGTCTCGCGGCACGCGTAGCCGAACATCAGGCCCTGGTCGCCGGCCCCCTGCCGGTCGAGTTCGTCGGTGCCTTCACCCTCGCGGTACTCAAACGCGTCGTTAACGCCCTGCGCGATGTCCGGCGACTGGGAGCCGATGGAAACCGACACGCCGCAGGACGCGCCATCGTAGCCCTTGGCCGAGGAGTCGTAGCCGATCTCAAGGATCTTGTCCCGGATAATGCCGGGGATATCGACGTAGGTCTGGGTCGTGACCTCCCCCGCCACGTGCACCTGACCTGTGGTGATCATGGTTTCCACGGCCACACGACTGCCCGGATCATCCTTGATCATGGTGTCAAGGATGGCATCGCTGATCTGATCAGCCATCTTGTCCGGATGGCCCTCGGTAACTGACTCGGATGTAAAAAGACGGCGCGCCACTTTGGCTCTCCCCTCGCTCTGGGTGACTGCGGTGAGTTTATCCTGGGCTGCGGTGAGTTTATCCCCGGCTTCCCTTTTAGGGCAGTCTGGCTAGTACCAGATCCCACACCACGTCGGCAAGGCCTTCCTTAGGCCCGCGAGGAATCCGCGTCACCGTTCCGTCGGAGCCGTAGACGACGGCCTCGTTATCCGGCGTGCCGAACCCGAGCCCGTCCCCCACCGGGTTCACTACGAGCAGGTCACAACCCTTCCTGGCCAGTTTAGCTCGTGCGCCCGCAGGCGAGGTATCCGTCTCGGCGGCGAATCCGACCAGGACCTGACGCGGGTGAAAGGGAGGCGCGAGCCCGGCCCGTTCGGCCTCATGACCGGCGGAAATGGCGCGGTCCCTTACGGCCCGCACAGACCCAAGCCCGGCCAGGATGTCCGGGTTCTCTGTCAGCGCGATCGGCTCCATCGGCCGGCCGTCTTTCTTGATCTTGTCCGGGCTGCGCTCGGCCGGCCGGTAGTCGGCCACGGCGGCGGCCATCACCACCGCGTCCGCGCAGCGCCCATCACCGGGCCCATCACCGGTCCCATCACCGGTCCCATCACCGGGCGCATCACCGGCGGCGGCCATTACGGCGTCCCACATGTCGCGGGCCGAGACCACCCGGATGACCTTGACCCCGGCCGGATCGGGCAGGGTCACGTTGGCCGCCACCACGGTCACCTCGGCCCCGCGGGCCACCGCGGTGCGGGCGAGCGCATACCCCTGCGTCCCGGTGGACCAGTTGCCGATGAACCGGACCGGGTCGATTTCCTCCCGGGTGCCACCCGCCGACACCACCACCCGGCGACCGGCCAGATCCGGGGCGGCGGGGCCGCGGCCCAGCAGCCGGGTCGCGGCGGCGAAGATCGCGGCCGGCTCGGGCAGCCGCCCGGCCCCGCTGTCCTGACCGGTCAGGCGGCCGGTCGCGGGGGGCAGGACGATGGCGCCGCGACGTCGCAGCAGCGCCACGTTGGCCTGGGTAGCGGGATGCTCCCACATCTCGGTGTGCATGGCCGGGGCGTACAGCACCGGGCACCTGGCGGTGAGCAGCGTGGCGGTCAGCAGGTCTCCCGCCATCCCGGCCGCGGCCCGGGCCATGAGATCGGCGGTAGCGGGCGCGACCACCACGAGGTCGGCCGACTGGCCGAGCCGGACATGGGGCACGTCGGCCACGCCGGTCCAGGCGTCGGTCGTCACCGGCTGCCCGGACAGGGCGGCCCAGGTCACCTCGCCGACGAAACGGAGGGCGTCAGGCGTGGGCACGACCCGGACCTGATGCCCGGATTCGGTCAGCAGGCGGAGCAGTTCGCACGCCTTATACGCGGCAATGCCCGCGCCGACTCCGAGGACGACGCGGGCAGACATGGTATCGAGGCCGCTAGCTGCCTTCGATGACCTCGACGCTGAGCATCCGCTCGTTGATCTCGCGGAGCGAGATGGACAGCGGCTTCTCCTGGCTGCGCGTCTCCACCAGCGGCCCGACGTACTCGAGCAGCCCTTCGCCGAGCTGCGAGTAGTAGGCGTTGATCTGCCGTGCGCGCTTGGCGGCCATGATCACCAGCCGGTACTTGCTGTCCGTGACCTCGAGAAGCTCGTCGATCGGGGGGCTGATGATGCCGTCCGCGGCCTGGTGGGCCTGAGTGCCTGCCACGTTCTGCCTTCCGTTGTCAATGCTTCATCAAGGTTACCAGCTGGTGACACACGTCCTGGACGGAAGTGTTCACCAGCGTGACCTCGAATTCACCGGCCGCCGCGAGCTCGTCCCTGGCGGCCGCGAGCCTGCGTTCCATGACCTCGGCCGACTCGGTGCCGCGGCCGCTGAGCCGGCGGACCAGTTCGTCCCACGACGGCGGGGCGAGGAATACCAGCCGGGCGTCCGGTACCGCGCTCTTGACTTGCCGCGCGCCGGCCAGGTCGATCTCGAGCAGGCACGCGATGCCCGCCTCGATCTTGCGGTTGAGCGGCTCGCGGGGCGTCCCGTACCGATTGCCGGCGAACTGGGCCCACTCGAGCAGCGCCCCGTCGGCCACTAGCCGGTCAAACTCGCGGTCATCGACAAAGTGATATTCACGCCCGTCCACTTCCCCGGGACGCGGATGCCGTGTCGTGACCGACACGGAAATCCAGATCCCGGGGCACGTCCTGTTCAGTTCGGCGACGACCGTGCTCTTCCCGACCCCGGAGGGCCCGGAGAGCACGGTCAGCCGCGAATGCACCGGGGTCGCGACCGCGGCACTGCCAAGACCTGATGGGTTCGGCTCCCCCCTGCCGCGTGGATCAGATATCGGCACCGAACTCTTGCTCAAGCGCAGCGCGCTGGTTGGTACCGAGTCCGCGCACTCGACGCGATTCTGCGATGCCAAGCCTTTCCATGATCTGCTTTGCTCGCACCTTGCCTACGCCCGGCAGGGATTCGAGCAGAGCCGAGACCTTCATCTTGCCAATGACGTCATCAGTTGCGCCTTCCTTGATGACGTCGGACAAGGACGTGGCCCCGCGCTTGAGGCGATTCTTCACCTCGGCGCGTTCTTTGCGTGCTCTGGCTGCCTTCTCCAGGGCAGCCGCACGTTCTTCGGGAGTGAGGGGAGGAAGAGCCACTCGGGGTCACCTCGGGTTTCGTTGGAAAAAGGTTTGTCGGGAGGGGAAACTAGCCAATCACGTACCCATTAGGCAACGCAAACTGCCGGTTACGTCATTACAAATTGAAATATAATACTCTCTGTAACCGATTTATTACTTAGAGTTACCAACCCGCTTCCCCCGCCCCGGTTAGGGGTCTCACGTGGTGATATCCCGCTATCAGCGCCACCGGACACCAGCGTAGGGCATCCCCGCCGTGCGAGTTCGTCACCTACGCGGCGCGTCACGGATCCGACAGACATGCAACACTCATCTCACTACGTCACCTAGGTAACTCGAAGCATATTCGGTAACGTGAGTCTCAGCGGTTCCGATGATGTTTATCCTTGCCCCGCGAAGCCTCCGCCCGCATCATACTCGCCGCGTAAGGTAGGCGTCACCCCAGGTCACGAAGGGTTCTACGCCACGGCCACTATCGCGCCATGGCCACCCGGCGCAGCGAGGCGGCGATGGCCGCCGCGGCCGCGCCCGGGTCGGGTGCCCGGGTGATGGGACGGCCGATCACCAGCAGGTCCGCACCGGCCAGCAGCGCCTCCTCGGGGGTGGCTACCCGCGCCTGGTCGTCCGCGCCGCTGCCAGCCGGACGGACACCCGGCGTGATCAGCGTCACACCATCGCCGACTTCGGACCGGACCGCGGACACCTCACGCGGCGAGCAGACCAGGCCCTGCGCGCCGGCCTCGACCGAGAGCACGGCCAGCCGCAGGACCGCGTCCGGCACCGGGCCGCTGAGCCCGATCCGGCCTAGATCGTCGTCGCTGAGCGACGTGAGGATCGTGACCGCCGCCACCATCGTGCTCGGGGCCGCTTCGACGGCGGCGCGGATCACGTCGGCACCGCCCGCCGCATGCACGGTCAGCACATCCGGGCGCAGTCGCGCGACCGCCCGGGCCGCGCCGGCTACCGTGGCCGGGATGTCGTGCAGCTTCAGGTCGAGGAACACGGACACGCGGTTGCCGCCCCGCACCGAGGCGACGACTTCCGGCCCGTAGCGCAGGTAGAGCTCGAGCCCGACCTTGACGGTGCTCACGTGTGGCGTCACCAGCGCGGCCCACCGCGCGGCTGTCTCCAGGTCTGGGGCGTCCAAGGCGACAGCCACCGGTGCGGGCGTGCTCACGGTCACACTCCTGTCCCTCGGTTAGAGTTAATGCGCTACGGATCGCCGTTTTCTGCTTACATTGTGCCATCTACGCACGCCAGGCTAGTCCCCTCGGCGTCCGGCCGTGGGCCTGGCCGATCACGTCGGCGGCACGGTCCACGCCGAGCGTCGCCAGTTCCTCCTCCAGCTCCCTCAGCACGCGCGAGCAGGCCGAGGGATCGTGGATGATCTCCGTGCCCACCGCGATCATGGAGGCACCGGCCAGCAGCAGTTCCAGGGCGTCCCGGCCGGTCCGTACGCCGCCCGAGCCGATGATCGGCACGTCAGGGAACGCGGCCCGGACCTGCCACACGCAGCGCACCGCGACCGGCCTGATGGCCGGGCCTGACAGGCCGCCGTACTTGCCGGCCAGCACCGGGCGCATGGTGGCCGGGTCGATGGCCATGCCGAGCAGCGTGTTGACCAGCGACAGGCCGTCCGCGCCGGCCGCGACGCAGGCGCTGGCCACGGCGACGATGTCGGTGACATCCGGGGACAGCTTGGCGAACACGGGGATGTCGTACCTGGCGCTGCCGCGCACCGCGGCGATCACGCTGCCGGACCGCTGCGGGTCGAGCGCGAACGACTGCCCGGCGTCCTCGGCACTGGGGCAGGAGAGGTTGACCTCGATGGCCGACACCCCGGCCGCGTCGGACAGCCGGGCGGCGAGCGCGGCGTACTCCCGGATGGTCTGCCCGGCGACCGAGACCACCACCCGGGCGCCGCGCGACAGCAGCCACGGCAGGTCCCGCTGCAGGAACGCGTCCATGCCCGGGCCCTGCAGGCCCACCGAGTTCAGCAGGCCGCTCGGCGTCTCGGCCAGGCGCGGGGCGGGGTTGCCGGTATGCGGCTCCATCATGATCGACTTGCTGATCAGCGCGCCGATCCTGGCCACGTCGATGAACTGGGCGAGCTCACGCCCGGCGCCCGCGCAGCCGGACGCGGACAGTACCAGGTTGGGCAGGTCGATCAGGCCGAGCCTGGCCCTCATGTCCGCCGGCATGCCTACCCCTTACCCGGCATAACTCTGCCGATCCGGGGTCCGGGCCGGCTGCCAGCCCGGGGCGCCCAGGGCGTCGAAGGGGATCGTGCCCATGTCGTCCCAGCGGACCAGGTCGGCGCGGAACACCGGGCCGTCGACACAGGAGCGCACGATCCGGGTGATCCCGTCGGTCCCGGTGACCGGCAGCACGCAGCCCATGCATACCCCGGTCCCGCAGGCCATCGGCATGTCCACCGACGCCTGCACCGGGATATCGTACCGGCCGGCGATCGCGGCGACCTCCCGCAGCGCCGGGACGGGCGCGCACGCGTAGATCACGTCGGTCCTGGCCTCGCGGATGATCTGCTCCATCAGGCCGGTCACCTGGCCGCGCGCGCCGAACGAGCCGTCGGCGGTCACGACCGCCGCGCTGCGCCCGTTCCGCCGGGCGGTCAGCGCGCCGAACACCCGGTCCGCGCTCTCGCCGCCGAGCAGGTAGTCGATGCTGCTGCCGCGTTCCCGTAGCCGCGCCGCCAGCCCGAACAGCGGCGCGCCGCCGTAGCCGACGCCGATCAGCAGGCAGCTCGACGGATCCCTGGGGATGGGAAAGGGGCGGCCGAGCGGCCCCACGATGTCCAGTACGTCCCGGGCACGGAGCGAGGCGAGCCAGCGCGTGCCCGGCCCGCAGGCCTCGAACACGATCTCCACCGTGCCGCCGTGGTCCGGCCGCACGTCGTGGACCGCGAACGCCCGCCGCCCGAGCATGGAGGTATCGGGGCCGCCGACGGCGATCGTCACGAACTGGCCCGGCCGGAACTTGGTCGCGATGGCGGGCGCGACCAGGGTCAGCGCGTGGTATGCGTCGACCCGCCGCAGCGTCAGCACGGTCCCTCTAATCTGTACGGGCATCAGCGTTCCCGCGCGAGCAGCGCGGCGTGCTCCTGGAGAGAGCGGACACCGACCTCGCCGCGAATGATGGCCTCGATGCCGTGCACGGCGGCGGCGAGTCCCGCGACCGTGGTTACGCAGGGGATGCCGCGGCGGACCGCGGCGGTGCGTATCTCGTAACCGTCCAGGCGCGGGCCGGACTGCCCCGGGCTGCCAAACGGCGTATTCACGATCAGGTCCACCTCGCCGGCGAGTATGCGCGTCACCACGGTCGGCTCGCCGTCGGGTCCGGGTCCGTCACCGTGCTTTCGCACGATCTTGGCACGAACCCCGTTGCGGCGCAGCACCTCCGCGGTTCCCTCGGTGGCCCAGATCTCGAAACCCAGGTCGGCTAGGCGCTTGACCGGGAAGATCATCGACCGCTTGTCCCTGTTGGCTACCGAGACGAAGGCCCGCCCCTTGACCGGCAGCGACCCGTACACCGCGGCCTGGGCTTTCGCGTACGCGGTGCCGAACGCCGTGTCGATGCCCATCACCTCGCCGGTCGAGCGCATCTCCGGGCCGAGCACGGTGTCCACGCCCTGCCCGGACGGATCGCGGAACCGGCCGAACGGCAGCACGGCTTCCTTCACCGCCACCGGTGCGTCCAGCGGCATCTCGCCGCCGTCCCCGGCGGCCCGCAGCATCCCCTCCGTGCGCAGTTCGGCCACGGTGGCGCCGAGCATGATCCGGGCCGCGGCCTTGGCCAGCGGAACCGCGGTGGCCTTGGATACGAACGGGACCGTGCGCGACGCCCGCGGGTTGGCCTCGAGCACGTACAGCACTCCCCCGGCCAGCGCGTACTGGACGTTCAGCAGGCCGCGCACGCCCACCCCGGCGGCGATGGACCGGGTGGCCGCGCGGATCTGCGCGATGTCACTGCGCCCGAGGGTGATCGGCGGCAGCGCGCAGGCGGAGTCGCCGGAGTGGATGCCCGCCTCCTCGATGTGCTCCATGACCCCGCCGAGGTAGAGCTCGGCGCCGTCGTAGAGCGCGTCGACGTCGACCTCGATCGCGTCGTCCAGGAACTTGTCGATCAGCACCGGGTGTCCCGGGCTCACCTCGGTGGCCCGGGACATGTAGGAGCGCAGCGTGGCGTCGTCGTAGACGATCTCCATGCCGCGGCCGCCGAGCACGTAGGAGGGCCGCACCAGGACCGGGTACCCGATCTCGCGGGCGATCAGGGCCGCCTCGTCCTGCGAGATGGCGGTCCCGTTCCGCGGCGCGCTCAGCCCGGCTTCTTCCAGCACCCGGGCGAACGCGCCCCGGTCCTCGGCCAGGTGGATCGCGTCGGGGCTGGTGCCCACCACGGGGACGCCGGCCGCCGCCAGCGCGCGCGACAGGCCGAGCGGCGTCTGGCCGCCGAGCTGCACGATCACGCCCCGGACCGGGCCGGTGGCCTGCTCGGCCCGCACCACCTCGAGCACGTCCTCCAGGGTGAGCGGCTCGAAGTACAGCCGGCTGGAGGTGTCGTAGTCGGTGGAGACGGTCTCCGGGTTGCAGTTGACCATCACGGTCTCGTAACCCGCTTCGGCCAGCGCGAACGAGGCGTGCACGCACGCGTAGTCGAACTCGATGCCCTGGCCGATCCGGTTCGGGCCGCTGCCGAGGATGATCACCTTGGGCATGCTGCCCTCCGGCACCTCGGTCTCGTCGTCGTAGGTCGAGTACAGGTACGGGGTGCGGGCGGCGAACTCCGCGGCGCAGGTGTCCACCGCGTGGTAGACCGGGCGCACGCCGAGCGCCCAGCGCACCTCGCGGATCACGGTTTCCGTGCTGCCGCGCAGGTCGGCCAGCTGAGCGTCGGAGAAGCCGTTCTGTTTGGCCGTGGTGAGCGTGTCCGCGTCCAGGACGGCGGAACGCGCCACCCGTTCGGCAATCTGGTTTATGTGCTGGATCTGCTCGATGAACCAGGGGTCGATGCCGGTCACCCCGGCGATGTCCGCCGCGCTGGCGCCGGCCCGCAGCGCCTGGTGGATGGTGGACAGCCGCCCGTCGTGCGGGGTCGCGCAGTCACGCAGCAAGCTCGCCGCGTCCCGCGGTGGCATGGCGTAGCCGAACGGCCCGTGCCTGCTCTCCAGCGACCGCAGGGCCTTCTGCAGCGCCTCGGGGAAACTCCGGCCGATGGCCATCGCCTCGCCGACGCTCTTCATATGGGTGGTGAGCGCGGGGTCCGCGCCGGGGAACTTCTCGAACGCGAACCGCGGCACCTTGACCACCACGTAGTCCAGCGCGGGCTCGAAGCAGGCCGGGGTCTGCCCGGTGATGTCGTTCGGGATCTCGTCCAGGGTGTAGCCGATGGCCAGCCGAGCCGCGATCTTGGCGATCGGGAATCCGGTGGCCTTCGAGGCCAGCGCGCTGCTGCGCGAGACGCGCGGGTTCATCTCGATCACGACCATCCGGCCGGTGCTCGGCTCCACCGCGAACTGGATGTTGCAGCCGCCGGTGTCCACCCCGACCGCGCGCATGATGGCGATCGCGGTGTCGCGCATCCGCTGGTACTCACGGTCGGTGAGCGTCATGGCCGGGGCGACGGTGACCGAGTCACCGGTATGCACGCCCATCGGGTCGATGTTCTCGATCGAGCAGACGACGACCACGTTGTCCGCCTGGTCGCGCATCAGCTCGAGCTCGAACTCCTTCCAGCCGAGGATGCTCTCCTCGAGCAGGACCTCGTGGGTCGGGCTGGCGTCCAGGCCGGTACCGGCGATCCGCCGCAGGTCATCCTCGGTTTTCGCGATGCCGGACCCGAGGCCGCCGAGGGTGAAGCTCGGGCGGATCACGACCGGGTAGCCGAGGTCCGCGGCGGTGGCGAGGCATTCGTCCAGGCTGCGGCAGATGGTGCTGCTCGGCACCTCGGCACCGAGCCCGATGACGATCTCCTTGAACCGCTCCCGGTCCTCGCCGGCCCGGATGGCGTCGATGTTCGCGCCGATCAGCTCGACGTTGTACTTGGCCAGCACGCCCTGGTCGTGCAAGGCGACGGCCGCGTTCAGCGCGGTCTGGCCGCCCAGGGTGGGCAGCACGGCGTCCGGGCGCTGGATGGCGATGACCTTCTCCAGCGTGTCGGTCGTGATCGGCTCGACGTAGGTGGCGTCGGCGAACTCAGGATCGGTCATGATCGTGGCGGGGTTGGAGTTGACGAGGCTGACCCGGATGCCCTCGGCCTTCAGCACCCGGCAGGCCTGGGTGCCCGAGTAGTCGAACTCGCAGCCCTGTCCGATGACGATCGGGCCGGACCCGATCACCAGCACCGACTTCAGGTCCTCACGCCTCGGCACGGTTCACCCCCCGCTTTTGTTCAAGCATGGTGCAGAACTGATCGAAGTGGTCGGCGGCGTCGTGCGGGCCTGGT
This sequence comes from Streptosporangiaceae bacterium, assembly GCA_050011155.1. Lineage (GTDB taxonomy): Bacteria > Actinomycetota > Actinomycetes > Streptosporangiales > Streptosporangiaceae > Palsa-504. The sequence goes on from JBEKJP010000086.1 coordinate 27,683, forward strand.
GCCGCTTCCGGGTGGTACTGCACGCTGAAAACCGGCCGCTCGAGCAGGCGCAGTCCTTCCACCACGCCGTCGTTGAGGTTCACGTGGCTGACGATGGCCGGACCATAAGGAGTAACGAACGAGTGCCTTGCCTGCCCGGGAACGTGCGACCAGGTGGTGGCGTCGGCGCGCGTTTGCGCGGGTACGTCTTCGTGGCCGTCTTGGCCGTCTTGGCCGTCTTGGCCGTCTTGGCCGGGGAGGGCGGCGGCGAAGCCGTGGTTGTGGCTGGTGATGTAGACGCGCCCGGTGGCGAGGTCCATCACCGGCTGGTTCACGCCGCGGTGGCCGTACCGGAGCTTATAGGTGCCCAGGCCGAGGGCCCGGGCCAGGATCTGGCTGCCGAGGCAGATGCCGAACACCGGGACGCCCGCGTCGAGCACCCCGCGCATCGCGTCGACGGCGTACGTGGCCGCGGCCGGATCGCCGGGACCGTTGCTGAAGAAGACTCCGTCCGGCGAGGCGGCCAGGATCTGCTCCGCCGTCGTGATGGCCGGCACGACCAGGACCTCGCAGCCCCGGGCCGCGAGATTCCGCGGCGTGGACACCTTGATGCCCAGGTCCACGGCGACCACGCGATAGCGGGCCGCCCCCTGCGCCGGGACGGTGTACGGCTCGGGCGTGCTCACCACCCGGGCCAGGTCGGCCCCGGTCATCTCCGGGCTGGCGAGGACCCGCTCGAGCAGTTTTTCCTGGCTGGTCTCGACGGTGCTGATGGCCGCCCGCATGGCCCCCTGCTCCCGTACCCGCCTGGTCAGCAGCCTGGTACCGCGCACGGCGATACCGGTTACGCCCTCAGCCCGCAGGTAGGCGTCCAGTCCGGCGGTGGCGCGCCAGCTCGACGCCAGCCGGGCCGGCTCGCGCACCACGTACCCGCTGACCCACACCTGACGGGACTCGGGATCTTCCTCGTTGACCCCGGTGTTGCCGATATGCGGCGCGGTCATCGCGACGATCTGGCGGCAGTACGACGGATCGGTCAGCGTCTCCTGGTACCCGGTCATCCCGGTGTTGAAGACCATCTCGCCGAACGTCTCGCCTTCCGCCCCGAAGCCGGTGCCGTGCAGCGTGGTGCCGTCCTCCAAGACCAGCAGGGCCGGACGCGTCATTTCGGTATCTCCCATTTCAATGCCAGCCGCATCAGGCCAGCTTCCCGTCGAGCACGGTCGGGACGCCGCGCAGGAAGGTGGCCACCACCCGGCCGGGCAGCTCCATACCGGCGAACGGGGTGTTGCGGCTCTTGGACGCGCCGCCCGGCGTCACCGCCTCAGCCGGCGCCGCCGGGTCGTACAAGGTGAGGTTGGCGGGCGCGCCCGGCGCCAGCGGGACGCCCTGCCCGGTCAGCCGCCCGATCCTGGCCGGGCGGACGGACATCCGGTCGGCGACCCCGGCCCAGTCGAGCAGCCCGGTGTCCACCATCGCCCGCTGCACCACCCGGAGCGCGGTCTCCAGGCCGGTCATGCCGAACGCCGCCTCGGACCATTCCGTTTCCTTGGCCTCCACCGGGTGCGGGGCGTGGTCGGTGGCCACGCAGTCGATGGTGCCGTCGGCGAGGGCCCGCCTGAGCTCGGCCACGTCGCCGGCGGTGCGCAGCGGCGGGTTGACCTTGAACACCGGGTCGTAGCCCACTGCGAGTTCGTCGGTCAGCAGCAGGTGATGCGGCGTGACCTCGGCGGTGACCGGCCATCCCTTGGACTTGGCCCAGCGGATGATCTCGGCCGACCCGGCCGTGGAGACGTGACAGACGTGCAGGGCCGAGCCGACGTGCGCGGCCAGCAGGCAGTCCCGCGCGATGATGCCCTCCTCGGCCACCGCGGGCCAGCCCGCCAGGCCCAGCCTGGCCGACATCTCACCCTCGTTGAGCTGGGCGTTCTCGGTGAGCCGAGGATCTTGCGCGTGCTGTGCGATCACCCCGTCGAAGGCCTTGACGTACTCCAGGGCCCGGCGCATCAGCAGCGGGTCAGCCACGCACCGGCCGTCGTCGGAGAACACGCGGACCCGCGCGACCGAATCCGCCATCGTGCCGAGCTCGGCTAGCCGGGTGCCGTTGAGGCCGATCGTGACCGCGCCCACCGGCTGGACGTCGCAGTGGCCGGCGGCCCGGCCGAGCCGCCAGACCTGTTCGACCACCCCGGCGGTGTCGGCCACGGGGTCGGTGTTGGCCATGGCGTGCACGGCGGTGAAGCCGCCGAGGGCCGCGGCCGCCGTTCCGGTCTGCACGGTCTCGGCGTCTTCGCGGCCCGGCTCGCGCAGGTGCGTGTGCAGATCGACCAAGCCGGGCAGGGCGATCAGGCCGTCCGCGTCGAGGGCCCTGGCCCCAGAGTGTTCCAGGTCCGGGCCGATGTCCGTGATAGATCCGCCGCTGAGCAGGATGCTGGTCGGTCCGTCGCCCCCGGGGGTCATGACGCCCTTGATCAGCCAGCTGTCGTGGTCCGTCATCAGGCCTCCCCCGTGGCCGGGAACTCTGTGCCGCCGAGCAGCAGGTACAGGACGGCCATCCGGGTGGTGACCCCGTTGGCGACCTGCTCCACGATCGTCGAGCGGACCGAATCCGCTACCTCAGCCGCGATCTCGACTCCCCTGTTCATCGGCCCGGGATGCATGACGATGGCGTGGGCGGGCAGCCGCGCCATCCGCTCGCCGTCGAGCCCGTAGCGGCGGCTGTACTCACGCACGCTCGGGAAATAGGCGGCGTTCATCCGCTCCTGCTGGACCCGGAGCATCATCACCACGTCACTCTTGGGCAGCTCGCTGTCCAGCTCGTAGCTGACGGCGCAGGGCCAGCTGCCGACGGCGAGCGGCAGCAACGTCGGCGGCGCGGCCAGGGTCACCTCGGCGCCGAGGGTGCTGAGCAGCAGCACGTTGGAGCGGGCGACCCGGCTGTGCAGCACGTCCCCCACGATCGTCACCCGCAGGCCGTCGAGCCCGGCGCCGCGCGCGCCGTTCCCTCTCAGCCGACGCCGGATGGTGAACGCGTCCAGCAGGGCCTGGGTGGGATGCTCGTGGGTGCCGTCCCCGGCGTTCAGCACGCTGCCGCGCACCCAGCCGGCCAGCCGGTGCGCCGCGCCGGACGCCCCGTGCCTGATCACCACCGCGTCCGCGCCCATCGCCTCGAGCGTCAGCGCGGTGTCCTTGAGGCTCTCCCCCTTGGCCACGCTGGACCCCTTGGCCGAGAAGTTGATCACGTCGGCGGACAGCCGCTTGGCCGCGGCCTCGAACGAGATCCTGGTCCGGGTCGAGTCCTCGTAGAAGAGGTTGACCACGGTCCGCCCGCGCAGCGTCGGCAGTTTCTTGATCGGGCGGTCGGCCAGGTGAGCCAGCTCCTCCGCGGTGTCGAGGATGAGCAGCGCGTCGGCCAGGCTCAGGTCGCCCGCCGAGATCAGGTGACGCCTCATGGCCGCCTCCCGTCGTCGCTGATCGTCACGCCGTCCTGCCCGTCCACCTCGGCCAGCAGGACATGCACCACCTCGCGGTGCGAGGTCGGCAGGTTCTTGCCCACGTAGTCGGCCCGGATCGGTAGCTCGCGGTGGCCGCGGTCGACTAGGACCGCGAGCTGGACCGCCCGCGGGCGGCCGAGGTCGTTGAGCGCGTCGAGGGCGGCACGGACCGTGCGGCCCGAGAACAGCACGTCGTCGACCAGGACGACGGTCTTGCCGTCCACGCCGCCGGGCGGGAGCTCGGTCCGACCCAGCGCCCGGGCCGGATGCAGCCGCAGGTCATCGCGGTGCATAGTCACGTCGAGCGAGCCGCAGGGAACGTCGAGTCCCTCGAACTCCCCGATCCGGGCGGCGAGACGGCGGGCTAGCGGCACCCCGCGCGTGGGAATGCCGAGCAAGATGACCCCGTCGCCGCCATGCGTCCGCTCCAGGATCTCGTGAGCGATCCTGGTCAGCGCCCGCCTGATCTCCTCGACGTCGAGGACCGCGAGGCCATCACGCCCCGCGACCGGACTGCTGGCCGCGCACATAGAACGGACCTCCTTTCCCGCCTCGCTGGACGGTCCTTAAAGGATGTCTACGTTGATGATCATACGGGGAGTTACCAGTAACCCCAGCCGCTTTGCACTTACCCGCAAGTCATGTGATTTACGTCACACAGAACGTATCGCGACAGAACATGACGAGAGTTGGCTATGTGGCCGCAACAGGCCCACAGCGACGGGAAACCCGATTTCAGCTGGGTTCTGGCCGGCCGGCGGAGGGTACATAGCGATCAGGGAGAGCTAGCCGGTTACCGGCCGAGTTAAGCCAGTTTTTGCCATTCGGCTTGACCTTATAGCGCTCGCCGCCTACCGTCACTGAGCGTAACCGTTACCGTAAGCGACGACTGGCCGGGGAACCGAGGAAAGAATGCCATCTGAGTACGCCAAGACCCTTGGCGCGCGGCTGCGCGCCATCCGCACGCAGCAGGGTCTCTCGCTGCACGGAGTCGAAGAGAAGTCGCGTGGCCGCTGGAAGGCCGTGGTTGTGGGTTCGTATGAGCGTGGCGACCGGTCGGTGACCGTCCAGAAGCTCGCCGAACTGGCCGAGTTCTACGGGGTTCCGGTGTCCGAGCTACTGCCCGGCGACTCCGCCCCCACGCCGCTGGTGCCCACGCCCAAGCTCGTCATCGACCTTGAGCGGATGGGGCAGCTGCCCAAGGACAAGGTGGGCCCGCTCGCCCGTTACGTCGCGACCATCCAGAGCCAGCGCGGTGACTACAACGGCCGTGTCCTTTCGGTCCGGCACGAGGACCTGCGCTCGCTCGCGGTTATCTACGACAAGTCCCCCGCCGACCTCACCGAAGAGCTCATCAGCTGGGGCGTGCTCGACGCTGACGCGCGCGGCGCGATGGACGGGTTCTGACCCGCTAGCCCGCTAGCCTGCCGGCCTGAGCGGGAGCGGAGACTGCACCTCGACCCCCAGTGCGGTCTCCGCCAGTGACAGGAAGGTCTCCGCATCCCGCAGCAGGTCATCGGCCTCACGCGCCGACGCGGCGCGAGGCAGCCCCGCCTCAGCGGCCGCGCGCTTGCCGGCCCCGGCCGCGAAGTAGGCGGCCCACTCGGTCAGAGCAGGCTCCACCTGGGGCAGCAGTTCCCACACGCTGTGCGGCTTCCGGCGGCGCGACCGCGGTTCCCCTCGCGCCGCCACCACGGCCGCCGCGGCGCGCAGCGCCGCCAGGTGGGCCGTGACGTACCGGGCACCAGGTGCCGACTCGTCCGCCGCCTCCGCGAGCCCCCGCCGCGCGGACTGGAGCATGCTGAGCACGGTCGGTGCCACCCCTGGATGCCGAGGGCTCATGCCGCCCAGGCCCATCCGCATCTCCGCTGTGTTCACCATGGCCCTTCATCTCCTCTTCTGGCCGGCGAGGCGAGAGGCTCCCCCGCACCCCATCCGGCCGATGCTGCTCCATCTATTCGAACCTAAATTCGTTCGGATGTCCAGTCGTCTTCGATGTCTGTTCGAAGATAGCGCGCGGGTCTGACATTTTGATCCTGCCGTCGGGCCGCCAGGGACCGCTGATTCGCCAGTTCCCGGTGGCATGAGGGTGGCTGTTCGAGTCAGCTGCGTCGACCAGGCGCGCCTGCGCACCAACCTCACCGATTCCCGCCCGCACCATCACCCCCATCACCCCCATCACCCCCGCCCGGCAGCCCGCGGCATCGCGCTTATACAGCACCGGTGTGCCATCGGTGCTGCTCTAGGTGACCCAATGTGCCACCGGTGCGGTCCCCACGACGGCCGCGCAGCCCCTACGACGGCCGCAGCAGCCGCGAGAGCACCACCCGCCACATGAGGCGCAAACTTATCCGCCCAGCTGGAAGTTAACGGGGCTGATCCGGGTTACCGGTCCGATCCGGGACCCGGGGGTACCAGATCCACCCCGTAACCCGGATCCACCCCGTTCCGCGGCCAGGGACGACGCATCACGTGCCTTTCGGGGGCTGTTGCAGGATTGGTTGCTCATGGGTCTGGTGCGGGCCGGCTGGCGCATGACGCCCGTGCCATGACGCCCGTGCCATGCCCGCCAAGCGCGGGAGCACCACCAGCCGCAAACCTGCACGCGCAGTGGCAAGTTAACCGGGTGGATCGGGGCTTCCGGGTGATTTCGGGGGACCATGGAGACTGTCGCTTAACTCCAGGATCTGGGGTGGCACGCTAATGCCGCGGCTGCGGAACGCCACGCTGTACCCCGCGTGGTACCCGCGTGCTGCTCTCCGGGGCCTCCGGTAAGCCGTACGGGCCTGGTCAGGCTGTGGCGCGGACTGCGGTTCGCTGCCGGGCGCTGATGGCCTTGAGCAGGTTGTGGCTGATGGCCCACAGGTGCAGTTCGAGGTCGACTTTGGTGCCGCGGTAGTTCAGGTGCCGGCCCAGGCGGGCGAACAGCTGGGCGAAGACGGGCTCGATGATCGCGCCGCGCTGCTTGTACAAGGCCTTGCCTTCGGGGGTGTCCAGCCGGGCGGCCATCTGCTGCCACGATGGCATCATGGCGGCGGGGGCGTATCCTTCGGTGCCGCGGCCGGCCTGCCGGGACTCGCGGGTGAGGGCGACGTACAGCTCTGCCTGGCAGGGGGCGGTGAAGTTGGCGTCGCTGGCGTACCCGGCGTCCCGCAGGGCCTTGCCGATCGGGCTGGTGATCCCGGCGGCGGCCAGCACGGCGCTGGCCCTGGCCAGCAGCGGGTGCAGGGCATTGGTGTCAGAGGGGCTGTCGTGGGTGCCGATGGCCAGGATCACCTGCTTCTTGCAGGCGATGGCCTGGGCGTTGTACAGCTGGTCGAAGCCGCCTTTCTTCAGCGGCATGACCCGGCTGCCCGGGTCGGTGAGGTTGACCTTCAGCTCCGGGGCCGGCGCGGCGGCCGCCGCGCCGGCAGCCGCGGCGGCCTTGTCCCGCAGCCGCCGGGCCACGGCCTGCACGCGGCGCACGTCCCGGTTGTCCTGCGGGGCCACCGGAGCCCCGCCGCTGGGCTTCTTGCCCGGCGGGCACGCCGCCGCCCGCGCCGCGTACGCGTCCGCTTTAGCGGCCGCCACGGCGAACAGCCGCGCGGCCTCGGCTTCCTTGCCCTCTGCCCGCCCGGCCAGCCGGTCCGCCCTGGCCCGCTGCTTGTCCCCGGCCTGCTCCGCCCGGGCCGCGGTACCGGCGTCCAGCCGCTCCTTCGCCTGGCGGCGGCGGGCCAGCGTCTGCGCCGTCCGCTTGCGCCCCGGCCCGGCGCCCGGGCCGGTGTCCTGCGGCCTCGCGCTGCCCGCTGCGTCATCGGCGGCGTCAGCGGCCAGGTGCTGCTCCACCCACAGCGCGACCTCCGCGGCGATGACCTCTTCCAGCGCGGCGATCCCGGCCTCCAGCCCGGCCGCCGTCACGTTGGCCGCCATCGACGCCGACGCCTTCACCTTCGTCCCGTCCCCGGCCACCACATCCACGCTGACCAGGCCCTCCCGCGCGCACGCCGTCACCGAGGACGCCAGCAGGGCCTTCAGCTCCTGCTCGTGACGGCAGGCGAACCGGGCGGTCGTGGCATGATCGGGATGCAGGTTCCCGCAGATCACCCGGGCCCCCACATCATCGAAGGTGGCCATCTCGATCCCCCGCGAGGACCGGATCCCCTTGCAGTAGCAGTACATCACCAGCGTCACCATCATCGCCGGGTCATACGCCGGCCGGCCCTGCCCGTCAGCCCGGTACCGGGCCTCGAACCCCGCCAGGTCCAGCTCGGCGGCCAGCTTCAGCAGCGCCCACGCCAGATGCCGCTCCGGCAGCCAGGCCCGCGCATCCGGCGGCATCAGATATCCCTGATCCGCGCTGTCAGCTTTCCTGAAATGCCGTCCCATGACAGCATTTTCCCAGCCCAGGACACATAAAGCCTGGTGACACGCCGCCCTTGACAAATCAGGACGAAGAGTTATGCGACAGCCTCCATCCTCCATGGTGCACCAAAATCACCCCGGAGCCCGAACTCACCCCGCTAATCCCGCCGGACAGCGCACCACCAGCCCCCCAGGCCACCACAGCGTCCAGCCGCACGCCAGCCAGCCAGCCAAGAGACACCATGATCCTGCAACGGCCCCCCGGGCACCGCGATACCCGAGAGGCGCGCTGGCCGGGCCGCCCCTGCGAACGGACCCGGCGTGCCACCGGACGCTCTAGGTGACCCGGTGTGCCACTGGGGCTAGATGCGGCCGCCGGGGGCGGCTGGGACGTGCGGCTGCGGGGATCAGCGGGCACGCGTGGGTGTTATGGCGCGTTGTACCGGCACGATGAGGATCGGGGACCATTTGCGCGCAACGCTAGTGTTTGTGCGAAAGGCCCCCCGGGGCCGGTATTTTAATCGCGTGCCATCCCGCCTGCCCGCCACCGATGACGGGAGCGGGAGGCCATTCACCACGGAGCTGGGCAGCGACGGTAGCGAGGAGATGACCTGGGCCGCGGTCACGGCTGACGGCACCGCCGACGCGGGCGATTCACCTGCGGATACGCGGGATAGCCGCGCTGAGACTGGGCCCCCTGAGGCTGCTGAGGTTCCAAGCGAGCAGGACCGATCGCTCCAGGAAGACGGCGCGGCGGAGAACAGCGTAACCAGGCCGGGCGACGCGCCTAGCGCGGCGGGCACGCCCCCGGCGGGTGAGACGGGCCGGTGGTTCCGGCCGACCGCGAACAAGACCGGGTTCCTGACCCCGCCCGGGGACGAGCCGCCCGACCTGGACGACACCGCGCCCCGGCCGCCCGGACCGGGACGGCCGAAGCAGTCGGGCGAGCCGACCGAGCCGCGGCCGAAGCAGTCAGGTGGGCCAAGTGCGCCGCAGCCACCAGCACCAGCACCAGCACCAGCACCAGCACCAGCACCAGCACCAGCACCAGCGGAAACTGTACTGGCCGGACCGGCGGGGGCAGAACCGGCGCGACTGCTCACCCAGCCGGCGCCGCCGGGACCGCCGGTGCCGCCGCGTCCGGGCGGGCCGCGCCTGCCGGGCCGGACGAGGCTGCCGCGCCCGGGCCGCTGGGCCGGGAACAGCGAGCGGGCCGGGACGGACGAAGGGCCCGAGGATGCCGAGGCCGCGACCAGGCGCCGGATCTCCCGCCGCGCCATGCTGCAGGCCGGCCTGATCGGGGGCGCCGGAGTCGCCGCGCTGCCGCTGCTCGCGCTGGTCGGCGGCATGGACCGGACGAACGAGGCACCCACCAGCCTGTCCTTCGCGATGAACACCAACTGGCTGTTCGGCGGGCAGTACACGGCGGGCTCGGAGAGCAGCTTCTACGACGACAGCAACTTCGCGCCGGTCACGCTGCCGCACACGGTCACCCCGCTGTCCTGGCAGAACTGGGACTACAACGCCTGGCAGCAGGTGTGGATCTACCGGCGTCACTTCACCGGCGGGCACCTGCTCGACGCCAAGCGCCCGGGAAACCGGATCCTGGTCGACTTCGAAGGGGTCATGGTCAACGCCTCGGTGGCGATCAACGACCAGGTGGTCGCCACCCATCAGGGCGGTTACCTGCCCTTCTCGGCCGAACTCACCGGAAAGGTCACCACCGGAGATAATCTGCTCGCGGTCGTGGTGGACTCGCGCTGCCTGCCGGTACCGCCGGTCGGCGTGGGGCGCGGCCCGAAGAGCGTCGACTTCTACCAGCCGGGCGGCATCTACCGGGATGTCCAGCTGCGGGTGCTCCCGGAGGTGTTCCTCTCCGATCTGTGGGCCCAGCCGGCCGACGTGCTCAGCTCGCAGCCCCGGGTGGACATCGAATGCGCCGTGGACTCGGCTGCCACGAAGGACGCCTCGGGCACGCTGCTCGTCCAGCTGTTCGACGGGCAGACCCAGCTCGCGACGCAGGTCGTCCCGGTGAAGACCGGATCGCCCGGGGTCAGTACGGCCAAGCTGAGCCTGACCGGGTTCGGGCCGGTCAGGCTGTGGTCGCCGGACAGCCCCACGCTGTACACGGTCGAGGCCACGCTGAACTTCCCCGGTATCGGCACCCACATGCTGTCCAAGCGGATCGGGTTCCGGGAGGTCTCCTTCCAGGCCGGCGGCTTCTACCTGAACGGGCAGCGGCTGCAGCTGTTCGGGCTCAACCGGCACCAGCTCTACCCGTACGCCGGCATGGCCATGCCCGCCCGGGTGCAGCGCAAGGACGCCGAGATCCTCAAGAACGAGTTCAACTGCAACATGGTGCGCTGCTCGCACTACCCCCAGTCCCCGGCCTTCCTCGATGCCTGCGACGAGCTTGGCCTGCTGGTGTGGGAGGAGGCGCCCGGCTGGCACAACGTGAGCGTCACGCCGGACTGGCAGAACCTCGTGCTGCAGGACGTCCGCGACATGGTGGTCAGGGACCGGAGCCGCCCCTCGGTGGTCATCTGGGGCACCAGGCTCAACGAGACCCAGGACTACCCGGATCTGTGGGCCGACACCAGGAAGGCGGCCCGGGAGCTCGACCCGACGCGGTCGAGTTCGGGGGCGATGGCGTTCCACGACGACGCCGACTGGGAGGAGGACGTCTTCGCCTACAACGACTACGCGACCGACGACCAGACCGGCAACGTCACGCTCAAGTCGCCGTTCCCCGGGTTGCCGTACCTGGTCACCGAGGCGGTCGGGGTGGAATCGGTCAAGCCGCAGCACTTCGCCTGGACGGACCCGCCGGCCTGGCTGGCCCGGCAGGCCGCCCTGCACGGGCAGGCGCACAACCAGGCCAGGTCCAACACCGACTACTCCGGCCTGCTGGCCTGGGCCGGGTTCGACTACAGTTCGCTGCTCGGGCCGGGCCCCTACGACATCAAGTGGGCCGGGGTGGCAGACGGTTTCCGGGTACCCAAGCCCGGTGCCGCCATCTACCAGTCTCAGGGCGACCCGGCCGTACGCCCGGTCATCATCCCGGTGTTCTTCTGGGAGGCCGGCGGGGCCGTGCCCGCGCCGTCCCCGGCCGCGATGATCGCCAGCAACTGCGAGCGGCTCGAGGTCTTCATCGGCGGCTTGCACGTGACCAGCGTCCTGCCCGCCTTCGACTCGCCGCTGTACCGCAACCTAGCTCATCCGCCCTTCCTGGTCCCGCTGCCCGCGAAGCTGCCGAACCCGACCCCGGACCTGCTCGTCGAGGGCTTCGCCGACGGCCGCCAGGTCGCCGAGCTGCGGATGTCGGCCCGCCCGGCCAGCGACTCGTTCGGCCTGACGGTGGACGATATGGTCATCACGGCCGACGGCTCGGATGCGACCCGGGCCGTCTTCCGCGCTACCGACGCGCACGGCAATCAGCGCAGGTTCGGCAGCGGCCAGGTGAGCTTGGCCCTGTCCGGGCCGGCCACGCTGGTGGGCGACAACCCGTTCGAGTTCGGCCGGTACGGCGGGCTCGGCGCGGTGTGGATCCGCTCGCAGGCGGGCCGGCCGGGCGCGATTACGCTGACCGCGAGCCATCCGCGGCTCGGTCAGGCCGAGGTACAGCTCCGGGCCGAGCAGGCCAAGACCGCCGGCGAGCTAGCCTGACCCAGGGAGGGCGCGTGAGTCGGCGGACGTGGCACCTGTTCCGGGCGCTGAACCCGGCCCGTTCGGCATCATCGTCGTCTCCTAAGCTATCGAGGATGCGCCGGACGCCCGTGGTCTCCGTTTCTGAGCTGAACCCGGCCGGGTTCACCGCCCACCTCGACCAGTTGCTCGCGGTGTACGCGGCGGCCATGCGGCCGCCGCCCGAGCTGCTGGCGGGCCGCCGGGCGATCATGGCCGGGCACGCCGCCAACCCGGGTTTCCGCGCGCTGGCGGTCACCGACGACGCGACCGGCCAGGCGGCCGGATTCGGCTACGGATTTCACGGCGGCCCCGGCCAGTGGTGGCACGACACGGTGAACCGGGCGCTGATCGCCGCCAGCGGCGGCGCGGTCGCGGCCGCCTGGCTCGGCGACTCGTTCGAGGTCGCCGAGCTGCACGTGGCACCGGACTACCAGGGCCGCGGGGTGGGCGCCGGCCTGCTGCTGCGGCTGACCTCGGGGCGGCCCGAACGGACCGCGCTGCTGTCCACCCGGGATGCCGACACCCCGGCGCGGCGGCTCTACCGCGGGACGGGCTTCACCGACCTGCTGACCGCGTTCCGCTTCTTTCCCGGCGGCGACCCGCCCTACGCCGTGATGGGCGCCGAGCTGCCGCTGCGGGAGCGCTCCCCCAGCCCCAGCCGCTGATAGATCTCGCGGGTCGCGCGGGACCAGTTGAGCGTGTAGAAGTGCAGGCCGGGCACGCCCTCGGCGAGGAGCCGCTCGCACATCCCGGCCGCGTAGTCCACGCCGATCTCGCGGACCGCGGCCCGGTCGCCGGCCACCGCCTGCAGGCGGTCCCACAGCCCGGCCGGGATCCGGCAGCCGCCGAGCTTGATCGCGTTCTCGATCACCCGCAGGCTGGTGACGGGCATGATGCCCGGAATGATCGGCACGTCGCAACCCTGAGCCAGGACCCGGTCCCGCAGCCGCAGGTAGTCCTCCGGGTAGAAGAACATGGTGGTGATCGCGAAATCCGCCCCGGCCCGGCACTTGGCCACGAAGTAGCGCACGTCGGTCTCGAGATCGGGCGACCTCGGGTGCTTCTCGGGGAACGCGGCCACCCCGACGCAGAAGTCGCCGGCGGACCGGATCAGCCGGACCAGTTCGCCGGCGTAGCTCAGCCCGTCCGGGTGCGCGATCCAGTCGGCGTTCGGGTCGCCGGGCGGGTCGCCGCGCAGCGCGAGCACGTTGCGCACCCCGACCGCCGCGTAGGACCCGATCACCTGCCTGAGCTCGGCCACCGAGTGGTTCACCGCGGTGAAGTGGCCAACCGGGGTCAGCGTGGTCTCCTCGGCGATCCGGCCGGTGACCCGGACAGTCCGGTCCCTGGTCGACCCGCCGGCCCCGTAGGTCACCGAGACGAAGGTCGGACGCAGCGGCTCGAGCTGCCTGATCGCCCGCCACAGCTGCTGTTCCTCGGCCTCGGTCTTGGGCGGCATGAACTCGAACGAGAACGCCTGCCCGCCGGACGCGAGCAGGTCACGGATCAGCGGTGAATGCGGCGGGCTGGCGGCGTGCCTCGGCATCGCCGCCCCCCGCCGACGCGGACGCGGCGGCATGGAGCTAGCCTAGCCGCTCCCGGTTAGAACGCGAGGGCCTGCGCCCGGCGGTTCACCTCGGTAGCCCGGTGCTTGGCGATCGCGTCGATCGGCCTGCCGGGCAGCGAATCGTCGGCCGTGAACAGCCAGCGCAGCGCCTCCAGCTCGTCGAAGCCGCAGTCGAAGATCAGGGTCAGCGTCCCGCACAGGCCCTTGACGATCTGGTTGCCGTCGAGGAAGGCGGAGGGTACCGCGAGCCGCCCCTCGGGGCGGGTCACGGCGAGAAGCTTGCGATCACGCAAGAGCTGCTTCACTCGACCGGCGGGCATGCCGAGCTGGTCGGCTACCTCGGGTAGTGACAGCCATTCGCCGACGAGAGTGTCGGTCGTGGGGTCAATCTGTGCCACGAGTCCAATGTCCCACGTCGGAGGTTCCTCCAAACACCCCTCATTTATGAGGGATTAACGGCTATCGATTGCAATTTGCCTGACCGGTCAGGCCGCGACGGCTTTTACGGGGATGGCGGGGTCGGCGAGACGGGAGACGTCTACCGGTACGGCGGATTCTATGAGGCGGCGGCCCTGGAGCATGTCGCGGGGGCGGCCGACGGTCAGCATGGCCACCAGCCGGCCGTCCGCCAGCCAGCCCGCCGCCCAGGTCGGCTCGGCCGGGTCGCCTCGCCAGACCAGGGTGTCCGCGCCGCCGTGATGGCCGACGTACTGCAGCATCCGGCCGAACTGCTCGGACCAGAAGTACGGTACCGGGTCGTACGACTCGTCCCCGCCGGCGATATTGGCCGCGGCCACCTCGGGCATATGCAGGGCCACGTCCCAGTGCTCGATCCGCAGCCGCCGGCCGAACCGCCGCGACTCGAACGCGGCGCAATCCCCCACCGCGTAGACACCCGCCCGGGACGCCCGCAGGCCGGCGTCGACGCCCACGCCGTTCTCCAGCCGGACGCCAGAACCAGCCAGCCAGCCAGTAGCCGGCCGCACCCCGACCGCGGTGACGATCTCATCGGCCTCCAGCCACTCGCCTCCGGCCAGCGCCAGCCCGCCGGGCCGGACGGCCTCGACCGCGGTCGCGACCCGCAGGTCCACCCCGGCCGCGGCGTACCAGCGTCCGGTCTGGACGCCGACCGGGGCACCGATCGCCCCGGCCAGCGGCGTGGGGCCGGCCTCGACCACCGTGACCTGGCAGTTTTTTGCGGCCGCGGCGGTGGCCAGCTCGGCGCCGATCCAGCCGGCCCCCACGATGGCCAGCCGCAGGCCGGGCCGGAGCAGGGCCCTGAGCGCCAGCGCGTCATCGTAGGTGCGCAGGAAGCGCTGCCGCCCGTCGCCGGGGAGCGCCACCGGCAGCGCCCCGGTGGCCAGCACCAGATGGTCGAACGGGTACCGGCCGCGGTCGGTGACGAGTTCGTCGTCCAGCCCGGTGACGGTCTCGCCGGGGCGGAAGCCGACGTCGAGCGCGGCGAAGTCGGCCTTCAGCGACGGATCCAGGTCCGGCTCGGTGAGCACCTTCTTGGACAGCGGCGGCCGGTCGTACGGCGGCCGCGTCTCGGCCCCGATCAGGGTGATCTGGCCGGCGAAGCCGCGGGCCCGCAGTTCCTCCGCCGTCCGGAACCCGGACAGGCCGGCGCCCGCCACCACGACACGTCCGCTCTCGGTCATGACCGAGAGGTTACGCTTTGGCCGTAGCGGGCCGAGGTGCGGTCGTCCACTCTGGCCAGTCGCCTATCATGGGCCGAACGGGCTCAGGTGCTCGCCCACGCGGTCACCTCACGCCAATCGATGGCTACCGGGGACCCCATGATTAACACTCCGGATCAGCAAAACGACCGTAAAATCGTCCCGATGGACGATACTCTGGCCGATCCCCTCACCGGGCGCCTGCTCGACGGGCGGTACGCGGTGACCGCGCGCATCGCGCACGGCGGGATGGCCACCGTCTACCAGGCCACCGACACGCGGCTGGACCGCGTGGTGGCACTCAAGGTCATGCACGCCGAGCTGGCCCGGGACGAGGAGTTCCGGCGCCGGTTCATCGGCGAGGCCAAGTCGGTGGCGCGGCTGTCGCACCAGAACGTGGTGGCGGTCTTCGACCAGGGGGCCGACGGCCCGTTCCTGTACCTGGCGATGGAGTTCGTGCCCGGCCGGACGCTGAAGGACCTGCTCAGGGACAGCGGGCGGTTCGCCCCCGCGACCGCGCTCGAGATCCTGGCGGGCGTGCTCGACGGGCTGGCGTCGGCGCACGCGTCCGGGATCGTGCACCGGGATGTCAAACCGGAGAACGTCCTGGTCACCGCCGACGGCCGGCTCAAGGTGGCCGACTTCGGCCTGGCCCGGGCCCTGTCCGCGGCCGGGCACACCCGGTCCGGGCTGCTCATCGGCACGGTCGGCTACGTGCCGCCCGAGCAGGTCACCGGGGCTCCCACCGGGCCCGCCGGAGACGTCTACTCGGCCGGCGTGATGCTGTTCGAGCTGCTCACCGGCCGGCTGCCATTCACCGGCGACACCCCGCTCTCCATCGCCTACCAGCACGTCAATCAAGATGTCCCGGCACCGTCCACGCTGGTGCCCGGCATCCCCCCGGTCGTCGACCAGCTCGTGCTCGCGGCGACCAGCCGCGACCCGGGCCAGCGGGCGCCCGACGCGATCGAGTTCGGCCGGGCGGTGCGTCACGTCCGCGACACCCTGCCCGAGCTGGACGGGTTCACCGGCGTGCTGGGGGCCGGGGTGCAGGGCACGGGCGAGGCGCCCTGGCTGGACTTCAGCGCGAACTCGTTCCACGGCACGCAGGCGGCGGACTCTCACACGCTGGTGGTGGACCGCGCGGACGCCCTCCGCCACACCGACGAGGGCCGCCACCAGGGCGGCGGCCGTGAGCCTTTCCTGGGGAGCTGGCTGTTCGGCCCGCGGCTGATCATCGTCGCACTGGTCATCGTGCTCGGCGTCGGGCTCGGGCTCGGCGGCTGGTGGCTCACCTCCGGTCGGTACGCCCAGGTGCCCGCGGTGTCAGGGGTCAGCGTCAGCCAGGCCACCGACGTGCTGACCGCCGACGGCTTCGCCATCCGGGCGGGGCAGCGCCAGGTGCACAGCAACACGGTGGCCAAGGGCGAGGTCGTCGGCACCAGCCCGACCGGGCGGGTGGCGAAGGGCACCGAGGTCACCATCGAAGTCTCGAGCGGCCCCTTCACCTCCCAGGTCCCCGCGGTGACGGGACAGAAGCAGGCCACCGCGCAGGCCGCGCTGCAGCGCGTGCACCTGAGCTTCACCATCGTCCAGGTCGGTTCGAACGCCCCGGTGGGCACCGTGACCGCCACCAACCCGCCCGCGGGCACCACCTGGCCGCAGACCAGGCCGGTCACGCTCAAGGTCGCGGCCGGGCTGCCGCTGCCGAACTTCACCGGCATGGACATCGACGCCGCGGAACAGCTGGCCAGCCAGGACAAGGTGACCCTGCAGCAGCAGCCGGACAACAACAGCCAGCAGCCGAAGGACATCATCACCGGCCAGAACCCGACGGCCGGCGGCATCATCCAGCCGGGCCAGACAGTGGTCGTGCAGGTGTCCACCGGCCCCCAGCTGGTCGCGGTGCCCGATCCGATCGGCATGTCGGTGCAGGACGCCACTCAGCTGCTCGAGAGCGCCGGGTTCCAGGTCAAGGTCAACAAGTTCGGCTTCTTCAACAAGGTGTTCGACTTCAGCCCGGTGAACCAGGCTCCGCGCGGCAGCACCATCACCCTCGACGTCGGCTTCTGACCCGCCGCTCGACGACATGCGTTACCATGGCCGTCATGCGTGAGCAGTTCTGGTTTTGGTTCGGCTACCGGCCCGGGTTCGGGACGGTCGCCCGCCAGGCCTTGCGCTGACGGCAGCGACTTAACGAAACCCCGGGCCAGCAGGCCCGGGGTTTTCTTTTTGACTGGAGGCGGACGAGATGGTCGTGGTGATGACGGCGGAGGCCGGCGAGACGGAAGTCGACGGCGTCGTCGACCGGGTGCGATCGGCGGGCGGCGACGCCTTCGTCAGCCGCGGCATGTCGCGGACGATCGTCGGCCTGGTCGGCGACACCGACCACCTGGACACGCTGAACCTGCGCGGCATGCCCGGGGTCAGCGACGTGGTGCGGATCTCCTCGCCGTACAAGCTGGTGAGCCGGGAGCACCACCGGGAACGTTCGGTGATCCGGGTGGCGGGCGTCCCGATCGGGCCGGACACGCTGACGGTCATCGCCGGCCCGTGTGCCGTCGAGACGGCCGAGCAGACGCTGGCTGCCGCGGTGATGGCCCGGGCGGCCGGCGCGTCGCTGCTGCGCGGCGGCGCGTACAAGCCGCGCAGCTCGCCGTACGCGTTCCAGGGCCTGGGCGAGGCCGGGCTGAAGATCCTGGCCGAGGTGCGGGCCGAGACCGGGCTGCCGGTGGTGACCGAGGTGGTCGACCCGGGCGACGTGGACCTGGTGGCCAGCTACGCGGACATGCTCCAGGTCGGCACGCGCAACATGCAGAACTTCCCGCTGCTGCAGGCGGTCGGCGGGGTGGGCAAGCCGGTGATGCTCAAGCGCGGCATGAACGCCACCATCGAGGAATGGCTGATGGCGGCCGAGTACATCGCGCAGCGCGGCAACCTGGACATCGTGCTGTGCGAACGCGGCATCCGGACGTTCGAGACGGCCACCAGGAACACCCTGGACATCAGCGCCGTGCCGATCGCGCAGCGGCTGTCCCACCTGCCGGTGATCGTGGACCCGTCACACTCGGGCGGCCGCCGTGACCTGGTGCTGCCGCTGTCGCGGGCCGCGATCGCGGTCGGCGCGGACGGCGTCATCGTGGACGTCCACCCGCACCCCGAGGCGGCGCTGTGCGACGGCCCGCAGGCGCTGGTGGAGTCGGACCTGCGCGAGCTCGCCGCGGTCGCCGCGCACCTGTCCCCGCTGGTCGGCCGGACCCTGACCCCGGCCCCGGCCAGGCCCGAGGAGCCCGCCCTGACCTGAGCCGTAACGGTTCGTTATAAAAGGTTTTCCTGGCGGTATTCCTGCGCACTGCGGGCCAGTTCCTCGGCCAGGTCGTCGGCGTCCAGCCTGACCTCGATCCGGTGCAAGTCGTCGAGCCGGGCCCGGGTCTCGACCCGGCGCGGGCTGAGCAGCGTGCAGCAGTCCTGGTCGGGCAGCTCGGAGATGGCCAGCGTACGGATACGGCGGGCCTCGTCCATGATCTCGGCCTTGTCCCAGCCGATCAGGGGGCGCAGGATCGGCAGCCGGACCGCGTCGTCGAGCGCGGTGATGTTGGTGAGGGTCTGGCTGCTGACCTGGCCGAGCGAGTCGCCGGTGATCAGCGCGGTGGCGCTCAGCCTGCGGGCAAGCGCCTCGCCGGTCTTGAGCATCAGCCGGCGCTGCGCCACGATCAGCAGCCGGTCCGCGCCGGAGGACTTCAGGGCCTGCTGGGTCTTGCCGAACGGCACCACGAACAGCCGTGACCCGCCCTGGAACCGGTCGAGGCCGCGGACCAGCGCGTACGCCTTGTAGATCGACTCCGGGCCGGTCAGCGGCATGCCGGAGAAGTGCAGGAAGAAGCAGCGCAGGCCGCGGCGCATCATCCGGTAGGCGGCCACCGGCGAGTCGATGCCGCCTGACATCAGCACGACGCCGCGGCCGCTCATCCCGACCGGCAGTCCGCCTTGTCCCGCCATCCCCTCGGTGAACACGAATACCTCCTCCGAGTCCACCTCGATGAACACCGTGGTGTCCGGGCGGGACAAGTTGACCTTGAGCCCGTACGCCTCCTGGATCTCCCGGCCGACCAGCACGCCCAGTTCGGCGGAGTTGAGCGGGAAGCGCTTGTCCCGGCGCCGCGCGCGCACCGCGAAGGTGCCGGCGGCCTCCTTGGTCAGCGCCAGCGCGGCGGCACAGACCGCCTCGGGCGTCTTGGCCACCCGCAGCGGCACGCAGACCCGGGCGATACCGGGCACTTCCTGCATCCGCTCCGCGATCACGCCGGCGGCCTGCGCCCAGGCCGCCGGGCCGCGCCGCTCACCGTCGGCGACGCGCAGCAGGATGACCCCCTCGCGCTGGCGCATGTCGGCCGGCACGTCGAGGTCGCGCAGCGCGACGCGGATGTTGGCGTGCAGGATGCGCTCGAACTGCTGCCTGTTCTTTCCCTTGAGAACGATCTCGCCCAGCTTGAGCAGAACGCACGGCTCATCAGGCCCGTGCGGAAACAGCGAGTCGGCGAACGGGGGCACTCCCCCAGTCTGCCAGGCCACCGGGCGCACGGGGGTAAGCAAGAGCCGGGAAACGGGTGCTAGCCCCAGTGTCTTCCCGGTCGGCCGCCGATAGCGTGAACGCGTGAGCATCAGGGATGAAGTCCGCGCCTCGGCCGCGGCACACCGTGATCTCGGCCCCGGCTACGACACCGCCGTGGCCGAGGGACTCGTCGAGCGCATCGGCGAAGAAATCGACCGGCGCGTGGACGCCCGGCTGTACGGCCAGGCGTCTTATCAGGATCCGCCGCCGCGGCCCCGGCTGCGTCGTGAGCCGGTGCCCGGGCGGCTGGGGTTCGGCACCGTGGTGCTGGCCCTCGGCTCGATGGGCTTGGCTGTCGGGGCTTCGGCGGCCGTACTGCATCCGGGAACGGGCAACGCGGGCACGCAGTGGCTCGTCGCGCTGATCTGGCTCGTGATCGGAGCCATCAACGTCGCCTACGCCCGGCACCGGTGGTAGCCGCCAGCTTATTTGTGGTGATCCCCGGCACGTTGTACCGTGCGCTCATGAGCAGCGACCACGATGCGGAGATCCGCGCTTCGGTGGCCGCGCACGCCGACCTCGGCCCCGCCTATGACGACGCCGTGGCCGAGGGACTGGTCGAGCGCATCGGGGCGGAGATCGACAGGCGGATCGACGCGCGGCTCGGGCAGTTCGGCGCCACCGGGGCTCCCGGACCTTTCGCGCCCCCCAGGGCGGCTCCTGGGTTTCAGGGGCCCGCGGCGCCGGCCGGCGCCCAGCCAGGGGCTCCCACGCCGGCCGGCGCCGTACCGGCCGGCCCTGTACCAGGCGGCCCTGTACCAGCCGGCGCCATGCCGGGCGGGGGCCATCCGGGGCTGCCCGGAGTGCCTCCCGCGCCCGCCGGGTACCAGGGATATCAGGGGTATTTCGGTCCCGCGCTGCCGCCGGGGTACCAGCTGGGGCCGCCGCCGGCCCGGCCAGCTGAGGTCGGAGCGCGCAACGTGGCGACGACGATCACCGCGCTCGGGTCCATCGGGTTGGGCGTCGCGACAACCGCCATCGTGGCGCACGCCAGTTTCGGCGGTCAGGGGCTCATCCTCTTGTTCATCTGGGCCGCCATCGCGGTCATCAACATCGCCTACGCCCGGCGGCCCTGACCGCTCACGGCTCAGCCAGGCACCACGCCGCACAGCAGGCGGCTGTCACCGCGCTGCCACAGCGTGCCGACCTCGGCGAAGCCCGCCGCCCTGAGGGCCTCGATGTGCGTGGCGAACTGGGTCGACTCGGTGGCGCCATGATGTCCCGCGTCCACCCGGCGGCGGTCGCGCTCGGCCACGTGCGGTGCCAGCACCGGGTCGGCGGCGACGGCGTCCCACCAGTCGTGCCAGCTCTCCCGGTGTCCGCCGGGGAAGCGCCGCCGGTCCTCGCACTGGCGCAACGCTACGTCGAGGCGGGCCAGCACCGGGGTCTCCTTGGCGTCCAGGGTGAACTGGTCGCCGTCGAGCAGCAGGCCACCGGGTCGCAGGACGGAGACGATGTCGGCGTACAGGGCGCGCAGGTCGGGCTCGGGCAGCCAGTGCAGCGCGGTGGTACTGACCGCCGCGTCCGGTGCCCGGTCCAGGCCCAGCCGCGCGGACCAGCCGGGGACGCGCAGGTCCAGGTCCACGAAGCTCAGGCCGGGCAAGTCCTGGTAGGCCGCCTGGCCCAGGGTCAGCGACACCGGGTCGGCGTCGATGCCGATGACCGTGGCTCGCGGCAGGCGGTCGAGCAGCCGGACGGCCAGCGAGCCGGGGCCGCAGCCGATGTCGAGGACGAGCGGATCGGGCCGCCCGGTCCCCTCCTCGAGCGCGTCGATGAGCGCGGTGAACCGGTCCTCACGATCCGGCAGCCCATCCTCCTGCTGGCGGTCCCAGCGCTCGATCCAGCCTCGCGCGGTGTCACGGTCAAGTCCGGGCACGTCGCCTCCATCGCGGTAAGTTACTGGCTAGGATGCTTTTGACAGTCACAACGCTAGGCGAGGGGATGTAACTGGTCAAGTGAATTTCAACAGTCACATGGACATCGTGATCCGGGTGGCCGCGGAGCTGGTGAACCTGCTCACTCCCGGGGAGGATCGCGGGCGCCGGTACGTGCCGCCCGAGGACGACGCGCGCACCGTGGCCGTCGGCACCGTCCTGCGGGACGCGGGTGCACGGGAGGCGACCTGGGAGGAGGCCGCCGAGCTTTGCTTCGTGGCGGCGGAACTGCGCGGCGTCTTCGAAGCCGTCAGCGCGGGCGCCGTGGACGACGCCGCCCGCCAGGTCAACGCGCTGCTCATCCGCACCGGCGCCCGGCCCGAGCTCGAACGGCACGACGGAGAGCCCTGGCACCTGCACTTCCACGCCGCCGACAGATCCCTGCCGAACGGCTGGGCCGCGGGCTGCGGCACCGGCCTCGCCGTGGTGCTCGGCGGTGACCTGCACGACCGGCTCGGCGTCTGCACGGCCCCCCGGTGCGACCGCGTCTACGTGGACACCTCACGTAACGGGACCCGCCGGTACTGCTCGACATCCTGCCAGAACCGGGTCAAGACCGCCGCGTTCCGGGCGCGCTCTGCCTGAGCGTTCCTGGCCTAACCGGCAGGCAATTTTCCCGGCCTTCCACGACCAGGGACGACGGCGCCGGAAATGTCGTACCCCCCTCGTAATGTGTCGTCCATGAACCCACCACGCAGACGCCGCGCCAACCCGCCAGAAGAGCGGTGCGGGTGCGCGGAATGCGAGGCGCTCAACGCCGCCTGCCTGACTAACGGGAGCGCCGATCTGGACCCGGATGCCTGCATGCAGGCCGTCGCCGACGACATCCGCACCGTCGGCTGGTCCGTCTCCGCCGTCCTCGGCGACGAGGTCGCGCCGCCCTGGGCCTACACCGTGGGTCTGTGGCTCAGCTACACCGGCCCCGAGCTCACCATGTACGGCCTGCCGGTCGAGCACATGACGGTCATCCTGAACTCGATCGGCGAGCGCATCGCCAACGGAGCGCCGATCGAGGCCGGAGACCAGATCGACGGCATCTGCCCGTGCTCCCTCACCATCCGGCCGGTCCACCAGAGCTGGCGGATGACCAGCATGTTCGCCGTCTCGGACCGGTATCACGGATACGTCAGACCGCCCTACCTGCAGGTGGTGTGGCCGGACCGGCGGGACCACTATCCCGGTGACGCCGGGTTCCAGTTCAAGTACGAGGGCAGGCAGCCGCTGCTGTGGCTGCCGCGCGACGACAACCCGCCCAGCGTCTGGACCCGGATCGACCAGCTGTGCTGACCTTGCCTTCCGGAGGGAAGGATCCTGGCCTTCACCTGGTTAAAAGGAGTTGCCAGCCCACGGCGTGGGTGGTTAGCGTCGGGCCAGTTGGCTGACGGAAAGAACGCGTTAGCTGGAAGGACAGGTCCGATGTCGCGGGGTTGGCTCTTGCGCCGGTTCCCCG
The DNA here is from genome assembly GCA_050011155.1 of Streptosporangiaceae bacterium. Taxonomy (GTDB): domain Bacteria; phylum Actinomycetota; class Actinomycetes; order Streptosporangiales; family Streptosporangiaceae; genus Palsa-504. Next base: position 50,426 of record JBEKJP010000086.1, read on the forward strand.
TGCTCGGGTTCCGGGATTTCCGGCTGCTGCTCGCGGACCGGCTGATCGCGCCCGCGTCGGTGGGCTTCTCCATGGTCGGCGTGTCGTTCGCCGTGCTCCAGGCGACCGGCTCCGCCACCGACCTGTCTTATGTGCTCGCCGCCCAGATCGCGCCGTCGCTGGTGTTCGTGCTCCTCGGCGGCGTCGCCGCCGACAGGTTCCCGCCGCAGCGGGTCATCGTGGCAGCCAACCTGCTCATGGCGCTTGGCGAGGGCACCTTCGGCATCTTGGCCCTAGCGGGGCATCCGCCGTTGTGGGCAATGCTCGGCCTCGAGGCGGTCACCGGGACCGGGGTGGCGCTGTTCTACCCGGCCTCCCAGGCCCTTCTCCCCCGCTTGGTCCCCGACCGCCTGCTCCAGGAGGCGAGCGCGATCAGCCGGCTGGTGATGAACACCGGCCAGATGTCGGGCGCGGCCCTGGCCGGCCTGCTGGTGGCGGCGGCGGGCGCGGGCTGGGCGCTGGTGCTGTGCGGAATCGGCATGGTGTCCACCGTCCCGATGCTGCTGGCCATCCGGGGCACCCAGCCGGCCGCGGCGGCCAGCGCTTCGACCGACAGCGCTTCGACCGACAGCGCTTCGACCGACAGTGCTCGGCCCGGTGGTGGCGCGGGAGCATCTGGGCGGCCCGGCGGCCTGGGGCGCGATCACCGCGGCGGACGCGCTCGGCCTGATCGCGGGCGGGGCGGCGGCCCTGCGCTTCACGCCCCGGCGGCCGATGCTGTTCGTCGTGCTCACCGGGGGCGCGATCGCCATCTCCCCGCTCTCGCTAGCCATGGTGCTGCCACTGCCCGCGGTGTGCGTCGCGTCGTTCGGCCTCGGGGTGTTCGTCGAGCTGATGATGGTGCAGTGGACGGTCGCGATGACGCGGAATATCCCGCCGGACAAGCTGGCCCGGGTCTCCTCGTACGACGTCCTCGGCTCGGTCATGGCCATGCCGGTCGGCGCGCTGATCGCCGGGCCGCTCGGCAGCGCGATCGGGACCTCCCGGGCGCAGTACGGGGCGGCCGCGCTGATCGTCATCGCGTCCGCGCTGGCCCTGATCCCGCGTGACATCCGCACGAAGCGCTACGTCGAGGCCCCGGCGCCGCCCGCACCCGAGGAGGTGCGGGCGGCCGAGGCACTCGAGGATGTCGCCCTGCGGGCTTCGTGAACGCCGGTCAGACGTTCTTCTGGTAGGAGCGGAACGTGGCCACCGACACGGCCACGCAGGCCACCGCGAGCACGAGCAGGCCGCCGCAGCGTACGCCGATCGCGCCCCAGTCGGGCTGGGCGGAAACCGCGCTGCGGCCGATCTGCACCACCCAGTTGAGCGGGTTGCGCGACGCGATGGCCTGCATCCAGCCCGGCATCAGCTGAGGCTGGATGAACGCCGAGGACACGAACATCAGCGGCAGCATGAAGAACGTGTACACGCCGATGATCGCCTCGCGGGAGCGCAGCGTCATGCCGACCGCGTTGGACAAAGCGCCGAACACCACCCCGACCAGGATCGACGCCGCGACCATGACCGCTACCCCGGCGACACCGCCGTGGTAGCGGGCCCCGCCGATCAGGCCGAGCGCCACGATGATCAGCGACTGCACGGCCGTGCTGACCGCCTGCTCGACCACGGAGGCGTTCATGATCCCGATCCGGCTGGCCGGAGCGGCCAGGAAGCGGTTCAGCGTGCCGCGCTCGATCTCCTCGATCATCGCCATGCCGGCCCACATGTTGCCGGACATGGCGTTCATCGCGATCACCCCGGGCACCAGGTAGTCCAGGTAGGTGCCGTGATAGGCGAAGCCGGGAATGTCGATGGCCCGGCGGAACAGCTGCCCGAACAGGAACAGCCAGATCGCCGGCTGGACGACGCTGATGGCCAGCACCCACGGCTGCCTGACCAGGGCGTGCAGCTTGCGTCCGGTCAGGTACCAGGTGTGGGCCAGGGCGGTACGGAACGGTACCGTGTTGGGCGGCGGCGTCGGGGCACGCTCCGGAGCGGACGGAACCGCGTCGGCCTGGATAGTCGTCATCACTTGCTCACCCCGCTCGTCTCGAGTTCTTTTGCCTGGTCATCGTGGTCGGCAGGACCCGCGGGGCCTGACTCGCGATACCGGCGGCCGGTATGCCGCAGGTACACGTCGTCCAGCGACGGGCGGGCCACGGCCACCGAGGCGGCGTTGACGCCAGCTCGCTGCAGCTCGGCCAGCACGACCGGGACGGCGGCCGCGCCGTCGTCGCTGCGCGCGGAGACGTCGCGGCCGGCGATGACCACGTCCCGTACCGCGGGCAGGCCGTCCAGCACGCGCCGGGCCAGGACCGCGTCGGCACCGCCCGGCAGTTCCACGTGCACGGCATCGCCGTGGAGCTCGCCCTTGAGCTCGTCGGGCGTGCCCGAGACGACCACCCGGCCGCGGTCCACGATCGCCAGCCGGCCGGCCAGCCGGTCCGCTTCCTCCAGGTAGTGCGTGGTCAGCAGCACGGTCATTCCCTCGCCGCCGGCCAGCCGCGCGATCTCGGCCCACATGGCCGCCCGGGATTCCGGGTCCAGGCCGGTAGTGGGCTCGTCGAGGAATAGCACCGCGGGCCGGTGCATCAGCCCGAGCGCCACGTCCAGGCGGCGCTGCATGCCGCCGGAGTAGGTCCTGACCAGCCGCCCGGCCGCGGCGGTCAGCTCGAAGTGGGCGATCAGCTCGTCCGCGCGGGCCCGCACCGCCGCGCCGCGCAGTCCGTACAGGCGGCCCTGCAGGATCAGGTTCTCCCGGCCGGTGGCGGTCGGGTCCGCCCCTGATCGCTGGGCGACGACCCCGATCAGGTGCCGGACCTGCCCGGGCCGGGCGAGCACGTCGATGCCCTCGACACGCACCGTTCCCGAGTCCGGCCTGGCCAGCGACGTGAGGATCTTGACGGTGGTGCTCTTGCCCGCCCCGTTCGGGCCGAGCAGGCCGTAGATCATGCCGCGCGGGACGCTGATATCCAGGCCGTCCAGCGCCCGGATGCCGCCCTTGCTGCCCCGTAGGGCGTAAGTCTTGACTAGCTGACGCGCCTCGATGGCGCAGTCGGTCGTGCTCACTGGTTTCTCCTTGCGATCCAGTCCAGACCCGCGAGGAGAAACCCGGCTACTGTAGAGCGTGGGACCTCAGGGTTTCGCGTTCGCGGGATCGATTGAGGTTGACGGCCCCGGCCGCCGGTGTTGCCGCACCAGGCCGGGGTCGTTTTCGCTGTTAGCTGCCTGTCGTCTCCTCCCGTTCTCCCTGGGTGAGCGCGCGGACCTCTGCTGGCAGTTCACCGGTGTCGTGGAAGCGCTGCCAGTCCGCGATACCGGGGAAGGTGCCGTCGGCGAGCTCCTTCACCAGGCTCCGGACCCATTCCGTCTCGGCGCGCCGCAGCGCCAGCTGGTACTCGGATTCGATCAGGAAGAGCCTGGGCAGCCCGGCCCCCCAGGTCTCCAGCCCGGCCTGGTGCTCGGCGTTGGCGGCCTCGAGCGCGTCGAGCCGCTGCCGGAGCAGGGCGGTAAGGTCGCGGGGAGACAGCACGGCGCATTCGGCCAGGGCCGCCTCGAACCTGGTGTACTCCCGCTCCGGCTCGCTGATCAGCTCGCGCAGCCAGTCCTGCAGCTCAGCGCGGCCCGCGTCGGTGATCTGGTAGGTGGTCCGCTCCGGCTGCCTGCCCTCGCGCCCGACCTCCACCGTCTCGATGAAGCCGTGCTTCTCCAGGTTCTGCACCACAGTGTAGAGCGAGCCCCAGTTGATCTTGATGGACTGGTCCTTGCCCCGGTGCCGCAGGGTCGCGGCCATCTCGTACGGGTACATCGGCCGTTCGGTCAGCAGCGTGAGCAGCGACAGTGCGAGCAGGTTGCCGACCTTGCGCCGGTTAGCCATCGTGCGTCACCTCGCAGCCGAGTCCTCGTTGACGAAGACTCGTTCTCAAGTACTCGTAGACGAGTATAGGCATATAGCGAAGCCGACCGCAACCGGGCAATCTCCGTAACGTGATGAAACTCGGGTTCCAGGGCGATCTGACGCGGTGGAACCCGGGTTTCATGCTGTCGCTGGGACCGCTGCGGCTGTCGCTGGGACCGCTGCGGGAGGGGCGGGCTAGCCGAAGAAGACTTCGGCTTCGGCGTAGCGCTGGGGCGGGACCAGCTTGAGCTGGCTGGTGGCCTCGGCCAGAGGCACCCGGACGATGTCGGTGCCGCGCAGCGCTACCATCACGCCGAACGCCTCGTCGTGCACAGCCTGGACCGCGTGCACGCCGAAGCGGGTGGCCAGCACCCGGTCGAAGGCGGTCGGGGTGCCGCCGCGCTGGATGTGACCGAGCACCGTGCAGCGGGCCTCCTTGCCGGTCCGCTTCTCGATCTCGTTGGCCAGCAGCTGGCCGACGCCGCCGAGACGGACATGGCCGAACGAGTCAAGCTGCTCGCCCGTGGTGGCCAGGTCCTCGCTCACCGGGTGAGCACCCTCGGCCACGACCACGATGGGTGCGAACCGGGTCTGGAACCGGTGCTGCACGTAGGCGCAGACGCGCTCGATGTCGAACGGCCGCTCCGGGATCAGGATCACGTTCGCGCCGCCGGCCAGGCCCGCGTGCAGCGCGATCCAGCCGGCGTGGCGGCCCATCACCTCGACGATCAGCGCCCGGTGATGGCTCTCGGCCGTGGTGTGCAGCCGGTCGATGGCCTCCATGGCGATGTTCACGGCCGTATCGAAGCCGAACGTGTAGTCGGTGGCGCCGAGGTCGTTGTCGATCGTCTTGGGCACGCCGACAACCGGGACTCCCTGCTCGCCCAGCTTGGTGGCCACGCCGAGCGTGTCCTCGCCGCCGATCGCGATCAGCGCGTCGACGCCCAGGCCGGCCAGGTTGTCCTTGATCCGCTCAACGCCGTTGCGGCCGCCGCCGACGCTCGTGTTCTTCAGCGGGTTCGTCCGGGACGACCCGAGGATCGTGCCGCCGCGCGGCAAGATGCCGCGCACCGCCTGCACGTCCAGGGGCATGGTGTCGCCTTCGAGCGGCCCGCGCCACCCGTCGCGGAACCCGACAAACTCAAGGCCGTATTCCTGTACGCCCTTGCGGACCACGGCGCGGATAACTGCGTTCAGTCCGGGGCAGTCGCCGCCTCCGGTGAGGACTCCCACTCGCATGGCCCTTACCTTAGTGGGCCAGAGCCGGGCGTGGATGCATGCGGCGCCGGCTCAGGAAAAACTCAGGCGTCGGGCGGTGTCACCGGCCTGGCCAGCTCGGCTTTGGCGCGGCGGGCGTCGACGTCGACGTACTCCTGGCCGGAGAGCTTCGCGATCGCCTGCATGATCTCGTCCGTGATCGCCCGCAGCAGCTTCGCGTCCCCCTGCTGGCCGCGGTAGCGGGAGAAGTCCAGCGGCTCGCCGAACCGCACGCCGGGCCGGACCCGCAGGTCCGGGCGGAGCCTGCCCGGCGGCTGGAGCCGGAAGGTGTCGATCATCGCGCACGGGACGACCGGGGCGCCGGACTCGACGGCCAGCCTGGCCACTCCCGTCTTGCCCCGGTACAGCCGGCCGTCCGGGCTCCGGGTGCCCTCCGGGTAGATGCCGAGTATCTTCCCGGCCGCCAGGACCTGCAGGCCGGTCCGGATGGCCTGTTCGCTGGCCGGGCCTCCCGCCCGGTCCAGGGGAATCACGCCGACCCCGGTGAAGAAGGCCCGGCTGATCAGTCCCTTCAGCCCGCGACCGGTGAAGTATTCCGATTTGCCCAGGAAGATCACCTTCCGCGGCACGGGAAACGGCCCGAAGAAGTGGTCGGAGAAGGACAGATGATTGCTCGCGAGGATGACCGGGCCCCGCCGCGGCACGTTCTTCGCCCCCCACGCGCGGGACCGGAAGAGGATCTTCAGCGCTATCCCGAGCGTGTACTTCGTCAGCCAGTAGCCCACGCTCACATCGTCGCATGTACCGGGGCCCAGCGGGATGCGCGGCGGGCACCCGCATGCGACGATTCGATCATGTCATCAGTGCTTCCCGGCGCGGAATCCTTCGAGCAGGCTGGCGGCCCGGTCGGCGTGCTGCTCTGCCATGGCTTCACCGGCAGCCCGCAGACGCTGCGCGGCTGGGCGGATTACCTGGCGGCCCAGGGCCTGACGGTCAGCCTCCCCCGGCTGCCCGGGCACGGCACCACGTGGCAGGACATGGCCCGGACGGGCAGTGACGACTGGCTGGCGGAGGTGGACGCCGCGTTCGGGAAGCTGGCGGGCCAGTGCGAGCAGGTCTTCGTGTTCGGTTTGTCCATGGGTGGCTGCCTGGCGCTGCGGCTGGCGGAGACGCGGGGCGGCGCGGTCCGCGGCCTGGTCCTGGTCAACCCGTCGCTGGCCCCGGACACCAAGCTGTTCCTGCTCGCGCCGGTCCTCAAGTACGTGGTGCGGTCGCTGCCCGGCATCGCCAGCGATATCGCCAAGCCCGGCGTGCGCGAGGTTGGCTACGACCGGGTACCGGTCCGGGCCGCGGCCACGCTGCCCACGTTGTGGAACGAGACCGCCCGGCACCTCGGCGAGGTCACCCAGCCGGTGCTCATCTACCGCAGCACCACCGATCACGTGGTCGGGCCGAACAGCATGCGCGTGCTGCGGGCGGCTATCCCCGGCGGCCAGGTGACCGTGCGCGAATGCCCGGACAGCTACCACGTCGCGACGCTCGACAACGACGCCGGGACGATCTTCGAGGGCAGCCTGAAATTCATCCAGGACCACTCCGGATAGTTCGTGACGGCGGGCGACATCACACTTACGTAGCGGCAGTCCCGTGTGGTCGACGGGATGTTTCGGACCTACTAACGTGGAAGGCGTGGAACCTCCTGCGCCGTCACCCGAAATGGTCGAAGCCTCGCGCAGGCACCTGACCGAGCACTATGCGTCCGGTGTCGACCTGCTGCTCTGGGAGACCGAGAAACGCCTGGTCCCGGACCTGGACGCGATCAAGGCGGTCACCGATGCGGCGGGTGCTGAGCGAGCCGAGGGGCTGGACATCGGGGCTGCCCTGGTCCTGGTGCAGGCGGCCCGGCTGGGCCTGGATCGCCTCGAGTGCGAGCTCTTCGACGCGGCGCAGGCCATGGGCATGCGGCCGGAGGCGATCGCCGCGGTGCTCGACCTGCCGGACGCCGCGGCCGCGGCGAAACGGCACCGCCGGCTCGAGGCCCGCCGGGCTCTGCCGTACGGCGACGTTGATACGCCTTCGGCTTAATCCAGCCGGCATAGGCGTATAAGCACGCGTACTCCTGAGATTTACCCTCCCTGCACCCGGTCATCGGCGGCTATCGTGGGAGCAGGCTTCGCTTCGGACATCGGTGGGGACGTGCCGGACTGGGATAACACGGAGAGCAGGGAGAGCGACGAGGACGCGGCATGGCGCGACCTGGTCGCCCGGTTCGAGGCACCCGCGGCCACGACCGGGCCCTCTCCCTGGCCGGAGCGCGAGAACGTGTCCGGGCCGCAGCTGCCTGGCGGTACCGGGGGTCCCGGCGCGGCCTCACCCGGCCGGGGCAGGCACGAGGCCGGGGGACCGCCAGAGCCTGAGGGAACGCCTCGTGGCACCGACGGGCCCCGCAGCCCCGGCGGCCATCGCCGCACGGACGGGCCCCAGGGCAGTGACGGACGCCGCGCCGCCGACGGTTTCCGCACGCCTGGCGGCCCAGCGGACGCCGACGGCACGTCCTGGCCGGGCGGGTCCGGAAGCACCGGAAGCACCGGAAGCACCGGCGAACGCGGTACCGCCGCGGGGCCGCCGGAGGCCAGGGGCACCCGCGGGTCCGGCCCGACCCGGGGAGACCAGGCCGGCGGGGAAGCACGCGGCGCCGAGGGGATGCGCGGGTTCGACGACGAAGGCGCCCGGCAGGCGTTCCGGGCGGAACGGCAGCCGGGGGCACACGAACCAGATGTGATCCAGGCCGCGCGACGGGAGCGGCGGACGTCCGCGCACGGGACACGAGCCCGCCGGATCCGGGCCCGCAAGATCCCGCCGCGGCCAGGGCCGGAGGACGACGAGGGGCATTTCGTCCCGCCCACGCCGCCGCCGCTGCCCAAGCTGGACCCGGTAACCAAGGGCGCCTGGGCGGCGTTGTTCGGCGGGCCGGCCTACCTGGTCGTGGCGACCGCGGTCGGCTGGTCGGTACCCGGCGTCGCCGCGTTCTGCGCAGTGGCGGCGTTCGTCACCGGGTTCGCCATACTCGTGCTGCGTATGAACGAGTCTTCGGGTCCAGGGCCGGATGGTCCGGACGGCGGCGACGACGGCGCCGTGGTCTGAAGATTGCCGCGCTGCTCGCCCGGGCCAGGTCGGCGGCGCCGACGATCCCGGCGTCCTCACCTAGCTGCGCGACCTTGATCTCAGCCAGCGGGCGGTGACCGTGGCCGGTCAGCGCGCGCTCGAAGACTGCCCGGGCCGGGTCGAGCAGCAGTTCGCCCGCCTCGGAAACCCCGCCGCCGATCACGAAGCAGGCCGGGTCGAGGATCGCGGCCAGGTCGGCCAGGCCCTGGCCGAGCCAGCCGCCGATGGTCTGGAAGCAGCGCAGGGCGGCCGGGTCCCCCTCGGTCGCGGCCCGGGTGATCACCGGGCCCGAGATGCCCTCGGGCGTCCCGTCGCCCAGCTGCAGCAGCCGGATGGCGGCGCTCGGCGTGCGCCTGGCGAGCTCACGCGCCTCGGCGACCAGGGCGTTGCCGCTGCAGTACTGCTCCCAGCAGCCGCGGTTCCCGCACCCGCACAGCCGCCCGTCGGGTACCACGCGGATGTGCCCGGGCTCGCCGGCTATCCCCCACCGGCCGCGGTAAAGCTCGCCGCCGATGAGGACGGCGGCGCCGATACCGGTGCCCAGCGCCACCAGCATCGCGTCGCGGTACCCGCGCGCGGCGCCGAACCGGGCTTCGGCCCAGGCGGAGGCGTTCGCGTCGTTCTCCACCACGACCTCGCGGCCGAGGCGTTCTTCCACCCGCTGTTTCAGCGGCTCGTCACGCCAGGCGAGGTTCGGGGCGAAAAGCATGGTGGCCCGGGCGCTGTCGACAAAGCCAGCCGCGCCCAGCCCGATCGCCGCGATCCGGTGGCCGGCCAGGAGCTCGGTCACCGCGTCGGCGATCGCTTGCTCGGTCCGCGCCGGACTGGCCGCCGGGGTCGATCTCTTCAGCTTGGCGATGATGCGGCCGTCTTCGTCGACTACCCCTGCCGCGACTTTCGTGCCACCGACATCGACGCCGATGGCGAGCGTCACTGACTGGTTTCCCCGCGGTCGGACGCAGCGCCGGTGCCGGGGCGCGAAGGGCCGCCCCGTTCGGCCTGACGGTTTTGCTCTTGGGTCTTCATGACCTGCTCGAACGCGGAGAACGCGCCTTCGACCACCCCGGCCAGGGCCCCGCCCGCGTCGGCCAGCCGGGCACTGAGCCCGCTCGCGCCGCCCGTCCGGGCCGCGCGGGCCGCCTGGCAGATCGGGCACCACTGGCACTCGGGCGACTCGGTGGGAGGCGGCTCGTTGGTGGCCGTGTCCCACACGTCACCGCTGTTTTTGCGCTCGGCCCCGATGGTCCGCTTCACCTGGTCAGCGACCTGGTTGGCCATGCTGCGGGCGCCCGCCTTCATCATCCAGCGCTGGAAGTCCGCGACCGGGTCGCTGCCGCGGGACGAGCCGCGACCGCCGCCCGCCTGGCCTCGACCGCCGTTCCTGGCCTGGCCGTTGCTCCGCGGCTGGTTATTACCGCGCGGGCCGCTACCTGCAGCGGAACCGTCCTGCGTGGCACTGGCCCACGGATCGCGGGCGGACGAACCGCTATCGTGCGGGCTGTTGTCTTGCGGGTCACTGCTCTGTGACGGGCTGCCGCTCTGCGGTGCGTTGCCTTGCGGCTCGCCGCTTTCGCCTGGCTGGCTCTCGTCTCGGGATTCCGACACCTGACGCCTCCTACACGAATCGTACCGCTACCACTGCAGGACAAATGGCGTGCCGGTGGCGCGGAAGTGCCCGACGTTCAGGCATTCCGTGGCGCCGACCCTGGTGCGTCGGGCCAGCGGCTGGTGCACGTGCCCGAAGATCGAGTACCTCGGCTGGGTCGCCTTAATCACGTCGAGCAGCGCCATGCTGCCCTTCTCCATCCGCCGGGCCACGGTGTCATAGAGGAGTTCGGGGATCGCGGGCGGGATGTGCGTGCAGAGCACGTCGACCTCGCCGACCGCCTCGAGCTTGGCGCGGAACTCCTCCTCGCTGATCTCGTTCGGCGTGCGGTAGACGGATTTCAGGCCGCTGCCGACGAACCCGAACGTCCATCCGTCCAGTTCCGCCGTGCCGCCGTCGATGACGTGATGGCCCGGCTTGATAAACCGCTCCCACATGGCGGGGACATCGACGTTGCCGTAGGTCAGGTAGGCCGGCTCGGGCAGGACGCCGAACAGCTCGCCGTACTGGCGGGTCATCGCGGCCTCGAAGAGGCTGGCCCGGCTCTCCGGCCGGGACGCGAACAGGCCCATCGAGAATTCCCTGGCCTCGTCGAACTTCTTCTCGGTGCGCAGCCGGACGTACTCACCGGCCGCCTCCACTCCGAACAGGTCGGCGAAAATACCCTGGCCGTGATCAGCGTAGTCGAGGAACAAGAGCAGGTCGCCCAGGCAGATCAGCGCGTCAGCCCCGTCGCCCGCGCGGGCCAGCGCATCCGCGCGACCGTGGACGTCGCTCACCACGTGGACTCGCATGACATAACGGTAAGCCGGCCGGGTCGCATGATCGACACCGGGAATTGACCGGCGGGCACCCTAAGCTGGTACTGCTTGTACTGACTCGTAACGTCTAGTGGCACTGCCGCCCTGGAGGATGCCGTGCGCGAATTCAGCCTGCCCGCCCTGGCGGAGATCCCGGCGACCGCGAACCTGGCCAGCACCGTGTTCCGCCGCGCCGCCGAGCAGCCGCAGGCGGTGGTGCTGCGCCGGCCTGACGCCGCGGGGTCGTGGACGGGCGTGACGGCGAGCCAGTTCCGGGATGAGGTGGTGGCGCTGGCCAAGGGCCTGGTCGCGGCGGGCGTCAAGGCCGGGGACCGGGTCGCGCTGATGTCGCATACCCGGTACGAGTGGACGCTGATCGATTACGCCATCTGGACCGCGGGCGCGGTGACGGTGCCGGTCTACGAGACGTCCTCGGCCGAGCAGACCGAGTGGATCCTGTCCGACTCGGGCGCGTCGGCCTGCTTCGCCGAGACGGCCGCCTTCGAGGACATGATCGCCCCGCTGCGGGACCGGCTGCCCGCGCTGTCCCAGGTGTGGCGGATCGATGCGGGCTCCGGAGGTTCGGCGCTGGACACGCTGCGCGCGGCGGGCGCGGACGTCGGCGACGAGGTGATCACCGAGCGCTCGGCCGCGGCCAAGGCGTCCGATCTCGCCACGGTCATCTACACCTCGGGCACCACCGGGCGCCCCAAGGGCTGCGAGCTGACCCACGCGAACCTGCTCGCCGACGTGCGCAACGCGTTCCACGGACCGCTCGCGCAGGTGACCGAGATCCCGAACAGCAGCACCCTGCTCTTCCTGCCGCTCGCGCACGTCTTCGCCCGGATCATCCAGGTCGGCTGCCTGGAGGGCGGGATCGTCCTCGGGCACTGCGGCGACCTGAACGGGCTGCTGCCCGCGCTTGCCTCGTTCCGGCCCACGTTCATCCTGGCCGTGCCGAGGGTGTTCGAGAAGGTCTTCAACACCGCCGAGCAGAAGGCCGCCAGCGACGGCAAGGGGGCTATCTTCGGCCGCGCGGCCGCGGTCGCCATCGCCTGGAGCCAGGCCCTCGACGGCCTGGGCCGGCCGGCGTTCGGCCTGCGGGCCCAGCACGCGCTGTTCGACCGGCTGGTCTACGGCAAGCTGCGGGCCGCGCTCGGCGGGCAGACTCAGTACGCCGTGTCCGGCGGCGCCGCGCTGAGCGACCGCCTGTGTCACTTCTTCCGCGGCGTCGGCGTCACCGTCCTGGAAGGGTACGGGCTGACCGAGACGACGGGGGCGGCTACCGTCAACCGGCCGGACCGGGTCAAGATCGGCACCGTCGGCCTGCCGCTGCCCGGCGTGGCGATCAGGATCGACGAGGACGGCGAGATCCTCATCAAGGGAGTCAACGTCTTTCCCGGTTACTGGCGGAACGAAGCCGCCACCAGCGAGATCTTCACCGAGGACGGCTGGTTCCTTACCGGTGACATCGGGGAGCTCGACGAGGAGGGCTTCCTGAAGATCACCGGGCGGAAGAAGGAGATGATCGTCACCGCCGGCGGGAAGAACGTCGCCCCGGCCGTGCTCGAGGACCGGCTCCGCAGCCACGGGCTGATCAGCCAGTGCATGGTGGTCGGCGACGGCCGGCCGTTCGTCGCGGCGCTGGTCACGCTGGACCCCGAGGCGTTCAGGCTGTGGAAGGAAAAAAACGGCAAGGCCGCCGACGCGACGATCGCGTCGCTGCGCGACGACCCCGCCCTGACCGCGGCCGTGCAGGCCGCGGTCGACGACGCCAACCAGGCGGTCTCCCGGGCGGAGTCCATCAGGAAGTTCCGGATCCTCGACGAGGACTTCACCCAGGAGGCCGGCCAGCTCAGCGTCAAGCTCGGGATCCGCCGGAGCGTGCTGCTCAAGGACTTCGCGGCCGACATCGACGCCCTCTACGCGTGAGCCCCCGGGGCCCGGCCTAGCGGACGATCTGGCCGTTCGCCCGGCGGGCCGCGGGCGGCTCGTGCAGCAGCATGCCCGAGGTCCGGAACAGGAACTCGGCGTAGTCGGCGGGAGCCCGGCCCTGGCGGTCGAGGTACGTGTCCGGAGCCGTCCGCAGGACGGTCAGCCGCCGCTGGGCGGCGTTGCACTCGGCGATGACGGTGGCGACGCGCCGGCCGAAACGGCCGAATGCGGTCCGGGCGGGTGCGGTGGCCTGCTGTGCCTTCTGGTTCATCGTTCCTCCTCGATACGCTTCCCCGTTCACGATCCAGTCTCGCGGTAAGGCCCCCCGGTACGGCATCGGAGGAAACCCCTATCTCGCCTGCTCAAAGGGGCCTTAGATACTCTCAGGACCGACTTAGGCGAAGGCTGGGCTTAGCCTTCCAAGATCACGGACAGGCGGGCGGCGGACAGTTCCTCCCGCCATTCCCGGTCCACCCAGGCCTGCCCCTTCTCCCCCATGGCCCGGGCCTTCGCGGGGTCGCCGAGCAGTTCGACGAGGCGCTTCGCCACGCCGGGCACGTCGCGGACGACATAGCCGGTCTCGCCGTCGAGGATCGCGTCCGGCGCTCCGCCCGAGTCGCCGCCGATCACCGGCAGGCCGGTGGCCGACGCCTCCAGGTAGACGATGCCGAGGCCCTCGACGTCCAGGCCGGCCCGGCGGGTCCGGCAGGGCATGGCGAACACGTCCGCCGCGTCGTAGTAGCTGGGGAGTTCGGGCCAGGGAACCGGGCCGGTGAAGATGACGTCGCTGGCCCCGCGGCTGTCGGCCAGGCGCCTGAGCTTGGGGGCGTAGGGGCCGTCACCGACCAGCAGCAGTACCGCGTCGCTGACCTGTGCCTTCACCCGCGGCCAGGCCGAGATCAAGGTGTCCTGCCCCTTGCGCGGCACCATCCGGGAGACACAGGCCACCACTGGCCGGCCGCCGAGCCCGAGCCGTTCCCTGACCGCGGCGCCACCCGCCCCGGGACGGAAGAACGTCACGTCCACGCCCGGCGCCAGCCGGGCCATCCGGCCCTGCGCCGCCGGGGACAGCGCCCGGGCCAGCCGGACCCGGAAGTATTCGCCGAGATAGGTGACCACGTCGACCTCGTCGCCGATGCGCCGCAGCAGGCCGCGGGCGCCCGGGAGCGCGGCCCAGCCCGCCTCGTGCCCGTGGGTCAGCGCGACCGCCCTGGTCACCCCCGCCTTGCGCAGCACCGGGGTGATCAGGCCCAGCGGCGCCGCCGCACCGAACAGCACGCGGTCACAGCCGTGCTCGCGCGCGATGGCCGCCGCCCGGCGGGACACGGCGGGCACCGGCAGCATCAGCGATGTCGGGTGCCTGATCACCGGGAACGGCTGCCGCGCGTCGAACTCCGCCGCGCCTTCCCAGGCGGGCGCGTAGACGATTACCGTGTCCTCGGGCAGCCGGGTGGCCAGGGCGTGCACGAACGACTGGATGCCGCCGCGCCGGGGCGGGAAGTCGTTGGTGACGATCAGCGTGCGTGGCACCGGACGAGTGTATAAGGCGGCCCGTTCGGCCTTCTTCTTCTCGTGCTCACCGTAGACCAGCGTCCAGCCGGAGCGGAGTGCCCTTAGGGGCGGAGTGCGCCGTCGATGTTGTCGGCGTACCACGGCGTGCTCATCGGGATTTTCTCGACGTCCCTCCCGGTTTCCGGCGCGTCGATGAGATAGCCGCCGCCGACGTAGATGGCCACGTGCCCCTCGCTGTTGTAGATCAGCAGGTCACCCGGCTCGAGCGAGTCGAGGGGGACGTGCGGCAGGGCAGCCCACTGCGAGTAGCTGTCACGCGGTATCTCCACCCCGGCCGCCGCCCAGGCGGCCTGGGCCAGGCCGGAGCAGTCGAACCCCAGCGGGCAGGGACCGGTCCCGCCGTAGACGTACGGGCAGCCGAGCTGGGCGTAGGCGAACGCGACCACCTTCCCCGCCTGGGTGTCGGTGGGACCGACGTACTGCTGAGGGGCCGAGCTGCCGTTGGCGCCGATCGTATGGTTCGTGACCTGCTGCTGCTGCGGAACCGTCAGGCCAGCCAGAGTGGCCTTCTGGGTGTCGATGAGCTTGCTGAGGGAGGCCTTGTGGCCGGCGAGCTGGACCTTGAGGCTGGCGATCCCTGACTCGGTGCGCTGCATCTGCTGCTCCACGCCGGCGAGCTGGCTGGCGTCGCTGAGCATCTGCTGCGTCATAGCGGTCCGGTTCCCGGAGAGCTCCATCAGCAGCGATCCCTGCTGCAGTATGGCGGAAGGGTCGCCCGAGGTGAGCACGCCCGCGATGGAGGTGGCTCCGGTGTCCTCGAACACCGCGGCGGCGGTCTGCGCCACGTTGGCCTGCGCCGTCTGGAACTGCGCCCGGGCGTGTTTCAGGTGGATGCGGACCTGGGACAGCTTCGACTTCGCGGCGGAAAGCTGCTGGCTAGCCTGGTCGTACTGCTCGGTCACCTGGTTGAACTGCGTCGTGAGCTGGTTGATCTTGGCCTGGACCTGAGTGACGGTCGGCCGCGGAGCAGCGCCAGCACCCGAAGCGGCGACCATGACTCCGCCGACGGTAAGCAACCCGGCCGCGAGCGCGACGCTACGACGAATCCGGGACAAGCTGCCCGCCAGCCGCACGCTCACGCGCTTACCCGCTCCCTGAGTCATCCCGCTCACGCGGGCGTTCGCCCTGGTCTTTGTGCTCACCGCCGAGTAACTTCTGGGCCAGCGTAGTGAAGCGAAAAGGGCGATTCAACCGATTCCCTTAATCCGGGTCACCCCATCACCGTGTGGTAGCTCACGCACGTGAAACGAATTCGTCACGGAAGCATAACGAAGCTTTCGTTTCCGGAAAAACACGCCGGGCCCAGGGGCGCGGGCCGGGCAGGACGGCCGAGCCAGGTAGGGAAAGCCCTGGTAGCGAGAGCCGGAGCGGAGGTATCAGGCCGGCCTCCGCGAGAACGCCGAGCGCCTTCACCTCCGCATCGGTGAGATGAGCGGGGGCCGTCCCGGAGGAGTCCGCCGCGTTTCGCGGCTGAAGCCTGGTAATTACGCAATCCTGACAGCTGGTACCGCGTGTCCCGCAGCGGTCACAATCGATTTCCATGGCACCTCCCATGCATTTGGTGAATGGACGGACACAAGGTACTGACGCCCTCTGACATTTCCGCGCCGCGTGTCGCGGCGCCGCGTGTCGCGGCCGCGCGAGGGCCAGCAGGCAGGCTCGTTCCATGAATGCGGCTCGCCTGCAAAAGCGACGGGACACTCACAGGAAAAGAGCCACATCCACATGACATCGACCCGGTTCACGGGACACGAAGCCGGGCAGGCCCGCGCGAGACGGAATGTGAGGCGGGCGTATGGGACGGGGACGGTGGATGGGACGGGAGCGGCGGATGGGGACGGAGACGAGAGTCGGCGTGGTGGTGGAGGAATGTCGGTGGGCGGCCTTACTTTGGGGAGCGTGATCATTCCGGGCACGGTGACGCGGGCACCATGCGGATGCGAGGGCGCGGCGCCCGCTCAGGAGGAACCGGTCCGGGATGCCAGGGAGAGGTCGGCCAGGCTGAAGCTGGTCGCTCCGGGGGAGCTCGCGGGGACTGGCGTCGACGGAGCTCGGGTCAACGGGCATGGGCTCGACGGGCATGGGCTCGACGGGCATGGGCTCGACGGGCCCTGGGGCGAGCGGAGGCTAGGGCGGAAGCTTCCGGGCTGGGGCGGCCCGGATCTGCGCGGGGGCGCGGACCTGGGCCAGCTGGGCGAGACCGAGCTGAGCCAGGTGGAGTTCGTCGTCGTGGACCTGGAGACCACGGGGTGGTCGCCGGAGGTGGCGGCGATCACCGAGATCGCGGCGGTGCGGGTGACGGGGGCCGGCGCCGTGGGCTGGGGCTCGCGCCGGGAGGGCGGGGCGGGACGGGAAGGCGGGGGCCGGCCGGGGAAGTTTGTGCGGTTGGGGGAATTTGCTTCGCTGGTTAACTCGGGGGTGCCGGTTCCGCCGGGGATCGCGGACCTGACCGGGATCACGGACTTGATGCTGGCCGCGGCCCCGCGGCTGGGGGCGGTCCTGCCCCGGCTGCTCGAGTTCAGCCGGGGCTGCGTGCTCGTCGCCCATAACGCGCCATTCGACCTGCGGTTCCTGGTGGCCGGGTGCCGCGACTGCGGGGTGGCCTGGCCCGGTTTCACCGTTCTCGACACGGTGATGCTGGCCCGGCGGGTGATGGACCCGGACGAGGTCGCCGACTGCAAGCTGGGCACGCTGGCCGGGTTCTTCGGCGCGCGGACGGCGCCGAGCCACCGGGCGCTGGCCGATGCGCGCGCTACCGCGGACGTGCTCAGCTGGCTGGTCCGGCGGCTCGAGCACCGGGGCATCCGCACCATGCGGCAGCTCAGCGCCTGGCCGGACGTAGTAGCGTAAGCGCCAGTCATAAGAGCAGCCTGGGAGGCATCCGGTGGTCACCGCGATCGTTCTGGTGAGAGCAGAGATCCAGCGCATCCCCGAAGTCGCCGAGGAGATCGCCCAGTTCCCCGAGGTGAGCGAGGTCTACTCGGTCACCGGCGAGTTCGACCTGGTGGCGATGGTCCGGGTCCGGGCACACGACGAGCTCGCCGACGTCATCCCCGGCCGGCTGAACAAGGTCCCCGGCGTCACGCACACCGAGACCCACATCGCGTTCCGCACCTACAGCCGCCACGACCTGGACGCCGCCTTCTCGCTCGGGCTGGGCCCGGAGGCGTCGGACGGCGGCGAGATCTGAGCCGCTAGCGGATTAACCGGTTCGGCAGCCTGGGCGCCAGCCGGCGGCTGACCTCGACCCAGCGGTCGAGCAGCGCGGCCGCGGCCCCGGAGTCGACGGCCTCGGCGGCACGCGCGTAACCGTCGGTCAGCGCGGGGACAACCGCGTCCGGCCCGGCCACGCCGGCCGTCGCGGCGAGGGCGGCGGCCGCGTTCAGCAGCACGATGTCACGCACCGGGCCCTTCTCCCCGCCCAGCACGGCGCGGGCCACCTCGGCGTTCCTCGCGGCGCCGCCGCCGCGCAGGTCGGCGACGGTGGCGGGCGGCAGGCCGAGCGAGGACGGGTGGAACTCGGCCCGGGCCACCTGGCCGTCGTGAACCACCCACACCGTGGACGGACCGGTCGTGGTCAGCTCGTCCAGGCCGTCCTCGCCCCGGAACACCAGGGCCGAGCAGCCGCGCCCGGCCAGCACGCCGGCCACGATCTCGCCCAACCGCGGGTCGAACACGCCGACCGCCTGCGCCGTGGGGTGGGCCGGGTTGGCCACCGGGCCGAGGAAGTTGAACACCGTGGGGACGCCGAGCTCGCTGCGAGTCGGGCCGGCGTAGCGCAGCGCCGGGTGGTACAGCGGCGCGAACAGGAACGCCACGCCGACCTCCTGGGCCAGCTGGGCGGTCGCGGCCGGCGGCAGGTCGATCACCACGCCGAGGGCCTCGAGCACGTCGGCGGTCCCGCACGCGGACGAGGCCGCCCGGTTGCCGTGCTTGACCATCCGGACGCCCGCGGCCGCCGCCACGATCGTGCCCATCGTGGAGATGTTGACCGTGTGCGCCTGATCCCCGCCGGTGCCGACCAGGTCGGTCAGCTGACCGGGCCCAACGGTGATCGGCGTGGCGTGGGCCAGCATCGACCGGGCCAGCCCGCTCATCTCCGCCACCGACACGCCCTTGATGCGGAGCGCGACCCCGAAGCCGGCGATCTGGGACGGCGTGGCGACGCCGTCCATGATCTCGTTCATGGCCCACTCGCTCTCGTCGGCGGTGAGCGAGTCACCGCGGATAAGCGCGGCCAAGAGCGCGGGCCAGGTGGTTCGGGCATCCATGGCAGGCCCCCAACGGGAGGAAGGTGAGCCCCGCCGGTACGGGACCGGGGGGAAGAGCGGGAGGAGGGACCGGGGCGGGAACCCTGGGCCCGTTCGGCGTAAATAATGGAAAACGGCGGGTCAGCTGCTGACGGCGGGGCGCTCCCGCATCAGGCCGGCCAGCTCGTGGGCCAGCACGATCGGGTCGATCGGGTGGCTGATCACGGCGTCGGCCCGGGACCAGGTCGCGAGCCAGCCGTCGTCGGCCCGGCCGACGATCAGCAGGGCCGGCGGGCAGTTGAAGACCTCGTCCTTGGCCTGGCGGCACACGCCCATCCCGCCGTACGGCTGCGCCTCACCGTCGAGCACCATCACGTCCGCGCCGCCGGCGTCGAGCAGCCGGAACAGCGCAGGCTGGGTGGCTACCTCGATAATCTCGGCGTCCGGGACGTCCATCGCGGGGCGACGCCCGATGGCGAGCCTGACCTGAGCTCGGACATCCGCGTCGTGGCTGTACACAACGACCTTCATGAAAATGCATGGTACAGACCCGCGGGCCTCATCCGGTTCCGACTGGCGGCCATGGGCACTGGAGGGGCTCATGTGAGGAGCCCGCGGCCCGGAAAGCTCCGGCTGATGCGAACATTTTATGCTGGCTGGGCCACGGATCCGGGGGGTCGCGTGGCGATCGCCTACAGGTTGTCGTAATAATTGCTTCGTGACGACAGCAACCGTCGAGACGGCACCCCGAACGCCGGCCAGCAGACCAAATCTGGTCAGCGTCGGCACGATCATCTGGCTTTCCTCCGAACTGATGTTCTTCGCGGCGTTGTTCGCGATGTACTTCACCGTCAGGTCGGTGGATAAGGGGTCCGGACTGGCCTGGCCGGGCGCCCACCTGGATATCGCGCTCGGCTCGACCAACACCACCGTCCTGCTGCTGTCCAGCGTCACCTGCCAGATGGGCGTGTTCGCCGTCGAGCGCGGCCAGATCAGGCGCACCCGGGGGCTGCTGCACCCGATGAGCTGGGGCCTGCGCGAGTGGTACGTGCTCACGTTCCTGATGGGCCTGTACTTCGACCTCGGGCAGGGCTACGAGTACCTGAACCTGGTCAAGCACGAGCACCTCACGATCGCGTCCAGCGCCTACGGGTCGGTGTTCTACCTGCCCACCGGGTTCCACGGGCTGCACGTGGCTGGCGGCCTCGTGGCCTTCATCTTCTTGCTCGGCCGCACGTATGCGGCCAAGACCTTCACCCATGAACAGCAGGTCAGCGCGATCGTCGTGTCGTATTACTGGCACTTTGTCGACGTCGTGTGGATCGGCCTGTTCACCGTCATCTACCTCATCCATTAGTCAGGGGACAGCGAGTGAGCTGGATAAACGCCAGGCGTAGGCGCCCGGTCGCCGGCTACGCGGCACTGCTACTTGGCCTCGTCGTTGTCGCGCTGGCTTACGGGGCGATCACCTCGTCCGGGGGCGTCACGCAGGCCTCGGCCGCCGTCGGGGCCCAGCAGGATGTCACGGCCGGCAAGAACCTGTTTCAGGCGAACTGCTCGAGCTGCCACGGCCTCGAGGCCCAGGGCACCACGCAGGCGCCGAGCCTGATCGGCGCCGGCGCGGCCGCGGTCGACTTCCAGGTGTCCACCGGCCGCATGCCGGCCAAGGAGGTCGGGGCGGAGAACGAGCGCAAGCCAAGCTCGTTCACCCCGCAGGAGATTCACGAGATGGCCGACTACATCGCCTCGTTGGGCGGCGGGCCTGCCATCCCCGACTCCCAGCAGGTGTCGACGGCCGGAGCGGACACCGCGCTCGGGTACCAGCTCTTCAGCGCCAACTGCTCGCAGTGCCACAACGCCGGCCTGTCCGGCGGCGCGCTCACCTACGGCAAGAACGCGCCGCCGCTCACCGCGGCCACGCCGACCCAGATCTACGAGGCCATGCTGACCGGCCCCGAGGCCATGCCGGTGTTCGCCGACGGCGCGGTCAGCCCGCAGGCCAAGCGCGACATCATCGCCTACATCACGCAGACCAGGGTGGAGCCCAACCCGGGCGGCTTCTCGCTCGGCCGGACCGGCCCGATCACCGAGGGCCTGGTCATCTTCTTCGGCGGCCTGGGCTTCCTGGTTCTCATCGCGCTGTGGATTACCGCGAAGCGGCGTGATCCAAGACCCGCGGGGATGGAGTAGAAGCAGTCATGAGCGACATGGAAGAGCCCGAGGGCACCGAGGGATCAGGGTTCCCGGTTGCGCCGCACCGGGTGATCGGCACTCCCCCGCCTTCGCCGCGTCTGCTCGGCTCGACCGCGGTGGCCCAGACCATGGTGGCAGGGCACCATGAGCCCGCCACGCCCGCCGAGAGAGGCGCCGAGGAGGAAGAGGTCGTCGGCGTCCCGCACAACGTCGGCCTGGCGCCGGACGATCCGAAGGTGATCGTGCACGGCCAGCGGGCGGAGCGGGTCGTGGCGGCCTGCTTCACGCTCGCCTTCTTCACCGGCTGCGGTTTCGTCGCCGCCTACGTCGGCATCGGCGTCCACACGATCGACAAGACCCTGCGGTCCAACCTGGCCCTGGGCACCTCGCTGGCGATCACGCTGCTGCTGCTCGGCACGGGTGCGCTGATCTGGGTCCGGCACCTGATGCCGAACGTCGAGCTGACCGAGGAGCGGCACGACCTGCGCTCGGACGAGGCAGACCGGCAGGGATTCCAGGAAGTCTTCAAGCAGGGCGCGGAGTACAGCCAGTTCGTCAAGCGCCCGCTGATCCGGCGGACGCTGATGCTGGGCACCCTGCCGCTGCTGGCCGCGCCGGTCGTACTGCTGCGCGACCTGGGCCCGCAGCCCGGCACCAGCCTGCGGCACACCGTGTGGAGCCCCGGTCGGCGGCTGCTGGTCTACGGCACCAACCAGCCGATCACCCCGGCCGACTTCAGCGCGCCGGGCAGCATGATCACGATCGTGCCCGACGGCTACGAGGACGACGACGACGCCCTGACCAAGGCCGCCGTCATCCTGATCAAGTTCCGGCCCGACGAGCTGCAGATCCCCACCCGGACTCAGGGGAGTACGCTGGTAGGCACGATGAACTGGACAGTCGACAACATCGTCGCCTACTCCAAGATATGCACGCACGTGGGTTGCCCGGTGGCGCTGTACGAGCAGACGACGCACCACATCCTGTGCCCGTGCCATCAGTCCACCTTCGACGCGGCCAAGGGCGCCGAGGTCATCTTCGGCCCGGCGGCCCGCCCGCTGCCCCAGCTGCCGATGACCACTGACTCACAGGGGTACCTGGTGGCCAAGAGCGACTTCACCCAGCCCGTCGGCCCGAGTTTCTGGGAGCGCGGATGAGTACCAACTCCGACTTTGACGTACCGAAGGCGCTGAGCGGCACCGGCGGCTGGCTGGACGACAGGTTCCACGGGGCGCGCGGCCTGCGTGTGCTCATGCGCAAGGTCTTTCCTGACCACTGGTCGTTCATGCTGGGCGAGATCGCGTTGTGGTCGTTCGTCATCCTGCTGCTGACCGGGACCTTCCTGTCGCTGTTCTTCGTGCCGTCGATGACCGACGTCGTCTACCACGGCTCGTACGTCAAGCTCGACGGCATCCGGATGAGCGAGGCCTACCAGTCGGCGCTGAACATCACCTTCGACGTCCGCGGCGGCCTGCTGATCAGGCAGATCCACCACTGGGCGGCCGACCTGTTCATGGCCGCGCTGATCATCCACATGCTGCGGGTGTTCTTCACCGGCGCCTACCGCAAGCCGCGCGAGATCAACTGGCTGATCGGCATCGGGCTGTTCACGCTCGGCCTGCTCGAGGGCCTGTTCGGCTACTCGCTCCCGGACGACCAGCTGTCCGGCGCCGGCCTGCGGATCTTCGAGGGCATCCTCCAGGGCATCCCGATCGTCGGCACCTACCTGGCGTTCTTCCTGTTCGGCGGGCCGTTCCCCGGCAAGGACATCGTGCCGAGGATGTACATCATCCACGTGCTGCTGATCCCGGGCATCCTGCTCGGGCTCATCACGGCCCACCTGTTCATCATGTTCCACCAGAAGCACACGCAGATGCCGGCCAAGGGGAACACCGAGAAGAACGTGAACGGGCAGCCGTTCTTCCCCTACTTCATGGCCAAGGGCGGCGCCTGGTTCTTCTTCATCTTCGGCGCGCTGGTCCTGCTGTCCACGTTCGCCCAGATCAACCCGATCTGGCTGTACGGTCCTTACTCGCCGGTGGCCATCTCGTCCGCCTCCCAGCCCGACTTCTACATGGGCATCCTAGAGGGCTCGCTGCGCATCATGCCCGCCTGGGAGATCAACTTCCTCGGGCATACGCTGACGCTCAGCGCGCTCATCCCGTTCGCGCTTCCGCTCACCATCGTGCTGGGCGGAGCCGCGCTGTGGCCGTTCTTCGAACAGTGGGCCACGGGCGACAAGTCCATCCACAACATCAACGACCGGCCCAGGAACGCCCCGACGCGGACCGCGACCGGGGCGGCGGCGATGGCGTTCTACGGCGTGCTGTGGGCCGAGGGCGCGAACGACGTCATCGCGGACAAGCTGCAGATCCCGCTGTACACGATCACCTGGATCGCGCGCTTCGCGGTCTTCCTAGCCCCCGCCGCGGCTTACGTCATCACGAAACGTATCTGCCTGGGCCTGCAGCGTAAGGACGCCGAGGAACTGCTGCACGGCTACGAGTCCGGCATCATCAGACAACTCCCGAACGGCGAGTTCATCGAGGTGCACCAGCCGGTGAACGAGGAGAAGCGGGCGGTGCTCGAAGCCAAGCCGGTACCGGCGCTGCTGCCCGGCCGGGGATCGGTGGACGAGAACGGCGTGCCCTCGCCCGGCTCGCGCGGGGCGCTCGGCTGGGCCCGCGCCGTCGCCAACCGGTCCTTCGCCGAGACCATCCCGGTCCAGACCAACGGGCACGGGAACGGGCACGGCGGCGACGGGCACGAGGTGGAAGCCGGCCAGGAGCCCGCCGCGGTCGGGTCGGGCTCTGGTAGCGAGCACGGCCAGCTACCCGCGGGCGACGCCGCGGAGGAAGAGCCCCGCGAGGGCGGCTGAGGAGCCATCCGGTGGCTGCGCGCAGGTCACCGTCGTTTAGGAGGTAGGTGACCAGGCCGAAGACCAGGGCCGCGGTGACCGCCGCCAGGGCGGCCACCGCGGCGGCCAGCAGCTTGCGGTCGGCCGGCAGGGCCAGGGTGACGGCCACGCCCGCCACCGCCCCGGCGACCCCGGCCGCCGCACCGGTCAGCGTGGCCCGGCCGGTGCCCCGGACCGCCTCGGGACCGCGGATGCGGCGGGCCGCGAGGACCAGCGGGACGGCCACTACCGTCTGGCCGATGGTGTTGCCCAGGGCCAGCGCGGCCACCACGAAGCGGGCGGGCACGAGCTCGCCCAGCACCGCGTCCGCCACTATCACCACCAGCCAGCTGCCGGCCACCGCTACCGCCGCGAGCTTGAGACGGCCCAGGACCATCATCACCCGGGACATGTTCCCGATGACCCCGAACCCGACCAGCCCCGGCGCGAACAGGGCGAGCCCGGCTACCAGTTCCGGCACCTGCTCCGGCTCGTGAGCCAGGACACGGGCGGCCGGGGCGGCGATGGCCGCCACGACGGCCGCCCCGAGCCAGCTGACCAGCAGCACCGCCCGGGTGGAGCCGGCGCAGGTCCGGTCGAAGACGTGTCCCTCGCGCGCGGCGAGCACGGGGAACGCGCTGACCGCCACGGACAGCGCCAGCACGCCGTTCACCGAGTTGAACACCTGCCAGCCGTAGCTCAGCAGGACCACCGCGCCGGTCTCGCCCCGGCCGTTGGCCAGCACCAGGGCCACCACGGTGGACAGGTCGTAGGCGACGATCTCGACCACCCCGACCAGGGCCAGTCCCCCGGCCAGGCGCGCCACCCCCGGCGGAAACCGCAGCCGGGGCCGGAACGTCAGGTGCAGCCGCCGGACCGGCAGGACGGCCACGGCGAGCAGCGCGGCGACGCCGAGGGTGGTGCCGACCGACAAGATGAGCTGGGCCGTCACCGGCAGCCGGGACAGCGGGAGATCCTTGTCCACGGGCGCGAAGGCCAGGTACGCGGAGATGACCACCAGGCTGGAGATGGCCGGCCCGATGGCCGGGCCGGCGAAGCGGCGGTAGGACTGCAGCAGCCCGTACAGGATGACCGCGAGCCCGGACAGGATGATCTGCGGCGCGAAGACCACGAGCATGTCGCCGGTCACCGCGACCACGTCGGCCCGGACGCAGTGCGCCTGCGCGTTGGCCGGGTTGAGCAGGCCCGCGATCGGGCCCGCGGCCGCCGCGATCGCGATGGTCAGCGGCAGCATGATGATGACGGCCCAGGTGACCAGGGCCGAGGAAACCTGGCTGACCCGGGCCCGCTCGCGGGGGTCGGCGGCGGACCGTTCGGCCGACCGGGCCAGCACCGGGACCATGGCGCTGGTCAGCGCGCCGCCCACGACCAGCTCGTAGACCAGGTTGGGAACCTGGTTCGCGGTGACGTAGGCCGTGCCCAGGCAGCTCGCCCCGACCCGCTGGGAGAACACCAGCGTGCGGGCGAGCCCGAGAACCCGGGACAAGATCGTGAGGCTGGCGATCAGGACGGCGCCGCGGGCGATGCCCGCGGCGTGTCCCTGCGGTAGGTCCTGCTCCGCTACCGGCATGTATGCATGACGTCCGGACGGGCCGGCAAGAGTACCGGCCCGCTTTTATACCTGCTCAGGCGGGTTCTCCCTTGAGGGTGAAGGACGACAGCAGGTTGGCTGCCAGGACCAGGGCCGCGCCCGTGACGATGATGCCCATGACCACGGATGTTAGTACGTTCAGCCCGGCCCCAAGGGCCGGGTCGGCCACGAACCCGTTGGCGATGCCCAGGCCGTAATGGCTCACCGACAGCAGCCGGACCCCGCCGACGAAGTTGGCTAGCAGCACCTCCCAGACCAGCACGTAGAGCAGGCCGACGGCGATCGCGCGGGTGGTAGCCACGGAAACCATGACGAAGACGGCGTTGTAGATCACCGAGCAGGCCAGCGCCCCGACGAACAGCCCGATGGCGAACTTGCCCGAGTTGATGGTGACCAGGGCTCCGGGCGTGTCACCGGCGGGCGGGGCGCTGCCGCCGCCCGCGATCAGGGCGGCGATGAGCTCGGGCACCGCGGCGAAGACCATGGTGAGGCCGGTCGCGACTCCGAACTTGGTGGCCACCACCGAGGACCGGCGGATCGGCGTGGCCAGCAGGTGGACGATGCTGCCGTCGTCGATCTCGGCGCCGAGCACGCTGGTGCCGATGATCAGCGCGGTGAGCGGCAGCAGGACCGAGAAGCCGAACGTGCCCAGGACGTGCGACGGCCAGGGCCGGGCCGGCGCCCGTGAGGCTCTCAGCGCCGCGGTGAGCACGATGAGGACCAGCCCGGGACCTGCGAAGAGCAGCGCCCGCTTGCGGCTCAGGGTGGCGCGCAGCGTGATCCGCGCGACCGTCGGGTTGACCAAGCCGGACATAGGTACTCCTTCAGCTGGCAACGAGGTAGGCGAAGACGCTTTCCAAGGACTCGTCGGTCGGCAGCACCTCCAGCAGCCGGATCCGGTGATCGCGGGCCAGCATGGCGATGTCGCGGCAGAACGCCCCGTAGTCCGAGGTCCGCACCTGCAGCCCGGCCCGGCCTAGCTCGACGGCGGTCACCGCGGGCCGGGCGATCAGCGCGCCGCCCAGCAGGCGGTCGTCGGACGAGCGCACCGTGAACACGTGCGGCCTGCTCGTCATCAGCCGCCGGATCGCGCGGAAGTCGCCCGAGGCGGCCAGCCGCCCGGCCACCACCACCTGGATGGTGCCCGCCAGCCGCTCGACCTCCTCGAGGATGTGCGAGCTGAACAGGATCGTCCGGCCTTCGCTGCCGAGCTTGTCGAGCAGGTCCATCATGTGCAGGCGCTGCCGCGGGTCCATCCCGTTGAACGGCTCGTCGAGCACCAGGATCTCCGGATCGTGGACGAGCGCCGCGGCCACCTTGATCCGCTGGCGCATGCCCTTGGAGTAGGTGGCGATCTTGCGGTCCGCCGCGTCGGCCATGTCGAGCAGGCTGATCGCCCGGTGCGCGGCGGCGGCCGGCTGGCCGAGCTCGTGCAGCCTCGCGGTCGCGGTGACGAACTGCTCCCCGGTCAGGAAGGCGTATACCGAGTCACGTTCGGGGACCAGGCCGACCTGCCGGTACAGGGCCGGGTGACGCCAGCTGGGCTGGCCCGCCACGGTGAGCTCACCGCGGGACGGCGGCAGGAAGCCGGCCATCATGTGCATGATGGTGGACTTGCCCGCGCCGTTCGGGCCGAGCAGGCCGGTGACCCCGGGCCCGATGGACATGGTGACGTCGTTGACCGCCACCACGTTTCCGTACCAGCGCGAGACCCCGCGTAGCTCGATAGTGGGGCGCAGCTCGATGGTCACGACTGGCTCACCTTCCGGTATCTCGCGGCCAGCCCGGCGAGGCAGGCCGCGAGCAGGACCACCGCGACGACCCCGTAGAGCGGCCCGTAGCGGCCTGGATCGGCGACGAGGCCGGTGGCCGGGTCGCCGCCGAGCCAGACCCGCACCCCGTCGAGGATGGTGAACGGGCTGAAGAGGCCGCCCACCCGCGCCCCGGTGGACGTGGCCGTGATCCCTCCCTCGGCGCTGATCAGCAGCAGGGCCAGGAAGAACGTCAGAACGCACGAGATAGCGACGATCCCGGTCGAGTACGCGCGCCGCCCGGTGAGGCTGGCCAGGACCAGCCCGATGGCCGCGAACAGCACGGCCCACATCAGGCCGACGCCGAGCCCGGGGATCAGCGCCCTGGTCTGCGCCCAGATGGCCGAGCCGCCCTTGGCCGCGGCGATCGTGCCGACGTACAGGATGAGCAGGGGCACCTCGATCAGGATCAGCAGCGCCGCGGTCAGCGCGAGGTACTTGGCCCGCGGGTAATCGCCGCGGCGCAGCGGCCGGCAGAAGTACAGCGGCAGCACCCGGCTGCGCAGGTCCCTGGAGACGAGCTCGGGCGCCTGGGCCGCGATGAAGATCGTGACCAGGGCGGCCCGCAGCGTCGGGACGTAGACGTCGTAGCCGAACAGCCGCTGGTTGCCGCGGGCCACCGCGAACGCGTTCACCAGCGCGGGCAGGCACATGGCGATGAACGCGAGGACCGGGACGATCTTGCCCTTCACGCCCCGGCCGATGCCGTACGCGGACCGGAAACTGTGCCAGGTCAGCGCCCTGACGATCTGCGCCCGGCCCAGCCGGGGACCGTCGTAGCCGCGGTAGCCGAGGTCGTGGATGACCCCGGCCGCCGCAGCGTCAGGCATGCCGCGCCTCCGCCTCGTCGTCGCGGAACAGCTCCTCGACCTGGTGCCGCCGCTGCTCCAGGCGGCACAGCGGCAGCGCGAGCGCCGCCACGCAGTCCCGCACGATGTCGTAGGTCTCGTCGCCGCCGAGCGGCACCAGCAGGGTCCCGGCCGAGCTGGTGGCGGGGAGGCCGCGGGCGGCCAGCTCGGCCTGCAGCCGGGGCAGGCCCTCCGCGACCTCCACCGCGAGGACCTGGCTGGCCTGGGTGAAGCTGGTGATCGAGGCGGCGCGCAGCAGCCGTCCGCCGTCGATCGCGACCAGGTGGTCGCAGATCCGCTCGATCTCGCCGAGCAGGTGGGAGGCGACCACGATGGAGATGCCGAACTCCGCGCCGATCCGGCCGATCAGCTCGAGCATGGCGGTGCGTCCGGCGGGGTCGAGCCCGTTGGTCGGCTCGTCGAGAAGCATGAGCTGGGGGGCGCCGACCAGCGCCTGGGCCAGCTTCACCCGCTGCTTCATGCCGGTCGAGTAGGTGCCGATCAGCCGGTACCGCTCTTCGTGCAGGCCGACGTGCCGCAGCGACTCGGCGGCACGTTCCTTGGCCACCGTGGGCGGCAGGCCGGAGATCCGGCCCAGGTGGGTGACGAACTCGGTCGCGGTCACGTCGGGCGGCAGGCAATCGTGCTCGGGCATGTAACCGAGCAGCATCCTGATCGTCTCGCCGCTGGTCGCGCAGTCGTGGCCGAGCACCCGGACCTGTCCGCTGGTCGGCGTGACCAGGCCGAGCAGGATCTTTATCAGCGTGGACTTACCCGCGCCGTTGGCGCCGACCAGGCCGGTGACGCCGGGGGCGAACGAGACGGTCAGGCCGCCGAGCGCGGTCACTTCGCCGGGGTACACCTTGGTCAGCCCGACGGTCTCGATGACGGCGGTCGCCTGAGCGCCGTCCGGGGAGGCCTGTGTGGGTGGCATGGTGTTACCGTGCCAGTGCGGGCCCGGCCGGGGCATCGGCCGCCAGGGTGAAACTCACCTCCCCCGCGATCGCGGTTTGCCGTGCGGCTTACGCCTGGAGGATGACGCTCGGGCCGGTGCTGGCGGTTACGGTGGATTCGTGCGCACCACTCCTGAGCGGCCGCCGCTGGCCATGCGGCTCGGTCCCTGGCACCTGGCCGCGCTCGACTATGTGGTCGGCGGGGTATTCGGCCTGATCCTGCTGGCCACGATCAGGCACGGCGTCGTCCAGGCCATCGAGAACCCGTACGGCTTCGTACCGTACCGCCCGCTCTCGCTGACCTGGCCGCTGGTCGTCTTCCTGATCGTCATGGCGGTGGTGGCGGTCGGCCTGCGCCGCCGCCGCCCGGTGTTCATGCTCGGCCTCCTGCTGGCCGGCTCGGTCGTGGTGACCGTGCTGACCGGCCCCGACGTGGGCGCGCTGTTCTACTTCCTGCCCGTCGCGTACGTGCTCTACCTGGTCGCGGCGACCTACGAGCACAGGAAAGCCGCCGCGCACGCGCTCATCGCCGTGTTCGCCGCCCTGGCGGCCGATGGGGCGCTGCTGCACACGGCCAACGGCGGCTTCTTCCCGAGCGGGGCGGTCGTCTTCGCCACGCTGTGCGTGACCGTCGGGTGGGGCACCGGGTACGTCGTGCGCCAGCGGCGCCGGTACGCGGTCCGGCTGCAGGACGAGGCGGCCAGCAAGGCGGTCGCCGAAGAGCGGCTGCGCATCGCCCGGGAGCTGCACGACGTGGTGGCGCACAGCATGAGCGTCATCGCGGTCCAGGCGGGTTACGGCCAGTACGTCATCGACACCCAGCCCGACGACGCGCGCACCGCCCTCGGAGCCATTCAGGCCACCAGCCGGGAGGCCCTCGACGAGATGCGCCGGATGCTCGGCGCCCTGCGCCAGGCGGACGAGAACGAGGCGGCCCGGCCAGAGGTCCAAGAAGATCGGGACGAACGAGGTGGCTCCGACGCACCGGCACCGCTGCTTGCGGCGCCGCTGCTCCCGGCGCCGGGCCTGGCCGACCTGGACCGGCTGGTCGCCCGCACCGCGAGCGCCGGCGTCCGGGTGGACGTGAACCGCCGCGGGATACCCCGGAAGCTACCCGCCAGCATCGACCTGTCGGCCTACCGGATCGTCCAGGAAGCGCTGACTAACGTGGTCAAGCACGCGCGGACGAGTTCCTGCCAGGTGCTGATCGGCTATGGCCGCGACGAGCTGGTCCTGGAGGTGACGGATAACGGCGCCGGGCTGCCCGCGATGGCTCTCGCGGGCGACGTCGCCCCGGACTACGGTCCTTCTGACGCCATCGGGGGTAGCGGCCACGGGATCATCGGGATGCGCGAGCGGGTCAGCCTGCTCGGCGGGGATTTCGGCGCCGGCCCGCTGCCCGGCTACGGCTTCGGTGTCAGCGCGCACATCCCGCTGCCCCGGGAAAGGTGATGACGCCCCTGCGGGTGGTGGTGGCCGACGATCAGGTGCTGGTCCGGGTGGGCTTCTGCGGCATCATCGCGGCCACGCCGGGTTACGAGGTGGTCGGCGAGGCGGGCAATGGCGCCGAGGCCGTCGAGGTGGCCAGGCAGGCCAGGCCCGACGTGATCTTGATGGACGTGCGGATGCCGGTGATGGACGGCATCGAGGCGACCAGGCGGATCACCGGGAGCACCGACGTGCGGGCGCTGATCCTGACGACCTTCGACCTGGACGAGTACGTCTTCGCCGCGCTGCGCGCCGGCGCCAGCGGCTTCCTGCTCAAGGACACGCTGCCCGCGGACCTGCTCACCGCCATCCGGGTGGTCGCGGGCGGCGACGCGCTGCTCGCGCCCAGCGTCACCCGGCGCCTGATCGGCGAGTTCACCCGGACCTCGCCGACCTCCGCTCCCCCCTCGGTACCGACCGAGGATCGCCGGGTCCAGGTCCGGGAGCGGCTGCGGCGGCTGCTGACCGAGCGCGAGCTCGAAGTGCTCACGATGGTCGCCCGCGGGCTGTCCAACGCGGAGATCGCCGAGGGGCTGACGATCAGCCCGGCCACGGCCAAGACCCACGTCGCCCACCTGCTGACCAAGCTGGACGCCAGGGACCGCATCCAGCTGGTCATCCTCGCCCACCAGTGCGGCCTAGCCGTAGCAGGCTAGCCAGGCTCAGTGGGAGAAGTTGCCGCGGTAGTACTCGAAGACGAAGCCGATCGCGGCGAACACGGTGAACAGGCAGCCGAGCAGGAAGAGCCACCAGCCGACCGCGAAGCCGAGCGCGGCCACCGCTGCCGCCGCGCCCATCCACAACGGCCACCAGCTGTGCGGGCTGAAGAACCCGATCTCGCCGGTGCCCTGCTCGACCTCGCCGACGTGATCGTCCTCCGGGCGCTTGGGCAGGCGGCGGCCGGTGAACAGCACGTAGAAGCCGGTGAGGATGGCCAGGCCGACCGCGAACGCGAGCGCGGCCGTGCCGGTTACCTCCTTCGAGGTGTACCAGTACACGACGTCCGCGCCGGCGAAGAAGACGCCGCAGCCGAGGAACAGCCAGCCTTCGACCTTCATCTGGGAACCTCTACTCTCGCGTCTCGATGGCCGCGGCCGGCATCGTCTGTTCGAGGCCGTACGACTCCCGGCCCCACTTGATGTGCGGGTAGTGCGCCTCGAAGGCGGGCCGCTCGGACCGGATCCGCGGGATCCGGTAGAAGTTGTGCCGCGGCGGTGGGCAGGAGGTCGCCCACTCCAGCGAGCTAGCGTAACCCCACGGGTCTTCCTCGGTTACCTTCACCCCGTGCCGCCAGGTGATGTACACGTTCCAGAAGAACATGAGCACGGACAGCGCGAGCAGCCAGGACCCGACGGTGGAGATGATGTTGAGGGTGGTCACGTTGCCGGGCAGGTCGGGGTAGTTGGCGGTACGCCGGACCTGGCCCTCGACCCCGGTCCAGTGCTGGACCAGGAACGTCATGTTGAAGCCGATGAACATGACCCAGAACTGGACCTTGCCGAGCCGGCTGTTGAGCATCTTGCCGGTCATCTTCGGCCACCAGAAGTAGAAGCCGGCGAACATCTCGAACAGCACCGTGCCGGCCAGCACGTAGTGGAAGTGTGCCACCACGAAGTAAGAGTCCGACACCGCGAAGTCGAGCGGCGGCGAGGCCAGGATGATGCCGGTGACGCCGCCGAAGACGAACGTGATCAGGAAGCCGACCGTGTACAGCATGGGCGGCTCGAACGTGAGCTGCCCCTTCCACATGGTGCCGATCCAGTTGAAGTACTTCACCCCGGTGGGCACCGCGATCAGGAACGTCATGAACGAGAAGAACGGCAGCAGCACCGCGCCGGTGGTGAACATGTGGTGCGCCCACACGGTCATGGACAAGCCGGCGATGGCGATGGTGGCGGCGATCAGCGTCTTGTAGCCGAACAGCGGCTTGCGGCTGAACACCGGGATGATCTCGGTCGCGATGCCGAAGAAGGGCAACGCGAGGATATAAACCTCGGGATGGCCGAAGAACCAGAACAGGTTCTGCCACATGATCGCGCCGCCGCTGGAGGCGTCGAAGACGTGCGCGCCGAGGCGCCGGTCGATCTCCAGCACGAGCAGCGCGGCGGCCAGCACCGGGAAGGCCATCAGCACCAGCATCGAGGTGAGCAGCGCGTTCCAGGTGAACATCGGCATCCGGAACATCGTCATGCCCGGCGCGCGCATGCAGAAGATGGTGGTGACGAAGTTGACCCCGCCCAGGATGGTACCCAGGCCGGACAGCACCAGGCCCATGATCCACATGTCGGCGCCGATGCCGGGCGAGTAGATCGCGCTGGTCAGCGGCGAGTAGGCGTACCAGCCGAACGACGCCGAGCCGCCCGGGGCCAGGAAGCTGGCCAGCAGGATCAGGCCGCCGAAGGTGAACATGTAGTAGCTCAGCAGGTTGAGCCGCGGGAACGCCACGTCGGGCGCGCCGATCTGCAGCGGCACCAGCTCGTTCGCGAACCCGACGAACAGCGGGGTGGCGAACAGCAGCAGCATGAGCGTGCCGTGCATGGTGAACAGCTCGTTGTACTGCTGGTCGGACACCACGTGCTGGTTCGGCCCGAGGAGCTGGATCCGGATGAGGAGCGCCATCACCCCGGCGACAAGGAAGAAGAAGAACGAGGTGATCAGGTACAGGTGGCCGATGATCTTGTGGTCGGTGGAGGACAGCCAGTACGCGAGGACGTTGCCCTTGCGCTCGGTCCGAGGGGTGACGTAGGCGGTGACCGGGCCCGCAGGCTCAATGGGGTGCGCCGGATGTTCGATCGTGCTCACTGGGTGCTCCCGGATGAACTTTGCGCCGCCTGCTGGGAGGACATGTACGTCTGGAACTGCTGCGGAGACACGACCTTCAGCGTGAACAGCATCTTGGAGTGGTAAAGGCCGCACAGCTCGCTGCAGTGCCCGATGAAGGTCCCCGTCTGCGTCGCGGTGATCGTGAAGTGGTTCGGGTGGCCCGGGACGACGTCGCGCTTGAACAGGAACTCGGGCACCCAGAACGCGTGGATGACGTCTTCGGAGGTCAGGTTGAACTGGACCGTCTCCCCCTTGGGGATCTCCAGGACCGGCAGTGCCCCGTAGCCGTACATGTTCCCGGTGTTGGTCACGTGGTACTGCGGGTAGTTGAACTGCCAGCTCCACTGGAACCCGAGGACGTTCACCGTGACGGCCGGCTTGGCCGGCAGGCTGTCGATGTTGTTCTCGTCCTTCGCGGTGAAGTAGAACAGCACCGCGATCAGCACGAACGGCACCGCCGTGTACATGATCTCGATCGGCATGTTGTAACGCGCCTGCATCGGAAGCTTGTCGCCGCGCTTGCGGTGGAAGACCACCGCCCACAGGACCAGGCCCCAGATCAGCAAGCACACCGCGATGGCCGCGATCCAGGACCCCTGCCAGAGCGTCAGGACGGTGTTGCCCTGCTTGGTGATCGGGGGCGGGAACCCGAGCCGGGTGAACGTGTCGTTCGTGCACCCGGTAAGGCCGAGGACTGTGAGAGTAAGCGCGGCCGTCAGCCCGGCCGCGCGCTTGGCGCGGGCCCGGACCGGACGGGGCTTTCTAGAGCCCTGTTCGGCGTGGTCGGTAGTCAAGGCGAGGGCCTTCCTCGGTTCTGCTACAACGTGTCGTGCAAACAGTATCGCGCTCCGGCCGCGAGGCAGCTAGGACCCCGCATGTTTGGGTCATCTTCGCGTGGCGCGCGCGTACCGTCCGCCGCTGCGGGCATGATGGAGGGCGTGAGGGTGCGTGCGCGAGCTGGAGAAACCGCGTGACGGGGCGCCGGGCTCGGCTGTTCGGGCGCGCGCCGGCCGGCGGCCGCACGGACCGGCCGGCCGCTGAGACCGCACCCGTTCGGTCGATGGAGGCCGAACGGTCCGCGGTTTCCGTTCCTCCTCCGACGGCAGCCCTGGTCATCGACGCCCTCGGCCGCAAGTGCCCGATTCCCATCATCATGCTCGCCGAGCAGATCAGGGACGTGCCGCTGGGCGCGGTGATCGCGGTGCTGGCCGACGACCCGGCGGCCTACACCGACATACCGTCCTGGTGCACGATGAAGGCCCACGAGTTCGTCGCCCACGCCGAGCTGCCGCAGGGCGGCTGGGCCCTGTACATCCGCCGCCAGCTGTTATCGCCGGGCCGGCCGTCAGGTCGGCTTGAACCGGCTTGTGAACCTCGGGTCGTCCTCCCACCAGGGCTTTTCCGGCTGGCCGCTCGCTGGTTCCGCCGTGGTCGCCGCCGTGGTCGCGAGTTCCGCGTCCCTGGCGTCCAGGTCGGCGTCGACCCTGGCCGCGTCGGACTCGTCCTCGCGCATCAGCTGGATCAGCTGCGCGGCCAGGAACGGCAGGCCGACGAGGTCGCCGAGGATCCACAGCGCCCCGCCGCCGACGATCTGGTCCGACTGGAGGCTGAGGCCCCAGGGCCGGGCCAGCGCGTGGTACCAGCCGGCGCCGATGAGGTTCTGGTCGGCGATGACCGCGAGCCCGAAGAAGGCGTCGCCGATGACCTCGCCGCCGGTGATCCACATCGAGACCGCGTAGGAGTACTCCTTCGGTACCGGGTCGACCCGCAGCAGCGTCCAGAAGAACGCGAACCCCGGCGCTAGCAGCGCCAGGTACGTCAGTTCCCTGACCGCCGTGCTGTGGAACACCGCCGTGTACCACGACGTGAAGTACATGGCGAAGGGCACGGCCACCAGGGCCAGCGTGGTGATCGCGGGGAAGGTGAGGATCCGGGCCGGACGCGAGCGGATGGCCGCCTCCAGGCGCGCGCCTGCCCGGGGGAACACCGCGATGAACAAGCTGATCGGGCGCCCGAGCGTCAGGAACAGCGGCACCACCAGGACGAGCAGCACCGTCTGGATGGCGCGGGCGAAGAACAGCACCGACTGGTAGGCGCCGATAAAGGACATCGTGGCGATGATCAGGGCGCCCAGGCCGATGCCGAGGAACCAGATCCGCCGCGCCACCGGCCAGTCTCCGCACTTGCGCACCCCGGCGAGGTAGCCGCCGCCGAGGAGCAGCACCAGCACCAGCATCGGCGGGTCGAGCGTCCACTCGGTGAACGCCCGCGCCACCGTCAGCGCCGGCGGCCCCTGATACACGGCCGCCAGCGAATGGCTCAGGCCCGCCGCCGTTTGCATGCCAGCCACGCTACCGCCGCCCCGCCCCCGCCGGGCCGACGGGGGCGGGAAGGGATTACTGGGTGGCGCCGGAGCCGGAGCGGATGGGGGCGATGTAGAGGGTCTGGACGGACTGGCCGCAGCCGTAGGAGGTGTCGGGCAGGTAGACGGCGGTGAACTGGTCCGGCGGGAAGACCTTCAGCGCCGCCGCCTTGGTGGGCTGGCAGGTCGGGCTCGGGAAGTTCAGCGCGTCCACGATCTGCACCACGGCGTTGGCGGTCGCGCCGGGGGCCAGCGTGACGGTGGTTACCGGGGTGGTGGTGCTGCGCTTGGCGGCCAGGCCGAGCTGCTGGTACGGCGGCCCGGTGACCAGGGAGACGCCGGGGTAGCCGGTGAGCGTGCACGGGCTGCCCGAGGTGTTGGTGAAGTCGATGGTCTGGTACACGCCGCCGGCGTAGCCGTCGGAGGGGCCCAGCTTGACCTGC
This sequence comes from Streptosporangiaceae bacterium, assembly GCA_050011155.1. Lineage (GTDB taxonomy): Bacteria > Actinomycetota > Actinomycetes > Streptosporangiales > Streptosporangiaceae > Palsa-504. The sequence continues at coordinate 86,320 of JBEKJP010000086.1, forward strand.
AGCGCGCTGGTCGCGCAGGCCGTCGAACCCGCTGCCGAGGAGGAAGATGGCGCCACCACGGCCGGGGTATTGCTGCTAGCGGCCGGGGCGCTCGGGCTGGCCGCGGGCGGCTGGCTGCTGCCCGACGACGCGCAGCCGGTCAGTGCCGCGACGCAGATCAGCGCGCCGGCCGCGAGGGCGGGTCGGCCGAAGACGGGTCTGCCGAAGAGATGCATGGCTTCAGGCTCCCGTGGAAGAAGAGGTCAGCAGCGGGAAGGTCTGGGTCACCGGGGCGTACACCCACTTGTGATGCACAGAATCGTAATAGCCCGGGCGCGAGCCGGTGAGGATAAGCGTCAGCTTCGTGTAGGCGTGCTCCCCCGGGCCGACCGCCTTGCTGCCCCACAAGACGACCAGGGCGGGATAGTTGTGGAAGTGCCCGGCCGCGCAATAAGGCGTGCAGTCGTTCTGCACCAGCGTGCCCTCGGCGCTGGCCAGGCCGGGAGCCCAGGTGGTCCAGGTCAGCTTCTCCAGAACGGAGTTGGCGTCAGCACAGGCGAGAACGAAGTCCTTCGGCCGCACCAGGGCGTGCTGGCCGGGGCAGTCGAAAAGCACCATCCGCCCGGCCGAATACTGGGCCGGGGCGGCCGGGTGCGCGGGGGCGGCTTGCGCCGTCCCGCTCAGGGTCAATCCGGTGATAGTAAGCCCAGCTCCAGTCAAGGTGAGCACAGTCAAGGTGAGCAAAGCGATGAACCAAGCGCGTTTCACGACGCCTCCTCAGGAAGGAAAATTCTTTACAACCTGAAGACGCCGCAAGCGGGCATTGGGTTGGACCCGGAGAGGCCGGGAATCGCGAGCGGGGTCACCCGGGCGGGTGACCCGGCTCGTTCGGCGGAAAAAAGGGGCTCAGGCGGGCAGGTGGGACGCGACCTCAGCCGCCGCCGTGTCGCCGTACGCCGCTGCGAAGCGCTCGGACAGCGGCCCGGGCTTGATGGTGTACTCCTGCGGCCCGGTGGCCTCCAGGGCGTGCACGGCCATCAGGTTGCCGAGCTGAGCGGCCCGCTCCAGCGTCAGGCCCCAGGCCACGGCGGCTAGGAAGCCGGAACGGAACGCGTCGCCGGAACCGGTCGGGTCGACGGGCTTGGCGTCGGGTACAGCGGGCACCGAGATCGTGGGCTCACCCTTACGCTCGATCCGGGCACCTCCCGGGCCGAGCGTGGTGATCCTGACGCCGACGCGGTTCAGCATCTCCGCGCCACCCCAGCCGGACTTACGCTCGATCAGGGCTTCCTCGTACTCGTTGCCGAATAGGTAGTCCGCGCCGTCGACCAGCGTCCGTACCTGCTCGTCGCCGAGGATCCTGGCCAGCTGCTGCGAGGGATCGGCGGCGAACGCCAGGCCGGTCTCACGGCAGTCCACGGTGCGCGCCACCATGGCCCCGGGGTCGCCGGCCCCGACCAGCACCAGGTCGATGCCTCCGTGCTCGGCGGCCAGCGGCGCGAGCTTGATGTCCGCGTCCTCGCTCATCGCGCCGGCGTAGAACGAGCCGATCTGGTTGCCGTCCTCATCAGTGGTGCAGACGAAGCGCGCGGTGTGCTTGAGCATCGATTCCCGCACGCCCGCGGTGCTGACGCCGTGGGCTTCCAGCCACTGCCGGTAGTCCTCGAAGTCGGCTCCGACCCCGCCGACGAGCAGCGGCCGCAGGCCGAGCAGGCCCAGCCCGAAGGCGATGTTGGCCGCCACTCCGCCACGGCGGATAGCCAGGTCGTCGACCAGGAACGACAGCGAGACGCGGTCGAGCTTGTCCGCGATGAGCTGGTCGGTGAACTTCCCGGGAAACGTCATCAAGTGGTCGGTCGCGATCGACCCCGTAACGGCAATACGCACGGCGTTACCTTATCCCCCCAGGCCGCCGTTAGTGGAACGAGTCGCCGCAGGCGCAGGAACCCGTCGCGTTCGGGTTGTCGATCGTGAAGCCCTGCTTCTCGATCGTGTCCACGAAGTCGATGGTCGCGCCCATCAGGTACGGGGCGCTCATCTTGTCGGTCACGACCTGGACGCCATCGAAATCGGCGACGATGTCGCCGTCGATGGCACGCTCGTCGAAGTAGAGCTGGTACTTAAGCCCCGAGCAGCCGCCCGGCTGCACCGCGATACGCAGCCTGAGGTCCTCGCGGCCCTCTTGCGCGAGCAGCGCGCTGACCTTGCCCGCCGCGCCCGCGGTCAGGACGATCCCCTGCGTGGTGGACTCTTGCTGAACAGTCACCTTAGCTCCCGCCTGGTTCTTGTGCCGTCGGTTTGATGAGGCGCCGCCGCGGTCATGGCGTTGCTCCAACGTGCAGTCCAACGATATGCGGTGCGGACGCATTCCAGCCACTGCTGAGGCGTGGCTCACAACCCTTTACAAACCGGGGGGCCTTTACAAACCGGGGGCGCCCCAGACGGGAAACCACCGGGCCAGGTCGGGCTCCCACTTCAGGTCGCTGCCGATCACGCCCTTGACCTGCAGTTCGAGCGCGTTGTTGCGGCGCTCGCCGGCCAGCGGGGCGAACGGGTAGAACGAGCCTCGCTTGTACAGGTAGACGAGGGCGAGGCGGCGTTCCTGGTCGTCCCTGAAGGCCACCAGAGTGCACAGCAACTGCGGGCCGAAGCCGTTGTCCACCAGCGAGGAGTTGACCGCGTGCAGGTCGGTGACCAGCGTGTCGAGCTGGTCCGACATGCGCGAACTGACCAGCCAGGTGAAGCCGAAGTCGTCCTTGGTCACCTCGACCGGCAGGCCGCCATCGGCGTGCGAGCTCGAGTTGAGCAGCTCCTGCACGTCCTTCTGCACGTCGGAGAAGGACCGGCCCTCGACCGAGCGGAAGCAGACGGAGCCGGAGCCGGTGGGCTTGAACCCGGCTCCGGCGTCCAGCGTGATCGCCGCTGACGGCAGCGCGAACAGGTCGTCCAGCTTGGGCTGGACCGGCTTGGTCCGGCCGAGCAGCGCGTCGAGGAAGCCCACCGGCGCTACGCCTGACCGCCGAGCTGCTTCTGCAGCTTGTCGAGCTCGGCCAGCCGGCGCTCGAGGCTCGGGTGGGTGGAGAACAGGTTGGACAGGCCGGCCCCGCCGGTGCCGTGCAGGCTTATCGCCGGCGCGAAGAAGAACGCGTTCAGCGGCTGCGCGGTACGCAGGTCCCTGGTCGGGATCCGGCCGATGTCGCCGGTTACCTTGACCAGCGCGGACGCCAGCGCGCTTGGCTGGCCGGTGAGCAGCGCCCCGCTGCGGTCGGCGGACAGCTCGCGGTACCGGGACAGCAGCCTGATCAGCAGGAAGCTCACGGCGTAGACGACCGCGCTGACCACCATGAGGATCAGCATGATGGGCAGGGCGTTGTTGTTGTTGTTTCCGCCGCGACGGCCCCCGCCGCCGAACAGCTCGCCGTAGAAGGCGATCCTGACCAGCAGCGCGGCGATGATGGCCAGGAACGACGCGATCGTCATGACCTGGACGTCCTTGTGCGCTACGTGCGACATCTCGTGGGCCAGGACGCCCTCGAGCTCCTCGTTCGTCAGCCGGCGCATGATGCCACGGGTCGCGCAGACCACCGCGTGGTCGGCGTTGCGGCCGGTCGCGAACGCGTTCGGCATGTCGGTCTCGGCGATCGCCACGCGCGGCTTGGGCATGTCGGCCAGGGCGCACAGCCGGTCCACGATGGCGTGCAGCCGCCGGGCGTCCTCATCCCGGTCGTCCGCGCTGACCTCGTGGGCGCCCGCCGTTCGCAGCGCGATCTTGTCCGAGTAGAACAGCGACCCGATGGCGAAGCCTCCGCCCAGGATCACCGCGAACAGCACGATCGCGGCACTGGAGGCGTGATACGCCGTCCCGATGCCGATGATCGCGGCGATGAACGCGACGAACACCAGCCCGAGCAGGAACATGGTCGCGGTCATCCGCAACGTAAGTCCCCGGTCGGGCGCATACCTAGTCCGCGCCGCCATGGCGCACCTCCGTTCGCCCCCGGCCGGGTTTGCCGCCGGGAGCCAGAAGCTATTTCCCCTGGCTTGAATCTACCCGTACAACGCTGGACGTCAGCCGAACGTTACCCGCGAGTACGCTCCACGCTTCCCCTCGACGCTTTTCCGGGATCAGCCGGGGATGAGGCCGTCGTCGGTGAGCAGCTTGCGGACCTCATCCATGCTCGAATCCGGGGACGGAAGGATCAGGTCCGACGGCTCGAGAGTGTCCGAGGCCAGCGGCGAGCCGAGCGCGCGGACTTTGTCGAGCAGCCCGTGCAAGGCGGCCGTGAAGGCAGCCTCGTCGTCGCGCTCGACCGCCGCCTCGAGCTGGGTGTCCAGCTTGTTCAGCTCGATGGTGGCCGCCTCGTCCACGCTGAACTGGCCCTCGCCCAAGATTCTGACGATCACGACGGCTCACCGTCCTGCGGCTCGGCGGCGGGCAGCTCGGACGCCGGGACGCTGGCCGGCTGGGCCTGCGCCTGGGCATTGCCGTTGGCGCCGTCCCGAGAACCTTCGAGCTGCTTGGGGGCACTGGCGGTGATCTCGCCCTTGAGCCTGCTCAGCTCGCTCTCGACATCGCTGCTGGCCGACATCATGTCCAGCTCGCTCTGGATGTCGTCGCGGCGGCCGCCGACGGCGTCGTCGAGCGCACCCGAGGCCATCAGCTCGTCGATCGCACCCGCGCGGGCCTGCATCTGAGCCGTCTTGTCCTCGGCCCGCTGGATCGCCATGCCGACGTCGCCCATCTCCTCGGAGATGCCGGAGAACGCCTCGTTGATCCTGGTCTGGGCCTCGGCCGCGGTGTAGGTGGCCTTGATGGTCTCCTTCCTGGTGCGGAAGGCGTCCACCTTGGACTGCAGCCGCTGGGAGGCGACCGTCAGCTTCTCCTCCTCGCCCTGCAGCTGGGCGTACTGCACCTGCAGTTCGTTCAGCTGACCCTGCGCCGACGCCTTGCGCTCAAGCGCGGCCCGGGCGAGGTCCTCACGACCCATGCCAAGCGCCTTGCGCGCTTGGTCCTCGAGCTTGTTCGAGGATTGCTGGAGCTGATTCATCTGCAGCTCGACGCGCTTGCGCGACGTGGCGACATCCGCGACCCCACGGCGGACCTTCGTCAGCAACTCGAGCTGCCGCTGGTAGGAGTAGTCCAGGGTCTCACGGGGGTCTTCCATCTTGTCCAGGGCCTTATTGGCCTTGGCCTTGAAGACCAGTGAGACTCGCTTCATCACGCCCATACGCGCGGCCGTCCCCTTCATTAACTTCTTCGCCACCACCGGGCCGCGCGCCCGGGCCTGGAATTCCTGGCCGGGCGACCGGCTAGACGGCGGACGAGCCCGTGCGACTAGTCACATTCCACCCTACGCGGTCTCCCGCATTGCGAGCTACCATGTCGGCCCCCGGCGGCAAGGTGGTGTCGGCCCCACCTCTTGATCGGGGTCCGCTTGGTTAAGGTCCGCGGCCTCCGGCGGGTCAATTCCCCCGTTCCCCCATTAAGCTAAGCCCGTGTTCCGACGCCGTAGCGCCGGGGCGACCGATGGCACGGCCCAGGATTCCCCGGGCGCGCAGAGCCCGGACGGCCCGGCCGACACCAAGACCCGCCCAGCGGCTGAGTCCGCGAAGGGGCGGCCCACGCCCAAACGCAGCGTGGCCGAGGCCAACCGCCGCCAGCCGATCACCGGCTCGCGGGCACCGGCCGCGCCGCGTACCAAGGAAGAAAAGGCGAAGGCCCGGACCGGCCGGGCCACCAAGTACGAGGCGATGCGGCGGGGTGAGGCCTGGGCCCTCAACCCGCGCGACCGCGGCCCGGCCCGCGCCCTGGCCCGCGACTTCGTGGACTCCAAGCGCCGCATCAGCGAGTACTACATGTACGTACTGGTGGTCCTGCTCGCCGCCGTGTTCGTGCGGAGCAAGGGCGCCCAGGCGATCATCTCGCCGCTGGTCCTGGTGCTCGTGCTGGTCATCGTGGTGGACGCGCTGCTGATCCGGCGCAGCCTGCGCCGGCTGATGGCCGAGCGGCTGCCCGGGGAGTCCCCCCGCGGCCTGACCACGTACGCGGTGATGCGAGCGCTGCAGATCCGCCGGTTCCGCGTGCCGTCTCCCAGGCTGGGACCGGGCGACAAGTTCTAGCCGGACCCTTGGCCCTACAGTTACAGATCATGGAATACCGACACCTTGGCAAGAGCGGTCTCATGGTCAGCGAGATCGCATACGGGAACTGGATCACCCACGGTGACCAGGTCGAGGAGCAGGCGGCCACGGAGTGTGTCCGGGCCGCGCTGGACGAGGGCATCACCACCTTCGACACCGCCGACGCCTACGCGCGCGGGCGCGCCGAAGAGGTCCTGGGCCGGGCGCTGCACGGGGTGCGGCGCGAATCGGTCGAGATCTTCACCAAGGTGTACTGGCCGACCGGCGACAAGCCGAACGACCGCGGCCTGTCGCGTAAGCACATCACCGAGACGCTGCACGCGTCGCTGCGCCGGCTGCAGACCGACTACGTGGACCTGTACCAGGCGCACAGGTACGACTACGAGACGCCCATCGAAGAGACCATGCGCGCCTTCGACGACCTCGTGCGCGCGGGCAAGGTGCTCTACATCGGGGTGTCCGAGTGGCGGGCGGAGGAGATCGCGGCCGGGCTCCGGGTGGCCGCCGAACTCGGCCTGGACCGCATCGTGTCGAACCAGCCGCAGTACAACATGCTATGGCGGGTCATCGAGCCCGAGGTCGTGCCGCTGTCCGAGCAGGAGGGCATCGGGCAGATCGTGTTCTCGCCGGTCGCGCAGGGCGTGCTGACCGGCAAGTACGAGCCCGGGACGCCGCCGCCGCCCGACTCGCGCGCCACGGCCCCGGCCGGCTCCGGCTTCATCAAGCGCCTGCTCGAGGACGACATCCTCACCGCGGTGCAGCGGCTGCGCCCGCTGGCCGACGAGGCCGGCCTCTCGCTGGCCCAGCTGGCGGTGGCGTGGGTGCTGCAGAACCACAACGTGTCGGCCGCCATCATCGGCGCCACCCGGCCCGAGCAGGTGCGGGAGAACGTCAAGGCGGCCGGGGTCCGGCTGGACGCCGGGCTGATGCGCCGCATCGACGAGGCGCTCGGCGACGTGGTCATCCGCGACCCGGAGCGGACCGCCAGCCCGAAGTCGCGCCCCTAGTCCGCTGCCCCTCGTACGACACCGAGCCTGCGCCCGGCTCAGTTCTCCGGGTGCAGGCTCATCGGGCCGTACTCGGCCTTGGTGTCGTTGAGCAGCGAGACCTGATCCACCCCGGCGGCGAGCAGCCCGCGCCAGTTCTCTCCGAGCCAGCTCTCCGCGTCACCCTGACTGGCGAAGATCGCCTCCTGCAACTCGTCTGTGGTGATCACGCTGCCGTCTGCCTTCTCGTACCGCCAGGTCCAGGGCATCGCCGGGTGGCCTCCTCCGTCGGGTGTGCTGACCGAGCGTAGCTCAGCACCGTAACGGGCGCGACCGGGGTGGCAGGTGAGCGTTAACAAAACATATATAAAGCGCAGAACAAGATCGCCCAGACCGCCTTGCCGCGGCCGGTGACCGGGCTCCAGCCCCACACGTCGCTCAGCGCGTCCACCATCTGCAGGCCGCGGCCGTCTTCCTCACTGCGGTCTGGTTCCCGGAGCACCGGGGCGTTGTCGGACGGGTCGAGTACCGCGCACATGACCTCGCCGGTCCTGCGCAGCAGCCGCAGGCCGAGGGGCTGGCCAGACTCTATGGCCGCGGCGGCCCGCGCAGCGTGCGACACCGCGTTGGCCACGAACTCGCCGACGATGGCTTCCGCGTCGTCGGCCAGCGCGGACAGGCCCCACTCGCGCAGCGTGTTCCGGGTGAACTTCCGGGCCGTCCGGCCGGACTGGGCCCCTGACCCGAGCTCGCACGCCGCCACCGCGGGCGAGTCCCACCAGTCAGATGGCATCCGGACCACCCGCGGGCGGCCAGGTGCGCACTGCAGTCTGGCGGTCAAGTCAAGTGGCCGGCGGATGGCAGGATCGATCTTCGTCCGTGTCGGCAAACCTACTTGGCTCAAGCCCATCGCGACCCCGCGAAGCCTAGAGCGCCAATCCCTGATGATTGACGCAAATCACATCCTGCCCGAACGCACGCGGTTCATGCAAGACCAGATGCACGTTCATTTGTAACGTGCAACTGTCGTGTCCTGTCGTCACATAGTTTCATAGATACTTCAAGTAAACCTTTTACTGAGTTATCGCGGCCTGGCACTCGGCGGCGGGAGCGAGTCACGTTATCGTGTCCTCAACTCGACCAGGGAGCCGCCGATGCTTGTCGCTGGCGTCGATTCATCCACGCAGTCCACCAAGGTGATGCTCTGCCGGGCCGACGACGGCACGGTGGTCGGGCAGGCCAGCGCCCCGCATCCGGACGGCACCGAGTGCGACCCGGAACGGTGGTGGCAGGCTCTCGCCCAGGCGGGAGACGGGCTGCTCAGCCGGGCCGACGCGGTGGGGGTCGCGGCCCAGCAGCACGGCATGGTCGTGGTCGACCAGGCCGGGCAGGTGATCAGGCCGGCCCTGCTGTGGAACGACGTGCGCTCCGCGCCGCAGGCCCGGGCGCTGATCGAGGAGCTCGGCGGCCCGGGCTACTGGGCGCGGGAGACCGGGAGCGTCCCGACGGCCTCGTTCACCGTGACCAAGCTGCGCTGGCTGGCCGAGCACGAGCCGGACAACGCGGCCAGGACGGCGCGGGTGATGCTGCCGCACGACTGGCTGACCTGGCGGCTGGCCGGGGGCGGACCTGGTGCCGCGGACGCGGCCGAGCCCGCTACCGACCGCGGCGACGCCTCGGGCACCGGGTACTTCTCCCCCGCGGCCGGCCAGTGGCTGCCCGGGCACGCCGAGACCGCGCTGGGCCGGCCCGTCAGCCTGCCCCGGCTCGCCGGGCCGGCCGAGGTCGTGGGCCGGACCGCGGCGCTGTCGGCGGGCGCGGTGCTGTCGGCGGGGGCGGTGCTGTCGGCGGGGACCGGGGACAATATGGGCGCCGCCCTGGGCCTGAGCCTGGACCCGGGCGCGGTCGTGGTGTCCATCGGCACGTCAGGCACGGCGTACGCGGTCGCGGACCGGCCGGCCCAGGACGCCAGTGGCGCCGTGGCGGGTTTCGCCGACGCCACTGGCCGGTTCCTTCCGCTGGTGGCGACGATCAACGCGGCCCGGGTGCTGACGGTCACCGCCCGCATGCTCGGCACCGACGCGGCCGGGCTGTCCCGGCTGGCGCTGGCCGCTCCCCCGGGCGCGCAGGGCCTGGTCCTGCTGCCCTACCTGGACGGCGAGCGCAGCCCGAACCGGCCAGCCGCCAGCGGCGTGCTACGCGGGCTGACCAGCCTCAACTCGACCCCGGAGAACCTGGCCCGTGCCGCGGTCGAGGCGGTGCTCTGCTCGCTGGCCGACGCTATCGGGAACCTGGCCGACTGCGGGATCACCGCGCAACGGGTGATCCTCATCGGCGGGGCGGCCCGGTCCGAGGCGGTACGGCAGGTGGCGCCGATGATCTTCGGCGTGCCGGTAACGGTGGCCGCGCCCGCCGAGTACGTCGCGCTGGGCGCGGCCCGGCAGGCCGCCTGGGCCCTCTCCACGGCGGCTGGGTCCGCCGCGACGAGTTCCGCGTCTGGTTCCGGGGCAGCCGGGCCGCCCGCGTGGGCGCCGGCCGGCGTCAGCGCCGAGTACACCGCCGAGCCCGTGCCCGAGGTCAGGGAACGGTACGGGCGGCTGCGGGACGACACGCTGGGCTGGACGGCGTAGCCCGGGACATCCCTGGCAAGCTGGAGCTTCATCCGACAGGAAAGGACTACCCGGTGAGCACGGATTACGTTCCCTCGCGCGAAGACCGCTTCTCGTTCGGCATCTGGACGGTCGGCTGGCAGGGGGTCGACGTGTTCGGCTCCGCCGTGCGCCCGCCCATGCCCGCCGAGCGCGCCGTGTACAAGCTGGCCGAGCTCGGCGCGTACGGCATCAACTTCCACGACAACGACGTGTTCGCGTTCGAGGCCACCGAGGCCGAACGGGACGAGCGGATCGGCGCGCTGCGCAAGGCACTGGACCAGACCGGGGTGGTGGTGACCACGGCCACCACGAACCTGTTCGGCCACCCGATGTTCAAGGACGGCGCGTTCACGGCCAACGAGCGCGAGATCCGCCGGTTCGCCTTGGCCAAGGTGATGCGGAACCTCGACCTGGCCGCCGGCCTGGGCGCGAAGACCTACGTGTTCTGGGGCGGCCGGGAGGGCGCGGAATCCGGGGCGGCCAAGGACATCAGGGCCGCGCTTGACCGGTACGCCGAGGGCCTGAACGTGCTGTGCGCGTACGTGCGCGAGCAGGGTTACGACATCAGGTTCGCGATCGAGCCCAAGCCGAACGAGCCGCGCGGGGACATCTTGCTCCCCACGGTAGGCCACGCGCTGGCCTTCATCGGCGGGCTGGCCGACCCGGACATGGTGGGCGTGAACCCGGAGATCGGGCACGAGGAGATGGCCGGGCTGAACTACGCGCACGGGATCGCCCAGGCGCTCTGGCACGGCAAGCTGTTCCACATCGACCTCAACGGCCAGCACGGCCCGCGCTTCGACCAGGACCTGCGGTTCGGCGCCGGGAACGTGCGCGGCGCGTTCTGGGTGGTGGACACGCTGGAAGCCGGCGGCTACGACGGACCGCGGCACTTCGACTACAAGCCGCCGCGTACCGAGGACGACGAGGGCGTGTGGGGCAGCGCGGCCGCGTGCATGCGGAACTACCTGATCCTGCGGGAGAAGGTGCAGGCATTCCGGGCCGACCCGGAGGTCGTCGAGGCGCTGCGCGCCTCCGGGGTGGACCAGCTCCGCACCCCCACGCTGGCCGACGGCGAGACCTGGCGCGACGTGCGCGAGGCCACCGCCGACATCGACGCCCTGGCCCAGCGCGGCCTGGCCTACGAGCACCTCGACCAGCTCGCCCTAGAGCACCTCTACGGCGTGCGGCCCTAGGCCCGTCCTGGCGGGATGAAACCCCGGATTCAGCGCGTTCCAGCGCGCTGAACCCGGGGTTTCACTTCGCTGCCGCGGCCATGCCTCGCCTCACCTACCGGTTACAGCACCTATGTGCCACCGGTGCTGCTCTAGGTGACCCCATGTGCCACCGGTGCCGTCGAGCACCCACGCCCGGGCAACGCGGGCCGCCCAGGCCGCCCCACCGACACCCCAGCAATCACCAACCACAGCCGAAGTACGGCCCTCCCCCCTCCGGGGGGCCCAGGGGGCTTGGGGGGCGGGCAGCCCCCCATAAGGGGGGGTATGGGGGGCTGCCCGCCGGCCAACAGAGCTAACACACCCTCATCCAGACGCGCATGGCGTCGCCGTCGCGGTTGTCCCACTGGAAGTACGGGATGGCGATGGCCGTGACCGGGGTGCCGTCCGCGAGCTGGCCTTCCGCTGTGACCTCGATCGTCTGGCCGATGCCCGCCAGCGCGACGGGCCGCTCGCCGAGCACGCCGCCCGGCCGGATGGCCAGGTCCTCCAGGCGCGCGCCGTCGAGCTGGTCGGCCTGCTCGAAGCAGTAGACGAGCGGGCCGCGCTCGATGGCGACACAGCCGCGCACCGCGTCCACCCGCCGGTCCGGGTAGGTCCAGCGCGGCGTCATGTCCAGGTGCAGGGTCACCACGTCGCCTGGTGCCCAGGAGCGCTGAAGGAGATGGTAGCCAGGTGAGACCTGGGCCCGTTCGGAATCATCGTTTATGGTGATGCGGGCGGCGCCGCTCCAGGCCGGGATCCGCAGGGCCAGGCCCCGGGGACCCGCTTCGGCGGCGAGGACCCGCAGGTAGATGGCGCCGGACCAGGGGTAGTCGGTGCTGACCTCGAGGTCGAGCCCGGCCCCGGCGATGCGGGACCCGGTGTACTGGTGGACGTACAGCGTGCCGCCGTCCCCCGACTCGGTGGCGAGGTAGTGCTCGAGGGACCCGATGAAACGCATGATGTTCGGCGGGCAGCAGGCGCAACTGAACCAGGCGCGGCGCCGGCCGGGGTCGTCCTTCTCGAAGTGATCCTCGCGGCGCTGCAGCGGGTTCACGTAGAAGAACCGCTGCCCCTCGGTGGCGATCGCGGCGGCGAAGCCGTTGTAGAGCACGCGCTCCATGTGATCCGCGTACTTGGCGTCGCCGGTGGCGAGCAGGAGCCGCCAGCCCCACTGGATGCTGGCGATGGCGGCGCAGGTCTCGTTATAGGCGCGGTCCGGGGGGAGCTCGAACCGGTCGCCGAAGCCCTCGTCGGCGTGCCGGGACCCGTTGCCGCCGGTCAGGTAGGTCTTGGCCGCCACCATGTCGTCCCAGCGGCGGACCGAGGACTCCAGCAGCGCGCGGTCGCCGGTCTCGGCGGCGACATCCATCACCCCCGCCTCCAGGTACAGGGCCCGGACGACGTGGCCGACCTCGGTGTCCGAGGCGAGCACCGGCACGTGGTCCTGCAGGTACCGGTGGCCCATGCCGGAGTTCCCGGCCAGGCCCCGCCCGCGCTGGTCGACGAACTGCCTGGCCAGGTCGAGATAGGCGGCGGTGCCGGTCTCGCGGTAGAGTTCGGCCAGCGCGGTCTCGATGATCGGGTGCCCGTCCAGGCCGCGCTCGGTGCCGGCGAACTCGCGCACCAGGTGGTCGGCCAGGCGCACGGCGACGGCGAGCAGCCGGCCGTCGCCGGTGCCCCGCTGCATCGCCACGGCCGCCTGGATCAGGTGGCCCGCGCAGTACATCTCGTGGCTCCAGGCCAGCCGGGTGTACCGCGGCTCGCCGCTGACCTGGAAGTAAGAGTTCAGGTAGCCGTCGGGGCGTTGCGCCTGCTCGAGCAGGGCGGTGGCCTCAGCGGCGAAGGAGGCCAGCTCGGGGCGCCGGCCGTGGGCCAGTTCCCAGCCGATGGCCTCCAGGGTCTTGTAGATGTCGGAGTCCATGAACACCGGGCCGCGGTAGCCGGTGCCGGGTAGCGGGTCGACCGGCCCGACCCCGACCGGCCGGTGGCCGCCCGCGGCACCGTAGCCGTCGGCCGCGCTGGTCGCCTCGCCTTCGGCGTCAGCTGACCCGGCGGCGCGGGCCGCCTGGATGGCCAGCCGCACGTTGTCGAGGTTCCCCGCGTCCTCGAGCTGGCGCAGCGCGAGCGGCAGGCTCGCGGTCAGGTTGCGCTGCTGCCAGTCGTGCAGCAGCCCGGCGGCGAGCCGGGCCCGGGTAACCGGCTGGTGCGAACCGGAGGCGGCGGTGGTGGGCGCGACGGGGCCGATTACGCTACCAGGAGAACTTTCGGAAGGCGCCTGGTCCTCCGGTGGTGCGGTCCTGACGCCGTTAGCGTGGTTGGCCTGGTCGGCGTGGTCAGCCGCGGGCATTACGGCAGGCGGCTGGTCGGCGCTGTTCACGTACGCGGCTCCATGGTCCAAGGAATAGCTTTTCCTCATCCCTACGGAATCGTAGGCTAGAGGCTGGCCAGCGAGGCGTCAACAGTGCTGGCCCGATGCTGGCCCGATGCTGAGGAGCGCAGATGAGGCGGGTGACCATCCGTGACGTGGCGGCGGAGGCCGGCGTGTCCATCGGCACCGCGTCCAAGGCGCTGAACGGTCAGGGCAAGCTGCGTGCCGAGACCAGGGAGCGCGTGGCCGAGGTGGCCCAGCGGCTCGGCTTCGCGCCCAACACGCTGGCCCAGGCCCTGCTCGCGGGGCGTTCGTTCACGGTGGGCCTGATCACCACGGACAGCTTCGGCCGGTTCAGCATCCCGGTCATGCTCGGCGCCGAGGACGCGCTCGGCACCGGCCAGGTCTCGGTGTTCATGTGCGACACCCGGGACGACCCGGAGCGCGAGCGGCGCTACGTCGAGATGCTGGCCGCCCGCCGGGTGGACGGCCTGATCGTCACCGGCCGCCGGATCGAGCCGCGCTCACCGGTGTCAGCCGGGCCCGGCATCCCGGTGGTGTACGCCATGACCCAGCCGATGGGCGAGGACGGCCCCGCGGTGCTGCCCGACGACGAGGGCGGCGGGCGCGCCGCCGCCGAGCACCTGCTGCGGGGCGGGCGGCGGCGGATCGGGCATATCACCGGGCCAGAACGGTTCCTGGGCGCGCGGATGCGCGCGGCCGGATTCGGCGCCGCGCTCGCCGTGGCCGGGCTGCGGCCGCACGGCGGCGTGCGGTTCGGCGAGTGGAGCGAGCGCTGGGGCCGGGAGGCGGCCGCCGGGCTGCTCGCCGAGGAGCCGGGCACCGACGCTATCTTCTGCGGCAGCGATCAGATCGCCCGTGGCGTGGCCGACACGCTCCGCGCCGCCGGCCGGGCCATCCCCGGCGACGTCGCGCTGGTCGGCTTCGACAACTGGGAGCCCATGGCGCTCGGCGCCCAGCCCCCGCTGACCAGCGTGGACATGTGCCTGGAAGAGGTCGGCCGGGCGGCCGCCGGGCTGCTGCTCGCGGCCATCGCCGGCGACCCCGCGCGGGGCACCCGGCGGGTCCCCAGCCGCCTGGTCATACGCCAGTCAAGCCGCTGAC
>JBEKJP010000087.1:0-33187 GCA_050011155.1 Streptosporangiaceae bacterium
CACACCGGAACAACTCAAGCAACTCAGGATGACCCAGGAAACAAGGGTTAAATAACAAGTTAAGAGACCGCGCGGATTGGTGTGATCTGCGGGGCTTGGGCGCGTCGTGAGGTGAAACAGGCACAGGTTCCGTGATCATCGGAGTTCTCTACGCTCTGTGATCACGGGAGTCCCTGTGCCTGCCATACCATCATGGCTGCTGGAGCCCCTCTGGGACCAGTTCGCCGCGCTGCTGCCCGACCGCCCGGTCTATGATCCCGCGCACCCGCTGGGCTGTCACAAGCCGCGGATCGGCGACCGGATCATCTTCGAGAAACTCATCCAGGTCCTGCGGTTCGGCTGCTCCTATGCCTCTATCGCCGACTGCACCTGCGGTGCCACCACGATCCGAGAACGCCGCGACGAGTGGATCGAGGCCGGGATCTTCGGCAAGCTGAAGGCGATCGCGCGGGAGTCCTATGACCGGATCGTCGGCCTGGCCCTGGAAGACCTGGCCGTCGACGGGTGCATCACCAAGGCCCCCGGCGGCGGGGAATGCGCCGGCCGCAGCCCCGCCGACCGCGGCAAGCTGGGCATGAAGCGGTCGCTCATGGTGGAGGGAAAAGGTATCCTGCTCGGCCGCGTGCTCGCCCCCGCGAACCGGCACGACTCCCCGCTCCTAGCCGCCACGCTGGACAAACTCGATGACATCGGGCCACTGCCCGGCGACATCACCGTCCATCTCGACGCCGGCTACGACTCTCAGAAGACCCGCGACGGGCTCGCCAGCCGCGGCATCACCGGGGAAATCGCCCATAAGGGTGACAAGGCCCCGATCCAGGCCGGACAGCGCTGGCACGTCGAGCGCACTAACGCCTGGCACAACTCCTTCAACCGCCTCCAGCGCTGCTACGAACGCGACCATGACGTCATCGACGCGTTCTTCGACCTCGCCGACACGATCATCACCGTCCGTCGCCTCATCCGCGAGGCATGGACCCTCTACCGGTGGGAGGACCGCCCGGCCAGGCGACCATGACCACCCACCTATCCGCGCGGTCTCTAAGTAAGTCGCATCAATGTCTACGCTGTAGACATCTATTTTGATGGCAGAGGTTAGCTGCCTTAATCGATGACCCTTGATCGCATTCAGCTGCGCAAGGACCACGGGATCGGCAAAGTCGGATAGATGCTGGCCTGTCGCGAGGTTAGTTCAGGACACAGGTGATCCGACCGTGGCCGCAGTCGGTGTCCGCGTGGTCCCAGGTCGCGGGGGTCACCGGCCCGCCCGTACGGCGCCGATGGCGGTGCCCTCCAGAGACGGCGTGTTCCCCTGGTGAAGGAAGTTGTCCATATCGCGGCCACGGTTGCATTCCTCGCGAGCACCCGGTCAGCGGTTGAGTTGCTCGCGGAGCAGGTCGATGGCGCGGAGCACGTCACTGCGGTGGCCGGCCTTCTTGATCCAGGCGGGTAGCCGGTAGAGCATGCCTCGCGAGGGGTCGCTATCGGTACGCTCGCGCAGGCCAGCACTCACGTAGGACTGCAGCGTGTCCAGGTGCCGGGCGTTATAGGCCCACAAGATGTGCCCGCAGCAGGGAGCTTGGAGCCACAGGGGACGGCCGAAGAACGGATCGCTGGGGCCGTGCGGGGCGGCTATGAGACGGCCCCGGTCCCGCTTGCCCGGGATCCAGTCGCGGGCCGTAGTGCAGTGGACGCAGACAAGGCGACGCGGCCGATTCAGGAAGTCCTCCACGCAACGAAAGTCAGCCTGGCCAGGGCGCGGGATAACCTCTGCGCGCCCGACGCAGCCAGGACACGCCACGTAGATGACGTCGGAGTACCCGGCCAGGGACCACCCGGGACCGGAGAACCGGCCTCCCCCGCCTCTGTGCGCTGTCACGTCTTGATTGTGACAGGAACCTGCCGATCTGCATGCCGGTTTCATAGTGGCAGGTAGCTGAGCATTCGGTTCCGGTCGCGGCCGATGCTCTGCAGGGTCCTGGTGATCTGGGTGACTCCGGCCAGGTGGAGCAGGCTGATCGCGAGGTTACCTGCAGGTGGCCAGGGCCTGCGGGACGTTCCCGGTGTATCCGGTATCGGAGTCTTCGCGGTATGCGGTGTCCCGGTAGCCAGTGCACCGATTCAATACCCCACTGGCCGCGGGCGACCGCGGCGAGGTCGGCGGGGCGGGCGCGGTCTGC
Organism: Streptosporangiaceae bacterium; assembly: GCA_050011155.1. Taxonomy (GTDB): domain Bacteria; phylum Actinomycetota; class Actinomycetes; order Streptosporangiales; family Streptosporangiaceae; genus Palsa-504. The sequence continues at coordinate 2,181 of JBEKJP010000087.1, forward strand.
GTCCAGGCTGGTGACGGCGTGCACGATCTTGGATGTGCCGTACCTGCGGACAGGTCAAGGCGGGGTCGGGCCTGCGTGGGAAGCCGGTCAGCCAGCGGGAGCTGAAAGTGCCAGATGACCAGGTGCGGGCGACCGCCTGCGGGGACACGCTGCCGCGCACGGGCGAGCATGTCCGGCGAGCTGTCGACGCCGATGACCCGGTGCCCGCGCCTAGCCAGGAACCCGGCGAATCGTCCCGTCCCGCAGGCGGCACCCAGCGCCACACCAGGCTCCCGGCCGGCGAGATACTCAGCTACGACCGGCTCATCGGCTGCGAACAGCCCGCCGCCAGCATCCGCGTCGTAGCCGGCCGACACCTGCTCATAGGCGACGGCGCTGCTGACCTGCTCAACCAGCACACCGCGGTTCCTGAGCTGCTTGTCAGCCAGCAGCCGCCTGATCTCGGCCAGCCGGGCCTCAGTGAATGCGCGGTCGTGGTCTCCGGCCCACGCGTCCAGCAGCGCGATGCCCTCCAGGCCGAGCAGATAGGCCAGCGGGTCTTGATAGATCATGAACGGGGATCATAGACATGCACTGGCCAGGCTGCCCACCCGTTTCCGGGCGGCACCAGGGCCACGCGATTCTCGCGCGGTTCTTATCTGCCGGCTGGCGGTGGCACGACGGGTCCGGCATACGCCTTCACTGCCGCTGCCCCCGCCCGGATGACTTTAGCCGGGTCCTCAATCACCTCCACCGCCCTGCGGGATGTGCAAATTGAGCCAAGTCGGGTTACGGGGGAATCCGGGAATCCTGCAACCGGGTTTCCGCGTCCCCTTCAGTGGCTGCCCTCATGCCCGAGGGTGCGCTGCGCGCGTGACAGGTGACTCCTGTACCGCGTCCGGCCCGGCTGGTATGGAAACCGCTCCCCGGGGCATGTGGCGCGGGCCGGACCCGGTCGGGCGGCGTCTGGTGCTCAGGCCGTGCTGGCTGTGGCCTTGACGTGCGCGGCGAACGCGCGCCACTGCCCGGGTCCGAACGCGAGCCTGGGGCCGCCGGGGTCTTTGCTGTCCCGCACCGCGATGGTGCCGGTCCGGGGCTGCGCGACCTGGACGCATTCGGCTTGGCCGTTGCTGTGGCGGCTCGTGCGCCACGGCCCGGCGGGGTTGTCGTTGCTGTTCACTGCCGTAGTTCCTCCGCGGCTTTGCTGATCAGTCCCAGAGACGCCGGCTCATCCAGTGCGGCGTCCCGGATGCTGCCGAACGCGTTCGCGTACCGCTCTACCTCGTGCGGCTTGTCCAGGTAAAGGGCGCCGGTGAAGCCGTCCACGTACACCGTGGCCGGCTCGCTTTCCATGCCGTCGCCGTTGCGCGGGAACCGCAGGATCACGAACGGGCCGGACATGACCCCGGCGTGCAGGCCCGCGCTGAACGGCACCACCCGCAGGTCCACGTTGGGCAGGGCGGCTGCTTCGGCCAGGGCATCGAGCTGGGCGGCCATGACGCGGGTGCCGCCGACCGGGCGGCGCACGATGGCCTCGTTCAGCACCACGGTCAGCCGGTGCGGCGCGGTCTGCCGCCGGATCAGTGCCTGCCGGCCCATCCGGAGGCGGACCCGGCGGTCGATTTCCTCGTGGTCCACTCCGGGGTTGTCCGCGCTGATCAGGGCGCGGGCGTACTGCTCGGTCTGCAGCAGCCCCGGGACCAGCTCGTTCTGGTAGGCCGCCAGTTCGGCGGCGGCTTCTTCCAGGCCGATGTAGACGTCGAAGCCCTCGGGGATGACATCGCCGAAGGCGTGCCACCAGCCCCTGGCCTTGGTTTCCTTGGCCAGGCCCATCAGGGCCTGGGTCAGGTCGGGCGGGGCGGCGTAGATGCGGCACATCAGCTCGACGTCGTGGCTGCGCAGGCTGGTCTGGCCGGTCTCGATCCGCCACAGCTTGGTCTCGGACCATTCCAGCTTCTCGGCTGCGGTCTTGACGGTGATCCGCTGGCCGCCGCGCAGGTCGCGCAGGTACCGGCCGAGCTGCCGCCGCGGCACCGTCGACCCGGTGGTCCCGTCCGTCATCGTCTCCGCCTTTCCCTTGCAGATCGAAGCCTAGCCTGCCTCCGGTTTGAAAGCAGCTGCCAGTGCGCTCCGGAATGCATTATCTCAAACGGGAAATAATTTATGAAGGTTCTAAGTGAAAGCTTGCAGATTAGCAGCGAAGGGGGATCCTGGCGGCATGGGAACGGCGCCGCCCCACGGCCCGCCGCACCGGGCGGCGCGGTGATCCGGCCCCGCCCGGCCGCGCACCTGCGCTCGCGAGCTGATCGGCCCAGCCCGCCCGCCCATCCCACGGAGATCACGCCATGACCACCAGCCCCGCCGCATCCGGCCCGGCCACCGCCGGGCAGTACCTGGCCGCCATCGCCGCCAGCCTGTCCGCCAGCGGCTTCACCAGCCACCTGACCCAGACCGGCGGCACCCCGGTCCTGACCGTCGCCGCTCCCGGCGCAGGCCCCGAGCCTGACACCGTCTGCCTCCACCCCGACCCCTACGCCGGCCCCGGCCCGGCCCCGCAGTTCGACTGCACCTGCATCTGGACGCCTGCACCCGGCGCCTCCCCGCAGGCCACCGCCGCCACCATCGCCGCCGTCCTGACCGCGCTGCGCCCCGGACGCACGTGAGTTCTCGGCGTGTCCCGCTACGAGGCCTCCATAGACCAGCAACTGACCGGTTTGCAGTGATTCATCCGGCTTCAGGCGGTCGCGGCGGCCTCGCTAAGGGGGCACACGCCGTCTTTTCCGTCCGTTTCGGCCCTCATAGCGACAAGTCATGACTCTGCAAACACCCAACGACTCCGCCCGGTGGCACCGGGTCCGATTGGCCGGGACACCAGGGGCGCCTATGGCTGGAGTGGCGTTCACTGGCAGAGCCGGGGCGCCATCGGGCGGTCTTTTGCGTGCCCTGTGTGCCACCGGTGCTGTTCTAGGTGACCCTGCGTGCCACCGGTGCTGTTCTGTGCTGTGCCCGGTGCCGCCCCGAGGCGCCAGCGGCTCCGAAGCTGGGCGGCCAGCGGGCGCCACGCCCCCGGCCGACCTGTTCGCAGACTTGATGAACGCCGCTATATAGGGGCGCAAACTGCCGAACGATCCCTGACCGCGACACGCCGTCAACTCAGGTTGTTGTGGAACGCTCACCGGGACGGTCCGGCTGTCCCAGCGCGATATCGACGGCCTCCTGTTGTTCGGGGAGCACTACGGCACTGATGGACCTGCTCGCCAGCCGCAGCAGCCTTCAGAAGCGCCGTCCATCCCGAGCCCGGTTACTGGCCCGGGGCGCTTGGGCGGTCGCCGGCGGATTCGGCGCGGTGGACGGCTTTCATGGCGGACAGGAACAGTCGCTGCTGGTTGAACGCCAGGCGGGTGACGCGGAGGCCGACGGTGGCGGCCAGGTCGGTTAGGGGGCCGTCGGGTCGCCCGTACATGCGCCGGGCCCAGGGCGGCAGGGTGGAGAAGGCCAGGACGCTGACTGGCGGCAGGCCTAGCTTCAGCGCGCGGTTGCCGTCGGGCACCGGGGGGTGCAGGGTCAGCCGCAGCGACTCTTTCGCCTCGTCGCACGCGTAGAGGCGCGGCCGGATCTGCTCGTAGTATTCGTCGAGTTCGGCCAGCGAGGATGGCACGGCCACCCCGCTGACGCCGATGAGTTCCGCGCTGGTGCGCTGCTCGGCTACGAAGGCGTCGAGGTCGGCGGCGGAGAACGGCAGCCGGCTGCGGCGGGCGATGTCGGCACAGGAGGCCACCTCGCCGCAGTGCACCCACAGCAGCAGTTCGGGGTCGTCCACGCGGTAGCGGGTGCCGTCGGGGTCGGTTCCTGTGAGCGATTCGTGGATCTTGCGGACCCGGCGCGCGGCCCGCTCGGCCTCGGCGCGGGTGCCGAACGTGCGTGCCTCGAGGAACTTCCTGGTCCGCCGCAGCCGGGCCCAGGCATCGGCCGGCTCGGTGATGGCCGGGGCGTTCTGGAGCGTGCCGCGGATCACCCGGGGGTGCAGCGCCTGCAGGTACAGCGCGCGGACGACGGCCAGCCACATGATCCGGCTGTTCATGACCTGCCAGGTCATCGACTCGGGGCCGAACAGGCCGTCGTCTTCCCGGCCAGGATCGTACGGGCTCGTGTACGGGTAGGGCGTGCTGGTCATCGTCATCTCCGGGTCCATTATCTTCGTGGAGATGACCCAGAGCCACGATTCGAGCCAAACGGGCTTCGGCGAGCGCATGCGCCGGTCCTCAGCCGGGGTGCGGGTGGCGTGCGCCCTGCCCGCCGGGGCCGTGGTCGGGGCGGTCGTGGCGCTGTTCATGCCGCCTTCGGCGTCGATCCTGCTCGGCTGGGACGTCGCCGTCCTGATCTACCTGGCCTGGACCTGGGGCGCGGTGCGGGGCCTGGATCCCGGCCTCACCGCTCAGCTGGCCAAGCGCGAGAACCCCAGCACGGCCGTCGCCGACCTCGTCGTCATCGGCGCGGGCACGGCCATGCTCGCCGCGGTCGGGTTCGCGCTGCTCAAGGCGGGCGAGGCCACCGGCGGCACGGAGGCGTACCTGGTCACGCTGGGCGTGGTCAGCGTGGTGCTGTCCTGGACGGTGGTGCATACGGTGTTCGCGCTGCGCTACGCCCGCGCCTACTACTCCGACCCGGTCGGCGGCATCGATTTCAACGAGGACGAACCGCCGAACTACATCGACTTCGGCTACTACTCCTTCGTCATCGGGATGACGTTCCAGGTCGCCGACACCAACATCACCGCCCGGGCGATCAGGCGGGCGACCCTGCACCACGCGCTGCTTTCCTACCTGTTCGGTAGCGTGCTGCTCGGGCTTGTCATCAACGTGGTGGCGACCCTGCTCAAGTAAGGAAAGGGACGCGATGAGCGAGGAACGCGACCGGGTAGCGGGGTTCGGCCGGCTGGAGGACGGCCTGCGCCAGGCCAGCGACTGGTACCTGTGGGGTCCTTACGTCAGCGAGCGGCAGTGGGGGACGGTCCGCGAGGACTACAGCCCGGACGGGCAGGCCTGGGACTACCTGCCGCACGACCACGCCAGGTCGCGGGCCTACCGGTGGGGCGAGGACGGGCTGGCCGGGTTCTGCGACATCGAGCAGCGGCTGTGCCTGGGGCTGGCCCTGTGGAACGGACGGGACCCGATCCTGAAGGAGCGCATCTTCGGGCTGACCGGCGAGCAGGGCAACCACGGCGAGGACGCCAAGGAGTACTGGTGGTACCTGGACGCCCTCCCCAGCCACGCCTGGAACCGGTGGCGGTACCACTACCCGCAGGGCGCGTTCCCTTACCAGGACCTCATCGACACCAACCGGGCCAGGGACCGGCACCAGCCCGAGTACGAACTGCTCGACACCGGTGCGTTCGACGGCGACCGGTACTGGATCACCGAGGTGACCTACGCCAAGGCCAGCCCCGATGACCTGCTCATCGCGATCTCGGTGACGAACGCGGGCCCGGACACCGAGACGCTCCACGTGCTGCCCACCGCCTGGTTCCGCAATACCTGGTCGTGGGGAGGCTCCGATTCCGGCCGGCCCGAGCTGGAGGCTGAGGGCCCGGGAGCGGTGCGCATCGTTCACCCGTTCGGCGGAAATCTTGAGTTGATCGCCGGGAACGGTCCGGACGGCGCCCAGCCGGCCGCCTTGTTCTGCGAGAACGAGACCAACGTGGCGCGGCTGTTCGGGGCCGCGCCGCTCACGCCCTACCCGAAGGACGGCATCAACGACCACGTGATCGGCGGCGCGGCCACGGTCAACCCGGACCGGACCGGGACCAAGTGCGCCTTCTGGTACCAGGTCACGCTGGCGCCCGGCGCCTCCGCCCAACTGCGGCTGCGGCTGCGGCCGGCCGGCCGCGGCGCGGTGCCGGCCACGGCCCTCGGCGGCGAGTTCAGCCAGGTGCTGGCGGCGCGCCGGGCCGAGGCGGACGAGTTCTACGCCGAGCTCACGCCGCGGGAGGCCGGCGCGGACGAGGCGCTGGTGATGCGGCAGGCGTTCGCCGGCCTGCTGTGGAGCAAGCAGCTGTACTACTACGACGTGGCCCGCTGGCTGGACGGCGACCCGGGCCAGCCGCCCCCGTCTGAGCAGCGCCGGGCCGGGCGCAACGCCCGGTGGCGCAACTTCGACGCCTTCGACATCATGTCGATGCCGGACAAGTGGGAGTACCCCTGGTTCGCCGCCTGGGACCTGGCCTTCCACACGGTGGCGCTGGCGCACGTAGACCCCGCGTTCGCCAAATACCAGCTGATCCTGCTGTGCCGGGAGTGGTTCCAGCATCCGAACGGGGCTCTGCCGGCCTACGAATGGGATTTCGGCGACGTGAACCCGCCGGTGCAGGCCTGGGCCGCGCTCGAGGTCTTCGCCGTCGACGAGGGCCGGGACATCGAGTTCCTGTCCCGGGTCTTCGACAAGCTGCTGGTCAACTTCACCTGGTGGGTGAACAGGGAGGACGCGGAGGGCAACAACGCGTTCGAGGGCGGCTTCCTCGGCCTGGACAACATCGGCCCGATCGACCGGTCGCACCTGCCGCCCGGCGTCCTGCTCGAGCAGTCCGACGCCACCGGCTGGATGGGCGCCTACGCGATGGCCCTGTGCGGCATCGCCGTCGCGCTCAGCCAGTCCAGGCAGCGGCCCGCGGCCGACCTGGTGCTGAAGTTCCTCGAGCACTTCGCGGCCATCCGCGACGCCCTGACCAGCCAGGGCCTGTGGGACGAGGCGGACGGCCTGTTCTACGACCGGATCGTGCTGCCGGACGGCACGGCGGTGCCGGTGAAGGTGCGCTCGATGGTCGGCATGATCCCGGCCCTGGCCGCCGCCGTCGTGACCGAAGACGACCTGCGGCTGGCGCTGACCGTGGGCAAGGGGTTCGCGAGCCTGCTCGGCCGGGGCGGCATGGCCGACCCCGGCGCGCTGCGCGAGCAGGGCATGCTCCGCGGCCAGGTGGGCCAGCAGAAGCTCCTGCTCAGCCTGGCCGGGCAGGACCGGCTGCAGCGGCTCATGACCCGGCTGTTCGACGAGAGCGAGTTCCTGTCCCCGCACGGGCTCCGGGCGCTGTCCGCCTACCACCGCGAGCACCCGTACCAGATCGACGTGGCAGGCATCACGGCCAGCATCGACTACGAGCCCGCCGAGTCCACCACGCCGATGTTCGGCGGGAACTCCAACTGGCGCGGGCCGATCTGGTTCCCGCTGAACTACCTGGTCATCAGCGCCCTGGAACGGTACCGGCGGTTCTTCGGCGACGACTTCACGGTCGAGTACCCGACCGGGAGCGGGACCCAGCTCACCCTGGACAAGGTGGCGGCCGACCTGCAAGACCGGCTCATCTCCCTGTTCACCCGCGGCCCCGACGGCCGGCGGGCCTGCTTCGGCGGGAACCAGCGGCTGCAGGACGACCCGGCCTGGCGGGACAACCTGGTCTTCGGCGAGTACTTCCACGGCGACAACGGGGCGGCGCTCGGCGCCTGGCACCAGACCGGCTGGACCGGCCTGATCGCCGACATCATCCGCCGCCGCCACGGCCAGGTCAGGTCGGCCAGCGAGATCATCCGGATCATCGAGCAGGAGAACCGCCCCTGACCGGCCGGCGCCCGGCCGCCGTCAGCCGGCCGCGCGCTTGAGGATGTCGGGCGGGAACGCGCTGGCCTCGATGCAGAGCTGGCCCCAGTGGTTCAGCCGGTCGCAGGCCTCGTCGAACCGGACGCCGAGGGCGGCGACGATCGCCTGCTCCTGAGCGTCGGTGTGCTGCTCGATCTCGAGCCGGGCGGCGAGCCCGGCGTCGGTGAGGTCGCCGTCGCGGAGCCAGCCGCAGAGCTCGAGGCTCTCGACCGCGCGCCGCATGGCCTCGGGCGGCCAGCCGCGGGTGGCGGTGTAGGACAGCAGCGGCATCCCGACCCACAGCTCGGTCATGATGTTCGCCTCGACCGGGTTCAGGCCGGCCGCGGCGACCGCGGCCACGTGGCTGTCGCCGCGGTGCTCGCGGACTAGGCCGCAGGCCCACCACAGGCAGTGCACCGGGTCGGACGGGCGGCCGTCGGCCCGCCGTCCGCTGAACAGCGGGCGGCCCATGCCGTCGGCGGCCCCGGCCGCGTCGGCGAGCAGGTGAGCCACCTCGGCCGGGTCCTCCCCCGCCAGGACCTCTCGCAGGCTCGCCACCGTCGACTCGTCGCGGGCCCAGCCGAGCTGGTCAGGCGGCACGGCCGCCCGCGCGGCCTCCCACAAGCCGCCCACCAGCCTGGGCTCGAACCAGGCGAAGGTGGCGGCGACGACCGCTCCGGCCGGGTCTCCGAGCGACGCGCCCCGGCCGCCGACGTAGCCGGTGAGGAAGTCCAGGCCGAGCTGGGCCAGCCGCTCGTTCGTCGTCCGGTTCCACACCGCGTGCATGGCCACCGGCTCGCAGGCGTCGCGGAGCCGCCGCGCGGGGCTGCCTTCGGTGACGGCCGCGGGCAGCGCGGTTCCTTCCGGCCGGGACACGAAGAAGGCGGCCGCTGCGTCGGCGTAGTCCACGATCACGCTCCTGGGGATTCTGAGGCCGCCGTTTCCAGTACCTCACCGTACTCGCGAAATACTCCTTCCCAAGCTTGGTCTACTTAGGTAGAGTTTGGCGCATGTCACGCCGGACCGCCTTCTCCGCCCAGCACTCGCGGTGCTGGCCGGACCTGGCCCGTGAGGGTCCGTGATGGAGCGGCTGACCTGGGTGCTGGCGCAGCTGCTGCGCGACGCGGCTGACGAACTTCGGCGCGATAGCAGTGTTCATGATGGTGCTCGGCCCGCTGCTGGGCGCACCTCGTCCGCTCCTGGGCCGCCGGGCTGTTCGTCCGTTTCTGACCACCCCGGGCCGGAAATACGGGTCGCGCTCTCTTTACCATGATTCACCCGATGGCTTACGGTGGCCTGGTTCTCGACCGGAGGGGTAAACGTGAGCGAACTGTGGCGTAAGGGCGCCGTCGAGCTGGCGGCGATGATCCGGGACCGCGAGGTCAGCAGCCGGGAGGCCGTCCAGGCGCACCTGGACCGCATCGAGGCGGTCAATCCCCAGCTCAACGCCATCGTCCGGCTCCTGCCCGAGCAGGCCCTGGCGGCCGCCGACGCGGCCGACCGGGCGGTGGCGGACGGCGCCGCGCTCGGCCCGCTGCACGGCGTGCCGTGCACGGTCAAGGAGAACATCGACCTGGCGGGCACGCCCACCACGCAGGCGATCCCGGCGCTGGCCGAGGCGATCGCCTCGGACGACGCCCCGCAGGTGGAACGGCTGCGCGCGGCCGGGGCGATCCCGCTGGGGCGCACCAACCTGCCGGACTTCGGCCTGCGCGTGCACACCGACTCGGCCCTGCACGGCCTGACCCGCAACCCGTGGAACCCGCAGCGCACCCCGGGCGGGTCGAGCGGCGGCGAGGCCGCGGCCCTGGCCACCGGGATGAGCCCGCTCGGCCTCGGCAACGACCTGGGCGGGTCGCTGCGCAACCCGGCGCACTGCTGTGGCATCGCCTCGATCAAGCCATCGGCCGGGGCGGTGCCCGCCGCGACCGTGATCCCGCCGCAGGAGATGAATATCTCCTTCCAGCTCATGGCGGTCGAGGGCGTCCTGGCGCGCCGGGTCGCCGACGTCCGGACCGGCTTCACCGCGATCGCGGGCCAGCACCCGCGCGACCCGCTGAGCGTCCCCGCGGTCTTCACCGACCTGGAGCCCGGCGAGCGGCCGGCCGTCGCGGTGCTGCCGAACCCGCCCGGCGGCAGCACCCACCCGGAGGTCGCCGCGGCCGTCCGGCGCGCCGCCGACGCCCTGGCGGACGACGGCTACAAGGTCACCGAGGCCGAGCCGCCCGGCTACGAGCAGGCGATCGAGCTGTGGGGCACGATCTTGTCCGTCGACCTGCGGGTCATGCAGCCGGTACTGGACCAGCTCATGGGCGCGGGCGGGCGTGAGTTCCTGCGGTACGCCCTGGGCCACCTGCCCGCGGTGGACCTCGAGGCCTGGGCGACGGCGCACACCGCCCGGCACGGGCTGTTCCGGCACTGGAACCTGTGGTACCAGCAGTACCCCGTGCTGCTGTGCCCGGTCTGGACCCAGCCCGCCTTCCCGCTGGACTTCGACATCGAAAGCCTGGATGGCGCGATCGCGACCCTGGAGCTGATGCGCCCGGTCCTGCCGGCCAACCTGTTCGGCACCCCGGCCGCGGTGGTGCCGGCCGGAATGGCCGACGGCCTGCCGGTCGGCGTGCAGGTCATGGGGGCCAGGTACACCGACCTGCGCTGCCTGGCGGTGGCCGAGGCGATCGAGCAGCGGCTTGGCACGCTCACCCCGATCGACCCCGTGGCCGGCTGACATTGCGCTGCTGGCGATGGAGAGCATTACCAAGAAGGCACGCGCCGCACATCCAGCGGTACGTGACCCGCCGTCTCGGGGCCGACGCGGCCGACGACATCGTGGCGGAGACGTTCTTGCTGGCCTTTCGCCACGCCAGCAAGCAGGTCGCCGCCGCGCTCGCCCGCCTGCCCGCCGACTCGCGCGACACCCTGCTGCTCGCGGCCTGGAGCAACCTGTCGTACGAGGAGATCGCGGACGCGCTGGGCGTGCCGGTCGGCACGGTGCGGTCACGGCTGAGCCGGGCCCGGGGCAAGCTGCGCCGGGCCCTGGGTGACGTCGATCCTTCCGCCTTCGCCGAGGAGCCGCAGGCATGAACGAGATGGACCTGCTTACCCAGTTCCGGGCCGAGGTCCCGATCCGGGTCTCGCCGCACGCCGAGGAGCTGTTCCGGGCCGGGCTCGAAGATCATTCCGCCGAACGGGCGATGGTTCCCGCCCGCCGTCACCGGTTTACGCTTCCCCTGGCCGCGGCCCTGGCGGCTGGCCTGGTAGCGGCGTTCCAGCTGTCCGGTCCGGCTCCGGTGCTGACAGTTCGGCTGCTCGCCGAGCGGGCCGCCACCGCCTCGCTCGACCGCCCGGCGGTGCCGGCCGGCCAGTGGATCTACCAGCAGACGGTCACCTACACCGCCGACGCGCCCAAGGGCACGCCCGCCCGGTTCACCGAGGGAACCTGGTCGACTGCGGACGGCTCGCTCCAGTACCTGGGCGGCGCGTGGGCCTAACGCCGAGCTGTACCGGGCGCTCGGCGCCATCCCCGGAATCGGTGTGAAGAACCACGTCAAGGACATCGCCGGCCGGCCCGGCGTCGCGTTCGTACTGCCGAAGAACCCGCAGAGCGCGAACCTGGAGATCGTCCTGGACGCGTCGGACTACCACTACCTCGCGCAGGCTGCCTGGCAGCCCTCCGATGGCTCACCGAACTCCGCCATCCCGTTCGCCGAGACCGCGCTGCTGCGGACCACGCTGGTCTCCGGTCCGGGCAGCACCCAGGCTGACCCGAATCCTCCCAGCCAGGCCGTCCTGACCGCCGAGCGCGCCGTCATGACGCTGCTGAACGCCCAGCCGCCAGGCGCGCCCGTGCTGCCCGCTCCCGGCCAGTGGGTCTACCGCGAGCTCGGCACGAGCGGTGGCACCAGGGAAGTCTGGGCCCGGGCCGACGACACCCAGCAGGCGAGCTACGTCAACGGCGCCCTGGTGACCTGCGCCCGGTCGGCGGCCTGCGCCAGCCGCACCCAGTGGCTGATGCCCGCTGGCCCGGCCTATTCACTGGTGTATCCGGCTCCGAGCGCGGCCGGCCCCCGGCTGCCCGCCGATCCGCCGTCGCTCCTGGCCAGGCTCAACACGTACCGCACGGGCTGCGCCGACCCGGCCGGCTACTGCGACGCGGCTGGCGTGATCGCGAACATGCTCATCGGCTACGGAAACGAGGGCCTCACGCCGGTTACCTGGTACTTCTCGCTCGCTGACGTGCCTGGGGTCACGGTGAAGAACATCACCGACGCGGCCGGCCGCGCCGACGTCGAGTTCAGCTTCCCGTTCGCCGGCGGCGTCACCGGCGTCTTGCTGGACGCCCGCACCTACCGGTTCGCGGGATACGTGAAGAACGGCACGCAGACCCTGCTGCTCCAGCAGGCGAACGTGTCCGGGCCCGGAGTCCGGCCCTAGCCTCTTCTGCCCTTGGGCGATGTAGACCACGCCCAGGCCGTAAGGGGTGGGCCTGAAGCTGGCCGCGACCGCGCCGGCGCTCCAGACCAGCAACCGCCTTGGACCAGCATCCGCTGCCTGTCCGCTTCTTTTGTCGCCTGTGCTTTCTCGCGAAGGGGGGCCTGCTTCGGTGGCTGCCTGTTTGCGGGCCGGGAGGAGTCGTGGCAGTGTTCGTCCGTGCCTGAGACGCCCGCCGTTCCCGATAGCGGTGATGCGGGCCTCCGCGCTGCGAACACGCGGCTGCGGGAGCTGCTGGCCACGGCACCGGCGCACCCGACGCGCTCATCACCGCATTCCAAGGCCAGCCCTGGATCCCCGGAGCAGGATAGCCAAGCCCAGCATCAAACCCGAGCCGGCTCACAATTTCTGCCCGGCGGCTGACACGATGCGCTGACCTGCAGGTTCTTGGTGAGCGAGAGCAGAAGCCGCGCACTGATGCCCGGCCGCACTGGTTCGCTTAACTGCCCGCACGGAAGATCCGGGAAAGCTCGCGCAGCGCCTTGCCCATCTGGGCCAGGTCCTGCACCACGAGGCGGGCGGCCGGCAGCGGGTTACCGGTGATCTGGTCGACTGCGGCATCGAGATGGTCTTCCCGCGGTGCCCTCAGGCCTCGTGCGGTCAGCTCGGCTACGTAAATCTCGCGGATCTCGTCCCGGTCCTTGCCAGCGGCCCGGGCTCGCGCGGACTCGAATGCCTCCTTGCGGGCGCGCGAGCGGCGCCGGGCATCCTCCCGTATCTCGCCGAAGCCGGGGAACCCGACGCCGGCCTCATCGAGACGGCGCCGTTCCTGCCCGGCACCCGGGCAGGTGCACGACTCCCGCCAGACTGCAGCGGGCACGGTCAGCCGCTTCCCCCGGGTGGTGACCGGGCAGGAGGCGTGGCACGCGCACGGGCACAGCCCGGCACCGAACTCAAAGCGGAGGCGCCGCGGGTTGAATCCCCCGCCCGCGGTGACGAAGTGGGCGCAGTCGTCATGCGCGCCGAGGGTACAGGCGCGAGACCTGCCTACCTGGCCGAACCCGGCCCAGCGATCACTCATCCGAGGAAACCCCGCTCAAGGCGATGCCTGTCCAGACTCTACCCCCGCCGGGCCTGTCCCGCCCGACCCGCGCCACGCCACGCCACGCCACGCCTGAAACGTGATCACAGATACATGCTGACACCAGCCGCCGCCATCTCATCTTGAGCGGGGTCGCCGTCCTCCGGTGGGCCGGACGCTTCGAGTGCACCTCGCATTGCACGTTGCCGTTGACCTGACCTGGCATTTCCACACCCTCATTTCAGGCTGTGGCTAATTGATTGCCCAGATGCGGAGTAGCGGTTTAGGCTGGCACTCTGAGCCACGGGGAAAGGATCACGAATGCTTGGTATCCGCTCAGGTTTCACGCGCATGTCCATCGTCGGCGTAATTCTATTGTCACTCACGGGGTTCTCGCTGCCAGCGCTGGCCGCTACCAATTCCAGTCAGGCCGACGCCGGTGCCGCAGCCCCGGCTGCAGTCCCGGCGGGCGCCTATATCATCTATAAAGAACTTCCCTGCAAGTGCTACAACGGCCAGACGCCAATCGCCTATCGAGTCGGATATTATGTCCCCGGACACAGGATTCGGGCATAAGAAGGTCCTCCAAATTAAGATCTGGGCTAAATATGACACGCGGAAGCTGAGGGATAATCACTCGTTCGGCATAGTCACCGCGTTCAGGGCCGCCATCACCTCGGCGTAGTCCGCGTCCGACGGCATCAGCGTCATCAGCAAGGTGAACCGGATCGCCAGCGCCGGCGTCATCGCCCGCCGCGCCGCGCCCTTGACCTTCCCGGTCAGCGTGACACCCGCAGCGACCTGGCCGATCACGTCCGCCTGCCCGGCCAGCGCGTCCAGCCTGTCCTCGGCCACGCCCAGCCGGGCGGGCTCCGCCGGGTGCCCGGCGGCCTGCACCCGCCCGTCCCGGCGGACCACCGCCGGCGCGACCGCCACCGGCTTGAGGAACACCACCGCATCCCCGCTGCGGATCCTCCCCGCACCGGCCGCCACCAGCGCCGTCCGGCCGTCCTTGCCCAGGCCCGGCCCGGCCGGCGAGACCAGGCCGGCCACCCGGACCGCGACCATGCCCGCCTGCCCGAGCAGGCTCAGCGCGGGATCTTCCGTGACAGAGGACGTGACATCCGGCGGCGTGACAGGGTAGAAGAGCATCAGGAGGCTCCCGCGCGGGACAGGTTGCTTAGACACTTCCTCTTCTACCGGGAGCCTCCCGCCCATTCCGGCATCCGCACGGGCGTGTCGCGCACCGAGCGCGCGAAAGCACCGGCTAGGTTACGGTCCGCGCCGACAGGTAGCAGGCGGCCGTTACCGCTGCTGGCAAGGAGGAGACATGATCACCGAGCGCGCGTTGCTCACCATACGGCGCGAGTTCCGAAGGCCCGATGCCAAGTCCGTTGGCCGGTTCGCCGGAGCTGCCACAGTTCATCTGGTCGATGCCATGGGCGGCCGCGGGGCGCTCGGCCACCAGATCAAGGCGGTCAGCCGCGCGTCAGCCACTTTCGCAGGAACGGCGCTCACCTGCTATGCCGGTGCCGACGACACCCTCGCCATCCTCGCCGCGTTGGAACTCGCCCAACCCGGGGATGTCGTGGTGGCGGCAACCGAAGATTTCAAAGGCTCGGCCGTCGTGGGCGACCTGTTTGCCGCCATAGCTCGAACCCAAGGGGTTGCAGCGATAGTCACCGACGGTCTTGCTCGCGACTCGGAGGGAATCGCTGCCAGCGGGCTGCCCGTCTTTGCCAGCGGCGTTTCTCCTAACTCCGCGGCCCGCTCAGGGCCCGGCACGGTGGGCCTGCCGGTAGACATCAGCGGTGTGCACATCTCGCCCGGCGACGTGGTGGTCGGCGACCACGACGGGGTCGTCGTTGTCGGGCGAGATGACCTTGATGCTGTTCACGAACAGCTTGAAGCGGTACGGGCGGCCGAGTCTTCATACCCGGCTGGTCCGGGCGGTGAGGTGCGCGTGCCACAGTTCGTGCGCACGCTGCTGGAATCCGGGCAGGTCCGGTACCTTGACTGACATGGGCTGCTAGGTCCCGCCGACGTCGGTGAGCCTTCTAGCTGCCCCGAACAGCCACGAGCATCAGCCGCAGCCCATAAGAAATCACAGTCCGTAACCGGAACCGCGAGTCCAAGGCCGTAACCGCAGCAGCAATCACCCTGTTCTAACGGCATTGGGGTCCCTCGACACCAGATCGACCGTTTCTGTGCGGCTCATCTGATCAGCGCCACGAAGCCTGTGGTAGCGCAGATCGGCGGATATTTTGCGTCAAGCTTGTGGTGACCTGTAACCCAGAGCGAGGTCGTGCTGGGCCGACAGGTTGTCAGCCCAGGCTGGGACCGCGCGGTTAGCCGTGGGTGTCCTGCTGGTTCAGCTCCGTTTCGAGCAGGTCCATGGCCTTGAGGAAGGCTTCCTGCTCGGCGGGGGTGAGCTGGTCGAGGACGCGGGCCAGCGGCTGGGCGGCGCCGTCGAGCCAGTGGCCGATCAGGGTGGCCTGGCCGGGGATGATCTGGACGATCGTACGCCGCCGGTCGGCCGGGTCAGGGTGCCGCTCGACCAGGCCTGCCCGGTCAAGGTCGGCGAGTACGCCGCTGACCGTGGGCAGAGTCAGGCCCAGCCGGGAGGCGAGTTCCCCGACGGTGAGCGGGCCGCCGCGGATCTGCTCAAGCGCGGCGACGTGCCGCGGGCTCAGCGGTGCAGGCGCAGCTGCGACACGGTCCTGCCAGCGACGCATGCCCCTGGTTACCCGGGGAAACAGCTGCATCAGTCGCAGGCACAGAGCAGAGTGCTCAGAGCTGCCCGCCGCGCCCGCCATGGCCCCGCCTTCCAGGTGCGCTCTGTCACCTTGACACCCAAGCCTCAGTCTATATGCTTTTGATATCAAAACTATTCTGTTCCGAGAATAAAATATGCGGAGGATGGCATGACATCACAGGGACAGCTGACCGCCTCAGCACTGCAGGCGCTGGTCCAGGACGGTACGCTCGCCGGGTCCTGGACCCTGGACCCAGCCAGGTCCCAGGTCCTGCTGGAGACCAGGCACACCTGGGGCCTCCTTCCCCTGCACGGCGTCTTCCGCCAGGTCACTGGCAACGGCACGGTGACCGCGGCCGGCCAGGTCACCGGCACCTTCACGGTGGCCACCGGGTCGATCGACACCAAGAGCAAGATGCGCGACAAGGACCTGCGGTCGGCCAAGCTCTTCGATACCGCCAACCACCCGGACATCACCTACACCGTCGATAGCATGCAGCCCACCGGCGGGGGCGTCCGGGTGGCCGGCAGCCTGACCGTCCGCGGCCGCACCCGCCCCCTCGCCTTCGACGCGACGGTCTCCGCCACCGCAGCCGAGGTGCAGCTAGACGCCCAAGTCCCGGTCAACCGGGCGGACTTCGGACTAACGTACAGCCCCTTGCGCATGGCGCCGATGAACAACACCATCGTCATCCACGCGTTGTTCACCCGCCAGTAACCACATGGCGCCACACCAGCTCGGTACCGAACCGCGCGATTTCTGAGGACTAGATAGCCAGACCTTACGGCGGACTGTCACAGCTCCGGGTGGTGCCGTGTCTTCAGGGGTAAAGCATCACGCGGAAGGAAACGATCATGCGAATCTTCGTCACCGGGGCGACCGGGGCGCTGGGGCGGCATCTCGTGCCCGGGCTGGTCGCGGCGGGTCACCAGGTCACCGCCACCACGAGGGCGCCAGCCAAGGCCGGGCCGCTGCGCGCGGCGGGAGCCGTGCCCGTGGTCCTCGACGGGCTGGATCGCGAGGCGGTGATCGCGGCGGTGGCGGCCGCGTCACCGGAGGTGATCGTGCATCAGATGACCGCGCTGGCGGGTATGCGGAGCCTGCGCAACCCGGACAAGCTGTTCGCGGCGACGAACGAACTCCGGACCCGCGGCACCGACAACCTGCTCGCGGCCGCGGAGCGGGCGGGCACCCGGCGGGTCGTCGCCCAGGGCCACAACTTCGTGTACGCGCGGTCCGGCGGCCCGGTGAAAACCGAAGGCGATCCGGTCGACTCGCGGCCGGTCGCGTCCGCGGCCCGGGCGATGGCAGCGATCCGGTACGTGGACGAGACCGTGCCCCGTCAGGCAGCGGAGGGCATCGTGCTACGGTACGGCACCTTCTACGGGCCGGGCGCCTCGGATCCCATGGTGGAGGGCGTGCGGAAGCGGCAGTACCCGGTGATCGGCGGCGGGACCGGGGTCTGGTCGTTCATCGAGACCGCCGACGCCGCGGCCGCGACGCTCGCCGCGGTCGAGCGGGGCGCGCCCGGCGTCTACAACGTGGTGGACAGCGACCCGGCCCCGGTGGCGCAGTGGCTGCCGTACCTGGCCGAGATCCTGGGCGCGAAGCCGCCGCTGCGGATGCCCGCCTGGCTGGGGCGGCTGCTGGCCGGGGAGTTCGTCGTGACCCAGATGACGGACGCGCGCGGGGCGTCGAACGAGAAGGCGCGGAAAGAGCTCGGCTGGGAACCACGCTACGCGAGCTGGCGGGAGGGGTTCCGTGCCCTCGTCAGCGGATGAGATGCCGGCGGCGGGCTACCGACCGCTGCTGTTCTCCATCGCCTACGGGATGACCGGGTCGGTGGGCGACGCCGAGGACATCGTGCAGGACGCGTTCGTCGGCCTGACCCGGGCGCACCAGGCGGGGACCGCGGTCGCCGACCCGAAGGCGTACCTGACCACGGCGGTGACGAGACTGGGCATCAACCACCTGAGATCGGCGCGGGTGCGGCGGGAGACCTACGTCGGGGACTGGCTGCCCGAGCCGGTCGTCGGGCCGGCCGCCGTGCCGGGGCCGGCCGAGCACGCCGAGCTGGCCGATTCGCTGTCGATGGCGTTCCTGGTGCTGCTCGAGACCCTCTCGCCGGTGGAGCGGGCGGTGTTCATGCTGCGCGAGGTGTTCGGGTACGGCTACCCGGACGTGGCCGCCATCACGGGCAAGACCGAGGTGAACTGCCGGCAGATCTTCGCCCGGGCCCGGCAGCATATCGAGGCCGGCCGGCCGGTGCGCGGCGGTGCCCCGGATCCGGTGCGGCGGGCCGAAGGCGAGGAGCTCGCCCGCAGGTTCTTCGAGGCCGCGGCGGGCGGCGGCATGGACGCGCTGCTCGGCATGCTCGCCCCGGACGTGATGCTGCACGGAGACGGCGGCGGCAAGGCCCAGGCGATCGGGCGGCCGGTGACCGGGCGGCAGCACGTCACGCAGCTGCTCATCGGACTGTTCCGCCGGGGGCGACCGCTGGGGGTTTACCATCGGCTGGCCTGGGTCAACGGGCAGCCGGGGGCGGTGCTTTACGACCCGGCGGGGCGCGTGATGAGCGTGATCGAGCTCGAGACGGTGCTCGCTGGAGATGGCCAAGCCGTGGTCCAGGCGATCCACGCGGTGGTCAACCCGGACAAGCTCGGCCATCTCGGACCGGTGTCCGACCTGGCGCGGCTGCCGGAGAAGAGCTAGCGGCGCGGCTCCGACACCCTAATGAATAATAGAAGGGTAAAGCGCCGCGGAGCTGGGTGACGAGGGCGGGTGTGGTTGCACACCATGGGCCCTGGATGCCCCGGAATTCAGTGGTTGCCGCTCTGTAATGACCCTATCAATTAGAGTGCCACGACCATTGAATCGGTATGGGAGCGATGGGATGAGGGGGGCGGGTGAGGTCGCGGGTCGGCGCGGCGGGAGCTTCCGCGGCCGGGACTGACTGGCCCTTCCCGAGGTCGCCTGCGGGGTTATTCCCGCTGGTGCCGACGGCCGTCTTGACGCCCAAATTGTGAGCGCTCACACTGAGGGAACCCCTCTGCAGTAAGGCTTCCACACCACTGGAGACCTAAGGATGTGAGCGCTAACAATGGCTGTTAGACCACGGATCTCGCGCACGAAACGAGCACTTCTGATCCTGGCCGCCGCGGCGGCACTGACCCTGGGGGCGCTGTTCGCCGGCGGCGGCGCGGCCACCCCGGCCGGCGCGGCGACGCCTCTCCCCTGCGACATCTACGCCTCGGCCGGCACTCCCTGCGTGGCCGCCCACAGCACCACCCGGGCCCTGTTCGCCGCCTATAACGGCCCGCTGTACCAGGTCAAGCGCACGTCTGACGGTGCCACGACGAACATCAGCACGCTCAGCGCGGGCGGGTACGCCAACGCGGCGACGCAGGACTCGTTCTGCGCCGGGACGTACTGCACGATCACCGAGATCTACGACCAGTCGGGCCACGGGAACAACCTCACCATCGGCCCGGCCGGCGGCAACGGCGCCGCCGACATCGGCGCCAACGCGGCCGCGCTGCCGGTGATGGCGGGCGGGCACAAGGTCTACGGGGTCTACATCTCCCCCGGCATGGGCTACCGCGACGACAGCACCTCGGGCGTTGCGACCGGGTCCCTGCCGCAGGGCGCCTACATGGTGGCCAGCGGCACGCACGTCAACAACGGCTGCTGCTTCGACTACGGCAACGCCGAGACCAACAACGACGACAACGGCAACGGCCACATGGACGCGGTCTACTTCGGCACCCTGTGCTGGTTCACCCCGTGCACCGGTTCCGGGCCGTGGGTCCAGGCCGACCTGGAGAACGGTCTTTTCTCGGGCGGCAACGGCAATAACCCGAACAACCGCGGGAACGCCAGCACGTTCGTTACCGCCTTGGTCAAGAACAACGGGACGACGACGTACGCCATCAAGGGCGGCAACGCCGACTCGGGCGCCCTGACCACCTGGTACAGCGGCTCGCTGCCGACCACGGGCGGCTACATGCCGATGCATCAGGAGGGTGCCATCATCCTCGGCACCGGCGGCGACAACAGCAACAGCTCGGCCGGGTCGTTCTTCGAAGGCGTGATGACGGCGGGCTATCCGACCGACGCCGCGGACAACTCGGTCCAGGCCAACATCGTCTCCGTCGGCTACGCGAACTTCACCCTGCCCGGCAACCCGTTCACCGCCGGGGCGCAGATCTCGCTGCGGGCCACGACCGCGTGCTGCACCGCGGACTACCTCACCGGCAACACCAGCGGCGACGACGTCGGGATCACCGCCGTGACCTCGAGCAGTTCGGCGACGGTGAAGGCCGACGCGACCTGGATCGTCGAGCCCGGCCTGGCCAACAGCTCGTGTGTCTCCTTCGAGTCGGCCAACGGCTCTGGTGACTTCATCCGGCACTTCGACTTCCAGCTCTTCCTGGAACCGAACGACGGCTCGGCCCAGTTCGCCCTGGACGCCACCTTCTGCCCGCGGGCGGGCAACAGCGGCTCGAACTACTCCTTCATGTCGTACAACTACAGCAACAAGTACATCCGTCACTTCAACTTCATCGGCTACATCGCCAGTGACGGCGGCTCGAACGCGTGGGACGCGTCCAGCCTCTGGCAGGACGACACCACCTGGGCCGTCGCCGCCCCGTGGTCGTAACGCTCTAGGCGCCCTGCCTGAGGGCCGCGACCGCATCCGGGTAATCGGCCAGTTGGTATGGCCGGTTACCCGGCTCTGGCGGGCCGGAATAAGACTTGATGGCCGGCGGGTTCGGCACGATCGGCACGCTCAGGATCACCTGGTAGCCCGCGTCCTGCCACGGTGCCAGCACGATCCGGTCCACGCTTTCCGACAGCGGTTTGGCATCGGGCAGGTAGACGCCCGCGTACCGCAGGCGGCCGCCCATGAGCTGCCCCATCCCGTTGACTAGGGCCGGGGTGTTGTTCTGCGACGCCTCACCCTGGTCGGCGAGCAGGGGGCCGCTGGCGGCGGCGGCCGGGCTGACGTGATCCCCTCCCCAGTACAGGCCGATGGCGTGGTGGGCCTTCATCCACGCCAGCATGTTCGTGATGAACCGCGGGTCGTCCTGGCCGCCGAAGCTGTGGAAGTCGAGCCCCCACTCGGGGATGATGATCGACTTGCCCGTGGCCTTCGCGAACGCGGCCGTCCAGTTCAGGCCGCCCGGCTCGGAGGTGAGGATCTGCTGCCATTTAGTCGCGTAGTCGAGCGCGCCAGAGGCGGTATGCGGGTACGTATTCTTGGGACCGCCGTACCAGTCGAAAATATCACTTCCGATGTAATCGACATATTTTCCGCCGGGCCAGGCATCAGCCAGTGCCGCGCTGTCCATGAATACGGTCCACAGGAACTTGAAGTGCTGGCCGGGAACTGACCGCATGGCCGTGACGATCCGCCGCCAGGCGCGGATGTAAGCATCCGGCTCGGTCGGCGGCGCGCGATGTTCGCTCCATTCGTACCAGGTGCCGTTCATCTCGCGGCCGAGGTCGATAATGGTATTCCCGAGCCCGTCCTTGACCAGCAACTTGCCGAGATCGTAGAACTTCGAATCGTCCTTACCGGCCGCGGCCGCCACCAGGGCCGCGCTGGTGCCCGTGAAGTAGCCCTTCGTCGTATCGCCCAGACCTTTATTCAGCAGGTCTTTGATCTCGGCCGTCTGCGCGGCCGTCGGGACCTTAATCGCGGAAGATGTCGCGGAACTCCCGCACGCGGAAAGTGTGGCCGCGAAGGCCATTACGACGATAACGACAGCGAAGGTCTTCCGTGAGATCTTCGCTGTCGCGGGCATGCAAATCCTTACTGGCGACGCTAGGCTTCCGGTTCCCTCGTTCTGGATACCTGTAATCGATCATACGTAAACACCAGACACGATGAGTTCACCGGCGGCGCCGCAGGACAGTCCCAACCGCCCCGCTCCTGGCGGACGGGTCCCCGGCCGCCCTGGTTCACGGGCACAGTCGGGTGATGCTCGTGAGGTAGGTGATGCTCCAGAGGTGCTGGACGTCGACGGCACCGCCCGGCCGCTACGTCATGAAACTGGACTTCCAGTGCGTTAAAACGCACTGGAACCGGGATTTCACTTGCGTCTTGACGATGCCGCACGCCTAACGGCGCGGACTCGCGACGGTAACGTCCGCAGGTCAGGCAGGTCCAGCGCCCGTTCTGGGTGGCAGGACACCGGCGATACCGACGACGGAAACAGCCCCATGACCTCGGAAGGGTACAGAGTTAGACTGGCGGAATCCGTGCACGAGTCCCGGAGGTCAGCGTTGACGACGACCGTTCCCGACCAGAACACCGAGGAAATCCAGGACGCCGGGCATGTCGACGTCCTCATCATCGGCGCCGGGGTCTCCGGCATCGGAGCCGCGCATCACCTGCGGCACCAGTTCCCGGACCGGACGTTCGTCATCCTGGATGCGCAGGACAACCGGGGCGGGACCTGGTGGACCCACCAGTACCCCGGCGTGCGCTCCGACAGCGACCTGTTCACCTACGGCTACCGGTTCAAGCCGTGGCGCGGCCCGTCGATCGCGGCCGGCGGGGCGATCCTCGACTACCTCGACGAGGTCATCAAGGACGACAGCCTCGAGGCGTACATCCGCTACCAGCACCGGGTCACCGCGGCGAGCTGGTCCACTCCGGACCGGCGGTGGACCATCGAGGTCACCCGGGGCGACACCGGCGAGCGGCTGCGGTACACGGCCAGCTTCTTGTGGATGTGCCAGGGCTACTACAACCACGCCAAGCCCTACCGGCCGCAGTGGGAAGGCCTGGACCGCTTCCAGGGCGTGCTCGTGCACCCCCAGCGGTGGCCCGAGGATCTCGACCTGGCGGGCAAGCGCGTCGTCGTGATCGGCTCCGGCGCCACGGCCGCGACGCTGATCCCGGCGATCGCCGCGGAGGCGGAGCACGTGACGATGCTGCAGCGCTCCCCCACCTACTTCTTCCCCCCGCCGGCGGTTCACGAGCTGGCCACGATGCTGGCCCCGCTGGACCTGCCCGACGAGTGGACCCACGAGATCATGCGCCGCCAGTACACGACGCAGTACCACTGGCTGGCCCGGACGTCGCTGGACGCGCCCGACGAGGTGCACGCGTTCCTGATGGAGGCCATCCGCCCGCTGCTGCCCGAGGGCGTCGACATCGACAAGCACTTCACCCCGCGCTACCGGCCGTGGCAGCAGCGCATCGCCATCGTCCCGGACGGCGACCTGTTCGCGTCGCTGCGCGAGGGCAAGGCCTCCGTCGTCACCGACACCATCGACACGTTCACCGAGCACGGGATCAAGGTCAGCTCCGGCGAGGAGATCCCGGCCGACATCGTGGTCACCGCCACCGGCTTCAACCTCTCGGTCTTCGGCGACGTCGCGTTCACCGTGGACGGCGAGGAAGTCGATTTCACCGAACGGGTGACCTGGCGCGGGGTCATGATCAGCGGCGTGCCGAACATGGCCTACACGTTCGGCTACTTCCGGCACAGCTGGACCCTGCGCGTGGACCTGGTCTGCGACCTGGTCGAGCGCCTGCTGTCGCACATGCAGGACAAGGGCGCCACGATCGTGGTCCCCACACTGCGCCCGCAGGACCAGGACATGCAGATACGGCCGTGGTCCGACCCGGAGAACTTCAACGCCGGCTACGTCATACGCTCGCAGGACATCTTGTTCAAGCAGGGCGACCACGAGCCGTGGATCCACATGCTGGAGCATGACGAGGAGGTCGAGATCCTGCCCAAGGCGGATCTTGATGACGGGTCGCTCGTCTACACCTGAGCCCCGGCTGGCACCCCCAACGCGGTCTCCTTACCCCTCGGGGGAGCGGAGGCCGTCGAGCGCGGCCTGCAGGATCGGCTCGAGGTAGTCCGACTCACCGTGAATCGACGCGATGGCGACGATCATGTCGAGGATCTGCTCGAGCGTGAGATCCTCTCGAACCTCATGGGTGCGCTGTGCGGCGCAGAAGAGCGGCCGGCCGGCCGCCAGCACGCGGCCGCGGCTCTCGCCCATGACGGGGGCACTTCCCCCTGAATGCTTGAGCAACTCGGTGCCGACCGGATGTTTGCTGGTGATGAAAGCGAAGAACCGATGCAGCCACGCGGCAAACACAGCTCCGGGCGTCTCTGCCGCCAAGGTCTCCGCGGCTTCGCATACGGCGTTGACCTCATCGATGTACAGAGCCTCGAGGAGTTCGCGCCGGCCGGGGAAGTTGCGGTAGAGGGTTGCCATGCCAACGCCGGCGCGTCGCGAGACCTCCGCCATCGACACCTCGGCCTGAGGATCGGCGAACGCGGAGCGGGCGGCTGCGAGGATCTTGGCCCGGTTGCGCTCGGCGTCGGCCCGCCTCGCGGGTGACGAGGGCTGGTCAGGAGTCATCGGCGGATCCAAGTGGACAGTCTATCCGATCTCCGTTACGGTTAAACGGACAGCCTATCCGATTGCTAACCCGCGGAGGAGCCCACTATGCAGGGCAACCCTGTCGCCCTGGTCACCGGGGCCAACAAGGGAATTGGTCTTCAGATCGCGAAGGATCTCTCGGCGCACGGCTTCACCGTGCTGGTCGGGTCACGCAACCTCGAGGCCGGGGAGATGGCAGCGAAGAGCGTCGGAGACGATGCCCGCGCGGTCCAGCTCGACGTCACCGATCAGGCCTCCATCGCGGCCGCGGCAGGGCGCATCCGCAACGAGCTCGGCCGTCTCGACGTTCTCGTGAACAACGCGGGTATCTCGCATGCGGACGTGCCGGGCAGGTCGTTCGAGGAGGTCGTGGCGTCGGGCCGCCTGAGCGCCGCACCTCTCGACGAGGTGCGCGCGGTGTTCGAGACGAACGTGTTCGGCGTCATCGCCGTCACGCAAGCGATGCTTCCCCTCCTTCGTGAAGCGCCGGCGGGGCGCATCGTCAACGTCGCGAGCGCCGGCGGCTCACTCACGCTGAACTCGGACCCGACGAACCCGCACCGCTCGATGTTCGGCACCTACTCCGCGTCGAAGGCGGCGGCCAACGCCGTCACGGTTGCCTTTGCCGCCGACCTCGAAACGGCTGGCATCAAGGTCAACGCCGCGTGCCCGGGCTTCACCGCGACGGATCTCAACTACTTCCGGGGCACGCGCACCGTCGAACAGGCCGCCCGTGAGCCAGTCCGGCTCGCGCTGATCGACGCCGACGGTCCGACGGGCACGTTCTCGAACGAGGACGGCCCGCTCCCGTGGTGACGTGGTGTCCGAGTGCGTCACCGAAGAACAAGGACACACTCTTGCGGGGCAGGAAGCTGAGGAGACCTGGCGGCCGACGCGTCAGGGACGTGACGGCAAGGGTATTAGCCCTGCTTGGTTTCCCAGAAGATCTTGCTGATCTCCTCGATCTTCGCCAGCAGCTGGCTGGCCGCCGCGGGGTCGGCGCTGCCCTTCGTGCCCGACGCGCCGGCCAGCTTCGTGGCCTCGTTGAACAGGGCGTGCAGGTGCGGGTACTTCTCGAAGTGCGGCGGCCTTGGGCTCGAGCAGGCGGGCAAGCAGCCTCATCGGTCTACCTTCCGTAGTGTCTGGTCACTGATCCTGGCGGGACTGGCTCCGCAGGCCAGCCGGCCCATGTAGTGCAGGCCCTTGAGGTGGTGCTCCATCTCCCGGGCCGCGCCCTCAGCGTCCCAGGCTTTGAGCTGCCGCAGCAGCCTGCGGCGCGAGCTCAAGATGATGCCGTCGGCGCACCAGGTCGCCGTCGCCGGCCAGGTCGCCCAGCACGTCGAACAGCTCGGCGTGAGCGGTGGCCTTACGCCCCCAGTCGGGCCGGGCGGGCAGGCCGGACGCCTGCTCCACGCTGGCGTGCAGGGCGTCCAGGTGCCGCGCGGTCATCTGCCTGCAGGCGATGCGCGTGGCGGCCGACAGCACCGAGATCACCGCGTCCTCCGTCATGGCCCTACCGTCGCGCATTCCGGGCGCCGTGTCATCCCGGCAGACGGCCAGCTCCGTTACCAGCTGGCAGGTACCCGGCCGGTCCGGTTAGCGCCGATGCGGGACGCGGGGGCCCACTGCCATGCTGGAGCTGATGGCCCGGATCCCCGCCGCCGGCGGGACGGGCCGCAGGAGGAAGGAGACGGTTATGGCAGGAGCGAATGGCAATGATGCCCGCACCGTGGTGGCGGTGCTCGGCGCCGGCATCATGGGGTCCGCGATGGCCAGGAACCTGGCGGCCGCGGGCCTGGACACGCGGGTCTGGGACCGGTCACCGGCCGCGACCGCGGCCCTGGCCGACGCGGGCGCGGTAGCCGCGGCATCGGCACCGGATGCGGTGCGGGACGCGGCCGTGGTGATCACCATGCTGCCCACCGCCGCGGCCGTGGAATCGGTCATCTTCGACGCGAACGTGGCCGCCGCGTTCGCCGAGGGAAGCGTGTGGGCGCAGATGGGCACGATCGGCCTCCAGGCGACCCTGGGCTTGCGGGACCGGCTGGCCGCGGCCCGCCCCGGCGTGACGTTCGTCGACGCCCCGGTCTCGGGCAGCAAGGGCCCGGCCGAACAAGGCCAGCTGCTCATCCTGGCCTCCGGCCCCGAAACCGCGGCCGGCCCGCTGAGCCCGGTCTTCGACGCCATCGGCCGCAAGACCGTATGGCTGGGCCAGGTGGGCCAGGGCAGCATCGTCAAGCTGGTCGTCAACGCCTACCTGTCCATCCTCATCGAAGGCGTCGCCGAGACCATGGAACTCGCCGACCGGCTCGGCATCGGCCATCAGCAGCTCGCCGACGTCATCGAGGGCGGCCCGCTGGACGCCCCGCTGGCCGGCGCCAAGCTGCACAAGATGGACCGCGGCGACTATGCCCCGGAATTCCCGCTGGAGTGGGCGCTCAAAGACGTCGACCTCGCGATCAGCGCCGCGGGCGGCGAAGCACCGCCGCTCCTGGCCGCGCTGTCCGGCCAGTGGCACGCGGCTGTAGCCGCCGGCCACGGCCGCCAGGACATCAGCGCCGCCCGCCTCGCCCTGCCCGCCCCAGACCACACCAGCTAGCACCGCACACATGTCCGGTGATGCTGGCTGATGGGCGACCGCGGCTTCCCGAAGACCTTCCGGCACATGAACGGGTACCAAGGTGTGGCCGCACGGCGACTACCCGCTGGTCGAGGTGGGCCGGTACACCCTGGACCGCAACCCGGTCGACTACCACACCGAGCTCGAGCAGGCCGCTTTCGCGCCGAGCAACCTGGTGCCGGGCATCGGGCCGAGCCCGGACCGGATGCTGCTGGGCCGGCCGTTCTCCTACCCCGACGCGCACCGGGCCAGGCTCGGCGTGAACTACACGCAGATCCCGGTCAACGCCCCGGTCGCGCCGGTGCACGCCTACAGCAAGGACGGGATAGGGCGGATCCACAATGTCACCGACCCGGTCTACTTCCCGAACTCCAAGGGCGGCCCGCAGGCCGACAGCGAGCACAACCAGCCGCCGACCTGGTACTCCGATGGCGAGATGGTGCGCACCGCCTACGAGCTGCACGCCGAGGACGACGACTGGAGCCAGGCCGGCACGCTGGTCCGCGAGGTGATGGACGACGCCGCCAGGGACCGGCTGGTCAGCAACATCGTGGGAGCGCTGCTCGCTGGCGTGACCGAACCCGTCCTCCAGCGTGCCTTCTGGTACCTCGGGAACGTAGACAAGGAACTGGGCGAGCGGGTCGAGAAGGGCGTCCGCGCCGGCCAGCCCTGATCGCCCGACCACGCCGTTATAGGTGAGGGCCCGGCGCCGGCCGGCGCCGGGCCCTTTGGCATAAGGAGCAGCAATGTCCGTCAACGGACAATCCGCGGCCGGGGTAACGGTCCCGGACACCAAGCTGGCCCGCGAGGCCACCGAACTGATCCGGGACCGCACCAGCGACCTGGTCTTCAATCACTCCCGCGGGTGTTCTTCTGGGGCAGCAGGCAGGGCCGCAACCGCGACCTGAGCTACGACCCGGAACTGCTGTTGGCGGTTGACAGGAAGGTTGTCCAGGCCATAGCGGCCGGCAGCAGCACGACGATGGTGAGCCCGAGGTTCCGGGACAGCGCCACCGCGGCCAGTGCCGCCGCGTAGGCCAGGCTGGCGACGGCCGCCAGGGCGTTGGCGGAGAGCCTGGCCCGGGCCCGCGGCACGATCAAGGCCCCGCCGATGGCGCCGGCTCCCAGGGCACTGAGCAGCACGCCGTACCCCCCCTGAACCCAGTCCGAGCCTGCTGGCGGCGATCAGGGGCAGCAGGGCCCACAGCGCGCTGGCCGGGACCAGGAACAGGGCCGTGCGCAACAGGATGCGCTGTACGACGGGTGCGTGGCGGGCGTACCTGCCGCCCGCCCGCAGCCCGGGGATGAACCGCTCGGGAGACTGCGGAGTCCCGCCCAGCCGGGGATGGAAGGCCAGCACGACCGCGTAGAGTGAGGACCGTGGACCAGCAGCCACTGGGCGCCTACGGTCTGCATCCACTCGCCCACGTTGCTGACCAGCGCCGCGATCCACAGCGTCCGAAACGCCCCCGTACGCAACGGTGCCCAGGTCGACGAAACCGATCCCGAGCCAGCCATGCCGCGTTCAGGTTCCCTGTCGGTAATGCCTGCGCGCGAACTGCTCCACGATCCGGGCCTCTTACCCGTCGTTGCCCTGGGCAGCGGCCGCGACTGGCTGCCACTGGCGCCAGGTCGCCAGCCGGGACTCGTAGTCCGCGGCCGCGATGCCCAGCGGCGCCTCGCCCAGGAACAGGCGCAGCGGCGCGTGCTTCATGGCCATCAAGTACCCTTCCGTTCTGCTCTGCGGTAGCCTCCGCGGCTTATTCCGCGCATCATGTCGCCGCCTTTGGGCCTCGGCTCGATTTCCTATGTCACCCAACGATCCCGCGTAACTCGTAATGCCATCATCGCCGCTAACGGGTCCGCGGTCGGCTGATGTCCTTTATCGTGCCGAACGGGCCGGGGTTCCTGTATCTCCTAGCTGTAACCGCGGGGCTGCTGCCTGGGCGCGGTACCGCGCGACGGCGGCCTCGCAGACGGCCCGCACCGGCCAGCCCAGGGCCCGGGCGGCGGCTTCCGCTTCGGCCAGCTCCGCTGTGGCCGTTCCGAAGCCCGCGAGGCCATCCGCGGTGTCGGCCACCTTGACCGTAACAACCTGGCTGCTGCCCGGCGGTCCCACTTCCACCTCCACCGACGTCCGGGCGGCGGTCAGCCGGTTCATCCGGGACCAGCGGACGCCGAGCGTCCCGGTGTGAGCGAAAATCGCGGCGGCCACGGCGGAAAAGACCGGTTCGGCGCACAGGGCGGTGATTACCTGGCCCGGACGGCCATGCCGGCCGACGATCGGGGTACACCAGCAGTCCCAGGCGCCGGCCGCCCGCACCGCCTGAAGGACCGAAGGCCACAGCCGGGGATCGAGGTCATCGACTGTGCTCTCGACGACGGTCACGTCGCCCTCGCGCAGGTCCCGCTCCGTGCCGGACACCCCGATGACCACCCGGGTGATGTTGGGCCGGTCCGGGGTGTCCCGGCCGCCGCCGCCAGTGCCCACCGCGCGCACCGTCATGGCTGGAAAGCCGCCCGGTGTGGCCGCCGCCGCGAGCAGGGCCGCACCGGTCGGAGTGGTGCGCTCGCCGGTCAGGTCGCCGCTGGCCAGGTCCAGGCCAGCCGCGGCGGCGATACGGAGGACGGCGGGAGCCGGCACCGGCAGGCGGCCGTGCCGGCTGGTGACGAATCCGCTTCCGGCGGCCAGGGCCGAGCAGCCGACCACCGCTCCGGGCCGCAGCAGTCCGAGATCTTCCAGTGCGGCGGCCGATCCCACCACGTCGGCGAGTGAGTCGAACGCACCCACCTCGTGGAAGTGCACGTCTTCGGGCGGCTCGCCGTGTACCGCCCCTTCCGCCTCGGCCAGCAGCCGGAAGACCCGTGTCGCGAGATCCTTCCCGGCCGGGCGGAGGTCACTGGCACCGACGTGCCCGAGCACGTCGGCGAGGCGCCGCTGACGGTCGGCCGTCGCCGGCGTGGTGATCACGGCCCGCAGGCAGGCGAGGCCGCCCCGTCGGGCGGCCTCGGTCCGCAGTCCGAGGCCGGGCACGCCGAGTGAGGCAATCGCCCCGCGCACCCGCTCCACGTCGGCGCCCGCGTCGAGCAGGGCGGCAAGCAGCATGTCGCCGGCCACGCCCGCGGTCGCGTCGATGTAGGCGGCACCCGGCCGGTCCGTCACCGGTGAACCGCCCGGATGATCTTGGCGGCGTGCGCCGCCGCCCCGAACCCGTTGTCGATGTTGACGACGACCAGACCCGGGCTGCACGAGGCGAGCATGCTGACCGCCGCGGCCAGGCCGCCCGCCGCGACGCCGTAGCCGACACTGGCCGGCACGCCGATCACCGGCGCGCTGACCAGTCCGGCGATCACACTCGGCAGGGCACCGTCCATCCCGGCCACGACCACCACGCACTCGGCGGCGCGCAGGTCCTCTAGCCGGGACAGCAGCCGCCCGAGCCCGGCTACGCCCACGTCGGCGAGGACATCCGCGCGGACGCCAAGCACGGCCAGCGTCACCGCACATTCCCGGGCCACTTTCAGGTCCGTAGTGCCGGCCGTCACGACCAGCACGTGGCCGCGCGCGGGCGGCAGGGCCCCGACGGCGACCGTTCCGGCCACGTGATCGGCGTGTACGGCATCGCCAGGAAAGCGGGCGGACGCCCCGTCCAGGACACCGGCGGGGCAGCGCGTCGCCAGGGCGGGTGCCTCCGGATCGCGGGCCCGCAACTCGGCCAGCAGCGCGAAGATCTGCTCGGAGGTCTTGCCTTCGCCGAACACCACTTCCGGGACGCCGGTCCGCCGCCGGCGGTCTACGTCCAGCAGGGCGAAGTCACCCAGCGGGACACCCGCCGCCCCGGCCTGCGCTCCCGGCGGCACAGCGGGTGCTCCAGGCATGCCGGGACCCTCAGCCGGCACGGCTGACCGGAGTGATGTCGAGGTTCAGCGAACCGGACCGCAACGGCCGCTCGTCGATCTCCGCGCGCTGATATCCAGCCGCCCGGACGCAGGCCAGCACCGCCGCATGCTCGTCCGGGTCCGCCGCCCGCGGCAGGTCCGCCGCGCCGAGCTGCACCCGGCCGAGATCACCGAAATGCCGGACCCGAAGTTCGCGGTA
>JBEKJP010000088.1:0-32886 GCA_050011155.1 Streptosporangiaceae bacterium
CCCGTGGTTCGCGGCCCCGTGGTTCGCGGCACTGGGCAGCGGGGCCAGGAAGTCGTCGGATACGGCGTTCGGCACGATGAGGATCTTGCTCGCGGGCACGCCGCGGGACTCGATCTCCTCCCGCATGGTCTCGCCGAGCGTGACGACCAGGTCGGCGGCCAGCATGCATTCGGTTTCCAGGGCCCGGCTGCGCCGGTAGAGCTCGCTGTCGGCCAGGCGGGCGCCGTCCGGGTGCCGGGACAGCCAGGTGTCCTCCCAGAACCCGCGCACCTCGTACACCACCGGCAGGCCGTAGCGCCGGCCCAGGGCGAGGGCCAGCCTGGCGTTGGCGAAATTGCTCGCGGCGTGCAGCACCGAGGGCTTGAGTTTCTGCGTCAGCGCGGCGGCGAGCTTCTCGCCCAGGGCGGCCAGTTTCGGGTCGGCGTCCCCGTGGCCGGGCAGCAGCCACGGCAGCAGCCGGTGGTACGGCACGCCGTCGAGGGTGACCGAGCGGCGGCCGTCGAGGCTGCCCTGGGTCACCGGGAACCCCGCCCTCGTGGCCACGTGCGGGTCGAGGCCAGCGGCCCGCTGGGCCAGCACGATCTCGTGCGTCCTGATCGTGTACCCGGCACTGACCGAGGGCAGCGCGTCACTGACCAGGTGCAGCACCCGCCCCGGAATATGCTCGCGCTTCGGTGCCGGCCCGCGCCGCGGTGCCGGCTCGGCGAGGAGGGCTTGCTGGGCGGCGAGGGTGGCGCGCAGGCGGCGGGCTTTGCGGCCGGGGGCGTTCTCCAGGGCGCGGACGGCGTCGGTGAGGCGCCCTTCGCGCCAGGCCAGGCGGGCGGCCAGGACGGGACGGGCGGGATCGGTGTCCGGGAGCCGTTCCAGGGCTTCCGCCGCGGCGGCGGGCCGGTCGGCAGCCAGCGCGAAGGCCGCCGCACGCCGGGGCGACGCCGACAACGATGCCAGCGCGGCGGTCTGGTCGCCCGCGCCCCACAGCATCGCCGCGCGGCCGTAAGGACCGGCGAGCTTGAGCAAACCGCGCAGCGGAACCGGCAGCACCCGCCAGGCCAGCAGGAGGGCCCGGACCGGGTCCGCGGTCACGTGGCGCCAGCCGATCGAGGCGGCCAGGGTGAGCGCGCGGGGCGAGATGGACGTCGTCACGGCGGCGGATGGTAGCGGGTTCAGATGAACGGAAAGGATGCGATGCGCGCACCCATCACGCACGTGCTCGGAGCCCGGCCGAACTTCATGAAGGCCGCGCCGGTGATCCGGGCCCTGGCGGCACTCGGTCACGAGCAGCGGATCGTGCATACCGGCCAGCATTACGACGAGCGGATGTCCGAGGTTTTCTTTGTCCAGCTGGACTTGCCCCGGCCGGACGTGAACCTGGGGGTCGGCTCCGGCAGCCACGCCCGGCAGACGGCCGAGGTCCTGACCGGGATGGAACGGGAGTTCACCGAGAATTCACCGGCACTGGCCGTGGTCTACGGAGACGTCAACTCCACCATCGGCGCGGCGCTGGCCGGCGCCAAGCTCGGCGTCCCGATGGCACACGTGGAAGCCGGGTTGCGCAGCTTCGACGACTCGATGCCCGAGGAAATCAACCGCCGGCTGACCGACCAGCTGTGCGGGCTGCTGTTCGCCACGTCGCCGGAGGCGATCGGCCACCTGGCCCGTGAGGGGCGCCCGGCGGACGCGGTGCACCTGGTCGGCAACCCGATGATCGACACGCTGCTGGCCAGCATGGACCGCTTCGACACGGCCGCGGTCGTGGCCGAGCTCGGGCTGCCGGACAGGTACGTGGTCGCCACCTTGCACCGGCCGTCGAACGTGGACGACCCGGCGTCGGCGGCCGCCCTGGTCCTGGCCCTGCGTGAGGTGGCGGACGAACTGGACGTGGTCATCCCGGTGCACCCCCGCGGCCGCGCCGCGCTCGAGGCCGCCGGGCTCGGGGACCACCCGCGGCTGCACCCTGCTCCCCCGCTCGGCTACCTGGAGTTCATCGCGCTGGTCCGCGGGGCTCGGGCGGTGATCACCGACTCCGGCGGGGTACAGGAGGAAACCACGCTGCTGCGAGTGCCCTGCCTGACCCTGCGGCCGAACACCGAGCGGCCCGTCACCGTGACGAGCGGGAGCAACCGGCTGGTCACCCCGCCCGAGCTGGCCACGGCCGTGCTCAAGGCCTGCGACGACGGGCCGTACCCGGGCGAGCTGCCGCCGCTGTGGGACGGAGCGGCCGGCCCGCGTATCGCCCGGATCGTCACGGCGTGGCTGGACCGGGAGGCCCGGTGAAGCCGGACGTGGCGGCGGGTGATCCCGGGCTGGCCGCCGAGCGGGACCGGCTGGCCCGGGCGCTGCGCGAGACCCGGCTGCAGCTGGCCATGACGCAGTCGCGGCTGTCCGCGCTCGAGCAGTCCGCGACCATGGAACTCGGCCGTACCCTGGTGCGGGCCGCGCGGCGGCCCTGGTCGCGGGGGGTTCAGCTGCCCGCGGACCTGGTCCGGCTGTGGCGGGAGCGGGGCGGCCTCACCGGGCCGGGCGCGGCCACCCTCGCGCTGGCGTCCGCCCAGCTCGGCGACGTGGCCGGCGGCGGGGAACGGTTCCTGTCCGCGCTCACCGCGCCCGGCCTCGGCGCGCCGGGCGGCGAGTCGGCCGCCTGGACCCCGCCGGGACTGGTCATCACCGGTGTGCTGACCGCGCGAACCTGCGCCACGCTGGCGCCGGACGCGGCGGTATACCCGCTGCTGCCCCACGACGCGGACGTGGTGCTGGAAAGCACCGGCGCGGACCTGGTCTGCGTCGAGGCCGCCGCGATGCTGGCCGGCTCGGCCTGGGCCTACGCGGGCGATCCGGCCGCGACCGACCGCGGGCGGCGGCTCGGCCGGCTGATCGCGGCGGCCCGCGCGCTCGGCAAGCCGGTGATCTTCATCAGGAACATCCCCGCGCACCTGGCGCCGGGCCTGGACTGGGTCGCGGCCAGCTGCGACGCGGTGTCCGACGAGGGCTTCGGCGTCCAGCTCGCGCGGTTCAACCCGATCGGGCTGGCCGGTTCCCGGCCGTCGGACCTGGTGTACGCCGACGCGCGGGACCCGCGCGAGCCGGCCGCGTTGCGGGCCTTGCTCGACGCGCTCACCTCCGGTGATCCCGAGCCCGGCCTGGTCCGGGTGACCGGCCGGATGCCGTGGCGGCGGCAGCCAGCCCTCTACCGGGAGCACGCCCTGTTCGTCGCGGCGGCCGCGGACCAGGCGCGCGAGCAGCTCGCCAGCGGCGCCCGTGTGATCATGATCGGCGGTGAGCCCGTCGCCGGTGCCGTCACGGCCGGCTTGGATGCTCCGGCGCTGCGGGAAAAGGCCGGGGAGCTGCGGGCGGGCGCGCCGCTGGACATGACCGAGATCCTCCCGGTGCTGCGCGAGATCTTCACCGGGCAGGCCACGCCGGCCCGGCTGGCGGCCCTCGGCCGGCTGACCGGGCTCGGCGACCACGTGGTCTCCGGGCGGCGGATCGCGGTCCTGGCCCGCGCGGACGACGCCGGCGCGGGCGATGCCGGCGCGGCGGCGGCCCTGGCGGCCGGCCTGGGCCGTCAGCGGTTCCTCCCGGCCGAGCTGGTCGTCGTGGCCGAAGGCGCGGACGCCGCCTCGGCCGAGATGGAGGCCCGGGCCGTCGCCGCCGGGCTAGGGGAGCTCGCCGACCGGGGCGTGAGCGTCCGGGCCATTCCGCGGGTGACCGCGGGACCGGGCGAATGGCTGCGGCACGCCGCGAGCGCGGCCCGCTCCCCCTGGGTCGCGCCGTGGCCCGCCGACGGCCAGCAGCACGAGTCCTACCTGCTGGACCTGATCTGCGCCCGGGAGTGCGCCCAAGCCGACGCGACCGGATACGCCGGGGCCGGCTACGCGTTCACCGCCACGCTGGATCCCGGGCTGGCCCGGCGGGAGTACTTCGCCGCCGGCGACCCCGGCCACGGGCTACGGCTCTTCTCCGTCAGTTAGCCAGCTAAGGAGCATCAGCGTTGACCTCTCGGGCGCTTGTCTACGGTGACATCGACCTGAACCTGATCGACGGTTCGGCCATCTGGCTGCAGTCGGTGACTCAGGCGCTAGCCCGGGCCGGCTGCGCGGTGACCCTGGTGCTGAAGGCGCCCGTCCGCACCAGCCGGCTGATCGCGCCGCTGCTGGCCGAGCCCGGTACCACCGTGCGGCGGCCGTTCGAGGAGCATCTGCTCGACGGCCTCGACGGGGCTAGTTCGCTGCGGCCCGCCGCCGCCATCGAGCTGCTGACCCGGCTCGACGCCGGCCAGCCGTACGACCTGGTGGTGCTGCGCGGACGCGCGGTGACGTCGGCGGCGGCCAGGAGCGGGGCGTTCACCGGGCGGCTGTGGCCGTACCTGACCGACGTCCCGCAGTCCGTGCCCGGCCTGACCCCTGACGGCGCCGCCGAGCTCGAGCTGATCGCTACGTCCGCGCGCTACCTGCTGTGCCAGACCGAGGAACTCCGCTGCTTCCTGGAGGGCAGCCTCCCCGCGGCCTGCGGCAAGTGCGTGCTGCTGCCGCCGATGCTGGCCGACATCCCGGCCGCCCGGGGCGCGGCGGCGGCCGGCTCCCCGCTGCGGCTGGTCTATACGGGCAAGTTCGCGCCCCGATGGAACACGCTGGAGATGACCGGGCTGCCCGGGCTGCTGGCCGCCCGCGGCGTCGCCTCCGAGCTGCACATGGCCGGAGACAAGATCCACGACGACGCCTCCGGGTACCAGCAGCGGATGCGGGCCGCGCTCGACACCGAGGGCGTGACCTGGCACGGCGGCCAGTCGCGGGAGGACGCCATGCGGCTCGCGGCCTCCTGCGACATCGGGCTGAGCTGGCGCCATCCCGACCTGGACGCGAGCCTGGAGCTGTCGACCAAGGTCCTGGAGTTCGGCGCGCTCGGGCTGCCGGTCATCCTCAACCGGACACCGATGCACGAGGCGCTGCTCGGCGCGGACTACCCGCTGTTCGCGGCGAGCCTGGACGACGTCGTGGCGGTGGCGGCCGCGGCGGCGTCCGACCCGGGCCTGTACCGACGGGCGGCCGACCGGACCAGCCAGGCCGCCGAGCAGTTCACCCTGGACCGGGCCGCGGAACGGCTACGCGGCTATCTCCGCGGCGTACGTCCAGGAGGTTCCGGGGGATCGTCCCCGCGGGCCGGTACTCCGCTGCGCGTGGTGATCGCCGGGCATGACCTGAAGTTCTTCACGCCGTTGCTGAACTACCTGCGGATGCAGCCGGACCTGGAGGTCAGGCTCGATCAGTGGGCGGCGCTCGGCCAGCACGACCCGGCGGTGAGCCGGGAACTGGCGGCATGGGCCGACGTGGTGGTGTGCGAATGGTGCGGGCCGAACGCGGTCTGGTACAGCAGGCACAAGCGGCGCGGCGCGCGGCTGCTGATCCGGCTGCACCGGTTCGAGCTCCGGTCGCCCTACCCGGGCCAGCTCAAGATCGGGGCCGTGAACCAGGTGGTGTGCGTGAGCAAGCACTACGCCCGGCTCACCCGCGAGTACACCGGCTGGCCCGATACCAAGGTGGCGACCGTACCGAACGCCCTGGACGTCGCCCAGCTCGACCGGCCCAAGCTGGACGGCGCCCGGTTCCACCTCGGCCTGGTCGGCATCGTCCCCGCGCGCAAGCGGCTGGACCTGGCCCTCGACGTGCTCGAGGAACTGCGGCGCGAGGACGACAGGTACCTGCTGTTCGTCAAGTCGGGGATGCCCTGGGAGCACTGGTGGGTGTGGCAGAACCCGGCCGAGCGCGAACACTACGCGGACGCGCTGCGCCGGGTCCAGCGGTCGCCGCTGCTGCGCGGGGCGGTGGTGTTCGACGACGCCGGGCCGGACGTGCCGGCCTGGCTGCGGCGGGTCGGCTTCGTGCTGTCCACCAGCGACGACGAGAGCTTCCACGTCGCCCCGGCCGAGGGCATGGTCTCGCGGGCGGTGCCGGTGCTCCGGCACTGGCCCGGGGCCGAGACGATCTACGACATGCGCTGGATCCACCGGGGCCCGGCCGAGATGGCCGCGGCGGTGCTGGCCCTGGCCGACGAGGACGACTGGCGGGCGGCGGGCCAGGACGCGCACGCCCAGGCGGCCGCCGGGTTCAACCTGGACCGGGTGTGCGAGGCCTGGCACGGCCTGCTCACCGCCGACCTGGACCCGGCGGTGCCGGGGCCGATCCTCGAGCTGCTCGGATCCGGCTGACCTCCGGATGTACTTCACGCTCGCCATCAGCGCGGCCAGTGCGGCGCGCTGCGCCGTGCTGGCCGACGCCGCCCGGGGAGCCGACCCGCGGGTCATGCCGATCCCGGGCCCGGCCCGGGTCGCGTGGCGGGCGGCGGACGGCCGGGCCACGCTGCTCTACTGGGGCGGTCAGGCACCCGCGGACTCACCGTCCGGGGGTACCGGGCACGCGGGCACCATCTGGACCGACGGCGCCGCGGTCCGCGCCCGGGCCGCCCTGACCCGCGTCGACCCGGTCTACCTGGCCGAGGTGCCCGGAGCCGTCGTGACCAGCGACCGGGCCAGCTGGGCGGCCGCCGTCGCCGGGCGGCTGCGCGACCCCGACCCGGTCATGATCGGCGCTTTCCTCAGCCTCGGCTACCCGCTCGGCGGCGCGACCCCCTTCCGCGGCGTCCGCGCCCTGGGCGGCGACCGGTGCCTGCGCGCGGCCGCCGGGCGGCTCGTGGTGACCCGGGCGGACTCGGATCGCCCGGCCGGCCTCGGCCGGGCGGCCTCGGGTGGAGCAGACGGCGCCGACCGGGTCGCTCAGGCGCTGACGGCGGCCGTGCGGCCGCTGGCCGGGCCGGTCCAGCTCTCGCTGACCGGTGGTAAGGATTCCAGGCTGGTCGCGGCGGCGCTGACCGCGGCCCAGGTACCGTTCGTGGCCCGTACCCACGGTTTCGCCGGTCACCCGGACGTTATCGTCGCCCGCCTGATCGCCAGCCGTCTCGGCCTCGAGCACACGGTCACCGAGCCGGCCGCACCGGGTGCCCCCGACGAGGAGGCGGTGCTCACCCGGCTCCGCGCGACCGTGCTCGTGTCCGACGGAATGCTCTCGGCGTTCGAGAACGTCGGACGGCCGGATCCGCCGCCCGCGGGCGAGCGGGTGGAGGCCGGCGGCCACGGCGGCGAGCTGCTGCGCGGCGGTTACGCCCAGGCCGCGTGGCGCACCCCGGCCGCGCTGGGCGCGGCGGCGGCCGCGGAACTGCTCCGGCGGATGACCACCCGCCGCCTGGGCCTGCTCCGCCCGGACGCCGCGCGGGCGTACCTGGCCAGCCTGGCGCCGGCGGCCGCGGCGCTGGCCCGCGGGCCGCTGGCCGCGCTCGATGATTTCTATCTGGCTAACCGGGCCGGCCGGTGGTCGGCCGCCGCCCGCCAGGCGTACCTGCTGCGGTCGCCGCTCGCCCAGCCCTTGTTCGCGGATCCCGTGGTGCGGGCCGCGCGCGCCGCCCCGCTTCGGTACCGGGTGGGTGACGGGCTGCACCGTGACGTGCTCGGCTTGCTGTGTCCCGAACTGCTGGACATCCCGCTGGCGGGGACCCCGTGGCACGGCGAGCCACGGACCCCGGCGACCGTGGTGGTTCCGGCGACCGTGGTGGCCGCGGCGCCGGGACCGGCCGCCGCCGACTGGCGACGGGACCCGGCCGGGATCGTGGCCGGTTTCCTGCGCGGTTATGTCCTGGACCATAGCGAGGCGAGCCCGCTGTTCGGCTTCGTGAGCCGGCGGTCGGCCGAGCGCTCGCTGGCCCCGCCGCAGGCCGACCCGCAGGCGGCCTGGATCCTGGCCACCCTGGCGGCGCTGCTGTCCGGCGACTGGCTCAGCGCCCGCGAGTCGCGCTAGCCTCGGCCGTACCTGGTCTCGGCCTGCCAGAAGAAGATCACGCCCGCGACCAGGATGACGACGGCCCAGCCCGCCCCGGCCAGCCACAGCTCGCCGGTCCCGAAGTCCGGGTGGCAGTACGCCTGCAGGGCCGGGATCTTCTTGGCCGTGAAGACCGCGCACTGGGCCGCGTTGTAAGGTTTCGCGCCGGGCGCGTCGTCCCGGAACGTGGCCATGATGGCGTCCCTGGTCAGCGAGATGTACACCGCGGCCGGGTTGAATGACAGCACGTTCTTGGCCCACTCCGGCAGCGATGCGGGCAGCGAGGCGATGCTGTACATGACCCCGCAGAAATAGCGCCAGACCCGCAGCAGGAACGGGACCAGCTGGCTGATGTCCTGTGCGCCCGCGCCCAGCCTGGCCATGATCAGCGCGGCGCCCATGTTAAAGGTGGCCTGCATCAGCAGGGCCGGGATCAGCAGCAGCCAGTACCAGGTGAGCGGTTCCCCGGTGCCCAGCACGATGGCGAACATCACGATCATCGACAGCAAGAGCTGCTGGAACTCCACCATCACGTAGGCCAGCGGCAGGCAGGCGCGCGGGAAATGCAGCGCGCGGATCAGCGTTATATTCGCCCGGATCACTGTCGAGCCGACCACGATCGACCGTTCGGTGAACGCGAATATAAAGACCCCGATAACCAGGTACGCGGTGTAATTGCTGATGCCGCGGTTGGCTTTGAAGAGAATCCCGAATATTAGGTAGTACACGGCCGAGTTGAGCAGCGGGGTGAGTACCTGCCAGAGCTGGCCGAGCCGCGCCTCGGTGTACATCGACACGTTGCGCGCGGTCGCGTACGACATGATGAAGTGCCGCCGGCCCCAGACCTTGTGCAGGTAGGAGACCAGGCTGGGCCGCTCGGAACTCGGCCGCAGGCCATGCCGGGCGGCGAGGGCGACCAGCGACTCGCCCTCCGTCGTGTCATCAGAATCGTTGCCGGGGGCGGCCGGAAGCTCGTCCTGCAGGCCGCCCGGAGCAATCAGCCGCCCGCGGTTTCCCATGGCTGTGGAGTTTATGAGACCCACCGCGACCAGAAGGTACATCCACGGTCACGGAAAAATCATTTGCTCGGAATTTGACCGCCATTAACCCGCCGTACCGATAACGGTTTAAATTTCGACCGAACGGCCCTCGGTCCCCGCCCCGGCCCCGGCACTCGCCGGGGTGGCTCCGACCGCACCGCCCGCGCCCCGCCTCGAAAATGCGACCGACAACGATAGTCCTAACTATGATAGTTGTAGCTATCATAGTTGTAGCTATCATAGTTAGGGTGACGCGAGAGCTGATCGACGCATTGCTGCTCCAGCAGGACACGGAGTTCAGTACGGATTTCGGTCACGTCAACCATCTGCTGGCTTCGACCATCAGCGAGACGCCGCAAGCCGAACTGCTGGCGGCCGGGCGGGAACTGATCGCGAGCGACGCGGCGAGGCGGCGGATCCTGGGCACCCGGCTGCTCAGAGAGCTGGGGGAACACGCGGGACAGGCCGTGGCCGAGCTGACCTGGCTACTGGACCGCGAGCTGGACCGCGAGAACGACGACGAGGTTCTCTACTGGGTCGTCAGCGCGCTCGGCTTCCTCGGCGGCGCCCCGGTCACCGCCGGACTGACCGGCCTGGCGGCCCATGGCGATCCGGGTATCCGCTACCACGTCGCGACGGCGCTCGCGAACGCCGGAACCGGCGAGCTGCCGGAGGAATCCAGGGCGACGCTCATTTCCCTAGCCCAGGATCCGAACGCCGAAGTGCGGTTCTCGGCGGTGTTCGAGCTCGGGGCGTGGTGGCAGGCGGCACCCGACGCACGCGTCGAGGCGGTGCTGCGGCGGGCTTGCCGCGACAGCGATCGCGCCACGGCCCAGGCGGCTCGCTCGGCTCTGGGCGAGGATCAAAACTAGAACGTGTTTCACTATTGCCCATCGGCGGGCCCGGTCTCTAAGGTGTGCTCAGAACCAACCAAGCAAGCGCTAGGTTGAACAAATCCCATCGTACCTGGGAGAGCCAATGCAGCCTCGCCGACGTCGCCGTCCGACCAGATCATCCGCGCCCGGCGGGGACCGGGGGCCGTCCCGGCGCTCCTTCGTGGCGGGTGCCGCCGCGGCTGGGGCGCTGGCCTGGACGCCGCTTTTCCGGGTGAGCCCGGCCAGCGCGCAAGCCACCAGCGCGGCACCACCTAACTTCCCGTCGTCGATCCCGCTGTACCAGCAGGCGTACCAGAACTGGGCCGGCCTGATCGTGATCGACGACGTGTGGACCTGCGCCCCGGCCTCGCCCGCGGACGTGGTCACGCTGGCCAACTGGGCGCACGCCAACGGGTACCGGCTCCGGGCCAAGGGCATGAGCCACAACTGGTCGCCGATCGTGCTGCCCGCGGGCAGCACCGGCGACGGCTACGTGCTGGTGGACACCACCCAGCACCTGACCTCGGTGTCGGTCAGCGCGGGGACGCCGGCCACGGCCACCGTGGGCACCGGCGTCACGATGGACAGCCTGACCGGCACGCTCGCCGCGGCGGGCTACGGGTTCTGCGCGATCCCGGCGCCGGGCGACATCACGGTGGGCGGGGCCCTGGCGATCAACGCGCACGGCAGCGCGATCCCGGGGACCGGAGAGACCATGCTGCCCGGGCAGACCTACGGCTCGCTGTCCAACCTGATCCTGTCCCTGACCGCGGTCGTCTGGGATTCCGGTTCCGGCCAGTACGCGCTGAAGACCTTCCAGCGCTCCGACCCGGACATCCGCGCGTTCCTGGCCCACCTGGGCCGCGCGTTCGTCACCTCGGTGACCCTGCAACTGGCGGCGTCGCAGAACCTGCGCTGCCAGAGCTGGGTCGACATCTCGGCCGCGGACCTGTTCGCCCCGCCCGCCAGCGCCGGGTCGCACTCGTTCGCCAGCTACGCGGCCGGGGCCGGCCGGGTCGAGGCGATCTGGTTCCCGTTCACCAGCACGCCCTGGCTCAAGGTATGGAGCGTCTCACCGTCCAAGCCGGCCTTGTCGGTTCAGGTGAGCAGCCCCTACAACTACTCGTTCACGAACAGCGTGACCGCCGCCGAGAACACCTTCTTCGACGAGGTCGCGGCCGGCGACGTGTCCGGCACTCCGGCCTTCGAGGGGACGGCGATGGCGCTGGTCGATACCGGCCTGGTGTTCACCGGGACCTGGGATATCTGGGGCCAGTGGCAGAACGTGCTGCTCTACGTGAAGCCGAGCACGGTGCGGATCGTGGAGGCCGGCTTCGCCATCATCACCTCCCGGGCCAGCATCCAGCAGGTGGTCAGCGACTTCTACGCGCAGTACACCAGCCGGCTGAACTACTACGCGGGCCTGGGCCAGTACCCGATGAACGGGCCCGTGGAGATCCGGGTCACCGGGCTGGACCGGCCCTCGGACGCCCTGGTCAGCGGGGCGCAATCACCGATCCTGTCCTCGGTGCGGCCGCGGCCCGACCAGCCGGGCTGGGACACCGCGGTCTGGCTGGACATGGGCACGCTGCCGGTCACTTCCGGTTTCTCCGGGTTCTACGCCGACATGGAATCCTGGATCTGGAGCCATTACAGCGGCAGCTACGCGTGCGTGCGGCCGGAATGGTCCAAGGCCTGGGGCTGTACCGCGACCGCGCCGTGGACCAGCACCAGCATCCTCGGCGGCACCATCCCCGCCGCGGTCAGCGCGGGCCAGGCCGCCGGCGACGGCTGGAGCGCGGCCGTGTCGATCCTGACCTCGTACGACCCGGCCGGGGTGTTCAGCAACCCGTTCCTGGATCAGCTGCTCGGGTGAGCGGTGTCGTTGAAGGAGCGCAGGACCGCCGGGCCGTCGGCGTACCAGTCGATCTCGCACAGGGCGGCCACGTCCAGGTGCATGCGGAAGAGCGCGGCGGGCGGGGCGAGCA
Organism: Streptosporangiaceae bacterium; assembly: GCA_050011155.1. Lineage (GTDB taxonomy): Bacteria > Actinomycetota > Actinomycetes > Streptosporangiales > Streptosporangiaceae > Palsa-504. The sequence continues at coordinate 11,766 of JBEKJP010000088.1, forward strand.
GGGCGGCGGCGACCAGGGTCTTGATCGGGGTCACGTGGCTGACGATCAGGATCCGCTGCCCGGTCCGGCCGGCCAGGACCCGGGCCAGCGCGGCGGTGACCCGCTCGCTGACCTCGGCGAAGCTCTCGCCGCCGGGCGGCGCGACCTGCGGGTCGCCTAGCCAGGCGGCCATCTCGGTCGGCCAGCGCTCGCGCACCTCGGCGAAGGTCAGGCCGTCCCAGGCGCCGAAGTCGGTTTCCCTGAAGCCTTCATCGGTGGTCACCGGGAGGCCGGTAACCGCAGCCACCGCCTCGGCCGTCTGGACCGTGCGCTGCAGCGGCGACGCCACGATGGCGTCGATGCCCGCCGACGCCAGCCGCTTGGCCGCCGCGGCGGCCTGCGCCAGGCCTGCCTCGGTGAGCGGCACGTCGGTCCGCCCAGCGTACCGTTTCTGCACCGACATCGGCGTCTGGCCGTGCCGGAGCAGCAGCGTGACCGCGGGCTCGCCCTGGGCGGGCATCCAGGTGGACCTGGCGCGCACCTAGAGGCCAGACTCCGGCGTCCGGACCAGGATCCGCCGGCACTCCTCGCACCGGACCACCTCGTCGGGGGCCGCCGACCGGATCATCTTGAGATCCGCCGCGTCGACGGTCAGGTGGCATCCCTCGCACCGGCCGGCCCGCAGCATGGCGGCGCCGACACCCTTGGACTTGCGGATCTGGTCGTAGAGCGCGAGCAGATCGGCGGCCACATCCGCGGCGACGCTGCCGCGCTGGTCCAGCGCCTTGGCCGCCTGCTCGTCGATCTCGGCGAAGGCCGCGTCCCGCCGGGCCGCCACCTCGGCTATCTCATCGCCGAGGTGGTCCCTGGCCGCGGTCGCCTCGTCCCGCTGGCTCTCGAGGGTCTCCCGGCGCTCCATCAGCTCGAGCACGACCTCCTCGAGGTCGCCCTGCCTGCGGTGCAGGTTCTCGATCTCCGACTGCAGGCTGGCCAGCTCGCGAGCGGCGGAGACCTGCCCGGCGTCCAGCCGCGCCCGGTCCTTCTCGATCCTGGCGCGGACCTGCTCCACGTCGCGCTCGGACCGGCTCTGTTCCCGCGACAGATCGCCGAGTTCGGTTTCCGTCACCACCAAGGCGTCCTTGAGCTCGCCGGCCCGGGCCTCAAGGCGGGCCAGCTCGGCGACTTCAGGGAGGCCGCGCCTGCGGTGGTCGAGGCGGGCGAGCTCGGCGTCCAGATCGGCCAGTTCAAGCAGGCGGAGCTGGGTCTGCGGTGATGCCTTCACGCAACCCAACGTTAGTCCAACCGGGACCCTGCGGAGTCCGTCCTGGCGGGTCAACCGGTCCTCGGGGCCACTCCCGTGAACCGGCTTGCCGTGGTACACCTGGCGCCATGGAGATCCCTCAGGTAAGCCGGCCCTACATGCCGGGGTACGGCATCGGCGGGCCGACCGAAGGCAGCGGACTCCTGCACTGGTCATGGGCGGCGGAGCGGCTGGCGGCGGCGCGTAATTACTGGGTCGCGACGGTCTGGCCGGACGGGCGGCCGCACATCATGCCGGTCTGGGGCATGTGGGACGACAGCACGCTGTGGTTCACCAGCAGCGCGGGCTCCCGGAAGGTCCGGAACCTGATCGCCGATCCGCGCTGCTGCATCACCACGGAGGACGCGTCGGATCCCGTGATCATCGAGGGCAACGCACGCATCGCGACGGAACTGCCAGTGCTGCGGCGGGTGGTCGACCTGATGAACGCCAAGTACCGGACCGACTACCGGGTCGATTTCCTCGACCCGGCCACGAACGCCACCATCGGGGTCCAGCCGCACCGTGTGTTCAGCATGCGGGCGGGTGACTTCACCGGGTCCCCCACCCGCTGGGTTTTCGGGGAAGAGCGGTAATAAACGCGCAACGTCCGCGGGACTAAAGAAACCTCGCGGGGCAGGTAGCGTGGGAGGGCGCCTAGCCGCGCCTTCCGCCATGACATCACGATCCGCCTCCGATGGCGACCCGCCCCGGGCTCCGCACACTCTCGCCGGAGCCGCCGTCGGCGTGCTCACGGCGGCGGTCGCGATCGGCACGGCCCAGCTCGCCGCCGGGCTGACCGTGCCGCAGAGTTCGCCGGTGCTCGCGGTCGGGCAGACCGCCATCGACCTCACGCCGGCGCCGGTCAAGAACTTCGCCATCTCGGAATTCGGCTCCAACGACAAGACCGTGCTGCTCGGCGGCATCCTGGTGCTACTCGCCCTGTACGCGGCGAGAATCGGGGTCCTGTCGGTGCGCCGGCTGTCGACCGGGCTATGGGGGCTCGGGCTCTTCGCCGTCATCGGCCTGGCGGCCGCCTTCGAGCGGCCCGGATTCACCCTCGAATACGTTGTGCCCACGCTGGCCGGCGCCGCGGCCGGGGCGTTCACGCTGACCCGGCTGGCCCGCGCGGCGGCCCGGCTGCGCGCTCCTGTGGCCGAGCCCCCGGGCCCGCGCGCCGCGTCGGCTCCCCCCGCCTCGCCGGCGGACCTGACACCGCCGGACCTGCCCCCGGCGCCCGGGCCCCCCGCGCCGCCTGACGGCCCCGAACCGCCGGACCATTCCTTCACCTTCCTGCCCAACCCGGAGGATCCGGGTCCGCCGCGCGGGCCGGAACGGCGGCGTTTCCTGGTCGCCAGCGGCGTGGCCGCGGCCGCCGCGGCCACCGGGGTCCTGGCCGGCCGCGAGCTGATGACACAGCGGGACGTCACCCGGGCCAGGTCCGCCTTGCGGTTGCCCCGGGCCACCGTGCCCGCGCCGCCGCTGCCGGCGGGCAGCAACCTGGACATCCCCGGCCTCAGCTCGTTCATCACCCCGAACGGCAGCTTCTACCGGGTCGACACCGCCCTGATCCTGCCCCAGGTCGACCCGGCGACCTGGCGGCTGCGCATCCACGGGATGGTGCGCCGCGAGGTCTCCATCACCTTCGCCGAGCTGCTCAAGCGCCCGCTCATCGAGGACTACGTGACGCTCACCTGCGTGTCCGACCCGGTGGGCGGCCCCTACGTGGGCAACGCCAAGTGGCTCGGCGCCAGCCTGGCCGCCCTGATCCGGCAGGCCGGCCCGCACGCGGGCGCGGATCAGCTGCTGTGCACCTCGGTCGACGGGTTCACCTCCGGCACCCCGCTGCAGGTCGTGCTGGACGGCCGGGACGCGCTGCTCGCGGTGGCCATGAACGGCCAGCCGCTGCCGGTCGCGCACGGCTTCCCGGTCCGCATGGTGATCCCCGGCCTGTACGGGTACGTATCCGCGACCAAGTGGGTCACCGACATCGAGGTCACCACGTTCGCCTCGGCCACCGCCTACTGGGCCTCGCGCGGCTGGTCGCAGCAGGCGCCGATCAAGACCGAATCCAGGATCGACGTACCCGCGATCAACGCCTCGCTCCGCCCGGGCACCACACCGGTGGCCGGGGTGGCGTGGGCACAGCACAAGGGCATCGCCGCAGTGGAGGTGCGGGTCGACCGCGGCCCGTGGCACGAAGCGCGGCTGGCCGCGGTGCCGGACATCGACACCTGGCGGCAGTGGGTATGGGAGTGGCCGGCCACGCCGGGGCACCACCTGATCGAGGCGCGGGCCACCGACCATTCCGGCTACACCCAGACTCTGGCCCAGGCCCCGCCGGAGCCCAACGGCGCTTCCGGTTACCCTGCTGCTCTGGTCACCGTCAGCGGCTCCTGAGGGGCGAAGGCCCCCGCGCCCGGCCGCTTGGCTACGGTAGGCCCAGGCGGGGATGACCGATACGGAGGCGAGGATGAGCGAAGCCGACGCCGAGTTCGCCGGGCTGGCACGGGAGTACCTGGACGACCGGGCCGAACGGCACCCGAGCATCGCCACTGGCCTGGGCGACCACCGGTTCGACGCGCGTCTGGCCGACCCCTCGGCCCAGGCGCTCGAAGCCGAACGGAGCTCGCTCGACGCCTGGGACCGGCGGCTCGCCGCCCTCGGCCAGGACACCATGTCGGCCGAGCACCAGGTGGACGTCGCGATGATGGCCAACAGCGTGGCGCGGCGGATTTTCGAGCTCGACGAACTGCGCGAGCACACCTGGAACCCGCTGCACGCCAACCCGGGCCGGGCCATCTACCAGCTGCTGGCCCGCGAATTCGCGCCGCTGCCCGAACGGCTGGAGTCGGTGGCGGGCCGGCTGGCGGAGATTCCCGTGGCCCTCGCCGAAGCGCGGCGCCAGCTCGGACGGATGCCCCGGGTGCACCTGGAGACCGCGATAGGGCAGTTCGACGGGACGATCGCGCTGGTCAGCAAGAACATCGACGCTGCCCTCGAGGCCGCGCCGCAGTGCGCCGGGCCGCTCGCCCGGGTCCGCCCGGCCGCCCTCGAGGCGCTGGCCGAGCACCGCGGCTGGCTTTCCGCGCAGCTGGCCTCGGATCCCTCGGCCTCAGCCCCGGCTGGCGGCGGCTTCACCGACCCGCGGATCGGACCGGACCGGTTCGCCCGCAAGCTGTCGCTGACCCTGAACGCCGCGGCCGACGCGGATGCCATCTTGGCCCGGGCCCAGACCGACCTGGACCGGGTGACCGAGGAGATCGCCGAGCAGGCCGCCCAGATCGCCGGCACGACCGGTCCCGACGTCGTCCGGCAGGTCCTCGGCCAGTTGGCGCAGGACGTCCCCGACGACGACACCATCCTGGAGTTCTGCCGGGCCGCCCTGACCGCGCAGACCGCGTTCGTGACCGACCGCCGCCTGGTCAGCGTCTACGACGACCCGATCGAGCTGATCCCGATGCCGGAGATGGACCGCGGGCTCGCGGTGGCCTACTGCGACTCCCCCGGCCCGCTCGAGCCGGCGCCACTGTCCACGTTCATCGCGGTTTCGCCTACGCCGGCCGGGTGGACGGCTGAGCGGATCGCCTCGTTCTACCGGGAGTACAACCGGCACCTGGTGCACGACCTGATGGTGCACGAGGCTATGCCCGGCCACTACCTGCAGCTGCAGCACTCGCGGCGGTTCACCGGATCGGACACCGCGATCCGGGCGGCGCTATCGTCCGGCGCGTTCATCGAGGGCTGGGCGACCTACGCCGAGCGGATCATGGCCGAGCAGGAGTACCCGGCCGACGGCGATCCGCGCGCGGTCCGGATGCAGCAGCTCAAGATGCAGCTGCGCATGATCATCAACGCCATCCTGGACGCCCGGATCCACGCCCACGGCATGACCGAAGCGGAAGCCATGGCCCTGATGACCGGCCGCGGCTACCAGGAGGAAAGCGAGGCGGCGGGCAAGTGGCGCCGGGCCCAGCTCACGTCGACCCAGCTGTCCACGTACTACGTCGGGTACTGCGAGATCTCCGACCTGGTGGCCGACCTCAGCGCGGCGGAGCCCGGGCTAACCGACCGGCAGCTGCACGACCGCATGCTGGCGCACGGCTCGCCGCCGGTCCGGCTGCTGCGCACGCTGATCGCGGCGTAGGCTGGCCGGGCCGGCGGCGACGGCATACCTAGACGAGACCTAGGTATGCAAATCGGTTATTTCCCCGACGCGGCGGCCCGGCGCCGCGGGCGAGACTGGGGCAGCTGGACCGCTCCGGAGGGAACCTCCGGCCGCGGAACACCGTGGTCGGTGCTGAGAGCGGTCCAGCCTTTCCCGTGGGCGGCCCGTCGCCAGTAGAACCGCCGCTCGGCCAGGGACCACGCCAGCGACGTGAGCAAGTAGACTCCGGCCGCCAGCGGGGCGAACGCCGCGATGACCACGGTCAGGTACGGCAGCGCGCTGGCCAGCAACCCGGCGCCGCCCGGCGCCGACGTCACCAGCCGACCGAGCCGGACGGACAGCCAGCACAAGCCGGCCAGCAGCGCGAACACGCCGAGGAAGACCGCTCCCTGCGCGCTGGCCGCGCCCGCTCCGCTGAGCCAGTGCATGCCGAGCGGCACGCCGAACAAATCCCGGGAAAGCAGCGTGTTCACCGTCCCGCCGACGTGCGGCGACCGGAACAGCAAGTACATGACCGACAGGAACGGCCACTGCAGCAGCAGCGGGGCGAAGCCGGCGAACATGGACGTGCCCTCGCGCCGGTACAGCGCGGTCAGCTCGCGCTGCAGCCGTTCCGGCTGCTTGCCGTACTTGCGGCGCAGAGCCTGCAGCTCCGGCGCGAGCCGGACCTGGACGGCCTGCCCGCGCAGGGCGCGCAGGCTCAGCGGCATGAGGAGGAGCCGGACCGCCATGGTGAAGACGACGATCGCGGCGGCGGCGGCCAGGCTGCCGAGGACGGGCGTGAGGATACCGGTCAGACCGGAGACGAGGTGGTAGGCGGCGTCCACCGGGACGCCGAAGAAACTGAACATGGGTAACGGCCTTCCAGCTACAAGGGATGAGGGCTGGAGGCGGCCGCGAATTCCGCGGGGTCAGCGAGCTGGGGTCAGCGCCAGCTAGAGGCAGCGGAGACGGCGGCCACCGGGGCCGCCGAGGGTGCTCTGGGCCTGGACCGGCCCGCCGCGTCAGGATCGCGCTGGCGCAGGAACGCCGCGCGCCAGGACTTCTCGCGCAACGCGGAAACCCGGCGGATCAGCGGCAGGGCGGCGGACGCCTGGGACAGGCTGGCGACCGAGCTGAGCAGGGCCAGGACCATCGCGAGCATGGACCCGGCCAGGACCGCGCCGGCCAGCGCGGTCAGGCCGGACGGGCTCGCGGCCAGCTGGGCCAGGTCACCGAGCAGCCCGGCCAGCATGGCCAGCAGGCTGCCGAAAACCGTCACCATGACCGTCCTCCCGTGAGGCTGCTTTCAGCTTACGCCGTCAGGCGAGCTCGGCCACTCCGGTGAGCAGCCGGTCGACGTCGGACTGGTCGTTGTAGTGGACCAGGCCGGCCCGGACGGCCCCGCCGGAGTCCCGCAGCCCGAGCGCCCCGGCCAGCTCCCACGCGTAGGGTCACGTGCCCCATCGCGCCCAGGCCGTCGAGCAGCCGGCCGAACAGGGCGGCCACCCCGGCCAGGTCGGCGAAGGCGGCGGTGCCGCGCTCGAACCGGTCCGGCACGCCGGCCGTCGCGGACGCGAGTTTGTCCGGGTGGATGGTCTCGAGCACGGCCGGATCGACGACCACGGCGCCGATGTGCGGGCCTGACCACTTGTAGGCGCTGGTGGCGTAGAAGTCGGCCCCGAACGCCGCGACGTCCACCGGGACGTGCGGGGTGGCGTGACCGCGACCAGCTGAGTGCGCTCCGACAGCAGGTCGCCGAACTGGGCGGCGGGCAGTTCGGTGGTGGCCGGGTCGATCTCGGCCCAGCGCACGGTGAGACCATGCCGGGCCGCGGCCTGGACCCAGGGCCTGACGTTGGCGTCGTGGTCCAGCCGGGATACCACGATCTCGTCCCCCGGCTCCCAGCGCCGGGACAGCGCCTCCGCGAGCCGGTAGGTGCCCCCGACGTTGCCGATCCCGGACCGGTAGGCCTCCGCGATGGCCTCGATGACGGGCTCCGGGACCTGTGTCCCGGCCGCGCCGTCCAGGTAGGCGAAGCCGTCGCTCAGTGCCGGGTAGGCCGCCCGGACGCGGTTTACGTCGAAGGTCACAAACCTTGAACTTTACTCCGCCACCTACGGCCAGCCCGGATCCCGGCCCGACGCGATCAGCAGGAAGTGCCAGGGATCGTTCGTGCTCCCGGCCGCGCCGGCGGGCGCCGGCCACAGCTGGGGCAGGCCCGCCCGCCACGCGGTCAGCACCAGCTCAGGGTCGGCCGGCCGGTAGTCCTTCCCCAGCGACCGGGCCAGATCCCAGGCGTGCAGGTGCCACTCGGCGCAGGCCGCGCCCGCCATCGCCGCCACGGTGACGTCGGTTCCCTGGTACCGGTGGTGGGGCAGGTCCCAGGACAGCGGCAGCCGGCGGCCGTAGGATCGCGCCGACTCGGCGAACGCCTTGATGTGCTCGGGCCCGGGCACATCAGGCAGCGCGGCCAGCTCGGCCGAGTTCTGCCTGGCCAGCTTGCGGGCCAGGGACTCCGCGGAAGCGTTGGTGGACATCAGCCGGGCGAGCCTGCTGTCCGGCGCGTCGTCGAGGTACTCGTGGTAGTCGTCGGCCACGCATCGCAGGTGACCGGCCAGATCGGCGGCCCGCCATTCAGCGCACGGCGTCGGCGCGAGCCAGGCCGCCTCGGTGAACTGAGCGGCCAGCTCGCAGATCACGGTGACCCCGTCGCGGTAGGCGGCCAGGATCCCATTGGCCCCAGCGCGGGATACCCGGCTCATCTGAGCCTGGATCGGCTGGTGCTGCTGCGCTGCACGGTTCCTCTCCCTGCCGGCTAGCCCGGCAACCGTTTGCGAAGCCTCCCGGGGGAGACAGCGTGCCAGAGTTGCGGCCCGCCGACAACCCGTACGCCCGAAGAAAAAAGAGGTGACAAGCTCCCGGACCTCCGGTTAGTCTCGCGAATAATGCCCTCTGATACCCCTTCGCTGGTCACGCACGCCTTCGCCAGGGTACGGCCAGTTGGGGCGCTGTGGCGGCTTCGCGGGTACCTGAAGCCGTACCGCATTAAGATGACAGTGATGTTCGCCGCCGCTTTCGGCGCGGTCGCGGCCGAGATCGCCATTCCCCTCCTGACCAAGACCGTGGTCGACGGCGCGATCGCGCATGGCGACCGGCGGCTGCTGATCCCGCTGGCCCTGGCGGCGGCGGGCCTCGGTGCGATCACGGCGCTGCTGAACATGATCCGGCGCTGGATCCAGTCCCGCGCGGTCGCCGACATCGAGAAGTCGATCCGGGATGACCTGTACGCCCACCTGCAGCGGCTGCAGGCGTCCTTCCACGACAGCTGGCAGTCGGGCCAGCTGCTCTCGCGCGCCACGACCGACCTGTCGGCGATCCGCAGGTTCGCGGGCTTCGGCCTGATCTTCCTGGTCACCAACGTGATGACGTTCGTCGCGGTGGTCGCGCTGCTGATCAACCTCAACTGGTGGCTCGGCCTGGTCACCGGCGTGGTGTTCGCGCCGGTGCTGCCGGTCTGCTTCCGCTTCGAGAAGCGCTACCGGGTCCTCTCCCGCCGGGTTCAGGACCAGCAGGGCGATCTGGCCACGCTGGTCGAGGAGGCGGCGACCGGTATCCGGGTGCTGAAGGCGCTCGGCCGCGGGCGGCAGGCCTCGGCCCGGTACGACGCCGAGTCCGCGGATGTCTGCCAGACTCAGGTCGAGAAGGCGGGCCTGCTCGGCTCGTTCTGGGCGCTGCTCGACCTGATCCCCAACGCCGTCATCGGCATCATCATCGTCCTGGGCGCGATCGCGGTCAGCACGCACTCGCTGACCCTCGGCGGCCTGGTGGCGTTCATCACCCTCGCGCTGCAGCTCGTCTGGCCGGTCGAGGCACTGGGCTACATCATCGCCTCGGGGCAGGAGGCCGGCACCGCGGCGCAGCGGGTGCTGGAGATCTTCGACGTCCAGCCGGAGATCACCGACAAAGATCAAGACCAGGATGCCGCCGAACGGGGCGGTGCGCGCGCCCTCCGGTCGGCTACCCGGGGCCACCTGGTTTTCGACCACGTCGCCTTCACCTACCCGGGAGCGACCGAGCCCGTACTCCGCGACGTCGTGCTCGACCTGCCGCCCGGCCAGACGGTCGTGCTGACCGGGGCGACGGGTTCCGGCAAGTCCACCTTGCTGCAACTGGTCCCGCGGCTGGCCGACGCGACGACCGGAGCGGTGCGGCTGGACGGCAGGGACGTCCGCGACATCTCGCTGGAACGGCTGCGAACCGCGGTCGGCTGCGCCTTCGAGGACGCGACGCTGTTCTCCGCCAGCGTCCGGGAGAACGTGACGTTCGGCGCGCCGGACGCGGACGACGACGCGGTGGAGGCCGCACTGACGGCAGCCCAGGCCCGGTTCGCCTACGACCTGCCCTGGGGGATCGACACCAGGATCGGCGAGCAGGGCATGGCGCTGTCCGGCGGGCAACGGCAGCGGATCGCGCTGGCCCGCGCCATCTTGGCCGGGCCGGACGTGCTGATCCTGGACGACCCGCTGTCGGCGCTCGACGTGCACACCGAGGAGCGGGTGACCAGGGCACTGCATCAGATCCTGGCGGGCTCGACCGCCCTGGTGGTGGCGCACCGGCCGTCCACGGTGGCGCTAGCCGACACGGTGGCGTTGCTGTCCGGCGGGGTGATCGCGGCCCGCGGCAGCCACCAGCAGCTGCTGGCCTCGAGCCCGGAGTACGCGGCGCTCATGGACGTCGAGGACCTGGAGGCAAGCGCGTGACGGCGGATACATGGCGCGGGGTCGCCGCCGAGAAGGCGGAGGAGGTCAGCGCGGGCCTGGCCGCGCTGCTGCGCGAGCGGAGCAGGCGGCTCCTCGGCGACCTGCTGCGCCCGTACCGGCGCGCGGTCATCACCACGATCTCGCTGATCGTGGTGCAGAGCCTGGCCGCGCTGGCCGGCCCATGGCTGGTCGGCATCGCCATCGACACCGGGCTGCCGCCGCTGCTGCACGCCAGCGACGCGGCGCCGCTGCTCGTCATCGCGGCCGCGTTCGCGGTCGCGGTCGCGGTGCAAGCCGTCACCACCCGCATGTTCGTCACCATGACCGGGCAGGTCGGCCAGAAGGTGGTGCTCGAGCTGCGCCGCCGCCTGTTCGCGCACTTCCTCAGCCTGGAGGTGGCGTTCCACGAGGACTACACCTCCGGGCGAGTGATCTCCCGGCAGACCTCCGACATCGACGCGATCTCCGACCTGTTCGAGGAGGGGCTCGACTCGCTGATCACGGCGGTGCTGACGCTGCTGCTCGTCGGCACCGGGATGATGCTGCTCGACTGGCGGCTCGGCCTGGTGGTGCTGGCCGGGTTCATCCCGCTGACCTGGCTGACCGCCTGGTTCCGGCGCAAGTCCGGCCACGCCTACCGGCGGACCAGGGAGGCCATCGCGCTGGTCATCGTGCACTTCGTGGAGACGTTCGGCGGGATCCGGGCGGTGCAGGCCTTCCGGCGGGAAGGGCGGAACGCCGAGATCTTCTCCGGCCTGGGCCAGGACCTCGCGGACGCGAACACCAAGGCCGGCCGGCTCATCGCCATCTACGGACCGTCCATCTCGCTGGTCGGCAACGTCATCACCGGCGTCGTCCTCGGCTACGGCGGGCTGCTCGCCATCGAGGGGAACCTCAAGGTCGGCGTCCTCGCCACCTTCCTGCTCTACCTGCAGCGGTTCTTCGACCCGCTGCAGGACGTCTCGCAGTTCTACAACATCTTCCAGTCGGCCGCCTCCGGCCTGGAGAAGATCTCCGGCGTGCTCGAGCAGGACGCGACGGTACCCGAGCCGGCCGAGCCGCAGGCCCTGCCCGAGCGGGATGGCTCATCCAAGGGGCGGCGGGTACGGTTCGAGTCGGTGACCTTCGGCTACCGGGACAACCTGGTGCTGCCCGGGCTCGACCTCGACATCCCGGCCGGGCAGACGGTCGCCCTGGTCGGCGAGACCGGCGCGGGCAAGACGACGATCGCGCGCCTGCTCGGCCGGTTCTACGACCCGCGCTCCGGCCAGATCATGCTCGACGGGACCGATCTGCGGCGGCTGCCTGACGCCGTGCTCCGCTCCGAGGTCATCGTGATCACCCAGGAGAACTTCCTGTTCGAAGGGTCGGTCGCGGACAACATCAGGCTCGGCCGACCGGACGCGACGGACCGGGAGGTGGAGGACGCGGCCCGGATGATCGGCGCGCACGACTTCGTCGCCGCGCTGCCCGAGGGTTACGACACGTCGGTCGGCAAGCACGGCGGTCGCCTGTCGGCCGGCCAGCGGCAGCTGATCTCGTTCGCCCGGGCTTTCCTGGCCGCCCCGGCCGTGCTCGTCCTTGACGAGGCCACCTCACTGCTCGACATCCCCGGCGAGCGGCAGGTGCAGAGCGCGCTGCGGACCGTGCTGGCCGGGCGGACCGCGGTCATCATCGCGCACCGGCTGTCCACGGTCGCGATCGCCGACCGGGTCCTGGTCCTGCACGGCGGGCAGATCACCGAGGACGGCCCGCCCGCCGAGCTGATCTCCGGTGACGGCGAGTACGCCGCGCTGCACGCGAGCTGGGCCGCCAGCCTGGCCTGACGCGGGGGCGAGGGCCGTCCGCGCCGTCGCCTTCCCCCGACGTACCTGGCGCGGCGAAAATGGCTTCCGCTCTGTGCAGTATGCCGGGTATTATGCTGAGCATGATGTCGGACATGGTGATGTGGTGAGCGTCCCGCACGTGCTGCTGGCACTGCTGTCGGAGGGCCCCAAGTACGGGCTGCAGCTGCGCGAGGAGTTCGAAGCCGGGACGGGCGAGGTATGGCCGCTGAACGTCGGCCAGGTGTACAAGACGCTGGGCCGGCTGGAGCGCGACGGGCTGGCCGAGTCCGACGGCACCGGCCGGGACGGGCCGCAGAAGCGGTTCCGGATCACCGATGACGGCCGGGAGTCGCTGGCCGCCTGGCTGCGCACGCCGCCGGACCTGACCTCCCCGCCCCGCGACGAGCTGCTGATGAAAGTGCTGGTGGCGGCGCGGGTGCCGGGCACCGATGCGCACGAGGTGATCCAGGCGCATCGCGTGTACCTGCTGGAGCTGATGCAGCAGTGGACGCGGCTGAAGGAGGGCGAGGCCCGCGACGACCTTCCCCTGGCGCTGGTGGTCGATTCCGAGCTGTTCCGGCTGGACGCGGTGATCCGGTGGCTGGACGCCGCGGAGGTGCGGCTGGCGCGGGCCGCCGCCGAGCCGCCCCGGCCTGCTTCCGCCCCGGTTCCGGGTCCGCAGCTGCGACGGCTGGGGGCCAGGCGATGACCGGGCAGAGCGGTGACAGTGGGAACGCGAGCGTGCTCGAGCTGCGCGGCGTGTCGAAGACCTACGGTCAGGAGCCGGCCACGGTGCACGCGCTGGCCGGGGTGGACCTGTCGGTGCGGGCCGGGGAGATGGTGGCGGTGATGGGGCCGTCCGGGTCGGGGAAGTCCACGCTGCTGACCATCGCCGGGAGCCTGGAGGAACCCACCGGCGGGGAGGTGCTGATCTGCGGCATGGCGCTGGCGGGGATGCCGTCGGCCCGCAAGGCCCGGCTACGGCGCCGGGTGATCGGGTACGTGTTCCAGGATTTCAACCTGCTGCCCGGGCTGACCGCGGTCGAGAATGCCGCCTTGCCGCTGGAACTGGACGGCGTCCCGGTGCCGAAGGCACGGGCCGCCGGGCTGGCCGCGCTGGCCGCGCTCGGGGTGGCCGACCGGGCAGCCTGGTTTCCTGATCAGCTGTCCGGCGGCGAGCGGCAGCGGGTCGCGATCGCCCGGGCCGTGGTGGGAGACCGCCGGCTGCTGCTGGCCGACGAGCCGTCCGGCGCGCTGGACTCGGTGAACGCCGGCGAGGTGATGCGGCTGCTGCACGAATCATGCCAGCAGGGCGTGGCCGCGGTGGTGGTGACCCACGACGCGCAGCTGGCCGCCTGGGCCGACCGGATCGTGCTGCTGCGCGACGGGCGGATGACCGGCCACACCACCCGGCCGCCCGGCCCCGAATCCCTCCTCATCCCCAGGGAGACCCGGTGAGCACCGTCCTGGCGGGCCGCCCCGACCTGGACGCGGACGCGGGCCGCGGCATCGTCGCCCGCCGGGCGGTGATCCGCTGGGGCTGGCGGCTGTTCCGGCGCGAATGGCGCCAGCAACTGCTCGTGCTCGGCCTGCTCACCGTGGCGGTCGCGGCGACCGTCTGGGGCGCCAGCGTCGTCACGAACGCGCAGATCCCGCCCGGCTACCGCACGTTCGGCACCGGTGCCGCGCTGGTCACGCTACCCGGCACCGATCCGCGGCTGGCCGCCGACGTCGCCACTATCGCCGATCGCTGGGGGCCGGCTGATCTCATCGAGGAACAGAAGATCACTACTGGTACCGGACAATCGGTGCAGATCCGTGCCGAGAGCCCGCACGGGCACTACAACTCTGTGCTGCTCGGCCTGGTCAGCGGAACCTATCCGGCCGGCCCTGGCCAGGTCGCGCTGACCAGAGCGGTGGCGACCAGGTACGGCGCGCACCCGGGCGGCACCTGGCCCGCGGCCGGGACGACCTGGCGGGTGACCGGCATCGTGCAGGACCCGAGCAACCTGGCGGACCAGTTCGCGCTGGTCGCCCCGGGCCAGCTCCGGCAGCCCGACCGGGTGCTCATGCTGCTCGGCCCGGCCGCGGCCCGGGAGCTTACCGGCGTGACGGTGCCCGGTATCGCGGCGGCGCAGGTGTCGCTGCCCACGCAGCAGGTGAGCGGGGTCTCGCCGGCGGTGCTCATCTTGCTGGTGGAGGCACTCGGCCTGGCGTTCGTCGGCCTAGTGTCGGTCGCCAGCTTCTCGGTGCTGGCCCAGCGCCGGCTCCGTGCCCTCGGCATGCTCGGCGCGATCGGCGCGACCGAACGCCACCTCCGCCTGGTCATGATCGCGGGCGGCCTGGTCGTCGGCGCGACGGCCGCGCTGGCCGGGGCGGTGCTCGGGCTCGCCGCCTGGATCGCCTACGCGCCGACGGTGCAGCGGGACACCGGCCACGCGGTGGGCGCGGCCCACGTGCCGTGGTGGGCGTTCGCCGTCGCGATCGTGCTCGCGATCGCGACGCCGGCGCTGGCGTCCCGCCGCCCGGCCAAGACGATGGCCGCGGTGCCGGTGGTAGCCGCGCTGTCCGGCCGCCCGGCGCCGCCCCGGGCGGTGCACCGGTCCGCCCTGCCCGGCGTCATCGTGTTCGCGGCCGGCCTCGCCTGCCTGGCGTCCGCCGGCGGCCTGAACGGAGTGGCCGGCGGCCGAGGCGCGCACGGACACGCCCTGTTCCTGCTGGCCGGCCTGGTCATCACCATCGTCGGAGTCTGCCTGCTCGCCCCGCTGGCCATCAGCGTGCTGGCCGCCGGGGCGAGCCCGCGGCTGCCGGTCGCGATCCGGATCGCGCTGCGCGACCTGGTCCGCTACCGGGCCCGGTCCGGCGCCGCGCTGGCGGCGACCACGTTCGCCGTGTTCCTGGCCATGGGGATCTGCGTCGTCGCCAGCATCAGGTTCGACAATCCGCTCAACTGGATCGGCCCCGACCTTTCCAGCAGCCAGGTGACCATCGGCGCGGCCCAGAGCCCGGCCCCTGGGCAGATGGAGCAGTTCAGCGCCGCCCAGCTCGCCATCCTGACCACGCGGGTCAATACTCTCGCCGCCAGCCTGCACGCGTCCGCGGTGCCACTGGAATCCGCGGGCACGCTGTACCAGGTGGGCCTGCCGGCCCACAGTCCGCAGAACTTCTCCGGCGAGGTTTACGTGGCCACCCCGCAGTTGCTGGCCACGTACGGAATCAAGGCCAGCCAGATCGCTCCCGGCACCGACGTCCTTACCATGCGGCCGGGGCTGGCGGGCCTGCCCAACCTGGAGATGCTCTATGACAACGGCGTGGTCTCCGACGCCAGCGGCCCCAGGCGCGATCCCGGCAGCTCCGGCGGTCCGCCCTGTACGCTGCGCAATTCCTGCCTGGCCCGGCCCGCGATCGCGACGGTCAGCCGCCTGCCCAGCGGCACGTCGGCACCGAATACGGTGCTGACCGAGTACGCGGTCAGCAAGTACCACATCCAGACTCAGCTGCTCGCGTGGCTCATCCAGGCCCCCGCCCCGCTCACCGCCGCGCAGCTCAGCGCCGTACGGCAATTCGGGCCCGCCAACGAGGTGCAGGTCCAGACCGCGACCGCCAACCCGAGCCTGGCCGATTTCACCGACGGAGCCACCGCGCTGGGCATCGTGATCGCGCTCAGCGTGCTGGCCATGTCCGTCGGCCTGATCCGCAGCGAGACCGCGCCGGATCTGCGCACGCTCACCGCCACCGGCGCCAGCGGCATGACCCGGCGGGCGATCACCGCCGCGACCGCCGCAGCACTCGGCCTGCTCGGCGCCATCCTCGGCACGGCCAGCGCGGTCATCGCCGGGATGGCCTGGACGCACAGCGGCCCGGCGGCGACGGCCGGCGGCGTGCCGGCCAGCGACTTCGCGATCCTGCTGATCGGGCTGCCGCTGATCGCCGCGGCCGGCAGCTGGCTACTCGCCGGGCGCCAGCCGCCAGCGGTCGCCAGGCAGCCGATCGAGTGACGACCGCACGGTGATGACCCCACGGCGATGATCACGGGTGATGACCCCACAGCGATGATCACGCGGGCTAGAAGGACGCGGCTGGGTCACCGGGGACGATGATGCCGGTCTCGCAGCCGAATCCGCAGGCCATCGCGGTCAACGTCGACCTAGCGCTGCTCCACCGTGAGTTCGCCGACGTCCGCCAAGTCGCCACGTTCTGGAACGGACTCGCCGTCGACGACGAGCAGGGCGTGCCGGTCTACCTGACCACTGGCCTCAGGTCCTCGTGGCCAGAGCCTGGCCTGCCTTCCGTGACTACGCATGACCAGCCCGGGGCGCTGTCGAGCAGCACCGGTGTGGCGTGCGGCCGGGTGCTGTGGTGTCCTGGGGGGCCGGTGGTGCGCTGTCCCGCGGGGATAGCGGGGTGAGTTCGGGCTCCGGGGTGATTTTTGTGCACCATGGTCCCCCTTATTCACCCGGAAGCCCCGATCCACCCGGTTAACTTGCCACTGCGGGTGCAGGTTTGCGGCTGGTGGTGCTCCCGCGGCTGGCGGGGCATGGCACGGGCGTCATGCGGTCCCCACGACGCCCGCAGCAGCCGCACGAGCACCACCCGCCACATGAGGCGCAGACTTGTCCGCCCAGCCGGAAGCTAACGGGGTGGATCCGGGTTACCGGTCCGATCCGGGACCCTGGGGGGTACCAAATCCACCCCATAACCCGGATCCACCCCGTTCCGCGGCCAGGGACACCGCATCACGTGACTCCCGCGCACCGCGTGCCCAGGAGTCATGCTGGTTCCCCCACGAACGGACTCGGCGTGCCACCGGGGACGCTCTCGGTGACCCCGATGTGCTACCGACCGAGTCCGTAAGACGCGACGACTCAGAGGCGAGAGGGGCTGAGGCGCGGGCTGGTGAGAGCTGTGGTGCGGGCGAGGATGGTGCGCAGGCGCGGCCGGCGTAGAGACGCGGACGGCGGGCGCTGGCGGGCAAGGGGCGCGGGGGCGAAGGCGCGGGGGGCGCGGGGGCGAAGGCGCGGGGGGCGCGGGGGCGCTGGGGCGCTGGGGCGCTGGGGCGCGGGGGGCGCTGGGGCGCTGGGGCGCTGGGGCTGGCCCGGCGTGCGGGCGGGGCGGAGGCGCAAGTACCCTATGTGCTCATGAGACCTGGGGTCATCGGCCGTCCGAAGCCGAGCAGTGAGGCGGAGCAGCAGCACCAGGCGGACGTGGCGCTGGCCGGCCAGCGCGGCGAGCTGCTCGACGCCGCCCGCGAGGCGGAGAGCCAGTTCCGGCGGGCCCAGACGCGGCGCGCGCCGGACGCCGAGGTGCGCCGCTTGGCCGAGGATCTCGACGCCGCGCTCACCAGCGCTATGCGGGCCGCCTACGCCGCGCAGCGCGCGGAGATCGGGCCGCGCGGCTACGACGACCGCATCTACCGCCGCAAGAAGATGGCCACGCCGTCCGTGCATGCCCTCACCGCGCAGGCCGAGCACCTGCTCACGCTGCGGGAGACCCATCGCCTGACCGGCATTCCCGCCGTCGCGTACGACCCGGCTCCCTAGCTTTTCCTGGGCTTTCCCCCCGGCAGTCCCGTCCCGGCGGCCTCAGCAGGCCGTCAACCGCGCTTTTACCGGCCTCCAGCCGCCTGGCCGTCCCGGCTATACCGTCGGCTCGCACCATGTCGTGTGAGGTAGCCTTGCGAGCGCACCCGGCCCTGATGTAGCGGGTGCAGCGGTGCGCGAGCCGGACGCCGATGGCCGTACGTAAGCGAATTCAGAGGTTTTCGCGGTGAACCATCGGGCAGGTTTCGACGTCTCCTCAAGTAGGCGATGACAGGCCATGAGGCAGGTCGCCTACGGGGGTGTATGCAGAGCAATCGTTTGCTTCGCTGGGTGTGTCGTGTGCGTGTCGCTTGCGCGGCGGCCCCCGAAGAGGCACAGTTGGTCTAGGCCAATGTTTTGCTCAACACGGCACCTAAAACTGAAGTAACAAAAAGTAGCTAGAAAGTGTCAGTTGGTAACTAGGGGAAAGCTACACATGGTGATCAGGAAAACGATCAGGATGAGCCATGGGAGCGCTCACATTATCTGCGGCACACTGAAACTAACCAAACACGCACGATGAAACAGCCAGGAGGCACTGATATGTGCCCACACACGCCGCCTTGTCCGGCTCCCTCGGCTCCGGATCGCGAAGCGGCGCACACCATCGTCAGCCACCCCGAGCAAGGCTGGAGCCTGCTCTGCAATGGCGTCGTGATCTTCGAAGACACGGGGGAACTGCTGCCGGACGGCGCCTGCATCGCACCGCACCGGCCCACGGACCTCGCTCCCTTCGATCGCCCCCGCGCGACAGGCCTAGCCCTTGAGCACGGCGGTCAGGCCCCAGCGGCCTGACCCTTCAGTACCTGGCATCGCGGGTAACCGAGATGCCCAGTCTCACGACTCTCTTTTCTGACCCTTTCTCCCTCATCGGGCCGCCGCCGTCAGAACACAGCGCAGAGCCATTCGGTGACCGCGGCGACGATGATCGCGCGATGGCCCTTCAGGGCGTGCGCCTCCCCGGGCACCACCACCACCTGGTCCGCATCACCGGCACCGGGAATCCCGAACGGGTCGCGTTCCCCGTTCAGCACCAGCACTCGCGCCCCGCCCTCGCGCGCCATGCGCAGCTCATCAGCCCGGGACGGTGCCCCCGGACGCGGCGGACGCAGCGGGAACGCCAGCGCGATCACACCGCGCGCGCCCACCACGGCGGCGGTACGGCAGGCCACCCGCGCGCCGTTGCTGCGCCCGCCCTGGATCAGCGGGACGCCGGGCGCGAGCGGACGCAGTGCGGCTATCACTGCGCCCCAGGCGGCGTCCTGGCGGTCCGGCGAGCCGGGAGCGCGGGCGCCCCTGACCCGGTACGGCTGGGTGACGCGCACGACGAGGCCGCCCAGCTGCTGCCCGGCATCGCGCGCGGCCAGCAGGTCGGGAGCCATGACGGTACCGCCCGCACCGTGGGTCAGGACGAGCAGGAACCGCGGCGTCCCGGTGTCACCCGGGGAGCCGTCACGGTCGAGTTCGGCCTCCGCGTCCCCGGCTTCGGTAGTGATCCGCACCGCACTATTGTGGCGGCCCCGCCTGGCGGCGGGGCCCCAGGCCGGCGACTCGGATCAGCGGCTCAGGCGTCGAGGAGCTTTTTGAGGAACTGGCCGGTGTAGCTTTCCTCGACCTCGGCAATGTGCTCGGGTGGCCCCGTGGCCACGATGGCGCCGCCGCCCGCGCCGCCCTCCGGGCCGAGGTCGATCACCCAGTCGGCGGTCTTGATCACGTCGAGGTTGTGCTCGATGACGATGACCGTGTTGCCGGTCTCCACCAGCCGGGTAAGGACGCCGAGCAGCTTGCGGATGTCCTCGAAGTGCAGGCCGGTGGTCGGCTCGTCCAGGACGTAGATCGTCCGGCCGGTGGCGCGGCGCTGCAGTTCCGAGGCGAGCTTGACTCGCTGCGCCTCGCCGCCGGACAGGGTCGGGGCGGGCTGGCCCAGCCGGACGTAACCGAGGCCCACGTCCACCAGCGTCTTCAGGTGCCGGTGGATGGCCGGCACCGGCTCGAAGAACCCGGCGGCCTCCTCGATCGGCATGTCGAGGACCTCGGCGATCGTCTTGCCCTTGTAGTGCACCTGCAGGGTGTCGGTGTTGTACCTGGCCCCGTGGCAGACCTCGCACGGCACGTACACGTCGGGCAGGAACTGCATCTCGATCTTGATCGTGCCGTCGCCCGAGCAGGCCTCGCACCGGCCGCCCTTCACGTTGAACGAGAACCGGCCCGGCAGGTAGCCGCGGACCTTGGCCTCGGTGGTCGCCGCGAACAGCTTCCTGACGTGGTCGAAGACGCCGGTGTAGGTCGCCGGGTTAGACCGCGGCGTGCGCCCGATCGGACCCTGGTCGACGTGGACCACCTTGTCCAGGTGCTGAATGCCGGTGATCTTGGTGTGCTTGCCCGGCACCGTGCGCGCGCCGTTGAGCTCGCGAGCCAGCGCCTTATACAGGATGTCATTGACCAGCGTCGACTTGCCCGAACCCGATACGCCGGTGACCGCCACCAGGCAGCCGAGCGGGAACGCCGCGTCCACGCCGCGCAGGTTATGCTCGGCCGCGCCCTTGACCACGATCTCGCGCTTGGGGTCGCGCTTGCGGCGGATGGCGGGCACCCCGATGGACTCCCGGCCGGACAGGTACGCGCCGGTCAGCGAGTCGGGGCTGGCCAGCAGCTCGGCGACCGGGCCGGAGACCACGATGTGGCCGCCGTGCTCCCCCGCCCGCGGCCCGATGTCGACCACCCAGTCCGCGGCCCGGATCGTGTCCTCGTCGTGCTCCACCACGATCAGTGTGTTACCCAGGTTCCGCAGCCGGATCAGGGTCTCGAGCAGCCGGTGGTTGTCCCGCTGATGCAGCCCGATGGACGGCTCGTCCAGCACGTAGAGCACGCCGACCAGGCCGGAGCCGATCTGGGTGGCGAGCCTGATCCGCTGGGCCTCGCCGCCGGCCAGTGTGGCCGAGGCCCGGTCCAGGGTCAGGTAGTCCAGCCCGACGTCGAGCAGGAAGCCCATCCGGGCGTTGACTTCCTTCACGATGCGCTGGGCGATCTGCTGGTCCCGGTCGGACAGCTCCAGGGTGAGCAGCAGCTTGGCCAGCTCGCCGATGGGCAGCGCGCACATCTCGGCGATCGACCGGCCGTCCACCGTCACCGCCAGCGACACCGGCTTGAGCCGGGCGCCGTGGCAGGACGGGCACGGCACCTCGCGCATGTAGCCGGCGAACTTCTCCCGGCTCGAGTCCGACTCCGCCTCGGCGTGCCGCCGCTCGACCCAGGGGATCACGCCCTCGAACGTCGTGTAGTACGAGCGCTCCCGGCCGTACCGGTTCTTGTAGCGGACGTGCACCTGCAGGTCGTAGCCGCGCAGCAGGGCCTGCCTGGCCTTGGCGGGCAGCTTGGCCCAGGGCGTGTCCATCCGGAACCCGAGCGTCTCGCTCAGGGCCTGGATCAGCCGCACGAAGTAGTCGCTGGTGTGCCCGCCGCTCCACGGCAGCAGCGCGCCGTCGGCCAGCGACTTGGACTCGTCCGGCACGATCAGCTCCGGGTCC
>JBEKJP010000089.1:0-32602 GCA_050011155.1 Streptosporangiaceae bacterium
CTGGCGGCCCGGCTGCGCCTCGGGCAGCGTTTTTCATGATCGCGAAGGCTTTTATATCATTTTCCGTAGTAGATCCTTCGCGATCATGAAATACCTGCTCAGGAACCTGTGACTGGCAATCGCATCCGCCTCCGGAGTCCCGGCAGGAACGGTTCCAGGAGTGATCACGCCAGCGTGGGCAGGAGCCCGGCCGCATATACGCCAGAACTGGCCGCGATTAAGGCTCGCGAAGGAGACTCTGCGGTTTATTTCCCGACGCGTTCTAACCGGGACGATGCCACATCGACCAGGTTATGGCCGGTTGCCACAGTGACAGCAGGGGCAGGAGATGACCTGCCCGCCCCGCCCCGCCACGGGACCGGGGGATCACGCCACACCCGGCACAGGCGACACGCCGCAGGCACACCTCATTTTCGAACGCTTACCTAGGTGACCCCATGTGCCACCGGTGCTGTTCTTGCGCACCCCCGGGCTGTGACTTTCAGAGATTTATGGCGCAGAACCTTCTGCGTTAAATGACGTCTTCAGCTCTCGCTCCCGGAACCCCCCAGGCGGCGGATCTGCGTCTTACGGAGGCCATCCGGCCGCCGGTGCGTCGGCGCGATGCCGTGGCTTACCGTGCGAGTGGCGGGCCCGGTGAGGCGTCCAGTTCGGCGAGCAGGTCCGGGGCCTCGGCTGCGCCGATCCGCTGGAATATCTCCAGTGCCTGCCGCAGGAGGACCTCGGCCTGGATGGCGTGGCCGGCGGCCAGGGCGCAGCGTCCCAGGCCGACCAGCGCGTGCGCCTCGTCCCAGGGGTTGGCGATTGCGCGGGCCAGGTCCAGGGCCTGCTGATGGCACCTCTCAGCCTGCGCGAGCTCACCGCTGACTCGGTGCAGCGTCCCTCTCTCGTTGAGCGCCTCGACCTCACCAGCCCGGTCACCGAGCTGGCGGTAGATGCCCAGGGCCTGCTCGAGGGCCTGGGCCGCGCCCGGGTAATCGCCCGTCAGCCGCCGCCCGATCCCGAGGTTGTTGAGGGCGGTGGCCTCGCCGTACCGGTTGCCGAGGTCACGGTGGATGCCCAGGGCCTGCTCCAGGGCCTGGGCCGCGCCCGGGTAATCACCCGTCAGTTGCCGCCCGCCCGCGAGGTTGCTGAGGGAGTTGGCCTCACCGGGCCTGTTGCCGAGGTCACGGTAGATGCCCAGGGCCTGCTCCAGGGCTTGGACCGCGCCCGGGTAATCACCCGTCAGTTGCCGCCCGATCCCGAGGTTGCTGAGGGAGTTGGCCTCACCGAGCCTGTTGCCGAGATCACGGTAGATGCCCAGGGCCTGCTCCAGGGCCTGGACCGCGCCCGGGTAATCACCCGTCAGTTGCCGCCCGACCCCGAGGCCGGTAAGGGCGTTGGCCTCACCGAGCCTGTTGCCGAGGTCACGGTAGATGCCCAGCGCCTCCAGGGCCTGGGCCGCAGCCGGGGAATCACCCGTCAGTTGCCGCACGATCTCGAGGTTGCTGAGGGAGTTGGCCTCACCGAGCCTGTTGCCGAGGTCACGGTAGATGCCGAGCGCCTGCTCCAGGGCCTGGGCCGCGCCCGGGTAATCACCCATCAGCCGCCGCACGTCCCCGAGGTCGTTGAGGGCGTTGGCCTGGCCGAGCCGGTCACCGAGATGCCGTGCGGCCTGGATCGCGGCTGTGTGGCGGGTGATGGCGTCGGCCCAGGGGCCGTCGCGCTGCAAGAGCCCGGCGAGGCCGGCGGTGAGGGCGGTAACCCGGGCGTGCTGGCCGGTACTGGTGGCGTGGTCCAGGCAGGCGAGCAGGCTGGCGCGCTCGGCGCGGGCCCAGGCCAGCGCCTGCTCCCCGTCGGCCAGGGCGGGAACCGCGGCCGGTATCGTGCCGTCCGCGGAGGCGGGGTGCGGGCGGTCTTGGCGAGCGATGAGGGCGTCGGCGGTGGCGGCAGTGTGCTGGTAATAGTCCAGCAGCCGGGCGGCGGCGCCGTCCCGGTCACCGTCCGGCTCAACGCGCTCGGCCAAGGCGCGGGCGTGCTCGCGGATCAGGTCGTGCATCCGGTACCGGCCCGCGGCCGGCTCGGTGAGCAGATACTGGTCGTACAGGGCCTCCAGGCCGCGGCGAGCGGCGGGAAGGTCGGCGTCGTCCAGGGCGGCGGCGGCGTAGCCGTCGAGGTCGGCGCCGGGGTGCAGCCCGAGCCGCCGGAACAGCCGCTGCTGGTCCCCGGTGAGATCCGTGTAGGACAGGTTGAACGCGGCGGCCACGGACAGGTTCTCCGTCGCCATCAGCTCCAGCCGGTCCCGCGCCGACGCCAGCTCGGCGGCCCGCCCGGCCGCCGACCAGGCCGGGTGATGGTGCAGCTGCCGGGCCACCATCCCGATGGCCAGCGGCAAGAACCCGCACAGCCCGGTGAGCTCGGCCACCGCCGGATCGCCTGGGCTCAGCCCGGCCCGGCCCGCCAGCCGGACCAGCAGCGCGGCCGCCTCCCCGGGCGGCAGCGTGTCCAGGCTGACCGCGGTGGCATCGTCGAGCGCGGACAGGTGGCGGCGGCTGGTGACCAGCACCAGGCTCCCGCCTGCCCCGGGCAGCAGCGGCCGGACCTGCTCACTGCTGGCCGCGTCGTCCAGCACCAGCAGCAGCTGCCGTTCAGCCAGCCGGTCCCGCCACAGCGCCATCCGCGCCTCCACCCCGGGCGGGACCTGCGCCGCGGGGACCCCGGCCGTCAGCAGCAAGCTGGCCAGCGCATCAGCCGGGTCGACCGGCTGCTGCCCGGGCGTGTGCCCGTGCAGCGGCAAGAAGATCTGCCCGCCGGGGAACCGGTCCGCCAGCCGGTACGCGGCGTGCACCGCGAACGCCGTCTTCCCCACCCCGGCCATCCCGCCGATCGCATGGATGCCCA
Source organism: Streptosporangiaceae bacterium (assembly GCA_050011155.1). GTDB lineage: Bacteria > Actinomycetota > Actinomycetes > Streptosporangiales > Streptosporangiaceae > Palsa-504. The sequence goes on from JBEKJP010000089.1 coordinate 2,881, forward strand.
CCACACCGCCCGAACCCGCCGCCGCCTCGACCAGCTCCTGCAGCTCTTGCTGCCGCCCGGTGAACGAGGCGATGTCGCGGGGCAACGTCCGCAGAGCCGCCGCCCCGTCGGTGACCGGCGCGGCAGGCACCGGCCGACCCCGCGCGACCGCCTCGAACTCCGCCCGGGCCTGGCCGGCCAAACCCAGCGCGTCGGCCAGCAGCCGGATCGTCTCCCGGTGCGGTGTCGCGGCGATGCCCCGCTCCAGGTCGCTGACCGACCGCGGGCTCAGGCCGGCCGCCTCGGCCAGTTCCTCCTGGGTCAGCCGGGCCTCGGTGCGCAGTTTCCGCAGTAAAGCGGCGAAGGTAACCGGCGGCTCGGCCACAGCCTCTCCCCTCGCCCGCAGATGCAGCCACTCCCCGCCGAGCATACGCCGCCAGGAACAACGGTCCCAGCCGGCTGATCCCGCGCAGCCGGGAGCGGCTTCCGGGCCCGGCGGAGCCGGGGAAATGAGTCCCGGAATCGGTCGTTTCCGGGACGGGGCAACGCGATCCGGCCGAGCCGGGTAAAGCCGTCCCGGAAACTAGTCCCGGAACCGCGTGTCGCTACGGAGGTTCCGGGACGGTATGCGGGACCATCAGGCGGTGGGCATCCCGGACAGCTTCGACAACAGCGTCCGGATCGGCTACGCGAGGGTCAGCACCAGGGCGCAGGACCACCAGGCGCAGCTCGACGCCCTGGCCGCCGCGCGCTGCCGCGAGATCATGGTGGAGACCGCCAGCACCCGCGACACCCGGCCGAAACTGCGCAGCACGCTGGCCGCGCTCCACCCGGGTGACACCCTGGTGATCTACAAGCCGGACCGGGTCGCCCGGTCCATGAAGGAACTGCTCGTGCTGCTGGAAGACCAGATGCACGCCCGCGGGATCAACCTGCACATCCTGACCGGCATCTGCGCCGGGGTGCACCGCCCCGACGGGGCGACCATCGCCGACAAGATGCTGTTCATGGTCGCCGCGATGGCCGCGGAGATGGAACGCGACCTGATCCGCGAGCGCACCCTGGACGGGCTGCGCGCCGCCGAGGCCCAGGGCCGGCGCGGCGGCCGCCCCGCCGCCGTCAACGACGACGTGCTGGCCATCGCCCGGGCCCGGCAGTCCCGCGGCGAGTCGGTCACCGCCATCGCCCGCCACCTGAAGATCGGCCGGTCCACGCTGTACCGGGCGCTGCAACCACCCGAGACAGACCTGGCACCGGCCGCCGCGCAGCCGGCCCGGTAACGGGCTCGATCACATGCCGGGCGCACCTGACCAGGCGACGTTGGTCTCGCTCGGCGAGGCCGGGCCGGCGGGCTGGCCGGCCTGGGCCGGGCCGCGCGCGCCGACCGGGGCCGGTCCAGTTTCCCCGAGCAGTTGCGGCTCCTGGCCGAGGGCCTGGCGCTGCGGCAGGCGACCACGGCTCCGATTTCACCTCCCGGCACATGGAGCAGTCCGCCGCCGACCTCGGGATGCGGCTGGTGTTCTCCCTGCCAGGCCAGCCCCGCGGCCGGGGAAGGTCGAGCGCTACATGGACACGATCAGCCAGATGTGCCTGGCGGCCCTGCCCGGCTACGCCCCGCGCGGCACCAAGGACCGCGCCGGGCAGGCCCGGCTGAGCCTGGCCGAGCTAGATGCGGCGCTCGGGACGTTCATCGTCACGGTCTACAACAACCGCGTGCACAGCGAGACCGGCCAGCCGCCACAGGCCCGCTGGGAGGCCAGCGGGTTCTTGCCCCGCCTGGCTGAGTCCCCGGAACAGCTCGACCTGCTCCTGCTCACCGTCGCGAAACCCCGCAAGATCCACCCGGACGGCATCCACTTCCAGGGATTGCGCTACCTCGACCCGGTCCTGGCCGCTTACGTCGGCGAACCAGTGATCATCCGCTACGACCCCCGCGACCTCGCCGAGATCCGTGTCTTCCGCCGCGACCGGTTCCTCTGCCGGGCGATCTGCCCGGACCTGGCGGCCGCCACCGTCAGCCTCAAGGAGATCACCGCCGCGCGCAGCGCACGCCGCCGCGAGCTGAAAAGACAGATCGGCGAGCGCGCCAGCGTGGTTGACCGGCTGATCGCCGTCCACGCCTTGCCCCCGCCCAGCCCGCCGGCCGCCACCGCGGCGCCGGACCAGCCCGCACCCCGGCTCAAGCGCTACCGGGAGGAGTAAGCCCGGCATGGACACCCAGGATGAGCAGGCTGACCAGCTCGCCGCGCTCATGGAAGCGGCCTTCCCCGATCCCGGACCCACCGATCCTGAGTTGCCGCCTGACGACGCTGACTTATCGTCACCAAGGAACACCGCCGCTTCGCCGAGTTCGCCGCCGCGGTCCGCCGCGACCGCTACATCGGCCTGTGCTACGGCCCGCCCGGCGTCGGCAAGACCGCATCCGCCCGCCGCTACGCCTGCTGGCATGAGCTGGAACCGCTCCTGCGCGGACCCGGCCGCCACTTCACCGAAGGCCGTGACCGGGCCGACTGGCACACCCTGCTCTACACCCCGACCGTCAGCGCCACCCCGCGGATGATCGATAAGGAACTGACCCAGCTCGGCTGGAACCTGGCCACCATCCGCACACCCGACCCGTTCGGCCGGCGCACCTACGCCAGCACCCATGCCCTGCCGCCCTTCGCCGAGCTGCTCATCGTCGACGAGGCCGACCGGCTCAAAACCACGGCCCTGGAGCAGCTCCGCGACCACTACGACCGCAGCCGCCTCGGCATGATCCCGATCGGCATGCCCGGCATCGAAAAACGGCTCGCCCGGTACCCGCAGCTCTACAGCAGGATCGGATTCGTCCACGCATACCGGACGCTGTCCGCCGGCGAACTGCTCTTCGTCCTGCAGCACCACTCGTCCAAGCTGAGCCTCACCCTGTCCGCCGATGACTTCACCGACGCCGAAGCCCTCGCGGCCGTCGCCCGCATTACCAGCGGCAACTTCCGCCTCGTGCAGCGTCTGTTCGCCCAGATCCAGCGCATCATGGAGATCAACAACCTGAGCACGATCACAAAGGAAGTCGTCGAAACCGCCCGCGAGTCGCTCGTCATCGGCAGCCTGTAGACGCCACATACGCGGGGTCCCCCTCAAAGCGTGGACGCTTTGAGGGGAACCCGCCGCTGCTGGACCGGTTGGTTTGGATGCTGGCTTGGGCCTGGCTGGTCAGCTCATCGTGAGCGTGAGGCTGGCGCCCGCTGGGCCGAAGGGTTCCAGGAAGGCGGACCAGAGGCCGCTGCTGTCTGCTGGCAGGGCGATGGTGTAGGACTGTGGGCGGCTGCCGGTGAAGTAGTAGGCCCCCGGGTTGTTCGGCAGGCTGGTGTACAAGCTGCCGTTGGGCTCATAGAGCTCCAGGAAGACCTGGCCGTCGACGCTGTTGTAGCCGCTGGCGCTGAACGTGACCGTGTTGCCCGTGGGGTCGAAGGTGGTACCGGCCCACTGGCCCGCGACGGGCATCGTGGCGTCCCACGCGATGGTGGGGCTCAGTTCGGGAAGGGTGGCGTTGGCGGCGTAGGTCATGGTCAGGCTGCCGGTGGCTGAGCCTTGGGGTACGAGCGCGGCGTACCACCAGCCGTTGGTGCCTGCCGGCAGGTCGAAGGAGCAGAAGTTGTTTCCGGTGAAGTAGGGCAGTGTCTTGGTTACTTTCTGGATTACTGTCTGGGCTACGTTGCAGTGGCTGCTGGGGCTGCTGGGGGGGGTGTACAGGGTTGTGTCGTGGGGCCCCTCATAGAGCTCCAGGTTGACCGTGCTGCTGCCGCCGAAGTCGTAGTTGCTGACCTGGAGCGTGACATGCGCTGCCGCCTGGGAGGCGGCTGTGCCGTTCTCGGGCGGCGCGGTGGTGACGTAGAAGAAGAACCCGGTCGTGGCGTCCTTCTCCGGAATGGTGAGCGGGCACGACTGCTCGCTCATGAGTTGGACAGGTACGGCAGTGCAGTTTCCGGTGCTTGCCTGTGCTGCGGCTGGAACCACGGCTCCAAGCGCTGGTATGAGAATCAGGCATGCGAATAGGATCCATCGCCTCATAGTGTCAAACCCCCCTCGTGGCGGATCTAAGCCCAGGTGAGACGGCCAGGTCGGTCCCGGCCTGCTGTGGCTCTTGAAAGGGACGCTAAGGGGCACCGGGATCAGCCGCCACGAAGAACCAGCCACGGAAAGACCCACAGTTCTTGACGGGGGCCAAAGCGCAGGCCTCCGTCAGACGCAGATCCGCCGCCTAGGTTCCGGGAGCGAGAGCTGAGAACGCCGCTTAACGCTGAAGATTCCGCGCCATAAATCGCCGAAAGTCACACCCGGGCACCCGCCTCCGGCCCGGGCCCGGGATCCCGGGCCCAGCCGCCCCTCCCGGAATCCCGGGCCTCACCGGAAGCGCCGTCACCTCCGGGCTCTGAGATCGTTAGGGGGCGACCGGTTCGCCTGCTAGCCAGGCGGCGCCGCGCTCGTAGAGCCGCTCCACCTCGGGCCCGCGCACGCCGGGCATGTCGGGCTTGACCGGGTAGCCGACCCGGACCTGGAGGTAGGCCAGGTAGCGGTAGCCCTCGGGGAAGCGGGCGAGCAATTCCGGATCCAGGACGAGCGAGGCGCCCGGGTCGACCGGGTCGATCCGGTCCTTCTCGTAGATGGGCTGGCGCAGCACCATCCCCCAGCGCCCGTCGCGCTGTTCCATGAAGTCGTAGAACCGGCCGAGGCAGCTCACGTCGCACAGCACGCCCTCGACCTCGGCGCGCTGCATGATCGTCATCCGGGTCTGCGCGATGGCCCGCGTCCCGTGCAGCGTGATCCGGCAGCCGCCGGTGAAGTGCAAGATGTTCACCCCCCGGGCCACGCCTTCCTGGCTGACCCGGATGAAGTCTTCCTTCGGCCCCTGGAACCAGGTGGCCATCATGTAGCCGTCGTCGTGCCAGCAGGCCCGGAAGGCGTCCCAGTCCCCCGAGTCCCGGGCGCTGGCCCAGGTCTCGACGACATCCCGGATGGCGAGGCGGTCGGCAAGCGAGGCGTCCACCCTGCGCACGCTAATGCATGAGGGGATGCGTGCACCAACCCCGTTCGGCATAAATGTCGTTGCCTGCGGCGGTGACGGTGGCGGACCTTAGAATCGCGGCGTGGATGTGTCCTTGAGCGACGCGGCGGCCGGGAAGCTGCGCAGCGTCTACGGCTACGACTCCTTCCGCGGGCAGCAGCAGGAGATCATCGAGCATGTCTGCGCCGGCGGGGACGCGATCGCGCTGATGCCGACCGGCAGCGGCAAGTCGCTGTGCTACCAGATCCCCGCCCTGGTGCGCGACGGCACCGGCGTGGTGATCTCGCCGCTCATCGCGCTCATGCAAGACCAGGTGGACGCGCTGAACGTGCTGGGGGTGCGGGCGGGTTTCCTCAACTCGACCCAGGATCCGGACACCAGGCGCGGCGTCGAGTACGCCTTCATGGACGGCAAGCTCGACCTGCTCTACCTGGCCCCGGAGCGGCTGCGGACCGAATCCGCGTTGCAGCTGCTCGACCGCGGCACGATCTCGCTGTTCGCCATCGACGAGGCGCACTGCGTGGCCCAGTGGGGGCACGACTTCCGGCCCGACTACCTGGGCCTGTCCGTGCTGCACGAACGGTGGCCGCGGGTGCCGCGGATCGCGGTGACGGCCACCGCGACCGGCCAGACCCGGGCCGAGATCGTCGCGCGGTTGTCGCTGGGCGACGCTCGCCAGTTCGTGGCGAGCTTCGACCGGCCCAACATCCAGTACCGGATCGAGCCGAAGAACGAGCCGCGCCGCCAGCTGCTCCGGCTGCTGCGGACCGAGCACCCGGGTGAGGCGGGCATCATCTACTGCCTGTCCCGGGCCTCGGTCGAGAAGACGGCGGACTTCCTGTGCGCCGAGGGACTCGCCGCGCTGCCGTATCACGCCGGGCTCGACGCGCAGACCCGTTCGGTGAACCAGTCGCGCTTCCTGCGCGAGGACGGGCTGATCATGGTGGCCACGATCGCGTTCGGCATGGGCATCGACAAGCCGGACGTGCGCTTCGTGGCCCACCTGGACCTGCCCCGGTCGGTCGAGGGCTACTACCAGGAGACCGGGCGGGCCGGGCGGGACGGGCTGCCGGCCACCGCGTGGCTGGCCTACGGGCTGAACGACGTGGTCCAGCAGCGGCGGATGATCGATGACTCCGAGGGCGACCTCGCGCACCGGCGCCGGCTGGTCGCGCACCTGGACGCGATGCTGGCGCTGTGCGAGACGGCGGGCTGCCGGCGCCAGCAGATGCTGGCGTACTTCGGCGAGACGGACGCGGCCCAGGCCTGCGGTAACTGCGACACCTGCCTGTCACCGCCGCAGACCTGGGACGGCACCGTGGCGGCGCAGAAGCTGCTGTCCACCGTGGTGCGGCTGGGGCGGCTGGACGGGCCGTCGTTCGGCGCCGGGCAGCCGATCGACATCCTCCTGGGCAGGAAGACCGCGAAGGTGGCCTCTTACGGGCACGACGCGCTGCCCGTCTTCGGCATCGGGGCCGAGCTGAGCGAGGCCGAATGGCGGGGCGTGGTGCGCCAGCTGCTCGCCTCCGGGCTGCTCGCGGTCAAGGGCGACCACGGGACGCTGGATCTGACCGAGCTGAGCTCGGAGGTGCTGCGCGGCCAGCGCCAGGTGATGTTCCGGCGGGACCCGGCTCCGGCTCCGGCCCCGGCCTCGTCGCGGAGCCGGCGAGGCGGCGCTGCTGGCAGCTCGTCCGGGACCGGCGCGGGACGACCCGCCGCGGTGGAGCTGCCGCCGGAGGCGGAGCCGGTGTTCGAGCGGCTGCGCGCGTGGCGGACGTCGGTGGCCAAGGAGCTCGGCATGCCGCCGTACGTGATCTTCCACGACTCGACCCTGCGGCTCATCGCCGCCGCGCCGCCGTCCACGCTGACCGAGCTGGCGGGGGTCAACGGCGTCGGCGCGACCAAACTGGACAAGTACGGCCAGGCCATCCTCGACGTCCTGGGCGGACCCGCGGAGTTAGTAATCCGGCTCGGTGACAGATAGCCGGACGGGCCCAGGTCCTGTCGCTTGCGCGGCCAGTCCGGATCGTTCGTTAATGTATTCGATTTATGTCTTTAATAGTAGTAAATTCGCTGCGTCCTGATACTCTGAAGGTACAACTGAGATGAGATGAAACGCATTGCCCTTCAAGTCAGCGCCGTCACGAAGAATGTCCAGTGCGACACAGTCCGAAATCGCCATCAGCCGCGTGGTCGCTGATATGGGAAGCGCCGACCAGCGTGCCCATGCCGACCCTGCCCTCCGCGTCGCCTGCCCCGCCTGTGAGGCACTCAGCCATCAGCGATGCCTGGAGCGCAACCCCAAGCACTACGTCACCCCGCACGCCGAGCGTGCGGCGCTCGTAACCGGTGCCGCCGCCTGAGCCGTTTAGAGGCCGGCCTGGTACGCGGGGATCTCCGGCCGGACCATGGGCGGGCGCTCGAGGAGCTCGGTCAGGTGCTCGTCGAGCCGCAGGCCGCCGGGGGCGGCGACCGCGTGCAGGTAGGTCTCCGGCCCCGGCATGCCCCACGGGCCGGGTGTCCGGGGCGCGGGCACCGGATGATCCAGGGCCGAAACCCGGCGGGCCAGCGCGCGCAGGACGGCGGAGCTCATCCTCGTCAGGTCCCACAGCGGCTGGTGGCGGTTCTGCCGCGAGCCCAGATCCACCTGGGCCATCGCGGGCAGCCCGGCCTCGCGCATCACGTCGATCAGGATCGCGATCTCCACTCCGTATCCCGTCAGGAACGGGGTGCGCAGCAGCAGGTCCCGGTGGGCGGCGAACTCGCCGGCCAGCGGCTGGACGAACCCGGTGAGCTCGGGGAAAAAGAAGTTGAGCAGCGGCTTGGCGGTCAGCTCGGTGACCCGGCCGCCGCCGTCGGCGACGGATTCTTCGCCGCTGGCGAACGGGCGCCGGTACGCCGCCTTGCTGAACTGGACGCCGGGAACCATCAGCAGCGGGCCGAGCGTGCCGTAGATGAAATGCTCACCGAAATCGCGGGTGTCAGCGTCGGCGAACATGACGATCTCGCCGCGCGCCACGGACAGGGCGCGCCACATCGCGTCGCCTTTACCCTGGGCCGGGCCGTACTCCGGCATCAGCGCGTTTTCCGAGTAGACCTCGGCGCCGTGCGCCCGGGCGATATCCGCGGTGCCGTCCGCGGAATCCGCGTCGACCACCAGGACCTGGTCGATCAGCCCGCTTTGTTCGTTCAGCCTGGCCACCGTATCCAGGATCGGACCGATGGTGGCCGCGACCTCGCGGGCGGGCAGGATCAGCGTGACCGCCGGATGGCTCCGCGCGTCACGGGCCGCCGGACCGGAAACAGCCAGGCGGCCGAAATCCCGGTAGTGAAAAGACCTCTGCTCAAACCAGTCCCGAACGGTCATTTCCATCTGCGACCCTCGTTTCGGCCTGCGCATTTCGCATGATGAACGGACGAAATGCCGCTGTCGTAATTCCCCGTAATGCCGTGCCGCCACGCTCTCGCCGTTTCGGAACAGCAGATGAAATACGGTATCCCGGCAATGTTTATGCCGTACGACAATGTGTTACGTCCGGGTTAAATCCGAACGGAACGAGATTCTCGCGGGGTGACCGGTTCGGGCACGCAGGGACCCACCCTCATGCGGCTCGAGCGGTCAATCGGCGGCCTGGACAGCTTCGGCGGCGGTCCTGATGAGCTGTGTCACCTCGTCGGGATGGGAGACCATCGCCAGGTGGCCGCACGCGAGGGCGACGGTCGTGGCGCCCATGCGCTTGGCGAAGTGGCGTTCGGCCTCGGGCGGAATCGCCTGGTCATCCTCGGCGACCAGGAACCAGGACGGGCAGGATCTCCACGCCGGGACACCCATCACGTCCCCGAACGTGGACGTGCTCAGCGGCTGCTGCGCGGCATGCAGGACCCGCGCCTGGACGGCGTCGACGTCGGCCGCGAAGTGGTAGACGAAGTCGTTTTCCGGCAGCCAGGCGAACCCCTTCTTGTCGACGTCGAGATGAGCCAGCGCGGGGGTGGGAGGGCCGCCCTGGGCGAGCAGCGCGCCAATCGATTCGCCCTCGTCCAGCCCGAAGGCCGCGATGTAGACCAGGCCGGCGACGTTCGGCGCGTCGGTGCCCAGAGCGGTCATGATCTGCCCGCCGTAGGAATGGCCGGCGACGATAGCCGGGCCGTCCTGACGGTCCAGCACCTGGCGCAGCCGGGCGACGTCATCCGCCAGCGAGGACTCAGGGAACTGGGGCGCCGTGACGGTGTAGCCGCCGGCCTGCAGGCGCTCGATGACGGCGCTCCAGCACGAGCCGTCAGCCCACGCGCCGTGGACGAGGACGATGTTCGGTCGAGGACTCATCGTGGTGCTTCCTTTCCTGAGCGCTGACGCGGCCGGCCGGGCGGGAGGTGGCACCGGGACTGGTCATGAGTGGCCCAGGCCAGCGGCGGTCAGCAGGGCGGGAGTCCGGCTCCGGTTGCCGGCCTGCGCGGCTTGTTCCATGGCTGCCTGGGCCGCCTGCTCACTGGTATCCGGGGGGACGATGAGCAGATCGGTCCGGTGGCCGCCGGCGTAGATCGCGGTGATCAGGCCAGCGGGCATGGTAGCGAACCAGCCGAGCCGTACGACGCGGCGGCCTGCCGGGCCGTCGACCCGCAGCCGGCGGGGCCTGCTGGAGTCCCAGTCGCCCATGCCGAGCATGATCTTGATGACGGGGCCGTGCTGCTCATCGAGGGCGATGACCAGGCCGGGCAGCTCCGCGGCGGGGTCAGCCGACCGGGGCCACCAGCCGCCGTCAAGCAGCGTGTAGGTAGGCCGGTCCGGCTGCAGTAGCAGCCGCGGAGCAGCGGGCGGCGCCGAGCTGATCGCTGTCCGGGTTTCGGTGGTATTGGACATGATCTCTGCCCTTTCCGTATACGACAGGCCCGTGCTTGCCGCCGCCACCGCCGTGGTGGGCGGTGGCGGCAGGACGGTTATAGCTCCCGGGCGGTGGATACCTGGCCGGGGGCCGGGAGCGCCGGCTGCGGCTGGAGCCGGCCGCGTCGGTGGCCTTCGAGGCGGGCGGGGACGGGCCAGCGCACGCCGGTGGCCCAGCCCAGGCGCTCGAAGACGCGGATGACGGCGGCGGAGATGTCGATCTGCCCGGGGTCGGCGCCGTGCCGGGCGCAGGCGGGATCGGAGTGGTGCGTGTTGTGCCAGCTCTCGCCGAGTGACAGCAGCGCCAGGGGCCACAAGTTGGTGGCCCGGTCGTGGCGGCGGGTGGTGAACGGGCGGGTGCCCATCATGTGGCAGAGCGAGTTGACGCTCCAGGTGACGTGCTGCAGCACGGTGACGCGGACCAGCCCGGCCCACACCAGGGCGGTCAGCGCGCCGTGCCACCCGCCGATGACCCAGCCCGCGGCGGACGGCAGCGCGAGCGAGGCGGCGCACAGGGCGGGGAACGCGGCCGAGATCGCCCGCATGGCCGGGTCGGCGGCCATGTCGGGGGCGTAGCGCGCGGCCGGGGTGGGGTCATCGCGCAGCAGCCAGCCGACGTGCGCGTGGGCTAGGCCGCGGAGCTGCCCAAACAGGTGCGTTCCGTACCGGTACGGCGAGTGCGGGTCGCCGGGCCGGTCGGTGAAGGCGTGATGGCGGCGGTGAATGGCGACCCAGCCGGTGACCTGCCCCTCGAAGGCCATCGAGCCCGCGATGGCCAGCGCGGCCCGCAGCGCGGGCGCCGCGGTGAAGCTGCGGTGAGTGAGCAGCCGGTGGAAGCCGACGGTCACCCCGAGCCCCGTCACCAGGTAGAAAGCCACCGCGAGCAGGATGTCGGCCAGGCTCAGGCCGTGCCCCCAGGCCAGCCAGGCCGCCACCCCGAGCCCGGCGAACGGCACGGTGACGATGGCGAGCGTCGCCGCGATCTGGACCGTGCTCGCGACCGTGCGCGGCGGGGTGCCGGTGTCCGGGAACGGCTCGGAGCCTTCATAGCGGGCAGCGTCCTCACGACGGGCAGCGTCCTCGAGACGGGTAGTGCCCTCGAGACGGGCAGCGAGTTGATCAGTCATCGCGGTCGTTCCTTTCTGGGCGATGCCGCAGGCGCAGGACACGGCAACGGCCGGACCGAGAGATGAACGCGATGGCTCCGCACCGTAATATCCCCGGGCATGAAAAAGTCCGGCTCCCGCAGCAAACCCGTTATTTAACGGGAGTGACCGCTGCCGGGGTCCGGAGCAACATCACCACACTACCCCGCATTTACCTCCGCAAACGCAGGGCAAGAGGGCTCAGCCCGCTGGTTCCGACATAATTTTAAATTTTTGCTAGTTTTATGATTCCGACGTAGCTTGATAGCAGGCACCGGATGTCAGCCGCCGCGACGGCCAGCTTCCCGGGGCTACCGGAGGAGCTGATGAGCATCAGCGGGATCATTTTGATCGTCGGCGCTGATGACGCTCGCAGTGCCGCGAATCGCCGGTGTCCCGATCCACGCCGCCGGGCCGGGATCAATCCTGTGACGCCCGCCTTGTTCGGCGTCGGCTAGCAGCCACGTCCGCATGCTCCCATCACCGTTGCGGCGTTCCGCCTTGCCGCTGACCTAGCGGCAGCCAGTAGCGATTGCGCTCCCCGGCCTCACCTGCGAAAGAGAAGACACCATGCCTGAGTCAGCTACATCCAATCCGGATCCGGTCACTGCCATCCCCCGGCCGGCCTCATCCCCCGGCGGCACCATCCCGCCCATGCCGTTCTCATCTCCCGACCATGCTGCCCCGCCCATGCCATCGGAGATCCCGAACCGGCACGACCACGCGCGACAGCCCGCTGCGGGCGGCCTGTTGCGCACCGCGACGACGGCGCTGGGCAAGATGATGCGCCGGAACCCGCGAAGCTAGACCAGCTGGTGGTGCCGTCATCGTGCTGGTGATGCCGTCATCGTGATGCGAGCCTGGCAGGCCGCCTGCACGGACTCGCGCTGATGAGCGCTGGCACCGCGCTCATCAGCGCCAGGCTCGCGGCTCGGAGCCGCCGTCGTGGTTACGGCGACGACCCAGCGGACCCCAGACCAGCAGCGACAGCAGCAGGCCGAGGATGCCGGCCAGCATCACGATGACGCTCGCAACGTGTGCATTCAGGCCATGGGTGAACGTCGCCGGGACAGTGAACCGCAAGATCGCCCCGGCCCCGACCAGAACGATGCCGACGACGGTGCTGATCATCCGCCGACCGTCCACGGGCACGACAAGACCGCGATTGCTCACCAGCGTGCGAACAGCGGGCTGGCCACGCTGGGCCAGGCGATATTGCCCATAACCGACTCCTCAATCAGCGACGAACTGACGCGCGTATAGCCGGTCCGGTGCGACAGATAGAGCAAGCAGGAGGTATCTCCTGCGGTTATCGCCCGTTTATGGCAGGCGCGTCTAAACGCGCCAGGCAGGACGCAAAAAAACTCCGGCTCCCGCACTACTCTCGCCATATCGCGGAGCAAACTGCCAGGGGTCCAGAGCAATATTCCCAAAGCTACAGCTCTCCGATATCCAATGTCAATGTGGCAGGTAAGGGTCCGCGGCAAGGGCGGGCATCAGGCCCGCAGCGGGCGCGTTGCCGACGGGACCTTGACGAAGCGGCAGTGCAGCGCGATGGCGGCGCTGGAAACAGCCGCCCACCCGCACCACACCGAAGCGAATCCGGAGATGGTGAGCTGGGCGATGATGACGACGGCAATCAGGTTGACGACGCCGAACAGGACGACGTTGTGGTAGCCCGACATCAGCAGCGGGCCGCATACGGCGACGACATAGAGCGCCACGATCACCAGGCCGGCAGGCAACCGGATGCTGTAGGAGAGGTGGTACGGGGCCAGCGTCACGCCGACCGGGCCATGGAGCATCGCCGCGAGCAGCGTCACGGCGATCACGGCCCCGATCAGCGCGAAGGGCACCATGACCTGTTGTCGCCTCCTGGACGGCTCCGCCGCGATGACGGCCAAGGGCACGAACACGGGCAGCACGACGAACGCGATCAGCAGGTAAGCCCACAGCGCGACATGGCCGATCCCACGCGGTACATGGCCCTGAAGCCACAGCCATACGATCGCCTCGATGAACTGGTGGGCACCAAGCAGCGCGGGCATCCACGCCAGCGCGATGAACTCGCGACGCCGGCCGATATGGCGGACGGCATCGACACCGATGGCGCATATCAGCAAGCCGCCGCCGACGTCCGCCTGAGGCGAGAAGCACACGCGGTTCCCTTTCTGGCTGAGGTGCGGCGGCAGGGGTTACGGCCTGGGGCGAGCATACGCCCGGGGACGCAGCCGGATGGATGCCGACGCGAGGCGAGCGCCGAGCGCGCCTGCGGCGGCGAGATCATTGCCGTTGCCCTGGCGGCCGATGGCGGACGCCGATTTGCCCGTGGTAGGTTCGAGTTGTTGCCCTGGACCTCGGCGGCTAGTCACGTTCGCCGTCTGCGGATACCGCCGAGATGCCGGGAGTATGCGATGCTGGGATGCAGCCAGATAATCCGCCCTCGGGCATCGGTCGCGGCCAGCGCGCCCGGTGACGGGAGCGCCGACGGACACGACCAACCCGGCACCGGGCGGCGGCAGGCACATTCGCCATGGGTGAACCGGTTAGCCCGATGACCATCCGCATCCGGTTTGGCCGGGTTAGCCGCCGAGGCTCAGACTCCCGCCCGACCGCGGATCATGAAGAGAGCCCGTGCTTAACGTGGATATCAGTATCCGCGACTTCGACGGTCGGGCAGTCGTCGGCCTGCACGGGGAGCTCGGCCGGGCGGACACTCCGGGCGTCGTGTCTCGTCTGATCACCGCCGTGGCGGTCTTCGGGCCATCCGTCATCGTGGACCTAGCCGGTCTGGACGGCATCGGCTACAGCGGTTTGTCGGTGCTGCTGAGACTCAGGAAATGGACCCAGCGAAGTGGCGGCGATCTGCCTCTGGCCGCTCCACGGGAGCCGGTACGGCACATTCTGGCCGCCACGGGCCTGATCGATGTCTTCTCGGTTTATCCCAGCGTAGAAGAGGCGGCGAAAAGCATCAGGCAGGCCCGGACGTGGTCCCCGGCTGCGCCGCCGCGGCTGCACGCCGCCACGGTGGCCCGATCTTGCCGCCAACGGCCGGCCTGCCACGATGCCCGCTGCCGCCTGGCCTGGCCGCTGCGCAGGCGCGGAGCGTGCCGGCCCCGGCGAGTGGCACGGTACGCCTGCGTCAGGCGGCGGCCGCCGGGAGAGACAACCACGGCCCGTCACGACTGATCACGACTACGGAAAACGTCATCTTGCTCGCAAGCGCACGGTTACGTACCTCCCGCCCCGGACCCCGGCGGTTCTCATCTGGCCCCTTGCGAACCGAGGTTGACATGGCGGCACTTTCTTCACCAACAGCATCTGCCACGGAATCCGGACCAGGCCCCTTCGCCCCGTCGGCCTGGATGGTTGCGAACCTGGCCGGGATGGACGACACGACGCTGCTGGATATCGTGCGGCTGTCGCCGCGAGCCAGCGAACGCCGGGCGGCGGCGTGCGAGTTGCTGATCGGCCGTCACCAGGGGCTGGTCAGGTCCTGCGTACGACGCTATATGAACAGCACGGAGCCGAGGGAAGACCTCATGCAGGTGGGATACGTCGGCCTGCTGAAGGCGATCAGCAATTTCGATCCGGCCTTCTGCCGCAGCCTGGCGATCTACGCGCGGCCGTGCATCAGCGGCGAGCTCAAGCGGCATTTCCGGGACAAGCACTGGCAAGTCCATGTGAAACGTCCGGTACAGGAACTCGTCCTGGAGGTCCGCGAAACGACCTGGCGGCTAGCCCAGGAGCTGGGCCGTATGCCGACCGATTCCGACCTGACCCGGCACCTGGGGATCAGCGGGGATGACCTGCGGCATGCCCGGCGGGCCGAGGTGGCCTTCCAGTCCCATTCACTGGACTCCCCGCTGTTCGGCCAGCAGGGCGTCCCGTGGGGCGCGAGCACCATGGCTGATTCCCTCGGCGCGGAGGATCCGCGGCTGGAGCACATGCTCAGCATGCGGGCGGTCGCCGAGCACTGGGGCGAGCTGCCCCCGCGTGAGCAGGAGATCTTGCTGATGCGCTTTCGCGGCGGCATGACGCAGGCACAGATCGGCCAGCGGCTCTCCATCTCCCAGATGCAGGTTTCCCGGCTGATCACCCGGGCCATCGGTTATCTCCGCTCGCACCTGCTCGACCTGGAGGTCACGCATCCCGGCGCCGGTTCGCCGGTGACACTGCCGGCGCAGGCCCATGCGTCCCGCGGTGTCAGCACTGGACTGAGCCCGAGTAATGACAACGGCGTAGATCTACACTGAGGTAAAATATCGGCTCTAGTCGCATGAGAGAAGGTGCTGTCGCGATGAGCCGACCGCCGGCCGACCACACCGCCCAAGAGGCTGACGCGCGCCGGGACGGCAAGATCACCCGCGACTTGGTACTGACCACCGCGCTAGAGATCATCGACCGCGACGGGGCCGATGGCTTGTCCATGCGCCGCCTCGCCCGTGCCCTGGACCGGGATCCGATGATTCTTTACCGGCACGCGCCGAACAAGGCGGCGCTGCTGGATGGCGTCGCCGAGACGGTGCTCGCTCAGCTCAGGGTCGACCCCTTCGACACCGACTGGGTCGGCCAGCTCCGCGCCGTCGCCCGCGACTACCGCGCGCTGGCGCTGGCCCACCCGCACGTGGTGCCACTGCTGGTCACCCGGCCGCTGGCCACACCGCTGGCGCTGCGCCCCCCGGGCACCCTGCGCCCGCTCGAAGACCTCCTCGCCCTGCTCACCCGGGCCGGCTTCAGCGGTCCCGACGCACTGCACATCTACCGGGCCCTGTTCGGCTTCCTGCACGGCCACGTGCTCAACGAGCTGCAGGAACTGGTCGACAACCCGGACGAGACCGACGATCTGCTGCGGCTGGGCCTGCACCGGCTGCCGATCGGCGAATTCCCCCTGCTCCGCAGCCTCGCTTCGGTCCTGGCCGCCTACGACGGCGCCGCCGAACTCGAACGCGGCCTCGACATCCTCCTTACCGGGCTGGCCAGCACGCTGCCCTCGCCGGACGGGACGCGGTGGCCCCGGGATGCATCGCCACTGACATGATGGCGACAATGAGATCGCTCGTGTCGTCCGCTTCCTGGCGTGGGCCTTTCGATGTCCTTGGTCCAGATACCCGCCCCCAGGCCATATTCGGAGTCGTTGGCGACTGCGGCGATCTCATCCAGGTCGCTGAACGGGGCGGCGACCAGGACCGGGCCGAAGATCTCCTCGCGGACGACCTGCATGTCCGGGCGGGTATTGGTCAGCACGGTGGGCTCGACGAAGTAGCCGCGGTCGCCGAACCTCCCGCCGCCGGCCAGGGCGGTGGCCCCGTCGGCCCGGCCGGACTCCAGGAATCCGGTCACCCGGCGGAACTGCTCGTCGGAGACCAGCGGGCCCATCTGCGTCCCGGGTTCCATCCCCGGTCCCAGCTTGATCGACTTGGCGATCTGAGCGATGCCGTCAACGACTTCATCGAACCGGTCGCGCTGGACGTACAGGCGTGAGCCGGCCACGCAGCACTGGCCGTGGTTGAAGAAGATCGCATTCGCGGCACCCTGGATGGCGTCGGGCCCGGCGTCGTCGAACACGATGTTGGGGCTCTTGCCGCCGAGTTCCAGGGTCAGCTTCTTCAGGTTGCTGGCCCCCGAGGCCGCGACGATCAGCTTGCCCACCTCGGTGGAGCCGGTGAAGGCGACCTTGTCCACGTCGTTGTGGGCGGCCAGGGCCGCTCCGGCGGTCTCGCCGAAGCCGGGTACCACGTTCACCACCCCGTCGGGTACGCCAGCCTCGGCCATGAGCCCGGCTAGGCGCAGCGCGGTCAGCGGAGTCTGCTCGGCGGGCTTGAGGACCACGCAGTTGCCGGTAGCAAGCGCCGGGCCGAGCTTCCACGCCGCCATCAGCAGCGGGAAGTTCCACGGGATGATCTGCCCGACCACGCCGAGCGGCTCGCGCAGCGTGTAGGAGTGGAAGTTAGCGCCCGGCATGTACGGCACCGAGATGTCGATCGTGTTGCCCTCGATCTTGGTCGCCCACCCGGCCATGTAATGGAACAAGTCCGCGGCCAGCGGCACGTTGGCGGCCTGCGCCACGGCGAAGGGCTTGCCGTTGTCCAGCGACTCGAGCTGAGCCAGTTCGTCGGCATGCTCGAGGATCAGGTCGCCGATCCGCCAGATGATCCGTCCCCGCTCCGACGGGGTCATCCGGCTCCACGGACCCTCGTCGAACGCCCGGCGCGCCGCCCGCACAGCCCGGTCGATGTCCTCGGCGCTGCCTTCGGCGACCCGGGCGAGCATCTCCCCGGTGGCGGGGTTGGGCGTCTCGAACGTCTTACCCGATGCCGCGTCGCACCATTGCCCGTTGATGAACAGCTGACGCGGGGAGCCGATGAAGGCCTCGACGTCGCGATCAAGGGTCAGCGGCGGGTAGTCCACCGGGGCCCGGTCAAGGACCAGGCAGACTCCCACGCGGTCAGCCGCCGCCGGTCGAGCGCGACCCGGCACAGCACGTAGCAGATGAGCAACGCCACCGCGGCACCCCCGGCCACCGCGACACTGAGGACCAGCGCGTTAACGATCATGGCGATCTGGCCACCCGGAGGCACGGCCGGCCGACCGGAACGATCCAGCCAGACCGGTATCCGGGCACCCGCCGCCGCACCCATGATGGCGGGCGCGGACACAGTGGTCAGCACGCCGGATCGCAGGCCTCCCGCGCGGTCGCGCCAGCGCGCCTCGGCCTGCCCGACGCGGGCCGGGCCGTAAATCGGCCCAGCCTGGATCAGCACGGCCAGAGCCGGGCGCAGGCTGGCCGAAGCCGCCCGCTGCGACTGATACGTGTGCGCGCCGACGACGGCCGCCACGGCCACGGCCACAAAGAGGGCGGCGGACAACACCACCAGGATCGCGCCCTCGATCCTGTCGACGGGCCGCCTGAGCGCGTTCCGCCCGGCCAGCCATCGCACCAGCCGGGGCATCCGGCGAGTCGCCCCGCGGGCCTTGGCATCCATGATCATCGCCGCGCGGCTGATAGCCGCACGCGGTCATTACGGGCGGCCGGGAGACGTCCGGGGCGCGGGCAGCCCGGGATCGGATCTGATGCAGAGGATCGCACTACGGGACTCCTGGAAGGCACATCGCGGCTGGGGCTAGTCGATGTACCGCCGGGGTCCGGAGCGGCGGGTGACGGGCAGGAGCCGCGTCGTTAATCGCGCCAGGAGCCCGGGCTTTTCACAACCAGGATAACCCGTCAAGCCGGCCGCCTGTGCGTTGGCTCGCGGCGCTTCCGTTGGCGGTGGCTGCGGGCGGCGGGAGGGGGCCGGCCACGGTCTCGGACGGCGTCTGGTCCAGGGTGTGCTGATGCCCTAACGATCTCAGTGACCCTGGAGGTGACGGTGCTTCCGGTGACAGACGGGCTGCCCGGCAATCAGGTAAGCGTCCGTGATCTTTACCGGGGAGCAGCATATTGGCGAGCAATGCTGCGGCCAGGCCGCGAGCGATCCATCCCAAGAAGCCCAATAATTCAGCAGGCCCGCGCCGAGGCCAAGAACGATCCATGCGATGATGTCCATAACCGACTCCTCAGTCAGTGACGAAAGTGACGAAATTGACGTACGGGTAGCCGGTCCTGCGCTACAGGTCGCGGCGGGGAAAATAACTCCTGCGGGCTGCTGCCGAGATATTCACGGAACGCAGCTGCCAGGTCCGAGGCAATACTTTTACGCTACCCTTGCGGTGGCGCGATCGGCCCGACACGGCCCTGGTCCTAAACAAGAAGCGCCGGAATAGGACCTGGGCGATGCCGGGCGTAGAGTGCGTGGTGAGAGCTGGTGAATTCGCCGCCGGGCTGGGACCCCGCCTTGCTGCTGAAGCAGGGAAGGCGCTCTATGTTCAGTGTGGAACTGAGTACTCGTGAATGGGACGGTCACGTCGTCGTCGCGTTGGACGGGGAGCTTGACCTAGTAGACGCCGCGGATGTCGCGGCTGCGCTCGCGACCGTCACGGCGGCCGAGCCGGAGGTCATCATGGATCTGGCGGCCCTTGAGTTCATCGACTCCAGCGGCGTGGCAGCGCTAGTGCGCGGGCGTGCGCACGCCCGGCACGCCGGCGGCGACCTGCTGCTGGCGGCGCCACAGCAGCAGGTGCTGCGGATTCTTGCCATTACCCGGCTGGCCGATAACTTCTCCGTGCATGCCAGTGTCGAAGAGGCCGCCGCTAGTGCCAGACGCTCCCGGCGGGTGGTCGTGCCGCTGCGGCGGCCGCGTAGGACGCGCCGGCTGCACACCATCTTGCCGGCGTCACCGCTCCCCCACAGCCGCACCGCGGAGCCGATGCCCGTCGAGGATGGCCCGCCTTCCCAGTCAGCTGCCCGCAACACGGCGAAGAGCGCTCCGGCCGCGGTGATTCCCTTCCCTGGCTGCGGTGATGACAGGTAGCCTGTCGGCCCGCGCCTTTCATCGACGGACAGCGCCCAGCCGGGAGCCTCGCGTCAAGGGTCAGCTGCCATCGGGGTAGCCGCCGCGGTGCAAGACCATCGGGTAGTGCGGGAGCGCCACCGGCGGGCGGACCATGGCCCGCCAGTTGTCCGGGTACGGCTTCAGGCCGCCGAACAGCGGCGGGAGCTCGCCGGCTGGCGCGGTGACCAGGGGTTCCAGGGCGCCCCGGAGGGCGGCGAGCGGGGCGGTACCGAAGCGGTCCTGCCAGTGCCGCTCGATCCGCGCGGTGAGCTCGTGGTAGTGGCGCTGCGCCTGCTGGCCTCGGGGGGTGAGACAGGCGACCTTTCCGCGGCTAGCGGCCGGGTCCGGCGCCTCGGCCGCCAGGCCGGCCCGGGTCAGCACCCCGAGCGCCCAGCTGACGGCCTCCTTGGAGATGCCCGCCCGAGGCGGCAGGTCGCGCAGCCGCGTCCCGTCTTCGCCGAGCACGCGCAGCACGGTGGCGGCGGCCGCCAGTGACTGCCCTGCTTCGGCTTCGTACTCGATCGCGAACGACAGCAGGACCCGGGACAGCAGCGCCGACAGCGGCAGCCCAGCCGGGTCGGCGGGCTCGGCCAGGTCCGGCCGGGGCGGCCGGGCGGGGATCTGGCTGAGCAGGCTGGCCCGCAGGATCGGCAGGCAGTCAGGCAGTCCCGGATCGAGCCGGCCGGCCAGCCCGGCGAGGGCATCGCGCAGCCGCCCGGCCTGGCCGGCGCCGAAGCGGTCCCGCCACCGCTGCTCGACCAGGGCGGTCAGCGGCTGCCAGACCTGGCGCGCCCGCAATCCGGCCGCGGTGGCGCGCAGGACGGCGTCCGGGCCCGGGTTGCCTTGGTGGATCTTCTTGGCGGTCCCGTCGATGGTGACGTAGCCCCAGCGCCGCATGCCGTCCAGGTTGGTTTCAGTGCGCGCGCGGGCCACGAGCTCGCCGACGGTGACCGGTTCCTCGGTGACGAACCGCATGCAGTTCTCCCACATGACCAGCGAAACCAGCCAGGCGCCGTCGCCCGAGAAGCCGGGCCCGTGGCTGGTGGTGCGATGCGGGAGGGTGTGCTCGGCCTCGTTGTCGAACTCGATCGTGAACGCGACGAGCGCCTGGGACAGCAGGGCTGAGAGGGGCAGTGCTTTTCCCTGAGGTACTGATTTCCCCTGAGGTACCGATTTCTCCTGGGGCGGCGGAGCCGGCTGGGAGCGGGGGGCAGTCGCGAGATCGGGAGCGGACCGCGGACCGGCCGTGGCCGTGAGCAGGCCGGCCGAGCGGAGGCGCTCGCGCCCGGAGGTCGCCGCCTGGCGGCCGGCTCCTGCTGGTCCGCCGTCCACGACCTGCCAGCCTGTCCGGCCAAGTAGGGCCTGCGCCTGGCCGGCCTCGAAGGCGGACCGGGCGGGCTCCCCCATCGCGGCGACCGTGGTCTGAAAGCGCGCCCAGCTCCTGTCCTCGGGCGGGCGGGACGCCGGAGCGCTGATGGCCAGCTGGCTGCCGGGCGCGGCGACCTGGCGGAGCTGGTCCAGGACGCTCTCCAGGACGGCGGCCTCGAGGTAGACGGCCACCCCTTCGAGCAGGAACAGGCTGGGCTCGGCCGGGTCGAGCCCGGCCTCGCGCAGCCGGTCCGCGACCGGATCCCGGGTGAAGTCGGCCGGGACGAACCGCACCCCGGGCGCGGCGATGCCGAGCCGCTTCAGCCGCGCGAGCTTGTCCCGCTGGGTCGCGGGATGGTCGACCTCGAACCAGCGGATACCCGGCTTGGCGTAGCGCAGCGCGCGCCCGTCGTAGCCGGCCGCGCCGGTCACGATCTGCCGCACGCCCCGGTCGATGGCACCGGTCACGGCCCGGTCGAAGAACGCTGTGCGCGCCGCGAGGTAGTCGTGCATCCGGCCCGCCGGGGCCGCCTGGCCGACCACGACGTCGGCGGCCAGCGCCTCGTCGGCGGCGGGATCGCCGTAGTCCGCGGCCACCCGGGCGAACGTGAGCCTGTGCGCGGCCACCCGGCGGGCGGTGGCAGAAGGACCCCCGTCTTCCATACCGGCCCATTCTGCCACGGCGTTAGTGTGGCCAGCATGGCGACAGATTCCGTACACCGCAGCGTCCGGCTCGAGCGCGTCGAGAACAGCACGTACATCGTCACGAACGACCGCGGCGGCCAGCTGCGCCTCAGCAGCGGCCAGGGCACCGACTTCACCCCCGTCGACCTGCTGCTCGCCGGGATCGGCGGCTGCACCGCGATCGACGTCGACATCCTCACGTCACGCCGGGCCGAGCCCGACGCGTTCGAGGTCGCCGTGGACGCGGAGAAGGTCCGCGACGAGAACGGCAACCACCTGACCGACATCATGGTGACCTTCCGGGTCAGGTTCCCCGAAGGCGAGCCGGGCGACAAGGCCCGGGCGCTGCTGCCGGACGCGATCAAGAAGTCGCACGACCGGCTGTGCACGGTGAGCCGGACGGTCGAGCTCGGCACGCCCATCACGGATCGCGTCGAGTCCTAGTCGTGCCAGCGGAAGCGCCAGCTGGCGCAGGCGGCGCCCGCGGCGGTCCATAGCCCCAGGTTGACCAGGTCCCAGGCGGGGAAGGGGCGCACCGCGTAGGTGTTCTGCAGCACCTCGGCCAGCGCCTTGACCGGGAACGCCGCCACCAGGCGGGACAGCCAGTCCGGCAGCCCGCTGAAGGTGGGGTCGAAGACGCCGGAGATGATCGCGATCGGCAGGAAGCTGGCGTAGGCGACCGGGCCGGCGGATTCCGCGCTGGTGATGACCGAGCTGAGCGCCAGGCCCAGGACGGCGAAGCAGACCGTGCCCAGTACCAGCCCGCCGGCCAGCGCGGGCACCTCGCCCGGGCGAGGAGCGGCACCGAACGCCAGCCAGCCGATCAGCCCGGTGACGGCGGTAATTCCGATCACGGTGGCGACCGTGCTCGCCAGCAGCCCGCCGAGGTAGGCGCCCGGCGGCAGCGGCGTGGTCCTGATCCGCTTGAGCACGCCGTCGTGTCGCAGGACCGCGACCTTGGACCCGAGGTTCACGTAGGCGGCGACGATCACGCCGAAGGCCAGGATGCCCGGCACGAACACCGTGGTGTTGCTGATCCGCGTTCCCGGCAGGTGCGCGCCGACGTTGGCCGCGCCGATGAGCAGCAGGATCATCAGCGGGAAGGCGAAGGTGAACAGCGCGTACTCGGCGCTGCGCCAGAAGCTGCGCTGCTCGAGCAGGGCCTGCCGGGCGACCAGGCGGACCGTCCTGGTCACGGTGTCCTGCTCATGGGGTGTCCCTGGTCAAGCTCAAGTACGCCTCTTCGAGGCGGGGCGCGGTCACGGCCAGGCCCTCCAGATCGCCAAGGCCGTGCTCGGCCGCCCAGGCCAGCAGCAGCCGCAGGGTCGCGGCCGCGTTTTCCGTGTCGCAGACCGCCGCGGCCCCGCGGAAGGCCAGGTCGATCCCGTCCGGCGGCGGCACCTGGCCGCGGCGCAGCGCGGCTGGCGTGGTGAAGGAGACGCGGGTGACCAGGCCGGCCCGGGCGGCGACCTCGCCGAGGGTGCCGGCCAGCTCGACGCGGCCCGCTCGCAAGATGGCGATCCGGTCGGCCAGCCGTTCGGCTTCGTCCAGGTAGTGGGTCGTGAGCAGGATGGTCTTGCCCAGATCGCGCAGGTTCTCGATGGCCGCCCAGCAGCGCTGGCGGGCCTCCGGGTCGAAGCCCGTCGTCGGCTCGTCGAGGAAGATCAGGTCGGGATCGCCGGCCAGCGCCAAGGCGAAATCCAGCCGGCGGCGCTGGCCGCCGGACAGCTTGCGCACCTGGGTGCCGCGGACCTCGGTGAGCTCGACGACCTCGAGCAATTCGCCGAGCGGGCGGGGGTTCGGGTAGTAGGTCCGCCACAGGCCGATGAGCTCGGCCACCCGCGCCTGCCGGGGAAACCCGCACTCCTGCAAGACCATCCCGGCCCGCTCACGCAGCCTGACCGGCTGCGCCGCCGGATCGAGGCCGAGAACGCTGACCCGGCCGGCCGACGGCGCCCGGAAGCCCTCGAGGATCTCCAGGGTGGTGGTCTTGCCCGCGCCGTTGGGGCCGAGCAGGCAGAACACCTCGCCGTAACGGACGTCGAAGTCGACGCCGTGCAGGACCTCGGTCCCGCCGAAGCTCATCCGCAGGCCGGCGACCTGGACAGCCGCGTCATCGGCCGGGCCGGTCATGGCCGGATCCTATAGCTAGGGCAGGGCGCAGGCGGATGGGGAGGTCAGGCTGAGCACGCGGTTCGCCGAGCTCACTGGCCTGTCCCCGACCGAATACCGCAGACAGGCGGCCGAACGAGGTGGCCCGGCGCCCATCCCTGGCTGCTTCGTGCTCATGTGGCGCACGAGCCTGCCGGCTTCGGTGCCTGATTTGCCTAGGCCTCCGGCCGCGGCGGAACACATCACTTCCTGAGAAGCGCGCCGCCGGGGCCGACCGTAAAGTCGCAGCATGATCACAGGAATCTCGATCGTGTCGGTCTGGGTACTCGACCAGGTCCGGGCGCTGGTCGCCAAGGGGGCGCTGTCGCCCGGGGTGATGGCGACCTCGGACTGCCAGGGCGACCACGACGTACTGGCCGGGCGCGGCGTCGAGTTCACCCAGGAGCCGGCCGAGCGCCCCTACGGAGTAGAGGCCATCATGCGCGACGACTCGGGCAACTGGATCAGCACGGCCTGAGCCGAGCCGCCAGTTCGGCGCGCGACGAGCGCAAGCGAGCCGCCAATTCGGCACTGCGGCGGGCGAAGGCGGCCCAGCCGGGTTCTGACCGCTCGAGGTAGCGGCGGGCGGCGGCGGCCGCACAGGGGCGCTGCCGCCAGCCGGACATCCGGCCGCCGCGGATCTCCAAGCAGACGAGCACCCCGCTGGCCCAGCCGTACACGTCGGCGTCCGGCTGCTCGCGCTGGTCCCTGGTGACCTTCTGCTCGGCCGTGACCCAGTCCACGGCCTCCAGTTCGGTCTGCAGCTTGGCCGCGAATTCGAAGGCCAGCGCGGTCGCGGCCGCGTCGCGGCGGGCGGCGAGGTCCGCCCGCAGCCCGGCCAGCGCGGCCTGATCCCGGCTCAGCACGGCGGCGATGCCCCGGGCCAGCCCGGCGCGATCGGCGGGCGTGGCGCCGCGGACCAGGGCCAGCTCGCGACCGGTCCCCGCCGGATGGTCCGCGGCGTGGCCGAGCGGCAGCACCCGGCTCAGCCCCGACACCGCGTCGCGCACCTTCCGGCCGCCCAGGTACGGGCCGAAGTCGCCGGGGGCCGGCCTCCCCCGGTGACCCCGGACCACGGTCAGGCCGGGAGCGCGCGGGGCCGCGCTGACCCTGATCCAGACCTCGGATTCCTGGCCGCCCGGGCTGCGGTTCCACGGCGGCAGGCGCCGCTCGAGCAGGTTCCGCTCCAGCCAGGCGGCCTCGTGTGCGGAGTCACAGGGCACCGCCTCGACCCGGGCGATCCGGGCCACCATCGGGGCCAGGTGGCCGCGGTCGCCGAGATCGCGCCAGTACGACTGGACCCGCCGGCGCAAGCTGACCGCGCGGCCGATGTACAGGACCCGGCCGCCCTGGTCGCGAAAGCGGTACACCCCCGCGGTGAGCGGGAGCGCGGCGACGGCGCTGGACACGCGGCTGGTCGCGGGGATGTCCGGGGTGGCCACGATCCGAGCCCACTGCAACCGGGTGCCCGCCGTCAAGGGCTGGTGGCGGACCCGGGGCGGATACCGGGATCGTTCGGGAGGAAAGATCGTGGCCGGAAACCTCGGGGCGGCGGTCCGTGCGGCCGTGCATGGGATCCGGCCCTGCTCTACAGTTTGTCCATGGCGGAATCCGAACCCGGCGGCGAGGTCGCCCGCAACGAGCTGCGAGCCTCGCACGATGACCGGGACCGGGTGGTCGAACTGCTGCGCGTATCCGCCGGAGACGGGCGGCTGACCGCGGACGAACTCGACGAGCGGCTGGAACAGGCTATGACCGCGCGGACCTACGGCGAGCTGGCCCGGCTGGTCGCCGACTTGCCCGCGACCGGGTCGGTCGCGGCCCCGGTGGTGGCGGCGCAGGTCAAGGACGTGGTGCGCATCGACACCCGCAGCGGGCACGTCAAGCGGGTCGACCGCTGGGTGGTGCCGCAGCGGATGGAAGTGAAGGTGACCAGCGGCAGCGTGCTGCTCGACTTCACCCGGGCGGAGATCACGCAGCCTACCCTCAAGCTCGACGTCGACGTGCGCAGCGGGCATATCCGGCTGATGACCAAGCCGGGCATCGTGGTGGACACGGACGACGTCATCATCCGCAGCGGCCACGTCCGGGTGAAGACGCCGTGGGGTCCCGACGTCCCGGCGCAGCTGCGTATCGAGGTCAGCGGCAAGGTGGGCAGCGGGCACTTCGTCGCCCGGCCGCGGTACCGGAACCTCTGGCAGTGGCTGACCCGGCAGCCCAAGCCGTACGCGATCACCGCGCGCTGATGCGAGAGCCCAGCTGACTCATGCCTACTCGACTGGTGCATCTGGTCGTCGACGCCGCCGACCCCGGCCGGCTGGCTCGGTTCTGGGCTGAGGCACTGCGGTGGGAGGTAGCCCCCGAAGAGCCCGACGAGGTGGATGTGTGGCCGCCCGGCTTCAGCTACCCCGACTCCTCGGCGCTGCCGCTGGTCTTCGTGCCAGTCCCTGAGCCGAAGACCGGCCGGAACCGGGTGCACCTGGATCTGGCCACCGAGTCGGCGCGGCACCAGGCGGCCGAGGTGAAGCGGCTGCTCGCCCTGGGCGCGGTGCCGATCGACATCGGCCAAGGTGACGTGCCGTGGACCGTGCTGGCCGACCCGGAGGGCAACGAGTTCTGCGTGCTGGAGCCGCGGCCGGTCTACCGGGACACCGGGCCGGTCGCCGCGGTGGTCGCCGACTGCGCCGATCCGGCCGCCGTGGCCGGGTTCTGGGCGCTGGTCACCGGCTGGAAGCCGGCCGCCTCCACGAACATCGGGGTGTCGCTGCGGTCCCCGGACGGCCTCGGACCGTACCTGGAGCTGCTGCCGTCACCGGACCGCAAGACGGTCAAGAACCGGATCCACCTGGACGTGGCCCCTTACCAGGACGACGAGCACGCGGCGGCGGTCCGGACGCTGACCGACGCGGGCGCGGCGCCGATCGACATCGGCCAAGGGGCTCACGGCGGCGTGCCGTGGACCGTGCTGGCCGACCCGGAAGGCAGCGAGTTCTGCGTGCTGTCGCCGCGTTGATCTCCTCATGACGCCGGCTGAGGTACGGACCGTCGCCGCGATCCAGGCCGAGCTGGCCCGGCTGGTCCGTTACGACGACGAGTCGGTCGTCCATCAGGACTGGATCAGGCAGCGTTACGACCTCGGGGCCGCGGCCAGCTACGCCCCGGCCAGGACCGCGGCGGCGCGGACGGCCTGGCACGAGGCCGGCCATGCGGTAGCCGCGCTGGCCGTCGGGGCGCGGTTCAGCTCGGCCAGCATCCGTCATGGCTCGGGCAGCCAGGGCCGGGTGCACAGCATCCAGGGCGGAGGCGACCGGGGGTTCGTCATCGACGCGGCGGGTCAAATCGCCGAACGGCTGCGGGACTGGTCGATGCTGGCCGGTGACGACGAGCTGCGGGCCTGGCTCCCGGCCTGGCGCGCCGACGGAGGCGACGCGCGCAGGTTCCGGCGCGGGATCACCGCACGGTTCGGCGGCGACGAGGTGGCGGCCTGGCGGTACTGCGAGCAGGCACTGACCCCGCTGCGGCCGCGGATCCGCCAGGTGGCCCGGGCCCTGCTCGTGCATCCGCGGCACCTGCCCTACGCGGTGGTCGCCGCCGTCGCGGACCGGGCGTGAACGGACCGGGCGTGAACGGACCGGGGGCCTAGACCGAGCGGTACCAGTCCGGGAAGGCGTCCAGCGAGGCGAGCACCACCTCGGCGCCCGCGACCATCAGGTCCTCGCCGGTGAACGAGCCGGTCGCCACGCCTACCGCCCGGACGCCGGCCTGGACCGCGGCGGCCATGTCCGGCGGGGTATCGCCGACATAGGCCATGGCCGCCACCCGGCGCAGCACCCCGGCCTTCTCCGGGCCGTGGACCAGGGTGAACAGCTCGTCGGCGGACAACCCAGCCACCCGCAAGCTCGGCGCGGCCGACACCGGGTGCTTGGCGGTGATAATGATGACCCGCTGGCCCGCCGCCCGGACCGCGGCCAGGGCCTCGTGCGCGCCGGGCAGCACGGTGGTCATCGGCTCGGCCAGCTGCAGGTAGTGGCGCCGGTATATGCCCGCCGCCGTGTCGATGCGGTCGAGCGGGAACCAGTACGCCAGCTCGTCGTCCAGCTTGATGCCGAGCCGCCGGTCGACCGCGTCCAGGTCGATGGCGGTGCCGGTCTCGCGGCCGACCGCGGCGAACGAGGCCAAGATGGCCGGACGCGAGTTGATCAGCGTCATATCCAGGTCGAACCCGACCGTTCCCCGCCCGTTCGACTTCATGGTCACCGACTCTATGTCTTGGCCAGGCCGGGAAACGCGCGGACGTCGCCGACCGCGCGGAGCGGGGGCGCCAGCAGCGGCAGCAGCCCGAGCGCCAGACCGGAGCAGGCGACCGCCAGGACGGTGCCGGGCACGCCGATCCCGCCGGTCACAGTGCTGCCAACCACGGTGCCGCCAACCACGGTGCCGCCAACCACGGTGCCAAGCGGGAACCCGAGCGAGGAGATCGTCATCCGCGCGCCGGCTACCCGGCTGCGTACCTCGTCGGGGACGAGCCGTTGCATCAGCGTGCGCTCGAAGACGTAGTACGGTCCCCAGGCGAAGGTAGCCAGGCCGAGCAGGACGGCAGCAAGGCGAGCGGCGCGCCGACGGTGGTCGCGATCAGCAGGCCGCGGGCCGCGTTGTCGGCGGCCAGCAGCAGGCGCGGCCGGGTCCCGTCCAGCAGCCGCCCGGCCACCGGGCCGCTGACGATCCGCGGCAGCCCGAAGCACATCAGGACCACGCCCAGCTGGGCCGGTCCCGCGATGCCCAGCACGACCCAGGAAAGGGCGACCAGGGTAAAGGCGTCACCGGCCCGCGAGATCATCATCCCGAGCCAGAACCGGCGGAACGCCTGATGGCGCAGAACCCGCCGGCCCTGCTGGAGTGTCTGGCGCAATGTTCTGCCTCCTCGGGCTACCGTGCCGTTATGACGTGGGAAAACCTGCTCGCCTACTGCCTAGCCAAGCCCGGTGCCTGGCCGGACGAGCCCTGGGAGGGCGACGTCGTGGCCAAGGTCGGCGGCAAGATCTTCGCGTTCCTCGGATCGGGTGAAACTCCCTCCGTTGGCCTGAAGTGCGGGGCCAGCCGCGAGGCGGCCGACGAATGGCTGGCGCGGTACCCAGATGACGCGTCGGTGATGGCCTACATCGGCCGCTCCGGGTGGAACACGCTGCGGACCGGCGGCGCGATACCCGACGACGAGCTGCTCGAGGCCATTGACGCCTCCTATTCGGCCATTGTCAGCAAGCTGCCGAAGAAAGACCGCCCCTGACTATACCGAATTCTTGGCGTTCTAAAAAATAGTTTTCCCGGCGATTAATTAAAGCCATTATTATTTAAATCAGCCGCGTTGGGGCTCTCCGCTGGTAACGAAAGGCGGATAACCTGACTTCCATGCCGCCTTCGCTCCGCCCGCCGTCTCCGGAGGTGGCTGCCCTCCGCGCCGCCGTACGGGATAATAGTTTGGGGTCGCGGGGTCAGGGGAGATGGGGTGACGTGGCCCAGGAATACATGGCTCTCCCGGCTATTCCGGTATCGGCGGGGGCGCTCATCTTCGACTCGCAGGGCCGGCTGCTGATCCTCAAGCCGACCTACAAGAGCGGCTGGACCATACCTGGCGGCGTCATGGAGGCGGACGGGGAGTCCCCGTGGGAGGCGTGCCAGCGTGAGGTGCGCGAAGAAACCGGCCTCGTGGTGAGCCACGGCCGGCTGACCGCGATGGACTTCCGCCCGGCGAAGCCGGGTCGGCAGGCCGGCATCCGCTACCTGTTCGACTGCGGTCAGGTGAGCGACGAGGAACTGGCCAACGTCAAGCTGCAGCCCGAGGAGATCTCCGATTCCCGGCTGGTCCACCTGCCCGAGGCACTCACCCTGCTCAGGGGCCCGATCAGCCGCCGGGTGCAGGCGGCCACCCAGGGACTGACCTACCTGGAGAACGGTCGGCCCATCTGAGCCACCGGGACTCTCACCCGGCTCGGGCGGGTGGTCCGTGGCTGTGGAGCACCTTGGTCTTGTCCTTGTTCCA
>JBEKJP010000090.1:0-32035 GCA_050011155.1 Streptosporangiaceae bacterium
GCCCGGATGGTGAGGATCACGCGGACCTGGTCGCGGCCGCCGTACCACGGGTAAGGAGCACCGAGGTAGCGCTGGGCGAGGGCCTCGATGTGCTCCGCGCCGCCCTTGGTGGTGACGTCGACGACTTGCCCGCGGATCGCGTAGTAGCGGGACGGCCGGGACGCGTCGCAGACGTTCACCGCGACCCGCGGGTCGCGCTCGATGTTCCTCGTCTTCTGGTTCCCCTGGACGGTGTTGATCACCACGTGCTCGCCGTCGGTGTCGACCCAGGTCTGGGTCAGCTGGGGCGAGCCGTCTGGCATCACGGTGCCCACGAAGCAGGGGCTGGGCTGGCGCAGCAGGACGATCAGGTCCTTGGGCAGGGTCACGCGGCTAGATGGTACTCCCCGCGCCTTGCACGTCGGGTACGGCACCGGTGGCACACCGGGGCTGATAGGACATCACCGACCCCGGACGGCGAGCCCCGGCCTCCGTGGCCATCGCGGGCTGGCTACCGGCGATATCATTACCACGGAAGACGGGGGGTCGCCGTGGCAGATCCATTTTCGGCCGCCGCTTTGGGTGGCCTGGTGCTCACGCAGGGCATCAAGTTCCTCTACCAGCAGGCAGGCGAGGTTCTCAAACGCTGGCGACAGCGACGCGACCATGCTGCCGAGGTAGCTGAGGCCAGGCTGAACCCGCCCGAGGACCTCCTCGAGGGGACGGCCGAGCCGGCCGAGCCCCACGATGACGTGGTCGATCGCCTCGCTGAGGATTTGCGTCAAACGCGGCAGTTGCTGGCTGACTACGCCGACGGTATCGAGACCCCCCAGCCGGGCGATCACCTGCTGGCCGAGCAGGTGGACGCGCTCCGCCAGCTTCTGGAGACCGTGTACGAGCAGCGCATCACCTTCAAAGGAGAGCAGCGACCACCGTCGGGGCCGCTGGTGGCCGGCCAGGTTGACGTGGACCGGGTGATCGGGGACGCGGCCGCGGTCCGGGCGCGGGTCATCAGCGGCGGCGAGGTCAAGGGTGACGCCAAGGCTAAGGTCGTGGAGGCGGGCGGCAAGCTCACCGGCGTCGAAGCCGACCAGATCGGTCCTTTAGCCGCGTTTCCCGCGACGCCGGGCGTGCCCGCGCCCGGCCCGATGACCATCCTGGATGCGGTCACTGGGTTCGTGGGCCGGCGCTGGGCGCTTGATCGCGTGGAACGCTGGCTTGATTCGACGGCAAGCGTCCTCGTGGTCACCGGGGCCGCGGGCACCGGGAAGAGTGCGCTCGCTGAACATCTAGCAGAGACCATTTCCGTGCTCCGGCCGGGCAGCGCGGAGGCAGCGCGGACCGGGCGTCGCGGGCTGGCGGCCGTCCATGTGTGCCGCCCGGGTGACGACACTAGCCGTGATCCTGCGTGGTTCGTCGAGGATGTGGCGGCGCAGCTCGCTACCAGCGTGCCGGGCTTCGCGGCCGCCCGGGACGAGGCGCTCAGCACCTTTACCACGATTCCCGTCACTATTTCGGCGCGTGCTCAGGCAGGAACGGTCGAGTCTGGGGGCTGGAATGTGGGAGCGATCGTCTCCTTGCCCGGGCTGTCTGCCCTTGAGCTGGCCGATCGGCTGCTGCGCCGCCCGCTGGGAGCCGCGGCGCTGGCTGGCCCCGTACCTATCGTCCTGGTCGACGGGCTAGATGAGGCCCTTGACTATCCGGCCGTGGCGACCGTCCCGGACGTGATCCAGTCCTTGATGGGCAATACGCCACTGCGCTGGATCGTCGCCACCCGCCCTGATCCTCGGGTCATCGACAGGTTTCCGGCCGGCATCGAACGGCTTGACCTGGATGCGGACTGCCCTCCGGGCGAGGACGACATCGCGACGTACGCCGCCCAGCGCCTGAGAGCACCGAGCGGCATCCAGGGTGATAACGCTGAGCTCATCGGCCGGCTGGCCCAGGCCGCCAACGGGAATTTCCTTTATGCCCGGTGGGTCATCGATGACCTTATGGCCGACCCGGAACGGCTGGCCTCGGTGCTCCGGTCCCCGTCGGCCTGGCCGCTGCCACCCGGGCTCGGCGGCATCTACCGGGAGTATCTCACCCGGCTGGTAGGCCTGGCGCCGGGAAACACCGAGATCAGCCGGACCGATATGGCCCTGCTGGGCACGCTGAGCGTGGCGCGGCGGCCGATGACGGAGGCCGAACTCGGCCGGGTGCTGGCGCTTACGCCCGCCGCCACCCGGCCGTACATCACCCGGCTGACACGGCTGCTTGTCCACGATGGTGCGCCGCTGTCCCAGCGGGGTTACCGGCTGTTTCACTCCTCGTTTGCCGAGTTTCTCGCCGACGGCGATGAGGCCCGCGGGTGGTGGTGTGATCCCGCTGACCAGCACACCCGGATCACCGGCGGGCTGACCGGGTCCGGTGCGTCACCTGCGGGTTCACGCTGGGACGAACGGAACGACTATCTCGTGCGTTACGGTCCGATCCATGCCTGTCAGGCTGCTCCGCCGCGCTGGGCCGAGGTGCTCACCGTCACCTGGGCGCACGCCGCCCTCGAGCGTTTCGGGTCCTCGATTACGATCGCGGCCTTGTCGGAGGTAGCGCAACTGCACGGCCTGGACCGGGCCGTGGCCCCGGTCCTGCTCGCATCGCTACTATCCGCCGAAGTCCGCGATTACGCCAGGCAGTTGAGCGCACAAGGCCTTCCGACATTGCTCTCCAGGGCTAACGGAATAGACCAGACGTTGCGCGATCTCGGGGCACTGCCTGAGGCAGACTGGAATAGCAGCCAGCCGCTGATCGAGATCGTCGCGGAACTCGGCAGACGGCTAGACCAGAGCCGGTGGGAGCAGGTCTTGGCCGGCGTTTCCGCGGGCCGTCAGGATCAGGTCGCGTTTTATGCGGCGGCCCAGCTGGCGGCGAGCCATCCTGACCTGGCACTGGCCTTGTATCAGCACGTCTCGTCGCCGGCCGACTTCGATGCTTACGAGCTTTGCGCCGGGCTTTCCGATCACGAAGCGTACATGGATGACGCGATCAGAATCGCCGGAGATGACGCCAGATGCCTGTACGCCGTCGCCCGTAACATAGGCCGGCGGGATGTGCTGCAGGCCCTGAAAGTCCTGCGCCGGGCGGCGCCGGGCCGGCTGCTTGGTAATGGCTGGAGGCTCGACGATGAAAAACTCGGGTACGGAGGCTTGGCCATTCACCTAGCCGAGGAGATCACCAGCGTCCAGCCGGAGGCGGCACTTAACATATTCGAGGCCTTCGCCGCGGTTTATGAGGGGAGGTGCCATGTGGGGAAGGTCGCCGCTCTTTCTCTCCTCGATCCGGCGGCGGCCCGGGCGACTGCGCTGGCAGGCAACCCGGTCGATGTTACCGAATGCGGTATCGGGCTCGCACTAATCGCCGACCAGGATGACTCGGCAAAACTTGCCGCTAACCGCCGGTGGCAGGAGGTTCAAGATAAAAGCGATATGATGGGCCGTCGATATGAGTCGGTCTCCGTTCGTGATTCGGTCGCCGCCATCGGGGGCGCTCCGCTTGAATGGCTGAGGGAACGACCGGCCGGCCGGGAAATGGCCGTCAACGTCCTGTACCGGCTCAGGGACGCCATGGCCACGGCCAAAGGAGAAATCCGTGACAAGGCCGCCGAGGCGGCCGGGACGCTAGCGGCCGGCCTCGCCGTATTTGATGCTGACGCCGCGCCTGGCCTCGCCGACCAGGCCTTCGCGGCGCTCTACCAGCAGGTCTCGACGGGCGCGTCCCGGTACGGGCCGGTCGTGCACCGCCTGGCCCAGTTCGACGTCCCCGCCGCCTGGCGGCTGACCGAACACATGGCGAAAGATCCCCAGAGCGGCGACGTGAGCGTCGCGGATGCCCGGGCGTTCGTCATCCGCGCGGCGGCGGCGCAAAACCCGGAACTCGCTCTGCGCCTCGCGGGGTCGCCCGGGCTGTCATCCGAGGCTCGCGGCCACCTGGCCGGCGTGCTCGCTCTCGCCTGTCCCGGCATCGAGGCGACAGCCCTGCTGCCCCTGCTCCCTGCCTTCACGTCGTCGAACGCGGCCCGGAAACGGAAAGCAGCCGTGCTGACCGGCACGCATGCCAAGGCGGCAAAGCGAGCAAGCGCGCGACGTTTGATCGCCCAGTTGTCGGCGGCCGGCCAAACGGTTACCACCGAACACGGACAATTTGCAGAATTGATAGCCGATCTTCCCGAGCTTGACCGTCTTACCGCGATAGCCGACGCGGCAGAGGCCGGCATACTGCAAGACGAGATCGACGTGATCGGTGCCATGCTGGCGTTCATGGAGAACCGTCGGCGTCAGCTGACCGGTTATGACTGGATAAATATATGGAGGCCGGTCGCCGGTCGTTTCGCAGCTCTCGCCGCTCGTCACGATCTTGACGGCGCAGTGGCAAAAGCATTCCAGCTCGACGTGATCTTTGCGATTGTAAAAATTTGCCGGCAACCAGGCCATATCCTGCCGTCGGCGGATGAGTTCCTGAGAATACTCGTCAAGCACGGCGCCCGCACCGACTGGCGTGCGTGGCAATTGATCGCCGAGGAGATAGTCACGTGGCTACCGCCATCCTCGGCGCCTATAGCTCCACTAATCGCGCAGCTGAGTCCGGCATCCCGCAAGGTAGTTAACGCCGTCTTCGCGATCTACGATGATCCCGCTTGTGCCGAAACGGCTCTGCGGAATGCCGAGCCTGAAGTAGATTACGAAGGGCTGCTGGTGGGCATGATTGACTTCATCGCCCAGCAAAGCATCGACGTAGCGCTTAGCCTATGCATTCCTGACCGTCGCCGGTACCTGGAGTGGGTGCTGCCGGTACTGGCAGAAAACGATCCGGATCGCGCTATTGAGCTTACCGAGCAGGCCGGAGGTTATAAGCACGGAGCTTTCATAGCGGTCCTCAAAGCTATCGCTCGCACTCGCTGGCGGCGGGCCGCGGCCGAGTTGCCTCGGCTAAGCCGATACGACCACGTCAACCTGCTGGAAACCATGATTCGCCATCTTCCGGAATCGCCCGGCGAGCACCGATCCGCTTCGGATTTTCTTATCGACTGGCTGACCGCTACGCCAGACGATTACTCCCCGATCCTGCTTCGCCCGGTGCTAGATCACCTGGAACCAGATCCTGCACTTGCCACGGCCTTTATTCGCAATCATTTCAGCCGGCAGCTTTCCAGTATCGAAGATTATCTAGACGACCTGGTCGAGCTGGCCGCCACGGCAACCGGTTCCGATCTATTCGGAAAGGTCACGAACGCACTTTATCCCGATGAGGCCAATTTATCGCTGCCGGGCCGGCCGGGCCGGTGGACGCTATGAAACCGGGCTTCCAGTGCGCGTGAACGTACTGGAAGCCCGGTTTCATCGCGTTCGGGCGGCGCGAGGCGCGGGACCCCGCGGGCGCGGGTTAGCGCGCGGCCGGGGTGTAGATGAGCTTCTTGTTCACGAACTCGTCGATGCCGGACGAGCCGAGTTCGCGGCCGATGCCGGAGCGCTTGGTCCCGCCGAACGGCAGGTCGGCCATGGAGCCGGTCGGGTTGTTGATCCAGACCATGCCCGTGTCGAGCAGCGCCGCCACCTCGGCCGCCCGGTCCGGGTCGGCGCTGTAGACGGCGCCGCCGAGGCCGAACGACGAGGAGTTGGCCAGCTCGACCGCCGCGGAGACGTCCGCGACCTTGTACACGACCGCGGCCGGGCCGAACAGTTCCTCGTGGTACGCCCGCATGTCCGGCGTCACGTCGGTCAGCACCGTCGGCTCGACGAACGCGCCGGGCCGGTCCAGCCGCTTGCCGCCGGTGCGGACCGTGGCGCCCTTGTCGATGGCGTCGTTGATCTGCTCCATCAGCCGCTCGGCGGCGAGCTCGGAGGACAGCGGCCCGAAGTCCGAGCCGGGGTCGGTGGGGTCGCCCGGGGTCAGCGCGGACATCGCGGCGGTGAACTTGTCCACGAACTCGTCGTAGAGGTCACCGACGACGATCATGCGCTTGGCCGCGGTGCAGGCCTGGCCGGCGTTGCCCATCCGGCCCGCGACCGCGCCCTGCACCGTCTTGGCGATGTCGTCGCTGTCCAGCACGATGAACGGGTCCGAGCCGCCGAGCTCGAGGACGACCTTCTTGAGGTTGCGCCCGGCCACCTCGGCCACCGCCCGGCCGGCCCGCTCGCTGCCGGTCACCGACACCGCGGCTACCCGCGGGTCCGCGATCATGTCCGCGACCTGGCTGTTGGTCGCGAAGATGTTGATGTAAGCGTCTTGCGGCAGGCCCGCGTCGTGGAAGATCTGCTCCATGGCCAGGGCCGACTCCGGGTCCTGGGGCGCGTGCTTGAGGATGATCGTGTTGCCGGCCATCAGGTTCGGGGCGGCGAGGCGGGCCACCTGGTAGTAGGGGAAGTTCCACGGCATGATGCCGAGCAGCGGGCCGATCGGCTCCTTGCGGATCACGGCCTTCCCCCCGGCCCGCGGGCTGAGCGGGGTGTCTTTGAGGAGCTCGGGGCCCTGCTCGGCGTAGTACTTGTAGATGGTCACCACCAGCATGATCTCGCCCTTGGCCTCCCGGGTGGGCTTGCCCATCTCCCGGGTGATCAGCGCGGCCAGCTCGTCGATCCGCTCCTTGTACAGCTCGGCCACCCGCAGCAGGACCTTAGACCGCTCGTCCTTGCCGGTGGTCCGCCAGGACTGGTAAGCGCGGTACGAGCGCTCCATGATCTGCTGGACTTCGGCGTCCGTCGCGGAGTCGAACTCGCGCTCGACCTCGTTCGTGGCCGGGTTGACGACCTTGTAGTCGCTCACGCTTGGCATCCCTCCGGGTTTCGCTGCCGCGGCTGCATCGTGGGCCGGGCCGGCTCAAGCCTGCTGCTTGTCCAGTTACTCACGATAAGCCCAGGGCAGCCGCCGCCTAGCTGGGGGGCTGGGCGCGGGCGTAGGCGTCGAGCCGGTCGAGTTCGTCCGTGTAGATGGCGCGCATCGCGCGGGGCGCGAACATCCGCTCGAAGAAGCCGCCGATCCCGCCGGCGCCGTTCCAGCTGGTGGAGATCGTCACCAGCGAGGCGCCGTCGCGGGGGGCGACCGTGGTCGTGGTGACCATGCTGGAGCTGGTGTCGGATTCGGTCAGGACCCGGCCGGGCTCGGGCTCGTCCACGCGCATCCGGTACTCGCGGGTGCGGCCGCCCGCGGTCACCTTGAACCGCGTGACGGTGCCGGCCCCGGTACCGCCGGACTCCACCTGGAAGTCGGAGAACGCCGGCGGCAGGTAGTGCGGGTGGTGATCGCGCATGTCCGCGACATAGCGGTAGACCGCGTCGGCGGGTGCGCCGACCGTACGCTCAGCGGAGACCACGATTTTCGCCATGCCGCCTTGTCTACCACGTCCGGCCGGCCAGGCCGGGGTTGAAGCCCGCGGCCAGCGTGGCGCTGTTCTGGCGGTTCACCGAGCTGGCGCGGGCCGCCGGACCGGTGATCTTCGAACTGCAGAACGGCCCGGTCATTCTGCGCGGGACCAGGCGGATCTTCGCGTCGGCCCGGGTCACGGGCGCAGGGCTGACCGGGCACCTCAACCTGACCCAGCGGATCATCGACCCGCGCATCCGCAAGGCCGAGCCCTTCACCAAGACCCTGACCTTTCATACCTACCTGGTCACCGCGATATCCGACCTCGACGGTACGTTCGGGCAGTGGCTGGCGGAAGCCAGAGCGGTCGGCGACGGCGCGCACCGGTCCCCGCCAACTACCGGACTGTCCCTGTGGCCACTGGCGATTTGTCGGCACTTTTGGGCGTGATAGCACCCGAAACTGCCGGCAAAGCCGGGATTGAGCCTTCCCGGTGACGGCGACCGTGCGCTGGCGGCCGGGCTTAGGACGCGGAGGCGATACCGGCGAGCAGGTCGTCCAGGGTGCGGGGCGGGCGGCCGGTGAGCTGCTGGACGGTGCCGGTGACCCGGGCGGCGTAGCCGTCGGTACCCGAGCGCCGGTAGTCCTGGTACAGGCCCACCAGCGCGCCGGCGAACCATTCGGTCAGCCCGGCGCCGAGCAGCCCCTGGCGGACCGCGTCGTCGGGGGCGTCGGCGTAGCTGATGCGGCGGCCCGTCGCGCTCGTCAGCTTGGCGGCGACGTCGGCGTAGGACAGCGCTTCGGGCCCGGTGACGTCGTAGTGCGCGCCGGCGTGCCCCGGTTCGGTGAGGGCGACGGCGGCCACCGCGGCCACGTCCCTGGTGTCGGCCATGCTGAGCCTGGCCTCCCCCGCGTTGACGTAGAAGGTCCCCGACGCATCGATGGCGGGGATCGTCGATTCGGGAATGTTCTGCAGGAAGAGGTTGGGGCGCACGATCACGTAGGGCAAGCCGCAGGCCTCGAGGTAGCGGTCGGACTCGGTGTGCGCGCCGATGAACTCGGCCGGGGTCTCCCGGTCGGCGCCCAGGATCGAGCTGCGCACCAGCAGTTCCACCTGGGTCCGGCGGGCGGCGTCGATGGCGTTGCGGTGCCAGCGGACCGCGTCCGGGTGCGGGCTGGAGAGCAGGAACACCTTCTCGATCCCCGCCATCGCCGTGACCAGCGAGCCCTCGTCGGCGAGGTCGCCGGTGACGGCCTGCGCTCCCGTTGGGAGGCCGCCCGCCGACTCCCCCGCCCGGGCCAGCGCCCGGACCTGCTCACCCCGGTCGAGCAGGTCCGCGATCAGCGCGGCGCCGATCTTGCTGCGTCCCCCGATGACAAGAATCAATGTCCTCACCTTTCACGATGGGCTGGTGTCGCTGCCCCCAACCTGGGGCTGCGGGCCGGTCCTGATCAACGGGAAATCGCTGATCGGATCGATTAGGCTCCTTGATTGATGTGGCGCGACCTGGAACTACGTGAGCTGCGGATCTTCCTTGCGCTGGCCGAGGAACTGCACTTCGGCCGGACCGCGGAGCGCCTTGGCATCTCTCAGCCCGGGGTGAGCGAGGCCGTGCGCGTCCTGGAGTCCCGGCTCGGCGTCAAGGTCTTCGACCGGACCAGCCGCCGGGTCGGCCTGACGCCCGCGGGCGAGGAGCTCAGGCGCGCCCTGGTCCCCGCGCTGGCGGCCCTGGATCAGGCCCTGTCCCAGGTCAGCGAGCTGTCCCGGACCGTGCGGGGGCTGCTGCGGGTCGGGTTCGTCCGCACGGTGGAAGGCCCCGCGCTGAGCCGGCTGGTCGCGGCCTTCCAGGAGCGCTACCCGGCCTGCGAGGTCCGGCTGGCCGAGGTCGAGATGTTCGACGCCTACCGGCCGCTGCGCCGGGGCGATGTCGACGTCTTGTGCAACTGGCTGGCGGTCGACGAACCCGACCTGGTCGCGGGGGCCGCGTTCGCGCACTACCAGCGGGCGCTGGTCGTGGCGGCCGCGCACCGGCTGGCCGGGCAGCGGACGGTCTCGGTCGAGGACCTGGCGGGCGAGGAGGTGGCCATCCTCCCGTCGTCCACCCCGCCGGCGGTCTACGACCTGCTCATCCCGCCGCGCACGCCGGCCGGGCGCCCGATCCGGCGCACCCAGCCGGTTCAGACCATCAACGAGACCCTGTCGCTGGTGGCCCGCGGGCGGATCGTCCACCCCACCAGCTCCACCATTCCCATGTTCAACCGCGATGACCTGGCGCTCATCCCCATCGATGACCTGCCGCCGCTGCCGCTCGGCCTGGTCTGGTGCGCCAGCCGGGAGAACCAGCGGATCCGCGCCTTCAACGACGTCGCCCGGTCGATGAGCGCAGCAGCAGCCGGAAAACCTGTCGACCAGGGGCCGGGTTAGGGCGAGACTGACGGCTATGGCGTCGATCACCTGGGATGCGGAGATCGCCGAGGTCTACGACGCGACCTACGCGGCCATGTCCGACCCCACGGTGCTCGGCCCGGTGACCGGATTGCTGGCCGAGTTGGCCGGGGGCGGGGCCGCCCTGGAGTTCGCGTCCGGGACCGGACGGGTGGCGCTGGCGCTGAGCGCGCGCGGGGTGCCGGTGCGCGGCCTGGAGCTGTCGCGCCCCATGGCGGAGCGGATGGCGGTCAAGGCGGGCGCGGGCTCGGTCCCGGTAACGATCGGAGATATGACGAACGAGCGGGTACCCGGAACTCCTTTCACCCTCGTGTACCTGGTGGCGAACACGCTGATGAACGTCACCACGCAGGACGACCAGCTGGCGGTCTTCGCCAACGCGGCCGCGCACCTGGCGCCGGGCGGGTCCTTCGTGGTGGAGCTGATCGTGCCGCAGCCGCGCCGGGTGCCGCCGGGCGAGCGCGGCCGGGTCTTCACCCTCGACCCCGATCACGTCGGCATCGAGACCTTCGACGACCCGGTGGGGCAGGTCGCGTGGTCCCATCACTGGATCCACGCCGACGGCCGGCTGGTCCGGCACTCGGCGCCCTACCGCTACGTGTGGCCGTCCGAGCTCGACCTGATGGGCAAGCTGGCTGGCTTGCGGCTGCGGGACCGCTGGGCTGGCTGGGACCGCGCGCCGTTCACCGCCGCGAGCGTACGCCAGGTCGCCGTGTTCGAGAAGCAGCCGTAGGCATCTCGAAATAACGCGAGTTCCCGGTGCGTCCCCGGGGGAATAGCGGGGTGATTTCGGGCTTCGGGGTGATTTTTGTGCACTATGGTCCTCCTTTTTCACCCGGTAGCCCCGATCCACCCGGTTAACTTGCCACTGCGCGTGCAGGTTTGCGGCTGGTGGTGCTCTGGCGCCTGGCGGGGCACGGCGCGGGGCATCATACGCGGGGCGTCATCCGGGAACCGCGAGATGCCAGAAGCGCGCCTTACTCTGGAACGCTTACTTTCAGGGGTGTTCTGGCCGACGATGTCCAGCTTTCAAGGCCGGGGCCGGGTGGGTACGTGAGCGGGGCTGTCAGGAACGCCGTTCGTTCCAAAAAAACGTGACGGCGGGGTGGGGAGCGGACGGGTGCGGGGGCGCCGGGCTCAGGCGGCGGTGGCGTAGGGCTGGGACCAGGCTTTGAGGGCGGCTATGACGGCGGGGGCCAGGATGGGGTCGTTGTCGGGGGTGCTCGTCGTGTGCAGGTCGTGGTTGATGCCGGTGAGCACCTTCAGGCCCGGGCCGGTGGCGCCGGCCCCGGTCAGCGCCTGGGCGAGCGGGGTGATCGTGCTGACCGGGATGTTCGTGTCCGCGGTGCCGTCGGTGACCAGGACGCGGGTGCCCGCCGCCACCTTGGCGGCGGCTTCGGCCGGGCTGACCTCGTCGTCGGTGCGCGCGACGGTCGCGTTCCCGGGGGTGAGCAGCTCCGGGGTGAGCGCCTGCACGATCTGCGGCAGCAGGCCGGACGTGTCCACTTCCTGGCCCGCCCGGAACTGGGCGATCGCGTTGTCGATCCCCTGCGCCTGCTGCTGAGCCGCGGACGTGGTGAGCTGGCCCTGCTGCACGGCCGAGTCGAGCTGCTCGTCGAGCTGCAGCGCGAGCTGGCTCAGGATCCGCTCGTCCTGCGGTTCGAGCAGGGCCAGGCCGGCCGGGTGGGTCGAGACGGTGTCGGCCACCAGCATCGCGTAGAAGCCGCCCTCGCTGTGCCCGACCACCAGCATCCGCTGCCGGTCCACCTGCGGCCGGGCGATGAGGTAGTCGTAGGCGTAATCGGCCTGGCGGATGTAGGCGTTGAGGTTGATGGCGCCGGGGTCGGAGGCGAAGGCGCCCGCGCCGGTCTGCCCGGTGAAGTACTTGTCGAACCTGAAGGTGATGATGCCCTGCTGGGCGAGCACACCCGCGATCAGCTTCAGGGTCTGCGGGGTGACGTCGGCCGACGGCTGGTTCCCGTTCCTGTCGGTCGGCCCGCTGCCGGCTATCAGCAGCGCGGCGGCCAGGTGCTGGCCGCTTTGGTGGGCCGGTATCTCCAGCGTCCCGTAGGTCTTGGTCCCGTCGACGGTGAACGAGACGTCCTGGCTGGAGGCCGCGACCTGCCCCGAAGCCGACGAACTCGATCCCGTGCCCGACCCGCTGGTCGTTCCCCCGCTTCCCCCGCTTCCCCCGCTGGAGCAGGCGGCCAGCCCGGCACACAGGAGCGCGGCCGCCGCCGCGGCCCGAACCACGCGCATGGCACTTCCTTCCTTTCCGGTGCTCTGCTCGTCTCCTCAACCGCATGGAACGGTTAGCGAAGGGTAATGGTTCAATTATCCTTCGTAACCATATTAGTCTCATGCCGGGGTATATGGTGGCATGTGGTGATCTCCTGCGCCCCAGTCTTGCCCCTATCACCACGGGCTTGTCCTGTCCCCAACGGGCGCATCCAACACGGCGGAGGAAGCGGAGAACCAATGGCAGTCTTCGGCGACCGGATCCTGCGATGCAGCGACGGCCACCTGTTCACGTCGAGCGAGTCGTCCCGGTTGTTCGGCTCTATCCACATGGGACCGTTCCGCAAGATGCAGTGCCCGGTGGACGGCAAGATCGTGACGTGCGGCAACGTCCGGGAGGCGAGCCTGACCCCGGAGCAGATCGACGAGGCGCACCGCTACCGCACCTGAGTCGTGCTCGAGCCGGGCTGGCTGGCCAGCACGAAGTGGTCGATGGTCAAGATGGTGTGCCCCAGCGCGGCGGCGCCCGGCTCGGCGTGCCCGCGGCTGACGAACCCGCCCGCGCGCGCCGCCCAGGCGAACACGGCGGGCTCGACCGGGTACTGGCACGCGTACCCGTGCGTCGCGTCGAGCACGGTCGCGTGCGTGCGCCCGATGAGGCCGGCCAGGACCGCCGCGGGCACCGCGTGCGCCTCGATGACCAGCCACCCGTGCCGGCCGGCGACCGTGCGCCAGCGGCCGAACAGCGCCGCCAGATCATAAGCGACCGAACGAGTGGGTATCGCGCTCCCGTCAGGCCGCGCGTAAGCTCCGGCACCCGCGGGCGGGGCACTTCCCTGCAGAGTGCCCGCCCGCGGGTCGTCTTGGGTAATGGCGCGGTCGTGGATGGCGGACTTGCAGACGTGCAGCGCGTCCCGGGCGTCCAGGCCGCGGGCGGCCAGCGCCCGGGCCAGGGCCGCCGGGTCGGCGATGTCCCCGTCCAGGATCTCGTGCGGGACGCCGGCCAGGGACAGCCGGGCCGACGCCATCCGCCGGGCGACCGGGCTGGGGTCCACGCCCACCATCAGCAGCGGCCGTTCCGCCAGGTGCCGCCCCCGCGCGGTCCGCTCGCGCACCGCGCGGTACAGGACCTCGAGCAGCGTGCCGTCGCCGCACCCGGAGTCGACGACCAGGGCGGGCTGCGCGTCGAGCTGGCTCTGGTCGAAGAGCGGCAGCGCGAGCCGCAGGAACGGCTCGCGGCAGGCGGCGGAGAACACCTCGCCGCTGAACCTCAGGTCGAGTTCCCTGTCCAGGTGGGTTTCTTCCCCATCGGGTTGGCTGGGCTCACCGAAGAGCAGGTCCGGGACCTGGCGCAGCAACGGCAGGTAGGTCACCGGGTACCGGTACTGCCCGGCCAGGGACAGCGCGAGCTC
The DNA here is from genome assembly GCA_050011155.1 of Streptosporangiaceae bacterium. GTDB lineage: Bacteria > Actinomycetota > Actinomycetes > Streptosporangiales > Streptosporangiaceae > Palsa-504. The sequence continues at coordinate 13,414 of JBEKJP010000090.1, forward strand.
GCCGTCGGGGGTGAGCCGGGGAGCCGCGCCGTCCGTCCGCGCCCAGCCAGGCCGGGCCAGGATCTCGGCCGCGCCGCGGTTCGTCGCCAGGTCGAGTGCGCCGCTGCTCAGCGCGTGCATGACCGGTACGACCAGGTGGCCGTCGAGGTGACTGAGCACCTGGCGCCTGACGTCGGGCGCGATGCCGGCGGTGGGCAGGCCCCAGTCCGGCCGGGCCAGGCTCGTGAAGTCGTTCTCCCCGGCCCGGTCCAGGAAGCGCACGGCGTCCTGGTAACCCTGAGCGAGTTCGGTCATCACCACCCGGCCGCGGGGGGTGGGAGTGATCGTCAGCTGATCCGTGCCCGGCTCCCCCTGCCGGGCGACCCAGCCCTGGTCGGCCAGCAGGCGCAGCGCGACGTGCAGGAACCCCGGGTTGGCGGCTAGCTGTTCACGGAGCGCCCGGAACCGCGTTCGGTCCCGGGTGGCCAGGTCGGCCAGCGCGCCCCGCTCGTGCAGCGCGGCCATCGTGGTCCCGATCGCCACCCCGTCGATATGCCGGCACAGCGCGTCCCAGACGCGGGCCGACGCGGTCATCGCACGGGCGCGTCGAGGAAGCCGGTGACCCGCGGCGCCAGGCCGCCCACCTCGTACAGGAAGGCGCCGTGCCCCATCGCGCTGTCCAGCACGAGGTGCCTGGCGTCGCCGCCCGCCGCCGTTATCGCCGCCCGCATCCGTTCGGCCTCAGCCGCCGGGTAGCGCCAGTCCTGGCGGTAGCTGACGAACATGACCCGGGCGGTGACCGGCTTGAAGGCCGCCTCGAGGCTGCCGTACTCGCGCTCCAGGTCGAAGTACTCGACCGCGCGCATGAGATACATCAGCCCGTTCGGATCGATCTCATGTCTGGCCCGGGCCACCAGCGCGCCGATGAATGCCTCGACCGCGAACTCCGGGTCCAGCGTGTAGCGGTAGCCGGAGGACCGGCGGCCGAACCTGGACTCCATGGCCTCGCGGCTCATCCACAGCGGCACCGCGGCGGCGACCGCCGCGTTGAGCCCGTCCACCGGGAACGAGCGGCCGTAATAGTCGCCCCCGTGCCACTGGGGGTCGGCCCGGATGAGGTGGCGCATCACGGCGAAGATCGCGATCGTGTGCGCGGAGGTGGCGGGCGTGGTAGTGATGACGACCGCGTTGCGCACCATGGCGGGATAGGCGATCGCCCACTGCGCCGCCTGCTGCCCGCCCAGGCAGCCGCCGACGACCGCGTGCAGCCGCTCGATCCCCAGGCGCTGCACCAGGCGGCGCTGGGCGCGCACCATGTCCCGGACGGTGATGACCGGGAAGCGGACCCCGTAGCGGCGGCCCGTCTCCGGGTCCGGGCTGGCCGGGCCGGTGCTCTGGCCCGCGCCGAGGGTGTCCGCGCAGATCACGAAGTAACGCGTGGTGTCGAGCATCTTGCCGGGGCCGATCGCCGCGTCCCACCAGCCCGGCCGCGGGTCGTCCGGCGCGTGGCGGCCCGCGGCGTGCGCCCGGCTGGTCAGCGAGTGACAGACCAAGATGGCGTTGTCCCTGGCGGCGGACAGCGTCCCGTACGTCTCGAAGTTCACCACGTACTCGGGCAGCGTGCGGCCGCCGTCCAGGAGCAGCGGCTCGTCCAGCCGGAGCTGGTGCGCCGGGCTGACCAGCGACTGGTTGTCCAGCCAGCTCGCCTGGACCGCGCCGGACGCCACCCGGGGGGCAGCCTCGGACACGGCCATCACCGCGATTCCGCGTCCGGCTTCCCGGCCGCGGCCACCAGGCCGCCGCCGGGGAACTCGGAATAGTCGGGGATGCGGTCCGGCACGGGACTGCGCAGCACCAGGCCCACCAGCCGGTCGTCCATGGCCAGGACCAGCCGGTCGTCGAGCAGCTTGCGGACCACGGCGTCGATCTCGTCCGGGCTGGCCGTGATGCCGTTGTCCCGGCCGACGATCCCGGCCAGCCGGCCCGGCCGGGGCGCGGCGTCGCAGGCCAGCAGCACGGCCCGGGCCAGCCCGGTCAGCAGCTGGCGCGAGGTGCGGGCACCGGCCCTGGTGTCCGTGATCTCCAGCACGCCCGCCCGGTCCTCCATGGTGAGCACCGGGAGCGGCCCGCCGCGGTGCGCCGCGGCCCAGGCGCGCACCGCCTGGGTGACCGCACCGATGCCGGGGTTGCCCGTCACCGCCTGGTTGAGGCTGTCGATAATGCGGAGCGGGCCGCTGCCGGGCTCGGTGGTGAAGAAGTACGTCAGCGCGTCCAGGTCACCCGGCCCGACCGGGTAGATCAGGGACAGCGTGCCGAGCGGGAACAGGATCAGGCCGAGCGCTCTGGCCTGCTCGTGGTAGACGCTGTAGCGGTCGAACCGGACGCGGGGCGTGGCGGCCGGCGGCGGCAGGTGCGTCAGGGCGGGCAGCCACTGCGCCATGTCCTCGTACCAGTCGTCCTTCTCGCCGGGGAAACCCCACAGGATCGACCAGGACAGCCGGAGCCCCAGCTCGCGGGACCACTTGAGGAGCTGGACGTTCTGCCAGCCCTGGATGCCCTTGTCCATCAGGGCGAGCACCTCGCTGTGCAGCGACTCGATGCCCGGCTGGACCCAGGTGATCCCGGCGTCGACCAGCGCCGCCACCTGGGCCTTGCTGACGTTCGCCTTGATCTCGTAGAAGATCCGCCGCGCGCGGGAGTCGGCGGCCAGCTCGGGTAGCAGCGTCTTGTGGTAGGCCATGTCGAGGATGTTGTCGACCGCCTCGAAGTCGGTGACGCCGTACCGGTCCTCGAGCTCGTGCACCTCGGCCAGCACCCGCCCGGGCGACTTGGACCGGTAGCCGAGGCTGGTCCCGTTCAGCCCGCAGAACGTGCACTGGTGGGCCGCGCCCCACCAGCATCCGCGCGAGGATTCCAGCGGCAGGCCCGGCCGGACGCTGGGTCCCAGCGGCGACGCCGCCAGCGCCTCGAAGTAGTCCTCGTAACGCGGCGTGGGCAGCCGGTCCAGGTCGTTGAACAGCGCCCGGGCCAGCTTGTGCCGAGGCTTGCGCTGGCCAGCGGGGCGTGCCCCCGCATCGCCCCGCTGGCCAGCCGCTGTTGTTTCCCGGTGCGCGGGGCCGAGCACGCCGCGCGGCAACTCGTCGGCGGGCACGTCACGGCCGCGGGTAAGCGCCAGCCGGCACAGCTCCGTGACCAGGCCGTCGGCCTCGCCGGAGACCACGTAGTCCACCCACCCGAAGCACCGGTGGGTGGCCTCGCCCATGACCGTCTCGCAGTTGGCGCCGCCGAGCATGGTGATGACCTCGGGATCGAGCTCGCGCACCCGGCGCAGCAGCGCCAGCGACGCCACGTGCTGCTCGAAGGTGGACGTGCAGCCGATGACCCGGGCACCGGTGGCGAGCACGCGCCGCGCGGCCTCGTCCACGAACGCGGTCGCCGCCGCGCGCAGCGCCAGCAGGTCCGCGGTGAACTCGCGGCCGCGGGCCCCCGACCAGACCTGCGGGTACCCGTCGCTGGCGAGCTGGATCTGGCGCAGGTACTCGGCGTCCCGTTCGGCCCGCCGCGGGTCGTCACCGAAGGCCGCGCCGGCGAAGGTCCACTCGCCCGCCAGGAACACGATGGGCAGGTTGGACGCGCACAGCGAGTACCGGCGCAGCCCGGTGCTCTCGGCGAACCACAGGTTGGCGTAGGCCACCGACGCGGTGATGCCGCCCTCGGCCAGGATCGCCTTCAGCAGCCCGAGCGCCATGGAAGGGCGGGTGGGCGAGGCGTAGGGCATCGTGACCAGGCAGACGTCCGGCGCCCCCCCGGGCTCCGGTCCCCCGGTCATTCCGAGGCCCGCCCGGCCGTCGTGAGCGGGAGCAGCCCGCTGGTGGCGGGCACGGCCGGGGTGGCCAGGTCCGCCGGGTCTTCGGGCACGCTGCTCTCTGGCGCCTGCGGCACGGGCGGCTCCTCGTCGAAGAACCCGCTCAGGAACAGCCGGTCCAGGACGGCCAGGGTCTGGGCCGGCGGGACGCCGGCGCTCTCGCGCCGCCGCAGCGCGACCTGCTCCACCGTGTACGTGCCCGCGGCCAGCAACTCGGCCAGCTCGGCCGCCTGCGGCTGGTTCTCGAAGACCAGGCCCAGACCCATGGAGGCGACCCGCATCCGGTCCGGCCCCACCACGATCCGCACGTCGGGGCGCAGCCGCACGGTGTCGAGCACCCCGAGGCTGTCCCTGACCGCCTCGTCGATCATCGACCGCATCAGGTCACGCAGCTCGTCGGCCGTGTCGAACGTCCCCTGCGCCACGACCCAGTAGCCGAGCGGCCACCGGTCGCTGGCGTTGCACGGGGTGATGAGCTTGACCGTCCGGTCCACCATGTTGAACAGGAACCCGGACACGCACGCGATCGTCGAGCTCTGCTCCTCGGAGACCAGTTCGCGGGCGCGCTTCTTGGCGAACTTCCGCGCGCGGCCGGCGTTGGACTTGCGGATCAGGCCGCCCTCGGCCGACTCCTTGTTCTGCGGCACGCACTCCACCCGCAGCAGTTCCTCCGGGGTGAACCCCTCGTGCACGCGGTACAGCGAGTTCAGCGCGATGATCGAGAACCGGTCCACCGGCGAGCCCATCGAGTGGGCCAGCCGCAGGACCCGGCGGGTCCGCTCGATGTCCTTCTGCCCCTGCGCGGTGGTGGTCTGCGGGCAGGTCCCGAACACATCGTAGAAGTCGGTGAGGAAGTGCTCGTAGTCCGGGTTGTCCAGCGGATCGGTGGCCCAGTACAGGAACGCGGCCCGGGCCGCGATGCCGTACACCTCGGCCAGCACGCCCAGGCACTCCCGCCACAGCTGGCCGGACTCCTCGGTGTACTTCCAGGTGTGCTCGAACTTCGGTGCCGCCACCCCGCAGAACCAGCAGCCCACCGTGCAGCCCTTGGACAGCTCAAGCGCGGCCGGCGCGTGCACGATCTGGTCCGCCCGGTCCTGGCCCAGCTCGCCGATGCAGCGGTTGATCATCCGCTCCCGCCAGGCGCGCAGCCGCGGATCGCCCGGGATGGTCTGGGCCCGCTGCCGACGGCGGTGCTCGATCTTCTCGTGGATGAAGTACCGGTAGCGCAGCACGGGCGGCGGGACCTCGGCCGCCCGGCCCGCCCGGACCAGGCGAGTCGCTTCCATGGCCGCCTCGCGGTTCATGAGCGGGATCACCTCGGCCGGGGTCAGCTCGATTCCCAGGTCAGTCAGCGCCGCCTCCGGATCGCTGGCGAACGCCGCCTGGTACTTGGGATCCATCGTCCAGCGCTCCAGGAAGCGCTTCATGTGCGACACGTCCCTGATGTACTCGGCCGGCACATCGGACAGGTCGCCGAGCAAGCGGTAGAACGGCGCTGACTGCCTCGTCATTGGTCCAATCCCCTTCCCAGGCCCCGTTTCAGGTGCGGTGAGCGTCAGGTGAGCACCGCGGCGCCGACGGCGACGACGACCACCGCGGCCTCGCCCTCGGCCACGGCCGACGTCGTGGTGGCCACGGCCTCGGCCTCGGCCGCCGTCAGCGTGGTCTCCGCCGCCGTCGTCTGCGTGGTCACGGTCGAGGTCGCCTCGAACGAGGTGGTCGAGATGTCGGTCGTGGTGTAGGTGCTCGTGCTCGTCAGCGCGGCCGAGGCGCTCTGCGCCGACACCGACGTGTCGGCCGCGCTCGACGTGGCCGACTCGGTGGAGGTCATCGAGTCGGTGGCCGACATGGCGACCGAGGTTCCGTCGATGACCGAGGTCGTGTACCCCTCCACCACCGGCGAGTCGATGCTGGCCGACGTCTGCGTGTAGCCCTGGGTCTGCGTGGTCGTCACGACCTCGGCCGACTCCTGGGCGAACGCGGTGGCGGTAGCCGTCTCCGTCTGCGTCGTGCTGGCCGCCGCCGCCGCGGCGGCGGCCGCGGCCGCTTCCCCGGCCGCCTCCATGAACGCGTCCGACACGACGGTCGCGATGACGTCACCCGCGGCGAAGGCCGACGCGCGCGGGGCGAGCCGGCGCAGCACCTCGGTGTCGGTGAGCAGCTGCGGCTCCGGCGGCGCCAGCGGGACGACCAGGCACAGCGCCTGCCCGGTGTTCTGGACCAGCCGGATCTCGCTGCCGGCCGGCAGGGGCAAGATCTCCCTGAACACTCCGGCGAGCTCTTCCGCCTCGGTGGTCAGGCTGGTCAGGTGGATGTGCCTGACCGCGGGGGTGTCCGCGAAGGCCCGGATGGCCATGCCGTCCGGGATCTCGAGGCCCTCCTCGATCAGGACTTCTCTCGGGCTGGACAGCAGCCGGCTCCGGTAGCCGGGGTCTCGCCAGGCACGCGCGATAACCATTCCGGTGATCACCGACGACCGCTCGCTCTCCAGCACCTCGTCCGGCGCGATCAGCACCCGCTCGTCCACCGGGGTGCCCGCGCCCTCATCAGGTCTGAGCGACATGCGCGAACTCCTTCGTCACCCCTCGCCGGGGCGTACTGGTCCAAGGGCATGTCCCTGCGACATGCCCTTGGCGGACGGGGTGCGTCAGATGGCGGAGCCGGTGGCCTGCTGGATGGCCTGCAGGTGCTGGCCGCTGGCCTTCGCGGCCTCCTGCAGGATCTGGTTGAGCTGCTGCTCGCACTTGCTCACGAACTGAGAGAAGTCGGCCCGGAACTGGTCGGCGTTGCGCGCTACCCAGTAGGAGGTGCTCGCCTGGACCTTCTGGTTCATGCCGTTCAGGGTGGACTGCAGTTCACTCTGGAACGGGCCGCCGAGCTGCTGGACCAGCTGCTGCAGCTGAGCAAGATCGGCGCCCTGGATGCCACCGGCCATGTCACATCTCCTCCGTGCTGAGCGGACTCCCTGCTGGGTCCGCGCGGTAGATTCCCCGCTGCCCCGACGAGCGGGGCGAACGCCACAGTGTCTGAAGTGTCTAACATCTATGGCTGTGAGAAGTGATGCTATAGGCCGACAAGATGGTTAATCCGGTGATTACCAAGGTTTTTTCATCGTTCGTTATCTTCTCGCCACCTGATTATCGTCATTTCTAACGTCATAATGATAGTTGTGCCGCAGGCCTGATACGCTCCGGATATGGACAGTCGCACCGCCCTCGTCACCCTGGCCCGGTTCGCCCAGGGTCAGTGGGGAATGGTCACCTCGGCCCAGGCGGTGGAGGCCGGCGTCAGCTACATGCAGCTGAAGCGGATGACCGAGGCGGGGCTGCTTGACAAGGCGGGCCAGGGGGTCTACCTCATGATCGGCGGCCAGGCCGCCGCCGCCCGGCACCGGGCGGTCAAGGTGGCCTGGCTGCGGATGGACCCCGCGGTCCCGGCCTGGGAACGGCCGCTGCTCGGCCCGAACAGCGCGATCGTCTCCCACCGTTCGGCGGCGATGCTGCTGCAACTCGGCGATCTCGTGGTCCGGGACATGGAGTTCACCACCCCGCGCCGGCGGACCAGCCGGGACCAGCTGGTGAAGCTGCGCGTGGGAACGCTCGCGCCGTACGAGGTGGCCTGGGCCGACGGGCTCCCGGTGACCACCGCCCTGCGCACGCTCACCGACCTGCTGGCCGACGGTGCCGAGGCCGGCGAGGCCGGCGGCTTCTTCGCCGAGGCGCTGGACCGCCGGATGCTCCGGGTCGACTACGTCATTCCCGAAGTGGCCCGCTTCGCCCGCCGCTACGGCTGCCCCGACGGCGACGGCCAGGCGCTGGTGCGGACGCTGATCGACCAGGCCGCCGACACCCAGCCGGGCCTGTGGGACCGCGAACGAGCCGTCTCCGACCTGGCCCGCGAGCTGCTGCGGCTGTCGAATGACCAGCTGCGGTCGCTGCGGTCGCTGGCCGGCGCGGCCCGGGAGCCCGCCATCGTGGCCCTGCTCTCCCGCCTCGCCACCGAACGCGAAGGCCAGGCCGCGGGGAACTAACGGGGCGGGTTCACGCCCCGGCGAGGGCGCGGGTGCCAGGATCGCACGCGGCCCGCAGGCGGGCCAGGGCACCGGCTTCGAGTTGGGCTGAGGCGGTGCCTGTGCGCGACGGATCGACCGTTCGGCAGCCTTGTTTGATCCATCCTGCTGGGGCGCGGACGCCGATGAATGCCGCGAGCCGGGCCAGGCTGGCGGCCGGCTCGGCCAGCAGGTCCTCGTAGCGCAGGCTGGTCCGGGCCGGTTTGGGGACCTGGGCCAGCGCGGCCACGCCCGCGCGGATCATCGGGGACCACCGGTCCCGGGCGAACACCTCGACCGGTATCGGGAAGTCCCTGAGCCTGGCCGCGTCGTAGGGCGGGCAGATCAGGCCGCGGAAACGCTCCGGCAGCGCGTCGTTGACCTGCTGCAGCGTCGAGCCCGCGGGGAGCTTGGCGGACCGCACCGCGCCGATAGCCAAGATCTCCCGGCGGAACGCCGGGTGGCGGCTCATCGACAGCGCGCAGTCCGGGCCGTCGCGGTACAGGTGCACGAACCTGGCCGCCGGGAACTGCGCGTGCAGCAGCGGGATCAGGTGCAGCGACGAGGCCGACCGCTCCACCACGACCGGCCGTCCCAGCAGCCCGGCGAGGTAGCCGAACAACTCCTGGTACTGCGCGGCGGCGGGCCGGCGGGGCCAGCGCGGCAGCTCGGCCGCGAGCAGGTCGAACAGCCAGTCGGGATCGGCGCCCAGCATCGGCAGGATGTAGTGGCTGACCAGCGGGATGCCGGTGGCCGGATCGAACCGGCCGCCGTCCGGGTAGAGCATCTCGTCGGTCCGCAGGCCACCGGAGATCATCGCGTCCAGCATCGGGAACGGGGTGGCCAGCAGCCGCCACAGCTGGGCGCCATCCATGTCGTTGACGGGGAATCCCGCTGGCCCGGACGCCGCCGCGATCCGCAGGGTGCTGAAGAACTCGCTCATCGAGAGCACGTCAGGATGCTCGCGCAGCAGGCGCGACAGCATGGTCGACCCGCACCGGCCGGTCCCGACGACGAAGGTGAGCTCCACGGTGGCGTCCTGGTTCGGAGTTGCTCCTGGTTCCTGACGCCACCGTATCGCCTGGGTTTACGCTCCGGGCGCGGCGTAGGGGCGGGCCCATTCGGCCAGCGCGGCCACCGCCGCGGGAGCGAGCACGGGCTCGTGGCCGGGCGTCCCGGCCGGGTGCAGGAAATGGTCGACGCCGGCCAGCACGCGCAGCCCCGGGCCGGTGGCACCGACACCGCCCAGGACCAGCGCGAGCAGCTTGATCGCGGATACCGGGACGTTGCGGTCGCTGGTGCCCGCGGTGACGAGCACGCGCGTGCCCGGTGCCACCTTCGCCGCGGCCGCCAGCGGGTGCACGGCATCACCCTGGCGCACGTACCGCGCGTTCTGGACGACGAGCAGTTCCGGCCTCAGCCTGCGCACCACGCCGGGCAGCAGCCCGCTGGTGTCCACCGGCCGCCCGGCCCGGAACGCGCCGATCGCCTGCCGCACCCCGGCGGCGTTCCGCGCCGCGGCGGCGGAGTCGAGCCTGCCCGCGGCGACGTCCGCGATCAGCTGGGCCGTCGCCTGCAGTTCGACCGTGCTGAGCAGCGGCTCCGCCATCGGCTGGATCAGCGCGAGCCCGGCCGGATACGGCCGCGCGTGCTGCGCGGTGAGCAGGGCGTACAGGCCGCCCTCGCTGTGCCCGGCGATGAGCAGCGCCTCCGCTCGCGCCTGCGGCTGGCCGCCGAGCACGTGGTAGGCGGCCACGGCCTGCCGGATGAAGGCGGCGAGGTCGATCCGGGCGAGGTCGCTGGCATAGGCGCCCGCGCCGGTCCGCCCGGTGAAGTACTTGTCGAAGCGCAGCGTCATGATGCCTTGCTCGCTGAGGACCTCGGCGATCAGCCTCAGCGTCCGCGGCGTCACGCCGAGCCTCGGGACGTCCCCGTTGCGATCGACCGGCCCGCTGCCCGGCAGCAGCAGCGCCGCGGCGAGCCGTTGTCCCTCTCGGTGGGCGGGCACGTGCAGTGTCCCGTACGTCGCCGTGCCGTCCACCTCGAAGCACACATCCCGGTCCCCCCCGCCCACCAGACCGGACACCATGCACGACACAGCTAGTTACTCCCCGATACCTCCTCCAGAAAACTCTTACCGAGTCCCGACCAGAGGGCTCCTCGAATCCGGGCGGAAAGGACCCGATGGCGCACCGGGTCACATAGAGGTGACCCGATGGCACACCGGGGCCGTTGGGCGGCGTTCCACGGAGGGGCGATCGGACGACGACTGGGGCGTGCGAGTTGGGCGAGACAGGCGTGAAGGAAGGGCGGGTGTCAGCTAGGGGTACGCTGTGTAGAATTTATGTTCGATCGATGGTAGGGTGGCGGGATGGGTGCGTATGTGCCGCCGGAGTGGCCGGCGGGGGTTCATCCGCCGGGGAGTGAGGACTTCGAGTCGACGGCCGTCGGCTGGCTGCTCGACGTGGTGCCGCCGGATTACCGGCTGCACGGGGTCTTGCGGCGGTACCCGATCGCGCTGGCCACCATGGCCCGGTACCACGCCAAGGCGTGCGTGGCGGGGGCGCGCCAGGGTTACCGGACGGCCAGGACCGAGCTGGCGGGCGCGCTGCCACCGCATGCGATCGATACCGTCCTGGCCGCCTACCGCAAGGAGGGCGCCAGGCTCGCCGCCATCGCCAGCGCGGTCGACCTGGTCGAGCGGGCGCTGCGCGGCGAGGTCTTCACGCCGGAGATGGGCGTCGGGCCGCGATCGGAGCCGGCGGAGCCTGAAAAATAGCCGGTGGTAGGAGGAGCGGCCTGACCAGGACGTGAGACGATGGCATCGAGCCAGCCGGGGGGTGGGTTGCTGGGGCTGCACGTGCGGGCAGCATGAGGATGGTGAGCCAGTGTCGCGGCAAGCCAGGATCCTTCTGGTTGACGACCGGGCGGAGAACCTGATCGCGCTGGACGCCATCTTGTCCTCGCTGAACCAGATCCTGGTGCCGGTCCGGTCCGGGGAGCAGGCGCTGCGGGCGCTGCTGGACCAGGAGTTCGCGATCGTGCTGCTCGACATCATGATGCCGGGCATGGACGGGTTCGAGACCGCGGCCCGGATCAAGCAGGACGCCAGCATCCGGGACGTGCCGATCATCTTCCTCACCGCCGCGTCGGATCAGCCGGAGCAGGCCTTCCGCGGCTACGCCGCCGGGGCGGTCGACTACCTGGCCAAGCCGTTCGACCCGGGGGTGCTCAAGGCCAAGGTGTCGGTCTTCGTCGACCTGTACCTGAAGGCCAGCCAGCTCCGTGAGCAGGCCGAACTGCTGGGCGGCAAGCCGCTGTCTGACCAGCTGTCCGAGCGGCTCGAGGCGGTCGAGGCGGCACTCGCCGCGCTGCGCGCGCTGCCGGCGGTGAGCCGGGACGCCGGCACGGCGGAGGCGGCTGACCGGCTAGCCGGGCGGGTCGGCCGCCTGCGCGACGCCCTCGACGCGCTCGCTGGCGCCTGATCCTGGAAGCACTGATCGCGGGGACCAGCCGTCGCCGGGGACGTAGGTCCTGACCACGCGGGCCGGGACGCCGGCCACCACGCACCGGTCGGGGACCGTGCCGCGGACGACCGAGCCGGCCGCGATCACGACGTTGCGGCCGATGCACGCGCCGGGCAGGACGACCGCGCCGGCCCCGAGCCAGCTGCCCGCGCCGATGCGGACCGGGGCGTTGTGCGGCAGCTGCCGGCCGATCGGCATGTCCGGGTCGGCGTAGCCGTGGTTCTGGTCGGTGATGTAGACGTAAGGACCGGTGAACACGTCGTCCCCGATGACCAGCGAGTGATGGGCGACGATGTGGCTGCCGCGGCCGATGACGCAGCGGTCCCCGATGTGCAGCACCGGCACGGGGCCGAGGTCCTGGCCGGGCACCATGCCGGCCGACAGCGTGACCTCGGCGCCGATCAGGGTGTCCTCGCCGACGACGATCCAGCGCTCGCCGAAGACCGAGCCGGGCGGGAACGCGGCCGACGAGCCGCGGCCGAACGCGGCGAACCGCCGGCCGGCCGGGGTGTCCGCGGTCACCATGCCGTCGCGCCTGGCCGCCTCCCAGGCCCGGTGCACCGCCTGCCAGCGGAGCTGGCGGAGCAGGTTCACCGGGCTGACGCGGCCAGCTGGCCGCAGGCACCGTCGATCTCGCGGCCCCGGGTGTCCCGCACCGTGACCGCGACGCCGTGCGCCTCCAGGCGGCGGACGAACTCGCGCTGCGCCTCCGGCCGGGACGCGGTCCACGTGGAACCGGGCGTCGGGTTGAGCGGGATCAGGTTGACGTGCACGAGCCGCCCGGCCAGCAGCGAGCCCAGCAGGTCGGCCCGCCAGGCCTGGTCGTTGATGTCCCGGATGAGCGCGTACTCGATCGAGATCCGGCGGCCGGTGGTCGCGGCGTAGGACCAGGCCGCGTCCAGCACCTCGGCCACCTGCCAGCGCCGGTTGACCGGCACCAGCGTGTCGCGCAGTTCGTCGTCCGGGGCGTGCAGGGAGACGGCCAGGGTGACGGAGAGACGTTCGGCGGCCAGGCGGGCGATGGCCGGGACCAGGCCGACGGTGGAGACGGTAACCGAACGCTGCGAGATGCCCATGCCCTCGGGCACCGGGTCGGTCAGCCGCCGGACCGCGCCCAGGACGGCCGCGTAGTTGGCCAGCGGCTCCCCCATGCCCATGAACACGACGTTGGACACGCGCCCGGGTCCGCCCGGAATCTCCCCGTCCGCGAGCAGCCGGGCGCCCGCCACCACCTGCGCGACGATCTCGGCTGTGGACAGGTTGCGGGTCAGGCCCGCCTGCCCGGTCGCGCAGAACGGGCAGGCCATCCCGCAGCCCGCCTGGGACGACACGCACATCGTGGCCCGGTCCGGGTAGCGCATCAGCACCGACTCGACCAGCGCCCCGTCGAAGGTGCGCCACAGGGTCTTGCGGGTGGTGTCGCCGTCGCAGGACAGCTCGCGCTCGGCCGTCAGCAGCCGGGGCAGCAGGGCCTGCGTCAGCGCGTCGCGGTCGTCCCGGGGCAGGTCGCTCATCTCGCCGGCCTGGTCGGTGTACCGGCCGAAGAAGTGCCGGGACAGCTGGCTGGCGCGGAACGGCGGCTGGCCGAGGCTGGCCACCGCGACCCGGCGCTCGGCCAGCGGCAGGTCGGCCAGGTGGCGCGGCGGCTTGGCGGCCGCCCGACGCCCGACGCCCAGGGCAAGCTCCACCGGGGCGGCTCCCCGGGCGCCAGCTGCGCGATCCGGTGAGGGGGAAGGTTGGGCGGGCACGCCACTCCGTTCGGTATAAAAGATTTGCTGCTGCCACCCCAGGATAGGGCGCACCATTCGCGGGATCGGCGCCGTTTCGCGGCTATGAGTTTGTAGCACGCAATTTGGTCAGTAAATTTCGTGTCATGAGCACGACGCTGCTGGAGAGCCTGAGTCCGTACGGGAGCCGCAAGGTGACCGTCGAGTACGACGGCCTGACCACGGCGGCCTACCTGCACGACGATTCCTCGGTGATATCGGCCGTCTGGATCGCCAACCACCAGCCCGCCCCCGAGGCGACGGACCAGGCCCGGCTGGACGCCGGGCAGGCGCCGCTGATGCCGGCCGCGCGGACCAAGCACCCGGGCGGGCGGCCGCCGCTGCAGGCCGGCACGCTGGAAGCGCTGTGGTTCGAGGAGGGCGACGGGGTAGCGATCCTGGAGCAGGGCCAGCCGCTCGCGGTCATCGCCGGCTGGTCCGACGCCGGCCGCGGCATGCCGGGCTACAGTCGCGACGTGATCGGCCAGACGCCGTTCGGCTGGTCGCTCGACGACGCCATGGAGAGCCTCGCGCCCCGGCTGGAGCAGGCCCGGGCCTACTGGCGCTGGCGGGAGTCGGCCACCGGGTGGGAGCAGTTCCAGCAGTCGTTGTTCGGCCATCTGAAGCCGCGGCTGGGCCCCGGCGGCCATTACTGGGACGCCTCGGCCGGGCACCAGCCGCAAACCGGAGTTACCGAACGGCCTGGCGGTTCCCACCGTCCTTACACGATCTTGTCCACGGTGGGCATGAGCTGCCAGCGGATGCCCGTGGTGGAGCAGGTGCTCGGCGACCCGAGCGAGTACGCCAGGATCGAGCTCGCGCTGGCCACCACGCTGCCGGCCGCGCGGGCGGCGCGGGTGTTCCTGTGGCTGGCCACCTACCCGTGGCGCGCGGTGACCTGGTTCGGGCCCGGCCACACCGTTCGCTGGTACGGCGAGCCCGCCACGTTCCCGCTCGGCTCGGGCAACGGCTACGGCTCGGTGCTGCTGCTCGATACCCCGAGCGCGCTGGCTGGGCCTGAGCCGGCCGACCTGTCGGGCTTCAGCTTCAACACCGAGCCGGTGCGCTGGCTGTGGGTGGTGCCGATCTCCGAGGCCGACCGGCAGCTGGCCAAGGAGCACGGCTCGGCCAGCCTGGTGAGCCGGCTCGCGGAACAGGGGCGGAGCTGGGTTGTCGAAGCCTAGTGGTTGTCGAAGCCTAGTGGTTGTCGAAGCCTAGTGGACCGGGATGAACAGGTAGAGCAACAGCCACAGCACCGGGGCCACGACCAGGAGCGAGTCGAGTCGCTCGAGCACGCCGCCGTGACCGGGTAGCAGCGAGCCCATGTCCTTGATGTCGAGATCCCGCTTGATCATGGATTCGGTCAGGTCGCCGAGGGTGGCCGCGAGCACCGCCGCGGCCCCGGCGAGCAGCCCCTGCCAGACGTGGCCGGGCAGCAGCAGGGTCAGGCACAGCGATCCCGCGATCAGGCAGGCGGTGGCCGAGCCGGCGAAGCCCTCCCAGGTCTTCTTGGGGCTGATGACCGGGGCCATCGGATGGCGGCCACCGCGGCCGAGCGTGATCCCGGCGAAGTAGCCTCCGATGTCGCTGCACACGGTCAAGATGACGAACGTCAGCACCCGGCGCGGGCCGTCAGGCTGGGACAGCATGGCGAACACGAACGAGGCCAGGAACGGCAGGTAGATCAGGGCGAACACGCCCGCGGTGACGTCCTTGACGAAGCCTTTTGGGCCTTGTGGCATCCGCCAGGCGAAGATGATGACGACCGTGAGCGCCAGCGCGGCCAGCGCGGCCCGCGAGCCGAGCCAGTACATGCAGGTCATCAACGCGGCGCCGCC
Source organism: Streptosporangiaceae bacterium (assembly GCA_050011155.1). Taxonomy (GTDB): domain Bacteria; phylum Actinomycetota; class Actinomycetes; order Streptosporangiales; family Streptosporangiaceae; genus Palsa-504. The sequence goes on from JBEKJP010000090.1 coordinate 28,440, forward strand.
GGCCGCGACCGGGATCACCGCGATGTTGATGTCGCGCTTGGCGAGCGCCGAGGAGAGTTCGGTCAGGGCGATGGCGATGGCCGCCCCGACGTAGATCAGGAAGGTGGCCTTGACCGTGAGCAGGGTGAGGAAGACCAGGCCGCCGAGGCCTGCGCCCACCGCGACCGCCAACGGCAGGTTGCGTCCGGTCCGCGACGATTTGGGCTCGGCCGGGGCTTGAGCCTCGGCCGGGGCCTGGGATGCCTGCGGTGTTCCGGGTGCCTTGGGCGCCTCGGGTGCCGGTCCGGCTGGATCGATGTCCAACTAGACCTCGAGGAGCTCGGCTTCCTTGTGCTTGAGCAACTCGTCCACCTGCGCCTCGTAGGTGTGGGTGAGTTCGTCGAGCTCGCGCTCGGCGCGGCGCACGTCGTCCTCGGGCGCGTCCCCGTTCTTGATCATCTTGTTCAGGGTGTCCTTGGCGTGCCGCCGGATGTTCCTGATCGCGACGCGGCCGTCCTCGGCCTTGGACCGGGCCGTCTTGATGTACTCGCGGCGGCGTTCCTCGGTCAGCTCGGGCAGCACGATGCGGATGATCTGCCCGTCGTTGGCCGGGTTGACGCTCAGGTCGCTGTTCCTGATGGCCCGCTCGATCGCGGGCAGCGAGCCCTTGTCGTACGGCTGGATGACGACCATCCGCGGCTCGGGCAGGTGGAACGAGGCCAGCTGGTTCACCGGGGTCTGCGTGCCGTAGTACTCCACCGTGATCTTGTTGAACATGGAGGGATTGGCGCGGCCGGTGCGGATGGCGCCGAAGTCCTCCTTGGCGACCGTGACCGCCTTGTCCATTTTCTCCTCGGCTTCGAAGAGAGTGTCATCGATCATTGTTCGGCTCCGTAGTGCTCGCCATGCCTAGCGAGCTTAGCTGTCCCGCTCGCGTTCACCGATAGTGCCCTGGCGATCTCCGGGCTGGGTGGCTCCGGGCTGGCGGGCTTCGGGCTGGGTGGCTCCGGGCTGGCGGCAGATCAGGGTGCCGACCTCCTCGCCGCGGATGGCCCGGACCACGTTGCCTTCGCCCATCAGCGCGAACACCACGATGGGCAGCCCGTTGTCCATGCACAGGCTGACCGCCGTGGTATCCATCACCTTGAGCCCGCGGCTGAGATACTCGCCGTAGTCCAGCCGCTGGAAGCGAAGCGCGCCCGGCGTGGTCTGCGGATCCGCGTCGTAGACGCCGTCGACCTTGGTGCCCTTGAGGACCGCGTCGGCGCCGATCTCGAGGGCCCGCTGCGCGGCGGCGGTGTCGGTCGAGAAGTACGGGGCGCCCAGGCCGGCTCCGAAGATCACGACCCGGCCCTTTTCCAGGTGCCTGACCGCCCGGCGCGGGATGTAGGGCTCGGCGACCTGGCCCATCGTGATAGCCGTCTGCACCCGGGTGTCGACGCCGTGCTTCTCCAGCACGTCCTGCAGGGCCAGGCAGTTGATGACCGTGCTGAGCATGCCCATGTAGTCGGCGCGGGCCCGGTCGATGCCCCGCTCGGCCAGGGCCGCGCCGCGGAACATGTTGCCGCCACCAACTACGGCGGCGACCTGGACACCGTCCTTCACCGCGGCGATGATCTCCGCCGCCAGGTGGGCGACCACGTCCGGCGAGATACCCAGGGGCTCGGCACCCGCGAACAGACCGCCAGACAGCTTCAGCACCACCCGGCGCCAGCTCGGATGCAACACCCCCGCAGGTCCGGACTCCGGCATCAGGCCCTTTCGTCTTATCCTGTGATGCTGCTGGCTCCCGGCCGACTGGGAGGGCTGGAGCCTTGGGCCGGGCCCGTGGGGGCCCGGCCGTCGGGTAGTCCTGGTTTTATGCCTGGTTCAGGCCTGGTTTTATGCCTGGTTCAAGCCTGGTTCAGGCCTGGCCGACCTGGAACCGGGCGAAACCGGTGACGGTGGCGCCGTTGGCGGCCAGGACCTGCTTGATCGTGGTCTTCTGGTCCTTCACGAACGCCTGCTCGGTGAGCACGACGTCCTTGAAGTAGGCGTTCAGCCGGCCGTCCACGATCTTCGGGATGGCCTGCTCGGGCTTGCCCTCGTCGCGGGTGATCTGCTCCGCGATCCGGCGCTCCTTCTCCACCACGTCGGCGGGGACGTCCTCGCGCTTGGTGTAGAGCGGCCGCATCGCGGCGACCTGCTGGGCCAGGTCCTTGGCCACCCCGGCCTGGTCCTGGTCGAGCTGGACCAGCACGCCCAGGGTGGGCGGCAGGGCCGCGTCGCTGCGGTGCAGGTAGCTGGCCACGTAGCCGCCCTCGAACCGGACGTACCGGCCGAGCTCGAGCTTCTCCTTCAGGCTCGCGCCCGCCTCGTCGATGAGCTGCTCGACCGTGGTGCCCGGGCGGACCTGCGTGGTCAGCAGCGTCAGCCGGTCGGCGACCTTAGCCTCGCTCGCCGCCTTGGCGATCTCGGCGGCCACCTGCTGGAACTGGTCGGTCTTGGCGACGAAGTCGGTCTCGCAGTTCAGCTCCACGAGCACGCCGGCCGAGGTGCCATCGAGCTCGGCCGCCACCAGGCCGTTGGCCGCGGTGCGGGTGGCGCGCTTGTTCACGTCCTTGGCGCCCTTGAGGCGGAGCAGTTCGACCGCGGCCTCCAGGTCGCCGCCGGCCTCGTCGAGCGCGTTCTTGCAGTCCATCATGCCGGCGCCGGTCTGCTCGCGGAGCCGCTTCACGTCGGCGGTGGTGAAATTCGCCATGTCCTTCTCTCACTCAGTCTCGTTGACTGCCTCGTTCGCTCAGCCTCGTTTACTCGGCCGCGCTGGCCTCGTCCGTCACCTCGGCGATGCCGGCCTGGTCGTCAGCCTCGTCGGCCGCGGCGTCCTCGTCGCTGGTGATGGCCGACTCGGCGTTGATCTCGGTGTCGGCGGCACCTTCGGCGGCGGCCGCTGCCACGGACGCCGAGTCAGGCGGGGTCACCGTGTCCGCGGGGCTGGCGGCGGTCTCGGTGGCTTCGCTGGTCGCGGTGGCCTCAGTGGTTGCGGCGGTCTCGGTGGCCGGGGCGGTCTCGGTGGCCGGGGCGGTCTCGGTGGCCGCGGCGGTCACGGCGCTCGTGGTGGCCGCGGCGCTCGCGGCCTGGGAGCCTTCGAGCAGCTCGCGCTCCCACTCGGCCAGCGGCTCCTCGGTGCCGATCTGGCTGCCGGCGGGCTTGTCGTCACCCGAGGCCGCGCCCGCGCGGGCGATCAGGCCCTCGGCGACCGCGTCGGCCACCACCCTGGTCAGCAGCGAGACGCTGCGGATGGCGTCGTCGTTGCCGGGGATCGGGTAGTTGACCTCGTCCGGGTCACAGTTGGTGTCGAGGATCGCCACCACCGGGATGCCCAGCTTGCGGGCCTCGTTGATGGCGATGTGCTCCTTCTTGGTGTCCACCACCCAGATCGCGCTCGGCACCCGGGCCATGTCCCTGATCCCGCCCAGCGTCTTGTCGAGCTTGTCGTGCTCGCGCCGCAGCTGGAGGAGCTCCTTCTTGGTCATGCCGGAGGCGGCGACGTCGTTGAAGTCGATCTCCTCGAGCTCCTTGAGCCGCTGCAGCCGCTTGTACACGGTGGAGAAGTTGGTGAGCATGCCGCCCAGCCA
>JBEKJP010000091.1:0-31760 GCA_050011155.1 Streptosporangiaceae bacterium
ACCCACTACGCCTGCCTGGAGCTGCTCGCCCAGCGACCGGGCCTGTCCAACTCCGAGCTTGCCCGCGGCGCCTTCGTCACCCGGCAGTCGATGAACGTGCTCCTGCAGGCCCTCGAACGCCAGGGACTCGTCGTCCGCCCGGCCCAGGCACCCGTCGGCCGGGCCCTGCCGGCCGAGCTGACCGCCCGCGGGCGCCGCCAGCTCACGGTGGCCAGCGCCGCCGTCCGCCGCGTCGAGCAAGACATGCTGGCCAACCTGGACGCCAGCGAACAAGATCAGATGCGGCGCCTGCTCACCGCCTGCATCGCCGCACTGACCGAACCGCCCGCACCGGCGACGTGACTCCTCCGGACCGGCCCGCCTGCATCAGGGCACGTGGCGCAGGCAGCAACGGCCTGGTGCAGGGCGGCGGGCGCGTGCCTGCTTATTCGGCGGCTGGGCCGGGATGGCTTGTCACCGATACCTGGGCACCGTCATCGCGGAAGGTAATTGATACGGTGACGGGGCCTTTGAACTTGAGATAGGTGACGTCCGGGTCGTTGCCGGAGGCTCCGAACTGGCCGGGTGTTATCCCGAGGGCATGACAGAAATACAGCCGGTAGCGCTCGCCTGGCGCGACGGTGCCCCGTTCCCAGCGGTACAGGTTACTGAGGATGTGATCGATGCCGGGCATCGTGTGATCGCCGTTTGCCTCGGCCGCCTTGATCAGCCGGCGTGCCATTTCCGGCCGCGACCAGCTCCGGCGCTGGCGCTCGCGGCGCAGCCATGCACCTAGCTGGCCAGGTTCGGTATCCGCTGTCATCGCCCGGCCGGCTTCAGGGATGGTCGTGAGGTTCGTGGTCCGGGTTGTTAGCCAGGTGGGCATCGAACCGGATCGGGTTGTCAGTGCCGTAGCCGCACGAGCACAGCAGGACACCGGCAGGACTGTGCTCGCCCTGGCGGGCGGTCAGCTCGCGCTTGACCGCGCTGAGCTGGGCAGCGGTCACGGCAGATAGCGCGGCTGAGCGGGAGAGCGCGAGGCTGGCGGCCAGCTCGCGGCGGGCTCGCTCAAGCTCGCCGAGGTGGCCTGCTGCGGGGACGGGTTCCGCTTGGGACGCCCGGCGTGCGCGGCGTGCCGCCGGGTGTCACAAGGGACCCCAGGAAACCCGCGCGTGGTAACCGGCGGCGGCGCGGGACTCCCTGGGGTCCCGGCTACCTGCCGGGGCCCGGGGTCGTGCGCTTGCGGGGTTACCCGCCCGCCGCGCGGGCGGCGGCCTGGGCGGCAAGCTCGGCCTTGGCGGCGGCTACGTCTTCGTCGCGCTTGCGGGCGCGGTCGGCCTGCTCGCGGCGCACCGCGTCGAGCCTGGCGCGCAGCAGGTCCTTGACGCTCGCGGCGAACGGCCTTTTCAGGGCGGCTTCCAGCTTGCTGACTTCCCTGGCCAGCTCGCCGGTGGTCAGCTGGCCGACCTTGTGCTCCGGCTTGGCTGGTACCGCTTCGAGCGGCTCGGGGGGTTGCGCTGGAGTCACGGCGGCGCGGGCTGCGCCCAGGTCTGCGGGGTGGTCTTCTCGGAACCTCACATGCGCAACGCTATGAGCGCTGCAAGTGCTTAAGTTTCACAGCTCGTGAAACTCCGCAGCGCTATGAGAGACCCATGCGGGTCGCGACGCCGCGCAGCGGCTCGGGTAGCTGACGCCTGTGGTCGAGCAGCTGCGTGACCGTCTGACGTGCCATCGGGTGATAGCGGGTCCGCTGCGGCGCGAGCCGCTCCGCCTTCGTCACGCAGGCCAGGGCTTTATCCGGCCGGCCCTGCCACAGCCACGCTCGCGACAGGTCGATGAAGTGGTGGCTCGACCGCTCGCGCGGCAGGTCCTCGGGCAGTTCCAGGTCACTGCCGCGCCTGACGGCCTCGTCGGCGTCGCCCAGTTCGACGGCCACCGCGACCCCGTGGATGGCGACGTTTGTCGGCCCGAACAACAGCCCGTAGTCCTTGGTGTCGTGTCCGAGCCGTTCCGAGACCTCGGCTGCGTGGCCGATGCTGTCCCACGCCGACGATGGCCGGTTCGCCCGCGCTGCCAGGATCGCCGACCGCAGGTGCATCGTCCCGTAGACGCTCAGCGTCGCGTCGTCGCCTTGGCCTTGGTCGACCTCGCGGCCTGCGCGGGCCAGCAGCGTGATGCCGCCGTCCCAGCCGCCGGTCGCCAGGAATACCGACGAGCGGCGCATCGCCGCGACGGGGCGCAGTAGCGGGTCGTCGGCCTGTGCGGCTGCCCACGCTACCCGTTCGACGGCCAGCGCGAACAGGTCCATGTAGCCGAGCTTGTAGGCCATCGAGTCGACCGCCGTGTATGCCTCGGCCAGGAGCCGGAATGTTTGTGCCTGGTCAGGTCCGGTCAGCTGGTGGACGTGCGCGGCCAGTTCCTTGATCAGGCCGGGGAGCAGCGCGCCGAGCTGCACATAGCTGGCCTCCATGCGCAGCTGGCCGGCCCGCTCGATGTCGGCGGCCAGCTCGGCCAGCGGCCGGGGCGATAGGTCCATCTCAGGCGCGATATCCCAGTACGCGACTGCCTGACGGATTTCCGGTATGGCCGCGTGGATGCGGTCGCTGGCGGCGGTGCGGCCCCGGTATGGCTGGCCGGTTAGCTCGGTGCTATCGACGTTCAGCGAGTTCGCGGCGGCAGTGACGAATGCCTGGGTGGCGGGTTTATGGCCGCGCTCGACCTGGGTGACCAGGCTTTTGCTGACGTGCATCCGCGCTGCCAGCTGCTCTTGATTGAGATCGCGGAGCTTGCGGGCGCGCGCGACCCGCTGGCCGATCGTGCCCGTGTCGTCCATGTGCCTCGCGCTTTCTCTGAACAGTCTCGCAAGTACCAGGATACGCGTGAGGCCTGATCGCCTGCGGGGCATGCAGGTGCCCGCCAGCCGTCGCCTCCTCGCGGCATGAGCGAGCCGCAGGCGCGCGGCGGCCTTGTCTCTCCGTTGCCGACCCCGAGAGGTACCGGGTCCCGGTCCGCTGCTTGCTGGTTTCCGTGGCGGCCGAACCCAGCCGGAGGTGATCTTGTAATTACAACAGGGCTGGCCGTTCCCTTCCTCGCGGCGGGGAACGGCCGTAACCCTGATGAGGTCAGAGCTGGATAGTTGCCTCTATGGTCAGGCGGCGAGATTGGCTAGTGTTTTCGGACTTGGCACCATGCCCTATATCGACCGGAACTGGCCATGATCATGGTCTGCGCCCGGAATATTTGAAGCTGAAGTTCAGGCATGAAGGGATGTAACGGGCACGCTGTGGTGCGGCTGTGGTGTCGCGGCCGCGACACCACAGCCGGTGCGCACCCGCTCCGCTCCCCGGTGCCGCCCCACCCGCGGTGAAACGGCCCTGACCGGCAGCAACCCCCCGGAAAGGGCCGTACAGGGCTTCCTTAAATTCCCGGCGCCTTATAGACCGAGCGTTGTCCGTGGGTCGCGTCCCATGAAGGCAGCGAGGCGTTCCCAGTTGTCGGCATCGGGAGCTGGGTAGACCTCCGCCCCAAAAGGGGCTCCAGGCTCGACCATGTTGCGGTACTGAGGTTTGATCATGGCCCGTGCCCCCTCGAGTGCCGGCCAGGCGAGGGAAGGGTCCAACTTGTCAATCTGTCCGGTGGCCCTGGCCAGGTCCCAGGCGTGTGCGGCCAGCTCTGCCAGGTACATGTCCACCAGGGTGGCTCCCGTGTACTCCTCGCCCCACGGCATTGTGTACCTCGATGACAAGCTGGAATTGTCGCCCCATGCTCGTGCCGCCTCCGCCGCGGCGCTACGTAGCTGACCGGGCGCGTCGGACAGCTCCACGTGAGGGGACCCGTCTCCGGGCGGGGGTGCCTGCCCGCGGCCGAGAGCAGCCGCCCGGTGGCCCGCTTCGACGAGGTGGTCGATCAGTGCGGCCACGTCGTACTTGGGGCATGGTGTCGGGTGGCCGAGCTCGTCAGCAACTATTCCCGAGACGATCACCGCAGCGTTCTCGTAAGAATCCAGCAACGTGCTCCGGCGGTCAGAATCGGCCATACGGTTCCTCCTCTGTGTGACAGGCTAGCTACGCCGCCGTTCTGCCTGTAGACCGGAGACATCCCGGCCGAGGAAGGCAGCACCGATGATCATGATGGAACGGCCCGTTGCCGACACCGAGTCGGGGAGCGTCCAGGGCGTCGTCGAGGATGGCGTGGCCGCGTTCCGCGGCATCCCCTACGCGGCCTCCCCGGTGGGGGAGCGGCGCTTCGCCGCCCCCGAACAGCATCCGGGATGGCAGGACCCGCGGGACGCCACCCGCCCCGGCCCGTCCGTCCCCCAGGGCCCCTCTCGTCTTGAGGCGGTGATGGGACGCCGCGCCCCTGACTGGGACGAGGACGGCTGCCTGACCCTCAACGTCTGGACCCCCCGCCTGCCGGACACCGGATCCGCCCCGAGCGCCCGGCCGGTTCTGGTGTGGTTCCACGGCGGCGGCTTCACCAGCGGATCCGGCGGGTGGGACTGGTACGACGGCCGGAACCTGGCCGCCGCCGGCCCCATGGTCGTCGTCACCGCCAACTACCGCCTCGGGCCGACCGGCTACCTGTACCTCCCGGACCTGGGCATCGAGAACCTCGGCATGCAAGATCAGGCCGCCGTCCTGGCCTGGGTGCGGCGCAACATCGCCGCCTTCGGGGGAGATCCCGGCGCTGTCACCGTCGGCGGCCAGTCCGCCGGCGCGTTCTCCGCCCTCTACCTCGCCCTGTCCCCGGTCACCGGCCCGCACGTCAAACGGGTCATCACCCAGAGCGGCCCCTGGGGGCTCCCCCCGCAGCACCCCGGTGAGGCGGCCGATCACGCCCGGCGCTTCCTGGCCATCCTCGGCCTGGACAGCAGCCCGGACCTCGCCGCCCTGCGCGCCGTCCCGCCCGGGCAGCTTCTCGCCGCCTACCAGCAGCTCGCCCGGGACATCTCCCGCCCGGGCAGTGCCGCCCCGCCGATGTACCCCGTCCTCGGCTCCTTCGGCCTGCCCGAGCCATGGGAGCAGGCGCTGGCCGGCGGGCGCCTCGACGGCAAGCCGCTGCTGACCGGGACCACCCGGGACGAGATGGCGGCGTTCTTCGCGTCCGACCCGCGCATCCAGGCCATCACCGCCGGCCAGGCCAGCCAGATCGTGGCCGGGCAGACCGCCGGCGGCGCCGGGCGGTTCAGCCGCGCCGCCGCCCGCCGCCCGGACGCGTCACCGGCCGACGTCCTCACCGAAGTCGAGACCGAGATCATCTTCCGCGACGGAACCCTCGCCATCGCCGGTCGCCACGCCGGCGCCGGCCACCCCGCCTACGTCTACCAGTTCGACTACACCCCGGCGCCGGACCCCGCCCGCCTGGGCGCCCCGCACTGCGCCGAGCTCCCCTTCTTCTTCGACACCCTCGACGCCTACCCCGCCAGCCCCATGCTCGGCGAAGCCACCGCCGCGGCCCGGACCCTCGCCCGTACGTTCTCTTCCGCGGTAGCGTCCTTCGCCGCCACCGGCCAGCCCGCCACCGGCCAGCCCGCCGCCGATCAGTGGCCCCCGTACCAGCCCGCCGACCCGGCCACCATCCGCCACTTCGCCTGATACCTACCCACCGAGTCCGGGCGGATCTTCCTCCAGGTACACGAGCCCGTTGCCGTCCGGGTCGGCGAAGAAGAACATCGGCGGGTAGCCGTCGATGTGTACGATCTCGTCGTTGTGCAGCGTCACGCCTGCCTGGCGAAGCCGTGCGTAGGCCGTTTCGGCGCTGGTGGTGCCCAGCCGCACAGCCATCGGGATCTCGCTGTCCGGGGGCAGTAGCACCAGGCCGACACTCGATCCGGGAGGCACCACTTCCACCAGCCTGGCCCCGGGCCACACCTCGATGTCGGTGCGCAGTTCGCAGCCGAGCACCTTGGTGTAAAACTCCAGCGCCCGGTCCTGATCGGCCACCGGGATCGACACGCTCTGGACTCTCGTCGTCATCGTCATACTCGCTATGACGGACGGCCGCCAGAAAAATCATCTCCCCGGGGTCGGCCTCGCGGAGCATCACGCATGCTGCTCTTCCAAGGTGGCCAGGTCACGGTTGGCGAACTGCACGTGCGCCCACTCGTCGCTGAAGATGACCCGCAGGCACTGCGCCGCCGTGCGCTTGGCTGGCGGCGGGCAGCCGATCGCGGTGTTCGGCCCCCGCACCCGGTCCAGCTCCTCCTGCGTGACCTCCGCCAGGTACGCGCGCAGATCGGCGATCCGCCCGGCGCGCACCGCGAGGATCTCGCCGAGGGCGGGTGTGGCCGACTCGTCGATGCCGAACTCGGCCCCGTTGGTGGTGAACGAGGCGGGCACGCCGATCGGATGGAACGGGTTCGGGCGCAGGGCCGCCGCGTGGCCGTACCACGCGTCCACGACGAAGATCGTGTGGCGCAGAGTCTGGGCGAGCGACCATTCGTCGTTCACTGATCTGTAGACGGCTTCCTCCGGCAGCGTGCTTGCTCGCCGGACCGTCGCCTGCCAGAGCTCCTCGATGACGTCCACCGCGTCACGCATCGTCTCGGGTGTGGTCGGCCGCAGTCGCAGCCGTTCGGGGTGCAGGCGATCAAGCTCGGCCTCGATCAACGGCATGACCTCAACGCCGTTAACGCGCAGCCCGTCGATCGCCCCGTCGATGTCGGCGTTGAGCAGCAGCACGCCATGCATCCGGGCGCCGCTGAGATCCACCTCGCGGAAGGTTGCGCTGGCCATTGACAGGTCGATGAAATCCGCACCCTCGTAGTCTGGCTGCTGCACGAATCGCGTCACCGGTACATCGTAGGAGGCCGCTCCGGGTAAGCGGCCTTAACCGGACCCGCCAGCCGGCTGGGCGATCCGGTCGGCTCGCAGCTGGGACCGGCGCACCTTCCCGGCCTCGTCGCGCAGCGGGGCCGCGACGATCTCGAAGGATCGGGGGTGCTTGTAGCGCGCCAGCTGCTCAGCCAGGTGCCGTCGCACCTGGTCGAGATCCAGGTCCGCCGGGGCCTGGACGATGGCGTGCACGCGCTGGCCGAGGTCGTCGTCGGGCAGCCCGATGACGGCGCTGGAGGCGATGCCGGGATGCGACTCGAGCGCCGCCTCGACCTCGGCCGGGTAGACGTTCTCGCCCCCGACCAGGATCATGTCGGTGGACCGGTCGGCCAGGAACAGGTACCCGTTCTCATCCATCCAGCCCATGTCGCCGAGCGACTCCCACCCGTCACGCTGGCGCGGCTCGGCGCCGACGTACCGGTACGACGGCGGGGCGCCGTCGGGGCCGCGCATCCACACCTCGCCGACCTCGCCGGGCGGGACGTCCTCGCCAGCCGGCCCGAGGATGCGCATCGCGCCGTAGGTCACCCGGCCGACCGAGCCGCGGTGCTCCAGCCACTCGCGCCCGTTGATGTCCGTGCGTGCCTGTGCCTCGGTGCCGGCGTACAGCTCCCAGATGACATCAGGGCCGAGCCAGCCGATCCACGCCTCCTTGAGCCAGGCCGGGCACGGCGCGGCCAGGTGCCACACCGTCCGCAGCGACGAGAGATCGTAAGCCGAACGGACCTCGGCCGGAAGCCTCCAGATCCGGCTCATCATGGTCGGCACGAGGTACAGCCACGTCGCCCGGTACCGCTCCACCAGCCGTAGCGTGCCCTCGGCGTCGAAGCGTTCCATGACGATGAGCCGGGAACCCTCGAACAGGCCGTTCATCGCGGAGATGAACGGCCCGTTGTGGTAGAACGGGCCGGGCATCACCATCGTGCCGTGCGGCTCATGCCGCCACCGCTCGACCGACGGCCGGGTGACCACCCCGGGCTGCCCGGCCAGGATCAGCTTGGGACGGCCGGTACTGCCGCCCGAGGTCGGCGCCTTCCACGACGGCGAGATCCGCACCGGCAGCGGGCTGTCGTCGCCGGACTCACCGAGCAGGGCCGGCACGTCGCACACCGGCCGGTCCACGGCCAGCACCTGATCCGCGAGCACGATGGGCGGGTCGGCCAGGGCGATGATGGCCTGCAGTTCGGCGGCGGGAAGCCGCGCCGAGGCGGGCTGCGGCACCGCCCCCAGCTTCCAGCACGCGGCGGACGCGACCACGAAGTCAACCCCGTTCGGCAGCGCGATCGTCACCAGATCCCCGAGGCGGACGCCCCGGGCCGCCAGTGCCCGCGCCACCCGGTTGCCCTGCCGGTCGAGATCAGCCCAGCTGATACTGCGCTCGCCGCAGACGACCGCGGCCTCGTCGCCACGCTCGCGCCCGAGATCGGCGAGCCGCCGGGCGATCGGGACCGGGCGGTCAGCATCTCCGTGAAGATCGGCCAGCGTCAAGGAGCCGGTCACTCGTCGGAGTGTGCGGTCACGGAAACTCCTCACCAGCGCAAAGGCTGCTAACGCCGAGTCTAATCACCATGCCGGGCACGCGCGGGCGCGGCGTCCCGCACGGCCGGCGCTACACTGCCCACAGGGGGAGACGGCGGAGGCGTGATGGTTTGGATTGGCGGCCCGCGAAGGGACCCAAGAGACCGTCTGGGCCGGGGCCGCCGCGGACTCTACCTGCACGATCCTCCTCCCGGCTATCATCCGCCCCAGGTCAAGATGCCGTTGAAAAACCGGCAGCGGATGGCACGTCAGGACTGGATCCTCGAGCATGTCCTCGCGGTGATCCTGATACTTTCGGCCGCTGCGGTCGTCGTGATCATCTGCCTGATCATCGCGACGCATCGTTAGCGCGGCTGTCTCAGGAGGATGCGTGGAACAAGGTCATGAACCTAGACCGGTTCGACCTCACCCGATGACGGCGTCCGGAGTCGGCGCTGGCCACCAGTGACACCATTTCCCGCGTCCCGTACCATGTCGCTCAATTTAAATAAGCGTAGGGCGGCGACAGGAGCCAATCATGCGCACCAGGAATCCACTGGTCTTGACCGCCGCGGCGCTGGCTCTGGCCACCGTCCTCGCGGCCTGCGGCGGCTCAGGCACCAAGGTCGGCGCCGGCAGCGCCGTCAAGGGCCAGCCGCAGCGCGGCGGAACGGTAACCATCGCCGAGACTTCCGGCGCGTCGCCCAACGACATCTTCCCGCTGGGGCCCGCTACCAACGAAAACGGCTACAACGTCAACCTGACCGAGGGGGAGTGGCCCAGCCTGGTCTATATCGGCGACGGCGCGAACTCGGTGGTCAACCCGAAGGAGAGCCTGTACAGCTCGCTGACCTGGTCGGACAACGACTCGGTGATCACGATCGGGCTGAAGTCGTGGAAGTGGTCCGACGGAGCGCCGATCACGTCACGTGATTTCAGCTTCGTCTACAACCTTCTCAGGGCCAACTACAACGACTGGATCGACTACCTCCCCGGGCTCTTCCCGGCCGACGTGACCAAGGTGGAGACGCCCGACCCGCACACCGTCGTCATCCACCTGAACCGGTCCTACAACCCGGACTTCTACACCGACGACGTGCTGTACTACGTGCCGCTGCTGCCGCAGCACGCCTGGGACAAGACCTCGCTGACCGGCACGGTCGGCAACGCCGACGAGACCACAGCCGGCGCGAAGGCGGTGTGGAACTTCCTGCAGAAGCAGGGCGCGGACATGGCCACCTTCGCCACCAGCCCGCTGTGGAAGGTAGTGGACGGGCCGTGGCAGCTGTCCCAGTTCCAGAGCGACGGCTACTACTCCTGGGTGCCGAACAAGAACTACTCAGGCTCCGCCAAGCCGGTCCTGTCCAAGGTCATCTTCACCCCGTTCACGACCGACGCCGCGGAGATGGACACGCTGCGCTCGGGCACCACCCTGACCGTGGCCCCGCTGCCGCTGAACGACGTCGGCCAGATCGGCGAGCTGAAGAGCGAGGGCTACTCGGTCGCGTCGGTGCCCACCCCCGGCGTCGCCGAGATCGTGCCGAACCTGTGGAACGCGCAAGCTGGCCCGCTGCTCAAGCAGCTCTACATCAGGCAGGCGCTGGAGTACATGATCAACCGGCCGCAGATCGAGTCCGCCGTCTTCCACGGCTACGCCGATCCCGGCAACGGGGCCGTCCCCACCACCTATGGCCAGCAGTGGGCCTCCCCGCTGGAGAAGTCGGGCGGCCCGTATCCGTACTCGGTGAGCAAGGCCGAGGCGGTACTCAAGGCCAACGGCTGGAAGGTCGTGCCGGGTGGCACCGACACCTGCCAGCGGCCGGGCACCGCCGCCGGGGACTGCGGGGCCGGCGTCACCGCGGGCGAGAAGCTGCAGTTCCAGCTCCTGTACGCGTCCGGCTCGGCCGACTACGACCAGATGAACGCGGCCATCCAGACCAGCGAGGCGCAGGGCGGCATCCACCTCACCCTGAAGGCCGAGCCGTTCAACACGCTGGTCGCCACGACCAGCACCTGCAACGCCCAGTCGCACCCGGCGTCGACCTGCAACAACTGGCAACTGCAGCAGTTCGGCTACCAGCCCTACTCGGTGGACCCGAGCGGTTCCGGCATCTTCAACACCAACGCGGTGAGCAACTACGGTGGCTACGCCAGCCCGCAGATGGACCAGCTCATCAACGAGACCGAGTACGGGTCGAGCTCGTCCGCGTTCTTCGCCTACGAGGATTACGTGGCGCGGCAACTGCCGTGGCTGTGGCTGCCGAACCAGGACTCCGTCATCGTCTACAAGAGCAACCTGGCCGGCGTGGTCCCGGCGAGCCCGTTCGACTTCACGCTGAATCCCGAGGTCTGGTATTACGTGAAATCGGCCTCATGAGCCAGTACCTGATCCGCCGCGCCGGCCAGTCGGTCGCGGTCGTGCTCGGCGTGATGATCTTGACGTTCCTCCTGCTGCACCTGGAGCCGGGCAGCGTGGCCAGGTCCGTGCTCGGGCTGAAGGCCACGCCCGCCCGGGTCGCCATCTTCGACAGCCTGTACGGCCTGAACAAGCCGCTCTACCAGCAGTTCGGTATCTACGTGAAGCAGATTTTCCAGGGCAACCTGGGCGTCTCCTACCAGCTCCAGCAGCCGGTGGCCGCGCTCATCGGGCAGCGGCTGCCCCGGGACGCGATCCTGCTCGGCCTGTCCACGCTGCTGGCCCTGGTGATCGGCGTGCCGACCGGGATCTACCAGGCGGCGCGGCACAACCGGCTGGCCGACGACCTGCTCGCCGGGACCTGGTTCACGCTGTATTCGGCGCCGGACTTCATGGAGGCACTGCTGCTCATCGCGCTGCTGTGCGTCCAGTTCCACGTCCTGCCGCCGGCCTTTCCCGGCAGCGTGAATACGGTCGGCGGGCTGTTCGCGGACTGGCCCGCGCTGGTCCTCCCGGTCACGGTGCTGTCGGTCAACAGCGTGGCGGGCTTCAGCCAGTACGTGCGGTCGACCGCCCTGCAGGCACTGGCCGAGGACTATATCCGGGTGGCCCGGGCTAAGGGCCTGTCGGAGCGGCTCGTGCTGACCCGGCACGTGCTCCGTAACTCACTGCTCCCGGTGATCACCATCCTCGGGCTGTCACTGCCTGACATCGTGGCCGGCGCGGTCATCGCCGAGTCGGTGTTCAACTTTCCCGGCATGGGGCTGCTGTTCTGGCAGTCCGCGCTCAGCCACGATTTCCCGGTGATGCTCGGCGGGACCCTGATCATCGGAGTGGCCACCGTGGTCGGCAACCTGGCGGCCGACGTCGCCTACAGCACGCTCGACCCGAGGATCCGCTATGGCCGGACCTGAGACCACGCCCGCCGCGGCCGGGCCGTCCCCGGCGGGCAGCGTCCTGGCGCCCGAAGGCGGCGAGATCACCGCCACCGCCACCGGGACCCGGCTCGGCCTGCGCACGCTGCTGCAGAGCAAGCGGGCCCTGACCGGGACCGGCATCGTCGTGCTGCTCGCCCTGTTCTGTTTCGCGGGCCCGCTGCTGTACCACACCAACCAGATCACGGTGCGCCTCGGGATCGAGAACAGCCCGCCCGGTCCTGGCCATCCGCTGGGCACCGACCAGTACGGGATCGACGTGCTCGGCCGGCTGATGACCGGCGGCCAGTCCTCGCTCGAGCTCGGCTTCGCCGTCGGCATCGCCACCACCCTGGTCGGCCTGCTGTACGGCGCGGTGTCGGGGATGGCGGGCGGGATCGTGGACGCCTTCATGATGCGCATCGTCGACACCGTGCTAGCGGTGCCCACCTTCATCCTGCTGATCATCGTGGCCAGCATGTACTCGCTCAGCCTCTCGATCATCATCGTGATCCTGACCGTGCTGTCCTGGCCCTATACCGCCCGGCTGATCCGCGGTCAGGTGCTCGCGCTGCGGTCGCGGGAGTTCGTGCAGGCGGCCCAGACGATGGGTGCCAGCAGCCGCTGGATCCTGGCCCGGCACATGGTGCCCAACACGCTTGGCGTCAGCGTGGTCACGGCCACCTTCGCCATCGCCGACTCGATCTACGCCCTGTCGGCGCTGAGCTTCCTCGGGATCGGGCCGCCGCCGCCGTTCACCGACTGGGGCACGATGCTGACCGACGGGGTCAACAATCTGTTCAACGGCTACTGGTGGCAGGTGTATCCGCCGCTGATCGTGCTGGTCTTGATCGTCGTGGCGTTCCGGCAGGTTGGCGACGCGCTGAACGACATCGTGAGCGGGCACCAGAGCAACGTGCTGCGGCGCCGTCGGCGGTTCCGGCTGCTGCCGTTGTCCGCCCCCCGGGCATGATCGCGATGATGGACAGGGACCAGATCACGGCGGAGGTCGCGGCCCGGGTGCGCGGCCGTCGGCGATCCGGCCTGTGACCTGGTCATGGCCTGGACGTTCTTTCCTGACCGGGCGGCCGCCCTGTTCCGGCGCGGCCTGCCCGCCGACGAGGCCACCTGGGCCCGGGCCCGCGGCTGGGCGTTGTGGAAGGCGCTCATCACCCTCAGCGGCAGGCACGGTGGCCGGGCCGAAGCCCGCCAGTTCGGCTGGCGCTACAGCCCGCGCCAGGTCATCAGCCGGGTCATCGCCGACCAGGTCCGGGCTTGAGCCGATCTTGTCCGGCGACGGCGCGTCTGGTACCTCTGGCAATCGGGGCCGCCGCACGCGGACCGGAACGGGAGTGCCATCGATGAAGGCTGCGCGCTGGGTCGGCCTGGGCCGGGTGGAGTGCGAGGACGTGCCGGTGCCGCCGGTCGCGGATGGCGAGCTCCTGGTCCGGACCGTCTACGCCTCCATCTGCGGCTCCGACCTGCACGAGGTGTTCTTCGAGACACCGCCGCCGTCGATGCCGGCCGGGCACCCCGGGCACGAGAGCGTCGGCGAGGTGGTGGAATCGCGCTGCCCGGGCTTCGCTCCGGGGGACTGCGTGCTGACCGTCCCGCACGCTGCCGACGGCCGCTGCCTGGCCGAGTTCCAGGCGCTGCCCGGCTCGGCCTGCGTCCGCCTGTCAGCCACGGCCGAGCTCAGCCACCTGCTGATGGCGCAACAGCTCGGCACGGTCGTCTACGCCCTGCGCCGCCACCCGCTCGACCTCGTCGGCCGCGATGTCGCCGTCATCGGGCAGGGTTCCGCGGGCGCCTTCTTCACCTTCCTGCTCAAGCGGGCCGGGGTGGCGCGCGTGCTGGTCTCGGACAAGTCGCCCGCGCGGCTGGCCTACGGCCGGCAGCTCGGGGCGGACCTGGCCGTGGACGCGGGCAGCGCCGACTTCCTGGCCGCGGTGCTGGCGGAGACCGGCGGACGTGGCGCCGATCTGGTCGTGGAGGCGGTCGGCAGCCGGGAGACGTTCCCGCTGAGCCTGGAACTGGCCGCGGCCGAGTCGAGCATCTTGTGGTTCGGGCTGCCGGAAGGGGTCGCTGACTACCCGATCTCGTTCAACGACTTCTTCCGGCGGAAGCTGACCGCCTACTCGGCGTACGGCGCCCAGGGGGAGCCGGGCCTGGAGTCGTTCCGGTACGCCGTGCGGCTGATCGCCGACGCCGCGATCGACGTGTCTCCGCTGCTGAGCCACATGCTGCCGATCGAAGAAGTCGGCCAGGCCTTCCGCATCGCCCGGGAACGGACCGGTAACGCGTTGAAGGTCTCCATCAAGTTCTGACCGGGGCACCCGGCCAGGCCGTCGCTGGCCATGACCTGCCATTCCCCGCAGCATCACGGATACGACGTCGCGAGGTCCTGCGCGTGCTGATCCACAGTCATCTACCAGAGCCGGACCGGCTGCCGGCGGGGATTACCTGCCGCCCGCGTTATAGCGGCCAGGAAATTCAGGTGGGCGACGACCCGCACGAAAGCGTCAGGTGTCGACGAGTGCGGCCAGGATCCCGGCCGGAACGGCCCATGTGCCGACGGGATCCGTGCAATCGAGCACGTTGCGGGTGGTGAGTATGCCTGCCCAGTCTGAAGCCGTGACGGTGGCCGCCTCGCCGCGCCACCTGCCGGTCTCGATGTACTTGCCCTCAACGGCAGTTCTGGCGAGGGGTTCGCCGACGAAGTCGATCTCCTTGCGGCTCTTCGTACGGTGGTAGAAGGTCACCTCATCGGCTGTCCAGGGCCAGCCGCCCGCGAAGGTCGCGCGCCGTAGCGCCATGCCGACCTGCATTTCCGTCAGGATCGTGGTATCTACGTCGGATCGCGCAGCATTCCGCAGATGCGACAGCCGCGCGATTACGGGGTCGATGGCGTACAGCTTCTCGGGACTGCGGTCGCGTCTGATGTACGCGCCGTCGGCGGTCTGCGGGCATGACCACAGGAGATAAGAGTCGCGCAGGTAACCGATGTGCCGCGCTACCGCGTCGTGACTGACGTCCGTGTCCGCGCCGATGCGGCTGGTGTTGACCGGAGATCCCATGCCCGCCCAGAGCCTCGCCACCAGGGCGCTGGTCTGGCTCTCCGACAGCCGGCTGGAGGCGAAAGCGTCGCGGTGCAGCACGGCGAACAGGTCGTCGATGAACCAGGGCGGAATCGGCTGCGCCTGCCGGGCGGCCGCCACGGCCACCGGGAACCCGCCGTACTGAAGGTAGACCTCCCAGAGCCGAACGAGGTCATCGAGCCAGGGCAGGGCCTGGTTGTAGCCTTGCGCGGCTTCCCTGGAACGGAGCCGGCCGATGGGCAGCCTGGGGAGTGCCGAAAGTTCAGGCCGGAGCAATTGGGCGAAGGTGCGAAATCCTATGGGAAGCAGCGTCCGATCTGTGTCGGACACCCTGCCGCGGCGCCCCGCCAGGGTGCCGGACGCGCTCGTGAGGCTTTCCGCATTGGAACCCGTCAGCACTACAGTCGCGGTGCTGAACGTCGGGTCGTTGTCTCGCAGCCACTTCACCTGGGTCGCCCAGTCGCCCTTGACCGCCGTTACTTCGTCGATGAACCACCACCGGCTAGTCTGCTCAGGGGCGGGCGGGAGCGCCACGTTCTGCACCAGGGTGCGCAGGTCGTTGGCCAGCCACCCGTCGGCCGCGAAACGCACGATTCCCAGCGGGGGTACTCCGCTCGCCAGCAGTGACTGGATCGCCTGCTTGACGCTTACGGTCTTTCCCACCCGGCGCGGGCCGCGCAGCAAGTACAAGCCGCCAGGTTGCAGGCTGTCCAGGCACGGTGACCGGAATCCCAGACCACTATCCCGTACCTCGCGCAGGTCGTGGTCGGCCTCGGCCCAGCCTGGTGACCGCCACCACGGATTCATCCGGGCGATCTCTTGGGCGATCTGCCCGATCCTTGTCGGCATGGTAACCCCCCGGGTACTTGCTACCTCCAAGGATAGGCATTTTAGACGGAATGCACGCTAAAAAGCATACCTTTCAGCGCGTGAGCGCGCTCAAAGGTATACTCATCTGCTCGCGCACCGTCGGTCAGACGCAAGGATACGGATGCTCATGACGCCTCACGGCTGACGATCGTCGTCACCGCAGCTCACAGCTCACGCAGACTCCTGGCACCGCGACCATGGTCACCCGACGCGGCCTGAGCCGGCCCGAGTTGATCAGCGAGTAGATGTCACCGGGGTTACAGGAGCCTGCCTGCGGCGCTCCGGCGGCAAGCTGATCCTGTGGCAGGGGGGATCTGGTGCAACAACCAGGGCGTGAACTGCAAAGAGTCTTAGGCCCGGTTATGACCAGGCAGGACCCCGCCCGGAAATGGGCGGGGTCCGCTCGTGCGGGCAGCTACGGCACCGTGGTCGACGGCCTACTGCTGGACCAGCGTGCCGACGGTGACGTGCGGCCAGTGGATGCCGTTGAAGTCGAGCATCACCAGCTGGGTGTACTGGAGCTGGTGCTTGTCCGGCTGGCCGCCGGTGCCGGCGATCGTCTCGATCCAGAACGTCGCCTGGGCCTGCGTGGCCTTGGCGTTGCCGCCGGCGGGGTTGGTGCTCGAGGACAGGAACGCCGTGTTCGAGGTGCCGCCGCCGGCCTTGATGATGCTGTTGGTGGTCGACACGTTCAGGAACGTCCGGCTCTTCATGGTCGTGCCCTGCAGCGAGGACTTGAGTGCGGCCTGCAGCACGCTGTTGGGGTTCTGGACGATAGCCTGCGTCACCCCGGGCGCCACGGAGCGGAACTGGGTCGGCTGGGACAGGACCAGCTCGGGGAACGTCTGCGCCACGGTGTCGAAGTCGCCGTTCGCGGGGGCCGGGTTGCCGTCGAAGAATG
Source organism: Streptosporangiaceae bacterium (assembly GCA_050011155.1). Classification (GTDB taxonomy): domain Bacteria; phylum Actinomycetota; class Actinomycetes; order Streptosporangiales; family Streptosporangiaceae; genus Palsa-504. The sequence goes on from JBEKJP010000091.1 coordinate 16,530, forward strand.
GCAGGATGTTGTTGTCCGGGATGTTCGGCGGACCTCCCTGAAGCACCTGGGCGACGCCCTGGGCCTGGATGACCGTGCCGTGCGGGATCGACGCCATCCGGACCACCGACGCCGGTTCGCTGGGGTCGGTCGTCTGGGGCACCGTGGCCCAGATGCCCGGCTCGATGTGCAGGCCCGCGCCGGTGCTCGCCTCGCTGATCTGCTGCATGTAGGTCAGGCCGAACATGTTGATGTCCGCCATCGCCAGCCCGCGGTTGGGGATCGGCCCGTTGATCCGCGTGAACACCAGCGTCTCGTTGGTCATGTTCAGCTCGAGAAAGCGGTCCTGCTGGTCGGCCGGGTGGTGCGGTCGCCAGATGGCGTTGAAGCCGTGGCCCTTCCACGTGCCCAGCAGGCCTGCCAGGGCCCCGAGCGGATCGGGTGCCGCCGCGAGCGCCCGGATCGCCTCCGGCGCCGGTACCTCGGGCGTGGCGAGCCCCGCGAACGCGAAGTCCGGGTCCGTCTGCGTACCTGCCGTCATGATGACTCCCTTGAGGATCAATAGCCGCTTGTATGCCGACGTCTCTGCAATGGTTCAGAGATGTGCTACCGCATCCTTGATACACCGCCGGCTCTTGCTAAGACGGGTATGCCACGGCACCGGTTGCGGTTAGTTCTCGAGCAGTCTCAGGGCCACTTCGATCACGTCGGCGCGGCCGCGGGCGCCGTGATCGGCGGCGATGGTGCGGTTGCCGATCAGCAGGGAGAAGAAGAGCAGGCAGCGCGCCTCGACCTCGCCCGGGTCGGTGCAGAAGGCGCCGAACAGCGCGCGCAGGTCATCCATCCGCCGGTTGTCGACGCGCCGGAGACGCTCGGCCACCGCCGGGTCGCGCCGGGCCCAGTCGCGCACCGCGAGGTCGGTCTTCAGCACGCTGGTCGAGGTGAGCGCGAGCAGTCGCCGCAGCCTGGCGCTGGCGTCGCCGCCCTCGCGCTCCAGTCGCTCGGCCACCTCCTCCGTGGTCGCCCGCTCCCAGCTGTCGAGCATCTCCTCCAGCAGCGCGCCACGGTCGCTGAAGTGCCAGTAGAAACCGCCCCTGGTAACGCCGAGCGCCTGCGCCAGCGGCTCGATCCGGACGGCGTCCGGGCCGCCGGCCGCCAGGGCCCGCAGTCCCTGTTTGATCCACTCGCTGCGGGGCGTGCGTGTCGGAGCGGCCATCCATCTATCTTTACCGGATTCCGCGGGGCATTGACGGCGCCTGAGATTCTGCCTATCGTCCATCCATACAGAACTGTATGGATGGAGGACCGGTCATGAACGGCTACCGGACCATTCGCTACCGGCGCCATGGGGATATCGGCACCCTGACCTTGGCCCGTCCCGGCAAGCTCAACGCTCAGAACCCGCTGATGTGGGAGGAACTGGCCCGGCTCGGGGCCGGCCTGCTGCCCGACCAGACCCTCCGGTGCCTGGTGGTGACGGGCGAGGGGCGGGCGTTCTCGGCCGGCCTCGACCTCGTCGAGGGCATGGCCGCGATCGTGGCCGAGCTGGTCGGCGGCGACGACACCCTCGCCGCGGGCCAGGCCGCGACGGGCGCCTTCAGCTGGATCCCCGGCCTCGGCTGCGCCAGCGTCGCCGCCGTGCATGGCCACGCTTACGGAGGTGGCCTGCAGCTGGCTCTGGCCTGCGATTTCCGTATCTTCGCCGAAGGCACCAAGGTGGGCCTGACCGAGACCCGCTACGGGATCCTGCCCGACATGGGCGCTACCGTCCGGCTTCCCCGGATCGTCGGTGAGAGCCGAGCCCGGGAGCTGATCCTGCTCGGCGACGTCATCGACGCCGCCGAGGCGCTGCGGATCGGCCTGGCTAACCGGGTGGTCGCCGGCGCAGACCTCGACGCCGCCGCGGCCGAGTTCGCTGCCCGCCTGGCCGCCCAGCCGCCGGTCGCGGTGCGGGGGGCCAGACGGGCGATCGACGCGGCGTGGCACCGCGGCCCCGAGGAGAGCCTTAGGGTGGCGCTGGACGAGCAGCTCCGCTGCCTTGAATCCGAGGACTTCACGGAGGCCCGCCAGGCGATGACAGAAGGCCGGATCCCCCAGTGGCGGGGCTGCTAGACGGAGGAGATCATCGGTAAATCGGAAGGCGGAAAACGATGACGACAGCAGACATGGCGGTAGCGCTGGACGAGCTGCAGGCCAAGCTGGCCGGGGCTCACCTCGTCGCCGAGTGGCTCCATGGGATAGACAGCCGCGACCTTGACCGGGCCATGGCCACCTGGCACCCCTCGGGCGTCCTGAGCTTCACGCCCGGCGCGGCGCTGGACGGCAGCAGCGCGATCCAGGCCTTCGTGGAGAAGACCTGGGCGGCGTATCCCGAGCTGTATCACTGGGCCGCCAACCTCGCCCTGACCGTGACCGGCGACAGCACGATGCGCGGGGAGGGCAGGATCACCGCCCTCTGCGTCAGGCCCTCGGGCACGGCCATCCGCGAAGTGGGCACCATCGCCCTCGACTACACCAGAACAGCGGGGACATGGCTGATTTCCCGCCAGGCCGTGACCATCCAGCGCCGGGATCCCGTGATCAGCGAACCACTGTCCTGAGGTACTGAACGATCTCAGTGACCCTGGAGGTGACGGTGCATCCGCAAGAACAGCACCGGTGGCACATGGGGTCACCTAGAACAGCACCGGTGGCACATAGGGTCACCTGGAAGTGGCACCCCTGGGCACCCGGGAACGTGTGCGGGGCACACCGAGCCCATGACAGCCCGCAGCGGCGATAACCCTGGCTATTGAAGATCGTTAACCGCGCTAGGGCATGCCCTGGAGACCGCGCCCGCCAGAATGGCCGTATTCGGCACGGATCGCCCGTGGGGGAACCGGAGGATGCGGATCTGTGATGGGTAGATCCGTTAGAGATCCGCATTCTCGGAATCGCGGCCGAGCGCTGCGGCACCCGCTATGTCTCGCTTTCGCCCGGCCGCACGAGCCCGGTTTCGTATCCGTAGATGACGGCATGCGCACGATCGCGCAGCTGGAGCTTGGTCATGATGTGGGTGACGTGCGTCTTGGCTGTCGTCTCGCCGATCACCAGGCGGCGGGCGATGGCGGCGTTGGAAAGTCCGCGGACCATCAGGACGAAGACCTCGCGTTCCCGGTCGGTGAGCCGGTCCAGGTCCGCTGACCGCCGCGGCCGTCCGCGGACGAAGTGCTCGACCAGCCGCCGCATCGGCGCGGGGGAGACCAGGGCGTCGCCGGCGGCCGCGGCCCGGACCGCGAGCAGGATCTCCTCGGGCGGCGCCTGCTTCAGCAGGAACCCGCTGGCGCCGGCGAGCAGGCCGTCGAAGACGTACTCGTCGAGGTCGAAGGTCGTGAGCAGCACGACCCGGGGCGCCTTCGGCGTCAGCGCGACGACCCGTCGGGTGGCCTCGATGCCGTCGAGCCGCGGCATGCGCACGTCCATCGTCACGACGTCGGGCCTGAGCTCGGCGGCCTGGCCGACGGCGGCCAGGCCGTCGGGCGCCTCGCCGACCACCTCGAGGTCCGGCTGCGTGCCGATCATCATGGCCACGCCCGCCCGCACCACCGGCTCGTCGTCGACGACCAGGACCCGGATGGTCATGGCGGACCCGGCAGGAACGCGCGTACCGCGAATCCTCGCTCGGCGGCGCTTCCGGCTTCCAGCCGGCCGCCCAGCAGGCGGGCGCGTTCTTTCAGCCCGGCCAGTCCGGCGCCGCCGCCCTGGAGCGCCTCCGCACCGGACGGCGCGCCCGGGCCGTCGTCGATCACCTCGACCATGATCCCGTCGGCGCGATAGGCCACGCCGACCGTGGCCGCGGCCCCGGGCGCGTACCGGATGGCGTTGGTCAGGCTCTCCTGCACGACCCGGTAGCCGGCCAGCTCCACCGCGGCCGGCAGCGAGCGCGGCTCGCCTTCCACCCGCAGCACGGCCCGCAACCCCGATGCCGCGGCCCGCTCGACCAGGCCGGCGATGTCATCGAGACGCAGCGGCGGCGACAGGCCCGGGGCGGTGTCCCCGGCCAGCCGCAGTTCGCGGACCAGCGAGTTGAGCTCGGTCAGGCCGATGCGGGCCTGGCGCTCGATGGCGGCTATCGCCGCCGGTGCCGCGTGCGGGTCACCCGGCCCGGCCAGCCGGGCCGCCCCGGCCTGAACGGCGATGGCGCTGAGCTGATGGGCTACCACGTCGTGCAGTTCCCGGGCCAGCCGGGCCCGTTCGGTGTCCTGGGCATGGCGGGCTCCCGCCAGGGCCGAATCGCGGTGAGCGCTGGTGACCTCGCCCAGCATCAGGGCCGTCGCGAGCAGCGCGCAGTCGATGGGCCCGCCGTGGGTGCCGTGGCCGGCCAGCAAGGTGACGAACACCGCGAGCAGCGCGCACGCGGCCAGGAACCGGGCCGCCCGGCGGACCGCCTGGCCGCCGTAGGCGCCCAGGCCGTAGGCCGCGACGAGAACCGCGGCGCTGGCCGACCACAGGTTGAGGCCCGCGGCGTACTTCACCGCCAGGGCCGCGCCCGCCAGCGCCAGCACGGCGACCGGCTGCCGCCGCCGCCACAGGAAAGGGGCCGACTGCGCGGCGGCCAGCGCGATGATCCCGGCGATCACCGGCGTGGCCCCGGCGTGTCCGGGCGGACGCCACCACCAGGGCACGTCGAACAGCGCCCAGATCAGCAGGACCGCCGCCAGCAGGCGGTCGGCGGTCTCGTCGCGTAGCCGCCGGGGCGGCCAGGTCTTCCGCACGGTTCGACCTTAAATCGCCGGCTGGGTGGTCACACCGTCACGTCGGCGGCGAACCGCCAGCGGGCTACGACGGCCGCCGCCACGCCGAACGCGATGATGCCGGCCAGCCCGGCCAGCTCGCCGGGCCGCGGCCCGCTGCCGACGAACCTGCTCCAGAAGTTGGTGGGCAGGTAGCCGCCGGCGCCGAAGCTCATCCAGGCCTGGACGAACGACGCCGGGGAGTACCGCCCGATGCTGGCGATGCCGGCCACCAGGAGCGCGAGCAGTATCGAGCCGGCCGTGATCGCCGTGGTGGCGAGCTGACCACGGGCGATCGCGCCCGCCGCCGTGCCGACGGCCGCGAACAGGGCGAGCACGACCGCGGCGCGGCCGGCCGCGGCGGCCGACGAGCCCAGGCCCGCCCAGAGCGAGACATGAGCCGCGGGCAGGCCAGCGGCGGCCGCGATCACCGGTCCGGCCACCGCCAGGACCAGCCAGCAGCCCCCCAGGGTCACCAGGCCCGCCGCCCAGATCGTGAGCCATTTGGCGGCGAGCACCCAGGTCCGGTGGCCTTGCCGGGCGAGCAGCTGCCTGATCGTCTTGGCTCCCCACTCACCACCCCAGTGCCCGCCCGCGACCAGGGCGATCAGCAGAACGCCGGGGACCGAGGCGAGCATGCCTGCGGCCACCTGGCCGATCTCCCCGGGCTGGGCCAGCAGGCTCGCCGCCGCCGCGGCGGCCCGGGCCGTGGCGTGGGCATGGGCGATCACCTGCGGGCACGGCCCGGTCGCCGCCCGCGCGCAGACGTCGGGAATCCGCGGGCTGGCCAGCGCGCCGCGGGCGTTGTTCACGCCGCCCCAGGTGATGAGCACGCAGAATCCGGTGATGGCCAGCCCGGTGCCCCAGATCAGCGGCCGGGCGAGCTTGCGGAATTCAGCGGCCAGCAACCACAGCATGTCCGTCCTCCTTCTCAGTGATCTCCAGGAACCTGTCCTCCAGCCGGGGCCGCTCGACGGTCACCGACTCGGCCACCACCCCGCCGGACACCAGTACGCCGTTCACGTCCCGCCCGCTGTCGTGGTCGACCAGGAAATACCCGTCCGCCTGGCGGGCCGGCCACCGGGCCAGCAGCCGGGCCGCGACCGCCGTGTCCGCGTCCGCGACCTCGATCCGGACCTGCCGCCGGATGGCGCCGAGGGTCGCGGGTGCGCCTTCCTCGACCAGGCGGCCGCGGACGATCACGGCCACCCGGTCACACACCTGCTCGACCTCGCCGAGCAGGTGGCTGGACAGGAACACCGTCGTTCCCTGCGTGGCTAGCTCCCGCAGCAGATCGCGGACCGCCCTGATGCCGGCCGGGTCGAGTCCGTTGACCGGTTCGTCCAGGATCAGCAGCGGCGGGCGCCCGAGCATGGCCGCGGCTATCCCCAGCCGCTGGCGCATGCCCTGGGAGTAGGTCTTGACCTTCCGGGCGGCCGCCTCACTCAGGCCGGTGAGGCCGAGAACCCGGGCGACCTCGCCGGGAGCGCAGCCACCCCCGGTGGCGCCCAGGACTTCGAGGTTGCCGCGGCCCGTCATCCACGGGTAGAAGGCAGGCTCCTCGATCATCGAGCCGGCCCGCGCCACGGCCCGGGGGTCCGGCAGGCGCCGCCCGAGCAGGCAGATCTGCCCGGCCGACGGCGCGACCAGGCCCAGCAGCATCCGGATGGTCGTGGTCTTGCCCGCCCCGTTCGGCCCGAGAAAGCCGTAGACCTGACCGGAGGAGACCGCCAGGTCAAGTCCGTCGACCGCGATCGCCGGCCCGAACCGCTTGGTCAGGCCCGTGCAGCTGATCACATCCACGCGACCGACGGTACGGGCGGCGCGGCGCGGCCGCGTCCTGCGCCGAGACGATCCCGCCTCGCCTTCTGGACGACCAGCCGATTCAGCCCGCGAGTCATCCTGCGGGAGTAGGCCGTAATCATCACCGGGGGTGACGCGGTGGCCATCGGCTACCGGGGAGGATGAAGACAGCCTGAGAAAATTGCAGAGAGGACTAATTTCCCATGATTGAGGTACGGGGGCTCACGAAGCGGTACGGCGATAAGGTCGCCGTCGATGACTTGACCTTCGGCGTCGAGCCGGGCAAGGTCACCGGCTTCCTGGGGCCGAACGGCGCGGGCAAGACCACCACGATGCGCTGCATCCTCGGGCTTGATTACCCGGACAAGGGCGCGGTCGTCATCGACGGCCAGGCGTTTCGCGATTTCGCTTATCCGATGCGCGAGGTGGGCGCGCTGCTCGAGGCGAAGGCGGTGCACGGCGGCCGGTCGGCCTACCATCACCTGCTCTGCCTCGCCCAGACCAATAACCTGCCCAAGCGGCGGGTCGGCGCGGTGCTCGAACTGGTCGGCCTGACGGAGGTGGCGACGAAGCGGTCCAAGGGGTTTTCCCTGGGCATGAGCCAGCGCCTGGGTATCGCGGCCACGTTGCTGGGCGACCCGAAGATGGTGATGTTCGACGAGCCGGTCAACGGCCTCGACCCCGAGGGCATCCTCTGGATCAGGAACCTGATGAAGGGCCTGGCCGGCGAGGGCCGGACGGTCTTCGTCTCCAGCCACCTGATGTCGGAGATGGAAAACACCGCCGACCACCTGATCGTGATCGGCCGGGGCAAGCTGATCGCCGACTGCACGATGAAGGACTTCGTCGCCCGGGCCTCCGGTGCGGCCGTGCGGGTGCGCACGCCATCGGCGGATCAGCTCATCCGGGCGGTCAGCGCCAAGGGCGCTACGGCCGGCCCCGGCGACGAGGGGTCGATCGAAGTGCGCGGCATGCCGGCCGAGCAGGTCGGCGACCTGGCCTTCAGCGAGGGCATCCGGCTGCACGAACTGACCACGGTGCGGGCCTCGCTGGAAGAGGCCTTCATGGAGCTGACGGCGGACAGCGTGGAGTACCACGCCGACGCGCCCGGCCAGCCAGCGGGCGCCATGATAGGAAGCGGGGTCTGACGATGGCAACGACAACAGCGGCCGTCAACCAGCCGGTGCTGCCGCCGGCCGCCGGCCGGGCGGGACTGCGCGGGACGCTCGCCTCGGAGTTCACCAAGATCCGCTCGGTCCGATCCACCTACTGGACCCTCGCCGCGCTGATCATCGTCAGCGTCGGCATCGCGGCCATCGCCGGGTTCGGCGTCGCGTCCAACATCCATAACAACCCGCAGAACAAGGCGGGATCGGACGCCACCCAGGCGTCGCTGATCGCCTTCTTCGAGCTCGGCCAGCTGATCATCGCGGTCGTCGGCGCGATGAGCATCACGTCCGAGTACTCCACCGGGATGATCCGCACCTCGCTGACCGTCATGCCCAGGCGCGGCACGATCTACCTCGCGAAGCTGATCGTCCTCACCACGGTGGCCCTGGTCGTCTCGCTGGTGACCTCGTTCATTTCGTTCTTCGTGGGCCAGGCGGCGATGTCCGGCTCGGGCGTGAGCGCGTCGCTGTTCCACTCGGTCACGATCCCGGCCAACGCCCTTATGCATCCGCCCGCGGGCGGCAACGGCCCGCCCATCGTGACGTTCCAGGGCACCGACACCATCTCTCCCGGCCACGTGCTCGCCGCCGTGATCGGCACCGCGCTGTTCGTCACGGTGGTCACGCTGATCGCCTTCGGCCTCGGCGCGATCATCCGGCACACGGCCGGCGCGATCACCTCCGCCATCGGCCTGATGTTCGTGCTCTCGGTCATCATCCAGCTCCTGCCGGACACCTGGCGCTGGGACATCATGCGGTTCTTCCCCGACGCGGCGGGCCGGGTGCTCTCGGTGACGGTGGGACCATCGAACCCGCACCTGTGGTCGGCGTGGCCGCAGTTCCTGGTCACCATAATCTGGGCCGTCGTCCTCGTCGGCGCGGGCGGATACCTATTCCGCAAGCGCGACGCCTAGCCCGTTCGTTATAAAGATCTTTTATCCCGAACGGGCCGGGCCGCACGCCCTGGTACCCGGCTCGATTCAGATGCTCCACAGGGCCCGCGTCGGGGACATGCGTGCGGCCCGGATGGCCGGCAGCAGTCCCGCGAGGGCGCCGATGGCGACGGCGGCGCCCAGGCCGCCGGCCCAGGCGCCGGGCGGGATGACGACGGCTTCGCCGTGGGCGCGGGCGTACAGCGCGGTGGCGGCCGCGCCGGCCAGGACGCCGGCCGCGCCGCCGCCCAGCGACAGCATGACCGCCTCGGCCAGGAACTGGGTCCGGATCTGCCCCCGGGTGGCGCCGAGGGCCCGGCGCAGCCCGATCTCCTGGCGGCGTTCCAGCACCGAGATGACCATGATGTTGGCCACCCCGATCGCGCCGACCAGGAGGGCCACCGCGCCGAGGCCGAGGAACAGGGTGTCGAGCGCGCCCTTGGCGTCGGCGGCGGCGGTCAGCGCGGCCGACGGCTGGGAGACGGTGACCTGGCCCGGGTTTTCCGGGTTGGCCTGCGCGGCCAGCAACCGGTCGACGCGGGTGGTGACGGCGGGGTCATGGCCGGTACGCACGTAGATCTGCGACGGGTGCCCGTCGAAGCCGAGGTACCGCTGCGCGGCGGGGAAGCCCACCAGGACGGCCGAGCCGAGTTCCGGCGCGTAGGTGTCCGGGTCGAGGATCCCGGTCACGGCGAACCACTGCCCCCCGGACGACGGGCTGCTCAGCCAGATCCGCATGCCGGGACGCACGCGGTCGAAGCCGAGGAGCCGGGCCGTGACGGCGCCGAGGACCGCGACGGGCTCGCGGGCGGTCGCGGCGTTCAGGTAACTGCCCTGGGCCACCGCGGTGCCCGCGGCGGCGGGCAGGTCGCCGGTGGCGGCCTGCACGCTGAGGCCGCTGGTCTCGATGGCCGGGATCAGCGGCGACTTGTAGACGTTGACACCGCCGACGTTCCCGGTGTCCTGGACGGCGGTGACCCCGGGCAGCCGGGTGATCATGCCCGGCGCGGCGGCGGGCAGTTCCGCGGGGCCGCCGCTGAAGGTCTGGCCGTTGCTGACGGTCAGCAGGTTCGTGCCGAGGGCCTGGATCTCGTCCAGCAGCGCGGCCTGGGAGGATGCGGCCAGGCCGAGCACGGCGACGATCGCGGCGACGCCGATCGCGATGCCGAGCGCCGACAGGCCGGCCCGCAGCTTGCGAGTCCGCAGCCCGATGCTGGCGAGCCCGGCGACGTCGGAGAGCGGCAGCCGGACGGCGGAGACGGGGGTCACGATGATCCTTCCCGCGCCGGGACGAGGGAAGCGGGGTCGGTGTCGGTGACGACGTGCCCGTCGAGCATCTCGATGCGCCGCCGGGTCCGGGCGGCGACCGCGTGGTCGTGGGTGATGATGATGACCGTGGTGCCGTGGGCGTTGAGTTCGTCCAGCAGGGCCAGGATGGACGCGCCGGTGGCCGAGTCGAGGTTGCCGGTGGGCTCGTCGGCGAGCAGCATGGCCGGCGCGCCCGCGATCGCCCGCGCGATCGCCACCCGCTGCCGCTCGCCGCCGGACAGCTGGGTCGGCCGGGCGGCGGCGCGGTGCCCGAGCCCGACCCGGTCCAGCGCGGCCCGGGCCAGCCGGCCGCGCTCGCCGCGCCGCACCCCCGCGTAGAGCAGCCCGTCGGCCACGTTGCCAAGGACCGTCTGGTGCTCGGCCAGGAAGAACTGCTGGAACACGAACCCGATCCGGGCGGCCCGCAGGGCCGACAGCCGCCGGTCGGTCAGCCGGGCCACGTCCAGGCCGGTGACCCGGACGGTGCCGCTGGCGGGCTGGTCCAGGGTCCCCATCAGGTGCAGCAGCGTGGTCTTGCCCGACCCGGACGGGCCGACGACGGCGACCAGCTCCCCGGCCGTCACCGCCAGGCTCACCCGGTCGAGCGCCCGCACCGGCGGCACCCCGGCGTACACCTTCGACACCTGATCCAGTTCCAGGACCGGCGGCATCATGAGGCCGGCACCACGACGCGCTGGCCGGGGGACAGCGCCCCGGTCACCTGGACCAGGCCGGCCGCGTCGTCGAAGATCCCGGGCGTCACCGGCACCCAGCGGCGCGTGTTCCCCCGGCCGGCCACCTCGACGTCGTAGCCTCCGGCGGACTGGGCCACCAGCGCCGTCACCGGTACGGCGAGCACCGGGCCCGAACTGCTCTGCGTGGTCATGTTCACCGTCACCGGCGCCTGGTCCAGGGTGCCCGCCGCGCGCGGATCGGTCAGCGTCACCTGGACCGGGATCGTCGTCGTCGGCCCCTGTCCCGACGCCGCGCCGGGCGCGGCGGTCGTCGCCACCGTGCCGACCGAGGACACCGTGCCCGGTACGGTCGCCCCGGTCGGGAGCGCGACGGTCACCGGGTCGCCCGCCTTCACCTGCGACTGCATGGCGGCGTCGAGGGGGATCGTGACCACGCGCCGGTCCGAGGTGGCGGTCAGGACCTGACCGGCCGCTGAACCGCCCAGGCGGCCGGTCACCTGGCTCACCCGCAGCGCTTCCGGCTCGAACACGACCTGCCCGAGGGACAGGCTTCCCGCCGGGTCGTCGACCCCGAGGTGCGTCTCGAGCCGCTGCACCGCATAGTTCGTCTCCCAGGAGTAGTAGTCCCAGCCGAGCGCGGTGACGTCCGCCCGATCGGCGTCGCCGAGATCGACCAGGTCGTGGTTGAGCTGGGACACGTCCGCACCGGTGATCCCGGGCGACAGGAGGCGCCAGTCCGGCACGCTGCCGGCCAGCAGCACCACCGGGCTGCCGTTGCCGGTCCGGTACAGCGCCTGCCCGGGACGGATCACCCGCCCGGCCGGCGGCAGCCAGGTCAGCGTCCCGGTGCCCTGTCCGGTCACGGTGTAGGAGCCGGCGTACCCCAGGGTCGCGGTCAGCGGAGTCGTAGCGATGAGGTCCTGCCTGGTCACGGCGGCCGTGGCCGGTGCCGGTGCCCCCGCCGGCGCGGCGCCGGGCGCGGCCGCGGCGGAGAACACTCCCGCCCGCCAGGCCGTCACCGCCCCGGCCGCCAGCACCACCACGAGCCCGACGGCCAGCCAGCGGGCTCTCACGACGTCACCCGCACCGACGGCAACCCCGAGCCCTTGGGCAGCACGTCCTCGCAGTGGCGGGCCTTGGCGAGAACCTGCGCCGAATGCGGGTCGAAGCCGTCCTGGCTGGTGCTTATCACGAACACCACGCGTCCCTGGGTAGCGGTGGGATCGGGGAACTTCGGCAGGCCCTGGGCGCGCATGCACTGGGCGAACTTCAGGTCCTCGGCCAGCTCCTGCTGCTGCTGGGCCTGGGTCAGGCCCTGGTACGGCCACAGGGACTGGCAGGCGGTCGAGGCCGACTGGAGCGTGGCGTCACTGACCCCCACCTGCTGCCCCGAGACGATCTTCTGCATCTGCCCGTTACTTTGCGGGGCGGGGTAGTCCGGGATCCCGTGGGAGTGCATGCACTGGGTGAAGGCGACACCGGTGGACGCGGACGCCGCCGTGCCCGCACTCGCCGTGCTGCCCGTGCTGCTTGAGTTGCTGCCGCACGCGGTGGCCAGCAGGGCCAGGCCGGCCGCGGCGATGATGGCGGTGACACGTGGCTGTGGGTTCATGGTGGCCAGCGTGCCGGCCGCGGGCCGCGAAAGCATCACGCGCCGGGAGGAGCGCGGCTACCTCGCTGGAGGGATACGCGGCCGGGCCCCCCGGACGTAGCCTGCAGGTGTGCTGGATCGCCCGAGTGCGCTCAACCGGGTACGACGCCGGGCGCGAGGGCTCTCTGGCCGGCTGATCGCCTCCTACATCCTGGTCACGTTCGCCGTCGTGGTGCTGGTCGAGATGCTGGTGCTCGGCTACCAGGTCCTGCCGACCTTGGCCGGTTCCCAGCTGCAGGCTCAGGTGGACACCACCGCGAGCAGCTACGCACAGCGACTCGCCGAGGATTATCCGCGCGGCGTGCCCGTCGGTACCGTGCTTGACGACCCCGTGCTCGGCCACCCCGGCCAGGCGATTAACGCGGTCGTCGCGGTCGGCGCCGACGGGACCGTCGTCGCCTCCTCCGCGCCGGCCCGGTACCCGCCCGGACGGCCGGCCGCGTCCGACGAGGTCGCCTCCCCGGCGCTACCCGGGGACGTGGACCACATCAAGAGCAACGGCACGTTCGCCCCCTACGGCACGCCCGACGGGGACGTGCTCTTCGATGTCGCCCGGCCGCCGGGGCACACATCGATCGCCTACGTCTATGTCCAGGCACCGTGGTCAGCTGGGTTCGTCAACCCGATCAGCGGCTGGCGAGAGCGGGCCCAGCTCGGCCAAGCCGCGCAGCAACTGCTGGTGGTGACGCCCTTGACGCTGCTCGCCGCCATCGTGCCGGTCGGCTTCCTGTTCGGCCTGGCGGCGTCCTGGCGCCTCGTCCGCCGGGTCCGCCGCCTGGAGCGGGCGACGCTCGCGGTGGCCGACGGCGACTACACCGTGGCGCTGCCCGCGTCCGGCCGGGACGAGCTCGGCCGCCTGGAAGCGAACTTCACCACGATGACCAGGCAACTGGGCTCCGCGATGACCGCGCAGCGGCAGCGCGCCGCCGACGATGCCCGCGCCGCGGAGCGGGCCAGGATCGCCCGGGAGATGCACGACGCGATCTCCCAGCACCTGTTCGCGCTGCGGATGATCGCGGCCGGGATGCGCCGCGCCGACCCGGGCCACGAGCAGGCTCAGGTGATCGAGCGGGTCAGCGAGGAGGCGCTGCGCGACATGCAGGCGCTGCTGGCCGAGTTGCGCCCGGCCGGCCTGGACGGCGCCGGGCTGACCGGGGCCCTGCGGGAACTGTGCGCCAACTACCACGACCGGCTGGGCGTGGTCGTCGACGCCAGCCTGGACGACGTCACCGTGCCCGCGCCGGTCGGGCATGCCCTGCTGCGCATCACCCAGGAGGCGTGCGCGAACGCCGTGCGGCACGGGGCGGTACGCAAGCTGGCCGTGTCGCTGACCCGTCAGCCCGGGCAGGTGGAACTCACCGTCCGCGACGAAGGAACCGGCTTCGACCCGGCCGCCGGGCCCGCCGGGTCCGGGCTCGCGCACATCAGGGCCCGGGTCGCCGAACTCGGCGGCTCCGCGGATATCGACAGCGCACCCGGGTGCGGCACGTCGGTCACCGTCCGGGTGCCGGTGGCATGACCATCCGCGTGGTGATCGCCGACGACCACCGCGTCGTCAGGGACGGGCTGTGCTACCTGCTCGGCCAGGAGCCAGGGATCGAGGTCGTGGGCGAGGCCGGAGACGGCCGCCAGGCGGTGGACGTCGTGGCCGCCACCCGCCCCGACGTGCTGCTGCTCGACCTGTACATGCCGGACCGGGACGGCCATTCCGTGCTGGCCGCGCTGGACGGCCCGCCCGGCCGGCCGGCCATCGTGGTGCTCACCTCCGCCACCGACGACGAGCACCTCGTCCGCGCCATGCAGGCCGGCGCGACCTCCTACCTGCTCAAGACCGCCGCGGGCGACGACGTCATCGCCGCCGTCCGCGCCGCCGCCGCCGGCACCGCCAGCCTCAGCCCCGACCTGCTCACCCGGCTCACGCGGGCGATCAGGCGGCCGCCGCCGCCCGATCCGCTGGCGCCGCTCTCGCCGCGCGAACGTGACGTACTCGAGCTGATCGCCCGCGGCCACAGCAACCGGCAGATCGCCCGGGACCTCGTGATCGGCGAGCAGACCGTCAAGACCCACGTCCGCAGCATCCTGGCCAAACTCGGCCTGCAAGACCGGGTGCAAGCGGCGGTCTTCGCGCTCCGCCACCAGGCCGAAAGCAACGCGCGCCAGCCCTAGTCCCGTCCCCACCCGGACGTGCACGTACCCGATGGCCTTCGGTCGTCCGGGGAGGCTGGTCAGGCTGGTCAGGCGGGTCCTTCGGGGCGGCCCGGTCGTGCGTGGCACCCAGCCCACGCAAGTACGTGGGCTGGGGCACACGGACCCCTTGAAGGCGCGGCGCGGGAACGGCCGTCCGCCACGCGGGCTCCTGGGGGTCTAGCTTGAGCCCGATCCCGGCCGGGCCTGGTGAGAGTCATGAGTCCGGCTGTCACCATTGAGCGACGGTCCGGCGTCGAAGTGTTCGGTGAAGGTCTGCTCGCCGTCGTTATGCTCCACGAGGGTCTGCGATCCGTCGGTATGGTTCACGACGGTCCGTGTCCCGTCGTCCATGACATCTTGCCGGCTGCGGATAGTCGGCCGGGAAAAGCTTGACCTGTTGCGAATCGCCTTGGGTAGCAGGATCCCGATGACGCCCGCGAGCATCAGGATGACACCCACGGCATGCAGATCGAGGTTGCCTATGTGCCCGCCCTTCAGGGCGAACGTGAGGATGGCCCCGAAGACGACAAGGGCGATACCGGCGGCGATGGACATGACGCGTCACCCCTTCGGGAGCTGGAACGTGGGCTCGGGGAGCGCGGCGGCTGGGGTCACCGGTGCGCCCACCGGCGTGACCGGCTGCGGCCGTTGCTGCGGCTGCGGCCGGTGCTGGCGCTGCGGCTGGTGATCAGGTGGTAGGCCAGCAGCAGGATCGCCGCGCCCACGATGGCGGTG
>JBEKJP010000092.1:0-44449 GCA_050011155.1 Streptosporangiaceae bacterium
TTCGCCGACGTAGCTGGCCAGGGCCGGCTGGCTGTTAGCACGGGCGGGCACGAGGTGGACCCGGCGGTCGCCGCGGTAGCCGAAGCTGGCCGCCAGGAAGGACCGGATCGCCGCGTGGCCGCATGGCCTGCTCCACGGCCACCAGCATGACATCTCAGGCCAGCGTTCCGTTCTCACACCGCGCGGTGTCTACCTCAATAACAACCAAAACAATGACGGCCGAACGACGTGACGAAAGAAAGGCTCAGCTAATGACCGAGAGCACCGGCCCCGCGCTGCGCACCGCGCTGGCCTACTTCCAGGCTTGGACCAGCCACGACCTGGACCGGGCGCTGGAGTACATCGCCGACGACATCGTGTGCGACGCCCCGGCGGGCCGGCTGGAGGGCCGGGAGGCGTACCTGGGCTTCATGCGCCCGTTCGTGCAGATCCTCACCGGCTCGGAGCTGATCGCGGCCTTCGGCGACGAGAAGACCGCGGTCATCGTGTACGACACCGAGACCGTCCCGGTGGCCAGCGCGCCCGCCGCCGAGTGCGTCACCGTCACCGACGGCAAGATCACCTACAACCGGTTCATCTTCGACCAGACCCCGTTCGCCGCCGCCCGCCAGGCCGCACCGAGCTAGCGCTTGACCGCCACGCCACCCCACATAGCCGAACGGTCCAGGGCCTCGACCCCAGGAACCGGCCGCCACGCCTCGACCCGGACCACCCCGGGCTCCAGCAACTCGAGCCCGTCGAAGAAGCGCGTGACCTCGCCCCGGCCGCGGGGCGTGAACTGCTGATGGCTGGCTCGGTTGATGCGCCTGGCCACCTCGGCCATCTGCTCCGCGTCGATGTCCGAGGCGCCATGGGACAGGACGAGGTAGCTGCCCGAGGGCACCGCGTCCAGCAGCGTGGCCACGATCCCGTAGGGGTCGTCGTCATCGCCGATGGCGTGCAGGATCGCGATCAGCATGATCGCTACCGGCCGGGAGAAGTCCAGGGTCCTGGCCGCCTGCTCCAGGATCGACTGCGTATGGCGCAGGTCGGCGTCCAGGTAGTCGATGAGGCCCTCGTCGTCGCTGGCCATCAGGGCCCGGGCGTAGGCAAGCACGATCGGGTCGTGGTCCACGTACACGATCCGGCTGCCAGGCGAAACCGACTGGG
The DNA here is from genome assembly GCA_050011155.1 of Streptosporangiaceae bacterium. Classification (GTDB taxonomy): domain Bacteria; phylum Actinomycetota; class Actinomycetes; order Streptosporangiales; family Streptosporangiaceae; genus Palsa-504. The sequence continues at coordinate 1,150 of JBEKJP010000092.1, forward strand.
CGACCTCGTGGGTGTTGTTCGCGGTCGGGATGCCCGTGCCGATGTCCAGGAACTGCCCGATGCCCGCCTCGCCGGCCAGGTAGCTCACCGCCCGGGCCAGGAACTGCCGGTTGGCCCGCGCGCCCGTGGCCACGCCCGGATAGGCCGCGACGGCCTCTTCGGCCGCCTTCCGGTCGGCGGCGTAGTTGTCCTTGCCCCCAAGCCAGTAGTTGTAGATCCGCGCCTGGTGCGCCACGGTCGTGTCAAAGGCGGGGTGGTCGTCCCCGCGCACGTAAGCCTCGCCGGGCCCGTTCTCGCGCTCCGCGCTGTCCGACATCACGCGGCAAATTTACTGCCTCCCATCGGGAACATCCGCCCGGCTCCCACCGTTGCAGACCATGCAAGCTTTCACCAGCTGCAAATTTTCATCTGACGCAGAATATAGCGAGCCCATGACGATACCTGCTGGTACGACGGTTCCCACTGAGGAAACGAACACCTCGGAAACGAACACCTCGCTGCGCGAGCGCAAGAAGCTGGCGACCCGCCGCTCGCTCCGCCGGGCCGCGTTCGACCTGGTCACCGAGCGTGGCTTCGCCCACGTCACGGTGGAGGACATCGCGGCGGCGGCGGACGTGTCGCCCCGCACGTTCTTCAACTACTTCCCGACCAAGGAAGCCGCGCTGTTCGGCGCGGACCCGGACCGGATCACGGTGCTGCGCGATCGCGTCGCGCGCCTAGCCCCCGGCCAGCCCGCCCTGACGGCACTGCGCCTGGTCATGGTGGAAGACGCCCGGGCGGTGGCGGACGAGCTGACCGAACTGGGCGGCGAGCCGGCCACCTGGCTGCGCCGGATGAAGGGCGCCCACACCGACCCGCAGCTGCGGGCGGCCCGCGCGGCGCAGATGGCGATGACCGAGCGGGCCATCGTCGAGGGACTCGCCGAGCGCCTCGGCACCGATCCCGACCGGGACCCCTATCCGAGCCTGCTGGCCGCCACCGCGGCCGGCGTGTTCCGCGCCAGCATCTCGTTCTGGGCCGGCTCGGGCGGCACGGTTCCGCTCGAACGCCTCATCGACCAGGCGTTCCGGGCCCTCGCTGACGGGCTGCCCGAACGCTGCGAACTAAGAAACAACACGGGGAAGGACAACACCTGATGGCATCCGCCACTCCTGCGGCCGCCGACACCACCGGCAACGGCGCCCGGCCCGGGCTCAGCCGCCGCCAGATCCTGCTCATCATCGGCGCGCTCATGCTCGGCATGCTGCTCGCCGCGCTCGATCAGACGATCGTGTCCACGGCATTGCCCACCATCGTCGGTGACCTCAAGGGCGGCTCCCACATCGCCTGGATCATCACCGCCTACCTGCTCGCCACCACGGTATCCACGCCGCTGTGGGGCAAGCTGGGCGACCAGTACGGCCGGAAGATCTTCTTCCAGGCCGCGATCGTCATCTTCCTGATCGGCTCGATCCTGTCGGGCCTCAGCACGTCCATGATCGAGCTCATCGCGTTCCGCGCCGTGCAGGGTCTTGGCTCCGGCGGCCTGATGGTCGGCGCGCAGGCCATCGTCGGCGACATCGTCTCGCCGCGCGAGCGCGGCAAATACGTCGGGCTCTTCGGCGCCGTCTTCGGACTGGCCAGCGTGGTCGGGCCGCTGCTCGGCGGCGTGTTCGTGGACAACCTGAGCTGGCGCTGGATCTTCTACATCAACGTCCCGATCGGCGTGATCGCGCTGGTCGTGGTGGCCATCCAGGTGCCCGGCACGCTGCGCCGGGTGCACCACGTGATCGACTACCTCGGCACCGCCGTGCTGTCGCTGGCCGTCACCTCGCTGATCCTGCTGACCAGCCTGGGCGGCACCACCTACCCGTGGCGGTCGGCGCCCATCTACATCCTGGGCGTGGCCGGCGTGCTCCTGATCGGCGTGTTCGTGCTGGTCGAGCGGCGGGCGGCCGAGCCGGTGCTGCCCCTGCACCTGTTCAAGCTGCGCACCTTCTCGGTCACCAGCGTGGTCGGCTTCATCGTCGGCTTCGCGATGTTCGGCGCGATCACCTACCTGCCGGCGTTCTTCCAGGTCGTCCGCGGCATCTCGCCGACCATCTCCGGGGTGTACCTGCTCCCGCTGATGGCCGGGCTGCTGCTGGTCTCGATCTCCTCCGGGCAGATCATCTCCCGGACCGGCAAGTACCGGTTCTTCCCGATCGCCGGCGCCGGGTTCATGACCGTGGGCCTGTTCCTGCTGCACCTCATGGGGGTGCACACGTCGACCGCCCTGGACGCCCTGTACATGCTGGTGCTCGGGATGGGCATCGGCGGCGTCATGCAGGTGCTCGTCATCATCGTGCAGAACGGCGTGCCGCACAGCGAGCTGGGCGTCGCCACCTCGGGCGCCACGTTCTTCCGCTCGATCGGCGGGTCGTTCGGCACCGCGATCTTCGGCGCGATCTTCGCCAACGTACTGGTCGGGAACCTGGCCAGCCACCTGCACGGAGTCACCCTGCCGAAGGGCTTCGCCAGCGCCGATATCACCCCGGCGGTGCTGTCCCACCTGCCCGCCGCGGTACACCAGGGCTTCGTGGCCGGCTACGCCGAGTCGATCCAGACCGTCTTCCTGGTGGCGGTGCCGATCGCCGCGCTGGCCTTCCTGGCCACCTGGCTGATCCCGCAGGTGGAGCTCAAGCGCTGGCCCGAGGCCACCGAGGTGCTGCCTGAGGCGGAGCCGAGCCTGGCCAGCGCCACGGTAGCCCCGGAGGCGCAGGAGGCGGTATCGCCCGCCGAGGCCAGGCAGACCATCTCCCCGTCATCGGGAGACGGTGACCTCACCTAGTTAGCACGCCCGCAAGGCGCCCGGCGGCGGGCATGACGTGGGCCCGGCACCTGCTGGTGCCGGGCCCACGTCTAGCTGTTCTTCTTAACAGGCCAGGCCTGCGCGGCTCAGGCGGCGCGGACCTGGGTGGCCTGCGGGCCCTTCGGGCCCGCCGCCACCTCGAACTCCACCTGCTGGTTCTCCTCGAGGCTACGGTAGCCGTTGCCGTCGATCTCGGAGTAGTGCACGAACACGTCCGGTCCGTCGGTGCGGGAGATGAAGCCGTAGCCCTTCTCCGCGTTGAACCATTTGACGGTTCCCTGTGTCATATCGCTCCCTGTCGGGGCTGGATGCGGGTCCGCACGGTGCGTGACCCGGGCCGGTTCTCGACGCGACCTTCCAGATTCCTGAAGCGGCGCGCCCGCAACATCGTTTTCCGCGAGCGTGCAGATGACACGAACACACAAGACAATTACGACCGTCTGGGTAACCGATCAGGTGCCCGGTTCATTCCCTTCTCGGTTTTATCGGCCGCGGTGGTTAGCCCCGCGCCCAGCGGGTATGCGCCGCTCGCCCGCAGGGCGGGCATCCGCGGTGAAGGAAGAAGGACTGGCATGTTCGACGCTACCGATATCCGGGAGTGGCGGGGCCACGATGTCGTGGACGCCGAAGGCCACAAGATCGGTGCGCTGGAGGACGTCTACGTCGACACCACCACCGACCAGCCGGCGTTCGCCACCATCACGGTCGGGCTGCCGACCCGGCACCGGCTCACGTTCGTGCCCCTGGCCCAGGCGACGGTCGGTCCCGGGTACGTCAAGGTCGGCTTCGATAAGAAGCAGGTCAAGGACGCCCCCTCCATCGATACCGACGGCGAGCTGCCAGCCGGCGACGAAGAAGCGATCTTCCGGCATTACGGCCTGGCCTACCAGGCGGGCGCCGGCGGCGAACGACGCCTGGCCCGGCGCTGACCCCGGAATCAAGACGAACCCGCTGATGAGCGGCCTCCTCGACAGCTACCCGCGCGGCCCGGCCTACGACGAGATGTTCGGGACCGATGGCGTGCCCCGCCCGCACACGCGGGCCCTGTACGACGCACTGCAGACGCTCACCGGCGAGGACCTGGCCCGCCGGGCGGAGGCCAGGGACCGCAGTTTCCGTGATCAGGGCGTCGTCTTTTCCCACGCCGGCGAGGAGTGGCTGTTCCCGCTCGACCTGATCCCGCGGCTGATCCCGGCGGCCGAGTGGGAGCTGGTCGAAGCGGGCGTCGTGCAGCGGGTGCGCGCGCTCGAGGCATTTCTCGCCGACGTCTACGGGCCGGGTGAGGTGGTCCGGGACCAGGTGGTGCCGCGCTCGCTGCTCACCACGTCGGCTGGCTTCTGCCGGCCGGCCCACGGCATCGTGCCGCCGAACGGCGTGCGGGTTCACCTGGCCGGCATCGATATCGTCCGTGACCAGGCCGGCGTCCTGCGCGTCCTGGAGGACAACCTGCAGGTGCCGTCGGGCATGTCCTACGTGGTGGAGAACCGCAGGACCATGGCCCGGGTCTTCCCCGGCCTGTTCCTGGAGCAGGAGGTGCGGCCGGTCGCCTCCTATCCGGGATGGCTGCTGGACGCGCTGCGGCGGTCCGCGCCCGTCGGCACCGACGAGCCGGTCGTGGTGCTGCTCACGCCGGGGGTGGGCAACGCCGCCTATTTCGAGCACGCCTTCCTGGCCCGCAAGATGGGCGTCGAGCTGGTCGAGGGGCGGGACCTGTTCTGCCGCGACAACATCGTGTACATGCGCAGCGTCGGCGGACAGCGGCGGGTGGACGTCCTCTACCGGCGCGTCAACGACGACTTCCTCGATCCGGTCCAGTTCCGGGGCGACTCCGTGGTGGGCTGCCCGGGGATCCTGAACGCCGCCCGGGCCGGCCACGTCACGATCGCCAACGCGGTCGGCAACGGCGTGGCCGACGACAAGCTCACCTACACCTACCTCCCGGCGCTCATCGAGTACTACCTGGGCGAGCATCCCCTGCTGCCGAACGTCACCACCTACCGGCTCGACGACCCGGACGTGCGCTCGCAGTGCCTGGCCCGCCTCGACCAGCTGGTGGTCAAGCCGGTGGAAGGGTCGGGCGGTAACGGCATCGTCGTCGGGCCACAGGCCTCCGACGCCGAACTGGCCGCCGTGCGCGAGCAGGTGCTGGCCGAGCCGCGGCGGTGGATCGCGCAGGAGCTGGTGCTGCTGTCGACGTCGCCGGCGCAGCTCGGTGACCAGTTGCTGCCCCGGCACGTCGACTTGCGGCCGTTCGCGGTCAACGACGGCACGCGGGTCCGGGTGCTGCCCGGCGGGCTGACCCGGGTGGCGTTGCGGGAGGGAAGCCTGATCGTCAACTCCAGCCAGGGCGGCGGTTCCAAGGACACCTGGGTGCTGACCTCCTCACCGGGACCGGACCCGGAAGCCGACGGCGCGTCGGCGTTCCCTCCGCAGGCGGTGCGCGGCGCCGAGCCCGACCGCGGTCCCCAGCAGGACCAGCAGCAGTGAGGAGACACCGATGCTGAGCCGGGTGGCGGAGGCGCTGTTCTGGGTGGGCCGTTACGTCGAGCGGGCGGAGGACACCGCCCGGCTGCTCGACGTCCATTTCCACGAAGTGCTCGAAGATCCGGGCGTGGACGAGGCCCGCGCCTGCGCCGTCCTGCTGTCCGTGATGGGCGTCCCGGCCGAGGCCGCCGATCAGCACCGCGACTCCCGGGCCGTCCTGGAGCTGCTCGGCTACGCCAGGGACTCGTCCAGCTCGATCGTCGGCGCGCTGTCCGCCGCCTGGCGGAACGCCCGCAGCGCCCGGGAGGCGCTGTCCGCGGATATCTGGGAATGCCTGAACTCCACCCATAACTCCCTGGCCGCCCGGGTGACCGCCGCCCGCGACTTCGGCCCGGCGCCGTTCTTCTCCTACGTCCGCGAGCGCGCGGCGAACATGGCCGGCTACGTCGAGGCGAGCATGAGCCGGGATACGAGCTACGACGCGCTGGTCCTTGGCCGCAGCCTGGAACGGGTGGATATGACCGCGCGCATGCTCGCGGCGCGGATCGGCTCCGAGCGCGCGAGCGAAGGCTGGACCTCGACCCTGCGGGCCTGCTCCGCCCACGATGCTTACCTGCGTACCTACCAGCAGGGCGTCGATGAACCCAGGGTCGTCGAGTTCTTGCTGGTGGACCGGCTCTTCCCACGTTCGGCTTTCTACGCGCTCCGGACCGGGGAGCGGGCGCTGGCCCGGCTCGACCCGGCGTCCGGGCGCTCCGGGCTGGACGAACGCGCCCACCGGGCCATCGGCCGGGCCCGCACCGACCTGGAGTTCGTTTCCGCCGCCCGGCTCCTGGACGCACTGCCGGACCGGTTGCTCGGATTGCAGCGAGCCGTATCGGTGATCAGCGAGGAAGTAACCGAACGGCTCTTCGCCGGGTCGCCGCCGCCCCAGTGGGGACTGCAGGAGGCACAGGCGTGAGCTGGCGGATCGCCATCAGGCACCGCACCGGCTACCGGTACGCCGAGCCGGTGCGGGCGTCCTACAACGAAGCCAGGCTGACCCCGCCCAGCGTGGACGGCCAGCGCCTGCTGCAGGCCGCCCTGGCGGTCACGCCGGCGGTGCGGCCGCTTCACTACGTGGACTACTGGGGCACGGCGGTGGACGCGTTCGACATTCACGTGCCGCACACTGAGCTCGTCGTGCTGGCCACGTCGACGGTCGAGACCGCCCCGCCGCGGCCGGTGCCGTCCGGCGTGAGCTGGTCCGAGCTGGCCGGGCCGGCGGTCCGGGATCGCTTCGCCGAGTATCTGGCCGGCTCGTCCTACGTCACGGCCGAGCCGGAGCTCACCGCGCTCGGCCGGTCCCTGCGCGCCGAGTGCACGCCGGTGCGGGCCGGGCTGCGCATGGCCGAATGGACCCATGAGACGTTGCGCTACGAGCGGGGGGCCACGCACGTCCGCACCTCCTCGGCCCAGGCCCGCGCCGCGGGCGGAGGCGTGTGCCAGGACTTCGCGCACGTCACGCTCGCTCTGCTGCGTGCCGCCGGGCTGCCCGCGCGGTACGTCTCCGGCTACCTCCACCCGGCCGCTGACGCCGGGATCGGGGAGGTGACGACAGGCGAGAGCCACGCCTGGGTGGAATTCTGGGCCGGCGCCTGGGTCGCGGCCGACCCGACCAGCCTGGCCGAGGTGGGCAGCCGGCACGTACTGCTGGCCCGTGGCCGTGACTACGCTGACGTGCGCCCGTTGTCCGGCATCTACTCAGGCCCGGCGGCGGAGCACCTGGGTGTCACCGTTGAGGTCACCCGGCTCGGGTGAGCGAGCCGCGGCCGCCGGCCAGTCCAGCTCCTCCTGCGCCAGCACGATCATCGACTCCAGCTGCGGCGCGCCGAAGGCGGTGATCATGGCGACGTCGGACGCGTCCCGGCCGCGTCCGATCGGGATCCGTCCCTTGCGCCGGCGGTTGTTGCGCGGGTCGAAGGTCCACCACCGGTCGCCCAGCCAGACCTCCATCCAGGCGGCGAAGTCCATCGGCGCCGGGTCCGGCGGCACGTCCAGGTCAGGCAGGTAGCCGAAGACGTACCGGGCCGGGATGTTCAGCGCCCGGCAGAACGAGATGGCCAGGTGGGTGAAGTCGCGGCAGACGCCGAACCCGGAGGCGTTGACGTCGGCCGCCGTGGTCAGCGAATCGCTCGCGCCGTACCGGAACGTCAGGTGACCTTGGACGTAGTCGCAGATCGCCTGTACCCGGGCGGAGCCGGCCGGGATGGCGCCGAACAGCGACCAGGCTTCGTCGCCGAGCACGTCGGGCAGGCAGTAGCGGCTGGGCAGCGTGTAGAGGAGCACCTCGCCCGGCAGCCGGTCCGGCGGCAGTTCCCGCGCGTGCCCGTCGGCGTCCTCGGTCGCGTCGGGCACCAGCACCGAGGCGCCGAACCGCAGCGTGGAACGCCCGGCGGGCAGCGTCACCCGGGTACACGGGTTGCCGTAAAGGTCCGCGTACCGCCGGACCAGCGTTTCCGGCTCCGTCGACCACTCCCGCCGCGCCAGCCTGACCGGGGCCGCGTCCAGGGGTTCGACCTGGAAAACGGCCGGGGTGTCGACCGCGGCCACGTGCACGAACTCGCACCCCACCCGCACTCGTCGCGTATTCATGATCCCGGCGTGCTCCCTACGATGTTCCGGCGGGCCGTAGGTCTGCGGCCCGCGGGTGGCTCCCGCCATCGCGGCCGGCGCGCGTTCGTCGACTAATCGCGGCCACGGCGTGTTCGTTGACGATGGCGTCACCGGGGTCATGCTCAGGGGGGGCTGAGTCGCCGGAATGCAGCAGCGCCTGCCGGTACAGCACGGCGGCGTAACGCTGGTAAATCTTCTGGCAGCTGGGCATAGGACTCCGACCATCGCGAGTAGCGAGCGCCATCAGCCACCAAGGTCCGGAGTGGTAATTGACAGTAGCACGGCCGCGCGCACCATCGGCGGCCGGGAAAACCCACGCCCGTTCGGCCGGTAAATATATTCTCCTTAAATATATTTTTCCCGAACGGGCAGGGTGCGTGCGGCCCTCCACCTGGCATGGGTGCCGTCGACGGCCGTTCCGCCGTCGGATAGGGTGATGATGTCGCACCTTTTGTGCGCCTGACTGATCCAGCCGTCCGGGCTGGCCGCTCCCGCAGTGGGCATTCCTCCCTCGCGGCCGGGGTCAGGAACGCTGGCGTATCGCCATGGCTGGCCGGGCACACACGCTGCCCGCAAGCCAGGACACCTTATGGCGTGGCCTCATTCTCGGTTTTTTCGGGGCTGCCCGATCGGAGGCACCTGAACTATGAGTACACGATTCGGTTTCGTCAGCACGTTCCCGCCCACCCAGTGCGGACTGGCTACCTTCACCGCGGCCCTGCGCGACGCCCTCGTACACTCCGGCACCGACGTGGGCCGGGTGGTCCGCCTGGTCGACAAGCCCGCGCCACCACTCGGCGACGAGGTGGTATCGCAGCTCATCGCCAATGACTCCGCCTCGCTCGGCCGGGCCGCCGAGCAGCTGAACCTGTGCGACGTCGTCATCTTGCAGCACGAGTACGGCATCTACGGCGGCGCCGACGGCAGCGAGATCCTGCACCTGATGGACCAGGTCCGGGTGCCATGCGTCGTCGTCCTGCACACCGTGCTGACCGACCCGACGCCACACCAGCGTCAGGTCCTCGAGTCGGTAATGGCGAGGGCCGGTGCCGTCGTGACGATGACGGTAACCGCGCGCGAGCGGCTCGCGCGCGGTTACGCCGCCGACATGGCGAAGGTCTGCATCATCGCGCACGGCGCGCCCGCCCTGGAGACGACGATGGCGCAGCCGGCGTTCCGCACCGGGCAGTTCACCATCTTGACCTGGGGCCTGCTCGGCCCGGGCAAGGGCATCGAGTGGGGCATCGAGGCCATGGCGATGCTGCGCGACCTGGTGCCCATGCCACGTTACCTGGTCGCCGGCCAGACGCACCCGAAGGTGCTGCTGCACGAGGGCGAGGTCTACCGTGAGCGCCTCCGTGAGCAGGTCCGGCAGGCCGACCTGGGATCCTGCGTTGCCTTCGAGGGCCACTACAGGAACACCAGCTCGCTGGCCGCCCTGGTCCGCTCCGCCGACGTGGTCCTGCTGCCCTACGACTCGACCGAGCAGGTCACCTCGGGGGTGCTCATCGAGGCGGTGGCGGCCGGCAAGCCGGTCGTGGCGACACAGTTCCCGCACGCCAGGGAGGTACTGGCGGAGGGAGCGGGCCTGCTCGTGCCGCACCGCGATCCGGACGCGATCGCGGCAGCGCTCCGCTCGATGATCCTGCGCGGGGACGTGATGCGGAGGATCACCGCCGCCGCCGCCGCGACCGCGCCGCAGCTGCTGTGGCCGGTCATCGCGGACCAGTACCGCGAGCTGGCCGGCCGGCTGATCACGGCGAGCGTGGCCGCATGACGGCCGGCGGCGTGACCTCCGCGAGCGGCGTGTACGAGCCGGTGCTCGATCACCTCGACCGGCTCACCGACGATCGCGGGCTCTTCGAGCACGCCGACCACGCCGTCCCCCGGCGCGAGCACGGCTATTGCGTCGACGACGCCGCCCGCGGGCTGGTCGTTATGTGCCATGAACCGGCGCCCGGGCCGACCGCCCGCCGCCTGGCCCGGTGCTATCTCGCCTTCGTCCTCGACGCGCTCGATCCCGCCGGGGCCTGCCGCAACCGGATGGCCGTAGACGGGAAATGGCGCGACGAAGCGGCGACGGGTGACTGGTGGGGACGGGCGCTGTGGGGCCTCGGCGTCGCGGCCGCGAGCGCGCCGACGGCGGGCATGCGAGCCCGGGCGCTCGGCGGGTTCCGCATCGCGGCGCAGTGCCGCTCCCCGCATCTGCGGTCGATGGTGTTCGCCGCGCTGGGCGCCGCCGAGCTGCTCACCAGGCGACCGGATGAAATGGCGGCGCGAGCGCTGCTCACGGATATGCTGGCCGTGGTCGGCAGACCGAGGGTCACCGATCCCAGCTGGCCATGGCCGGAGGAACGCCTGAGCTACGCAAACGCGTCGATCGCCGAGGCGCTTATCGTCGCGGGTGACGCCCTTCCCGATGAGTCAGCCCTCAACCGTGGCCTGAACCTCCTGGACTTCCTGCTGCGCACCGAGACGCGTGACGGACACCTGTCGGTGACCCCGGTCGGCGGCCGCGGCCGCGACGACGTAGGCGCCGGGTACGACCAGCAGCCCATCGAGGTGTCCGCGCTCGCCGATGCCTGCGGGAGCGCGTTCCGGATCACGGGCCAATCGTCCTGGCTGACGGGAATCGACCTCGCGTGGGATTGGTTCCGCGGTGACAACGACAGCGCTACGCCGATGTTCGACCCCCGGACCGGCGGCGGCTATGACGGCCTGGAACGTGGCGGTCGCAACCTCAACCAGGGCGCCGAGTCCACCCTGGCGCTGCTCGCGACCGCGCAGCAGGCGCGCCGGATCAGCGAACTGGAATGATCGCTCACCGCATTCAGGCTGGCCTGCTCCCCGATCCTGCCCGTGTCGTCGCGCGGCTCTTCCTGCCTGGCGATGAGCTGGAGCGTGCCCGCTCGCGGGTCAGCCAGATCGTCGGCCGCGTCATGGACCTGCCGGAAGACGAGGTCGAGCGGCTGACCGCGGACCTGCTGCGCGACTTCGGCGGTCGCCACCACGACTACCCGGAGCTCCTGCGGCGGCATGCGTCGATCGTCGCCGCGCACATTCAGGAGGCCCACGAGCTGACGACGGCGCGCACGTTGCTGCTGGGCGCGACCTTCACCGCGGAGTACGCGACGGAGGCCGGAGCCCTGTGCAACCCGAGCGCGGTGCTGGGTCCCGACCAGAGCGGCCTGCGCGCCGGCCAGGCCCGGGTGGTGGTCAGCGTGCGGGGCATCGGCGAAGGGCACGTCTCCTCGATCGGCTTCTGCTCGGCCGTCGTCGGCCCGGGGGTGCAGTGGTCCTTCGAGCCGCGGCTCCTGCCGGTCTCCACGGCGGACATCACGCCAACCAGCTGGCGCCGGACGCACCTGCGGGCCGTCCTCGCCGACCAGGGCCGTATCGATGAGCTGGCCGAGGCCGTCCTGCACGCCCTTCCCGCCGAGTTCGAGGGCACCGATCTCGAGCGGACGCTGGCGGACGCGCCCCGCGACCTGCTGACCCGGGCGGATTCCGCTGCCACGGTCGACCTGCTGCGTAAGGTGGTCTCGTCCGCCTACAACGCCTCCTTCGCCCGCGACGTCGGCCTCGGGCAGCGGATCTTGTCGCCGGCCGCCGACGAGGAGAGCAACGGCATGGAGGACGCGCGGCTCACCCGGTTCGTCGACGACGACGGGACCGTGGAGTACCGCGCCACCTACACGGCCTATGACGGGCGACGGATCGCCCCTCGCCTGCTCGTCAGCCCGGACCTGCGGACGTTCCGTACTCACCGGCTGGCGGGCCCGGCCGCCAGGAACAAGGGCATGGCGCTGTTCCCCAGGAAGGTGCACGGACGGTACCTCGCCCTGTGCCGCTCCGACGGCGAGAGCACCAGCCTGACCACCTCGGCAGACGGTTACGTGTGGAACTGGCCAGCGGTCTTGGCGGGTGGTGACGTGGACGACCGGCCAGTGGTCTTGCAGGGACCATCCGCGTCGTGGGAGATGCTGCAGGTCGGCAACTGCGGGCCGCCGATCGAGACCGAACGGGGCTGGCTCGTGCTCACCCACGGCGTCGGCCCGATGCGGGTTTACGCCATCGGCGCGCTCCTGCTCGACCTCGATGACCCGACGCGCGTCCTGGGCTACTCGAGGACTCCGCTGCTGTCCCCGGACACCGATGAGCGGGACGGCTACGTCCCTAACGTCGTGTACTCATGCGGATCCTTCCTGCATGACGGCCTGGTGTGGATTCCCTACGGCATCGATGACAGCCGTATCGGGGTGGCCTACGCGCCGCTCGACGCGGTGCTGGCCGACATGAGCAGTCGCTCGTAGAGACGCAGATAGTCATCGACCATGCGGTCGGCGCCGAACCGCGCGACGGCGCGGGCCCGGACGGCCGCTCGGTCAAGCCGCACGGCCGCGCGGACGGCACCGGCCGACGACTCGACGTCGTGGGCCAGGTACCCGGTCACGCCCTCGTCGACCACCTCGGGCATCGAGCCGCGGCGGTAGGCCACGACCGGCGTGCCGCACGCCATGGCCTCCACGACGGACAGGCCGAACGGCTCGTCGAAGTAGATCGGGTGCAGCAGCGCGGCCGCGCCGCCGAGGACCTCCGCGCGGCGCCGCGGGCCGACCGAGCCGAGGAAGACGACCCGATCCCCGTCGACGTGAGGCTCCACCGCGTCGGCGAAATACCGTTCGTCCTGCACGATGCCGCAGATCACCAGCCGCCGCCCCGCGCCACGGGCGATCTCGATGGCGTCAGCCGTTCCCTTGTCCGGATGGATGCGGCCGAACGAGACCAGATAGTCTCCCCCGGCCGCGCGGTACGGGAGCAGGCCGAGATCGATGCCGTGATGGATCGTCGCGGCATAGTCGAGCCCGGCGTAGCGGTCGGAATCCGAGATCGCGACGAACGCCGAGCGCGACCGCGTGTAAGCCGGGAGGATGCCCGCGCCGGAGAAGCCGTGGATGGTCGTCACCATCGGCGCCCGGGCGTGCTCGCCGAAGGCGAGCGGCAGCCAGTCCAGATGGTTATGCACCAGGTCGAACTCGCCCGACCTAGCCAGCGCGTGCGAGACGTGCAGCGCCTCCCAGACCCGGCCGTCCAGCCGGGCGTCCTCGGCGTAGCCGCGCGGGCAGACACCGTCGAGAGCGGCCGTCGTCACCGAGTCGAGCGTGGCGAAGAGCGTGACGTCGACTCCGCGCGCGACCAGCCCCTCGGTGAGCAGGCTGGCGATCGACTCCCAGGGCCCGTAGTGCTCGGGCGGCGTGCGCCAGGCGATCGGCGCGAGCATGGCGAGTTTCATCAGTCAGCACGACCGGATCCTGGCGGGCTCATCACGTGATCACCTTGTCAGTCGCCGCGAAGTCGCCCGTCGGCGCCCCCCGGACGCTCAGGCCTGTTTCGGCCGGGCAGCCCGGGGCATGGGGGTACACAATCCAGGAGGCATCCGCCATGACCAACCCAGTTGAACCCCGCCACATCGAAGTCGGCGACGACGGCCAGCCGGCCGCGGCGGCCGAGGTGACCACGAGCGCCGGAGCCGAAGGAACCGTGCGAGCGTCATTGCACGCGCCGGCCGGGCACATGTCCCCCGGCAACCGGGCGAGCCTGGTGGACGCGGTCATGGATCTGCCCGAGGTGCGGGCCAGCACGCGCCTGGAGGCCACCATCCCGCGCGGCGACGGCGAATCGCTCCAGCGCCTGCGGGAGCGGACCGAGGATGCCGTCACGCGCCCCGCTGGCTCCACCACGCTGCTTGACGCGAACATACCGCCCAGCCGCCAGCCGGAACATGATCAGGACCCTGGCGCCGAAACTGGGTGAACCCCCTACGGCACTCCCCGCCCCGCGCTGACCAGAGATGCTTGACTTATCAAGCACTGCTTGATAAAGTTAGCATAGCGTGTTCAGAACTTCTGAATTCGGACCTCACGAGGGAGTACGCACATGACCGGCACCACCGAGCGCTACCGCGCCGCGGCGAGCAAGTCGACTGGCACCGTTGAGAAGATGACCGATTTCTGGACGCAGGGTTCGCAGAAGCTGGGTGAGTACCTGCCTTCTGGCCTGCCTCAGATGGACCTGATCCCGGTCGTCGAGCGCTACTTCGAGCTGGTGCAGCGGACGGTAGACATCAGCCGTGACCTTACCCTGAAGTGGGCGGAGGCGGCGGGCACGCTATCCGGTGTCGTCCGCGAGCAGGCCGAGTCCGTCGGCGGAATGGTCCGCGAGCAGGCCGAGTCGGCCCGCGGTTTCGTGCACGAGCAGGCCGATAAGGCTGAGCAGGCCGCCCGCGAGCAGGCTGACAAGGCCGAGCAGGCCGAGAAGGACCTCGCCCGCGAGGCCCGCAAGGTCGAGCGCGAGCAGGCCAGGCGCGCGCACGACAAGGCCCGCGAGCGTTACGAGGGCCTGACCAAGGCCGAGCTGAGCGACCGGCTCGAGCAGCGCGACCTGCCCAAGACGGGCACCGTCGACGAGCTCGTCGAGCGCCTAGTCGAGGCAGACAGCAAGTAACACGCTGCCCGCTCCATAACACCGAGACGCCGGTACCCGCACTGCTGGGTACCGGCGTCATCGCGCTGAGCCGGATATCGGCTCGGCACCGAATCGGCCAGCCCGCACGAGGCGTCGTGGCGGTCCGCGCGAATCCCGGCCGGCCCGGGCCGTAAACCCTGGTGCCAAGGAAAGCAGGGCCAAAGGACCCGAGCCAAAATAACCAGGTCCAAAGGCCAGAGAAAATGCCGCGCCTCCCCTGCATACAGGGAATTCTCCTCTGGGGGACACGGAAAATATCGCCGATAGTGGTCATGACGGCTCGGCCGGAATATGAGAGAAGGCACTATCATGACCACAAAGCCAGACGACGCTGCCAATATCCCCGCCGAGCGGAATTCGCCTGCCTCGCCCGCATCCGGTTCCCCCGCGCCGCCTCGCCGCCGAAGACGGATGTTCCTCCTGGCCGTACTTAGTTTCGCGGCGCTCGCCACGGTGGCAGTCCTCGCCGCGGTGAGTAACTTTTTCGGGCTCGCCGCAGGGCTCACCAACTGCGCGAACGCGCCCAGCAACTGTAGTTACCCGGGCCCGGCGAACACCGGCGTTCCCGCCGGGACGACCCTGAAGGCGGTCCCGGCCCAGGTCTCCAGCGGCCCCGGCTGGTCCTACAGCGCCGCCACCAACACCGTGGTCGTGACCACGAAAGGGACCGTGCTCAGCGACCTGTCCATTACCGGCCTCCTGCAGGTCAACGCGTCCAACGTGACCGTCAATGACGTCAAGGTCGTAACCAGCGCGACGTTCGGCATCAGCCTGACCCACACCGCCGGCGTCACCATCGAGAATTCCACCATCAGCGGCCAGAACTCCACCACCGGCCGGGTCGGCTCCGCGATCGACGACGTGTACGGCGACTCCACCGGCATGACCATCCAGAACGACAACATCTCCAGCTTCCGCACCGCCATACAGATATCCAGCGGCCTGGTCACCGGGAATTACATCCACGACCCCGGCTACGTGGCCGGCGACCACACCAACGGCATCTACGTCAATGGCGGCACCCAGCCGCTGACCATCTCCGGCAACACCATCTTCGACAGCCTGGGCCAGACCGACGCCATCAACCTCGACGCCGGCACCCCCGGCCCCGCCGCCCCGGTCGCCAACAAGACCATCACGAACAACTTCCTCGCCGGCGGCTCCTACACCATCTACGGCGGCGACGCCTCCGGCAGCCCCACCACCAACATCATCATCACCGGCAACCGCTTCGGCCAGCTCTACTACGCCAAGAGCGGCCAGTACGGTCCCGCCGTTTACTACGACTCCGCCGGCACGGGCAACAGCTGGTCCGGCAACACCTGGGACACCACCGGGCAGACCGTTCCCTCCCCGTGACCGTCACACCGCCACCGTGCGGCCCGCCGGCCCGGTGACCCGTGGCCGGTCCTGGCCGACCCAGCCCAGCAGGTCGTCCTCGGTGCCATCATGGTCGGTGCTGCGGGCTACGTATCGAAGCGGGCACGTGGACCCGACCTCGTGAGCGCCGTGTCCTCCTCGCCGTCGTCGGGTGGGCCGAATGGCCTGGGTCGAACGGCCCGGGCCGAATGGCCGTGAAAATAGGGCCATTTGACTCCGGTCCGTGTCCCCTCGGTCACGTATAGTGACTTAAGCGCTACATGAACTGACTCGCCTCAAGGAGATCCATGCCCGCGAGGAGAAACACCCAGACCCGTACTGATGTGGGCGCACTGGCGAAGGAGGCTGTGATCAGCTTCCTGCGGGACGCGTCGATGGCCACGGCAGAAAGGGAAGCCGTACGGGCGGGCGCCGCTGCGACCGGCACCGGGGCCACCGTAGCGGCGGGAATCAGCGAGATCGCCGCCTCATCACCGGAACCGGCGGCGATACCCCTGGCCGTGATCTCCGCTGCCAGCGATGCCGCCGCCGAGTCGGTGGCCTGGCGCGCTGCGCTGAAGCGGATTGAGGAAGCGGCGGCCAAGGTGGAGGAAGATATCGCGGTCGCTCACCGGGCATACGTTGATCTGCAGGCCGGGGCCGGGGCCGCTGCCGAGGCCGCGGTGCGGGCAGCGGAGTCGGCCATGGCATCGGCAGGCACGGCCGTGGAGGCCGAGCGGCAGGTAAAAATCAGCCTGCGCCAGGTCAGGCAGAATGTGGTGATCACCGTTGTCCTTGTCGCAGTCGTGATCATCGTCCTCGCGCTGGCAACAACCAACGTCCGCTAAGACAGCCCGAATACTTAGGTATACCAACGCGGAAATCACGACAACAGGACCGTTAAGTGTTCTCAGATTGTGCTGTTGGCCACGTTCAGCCGCTTTAGTGTCAATTTGTGAAAATTGTTTGCTCTTACGCCGGTTTGGTGCTGACATGATTGCTATCGTCACAGAACCCGATCCTGAGGGCAGCCGGGCACGGGGAACACGGCAAGGGGGACAGGTAATGCGCGTACGGGGGGACAGTCACGTCATTGCCGGTTATCGTGGTGGCGAGGTGCGGGGAGGAGTCAGAGATAAGCCGGCCACCGCTGGCATTCCCGTCGCCATCCTGCCCGTCGAGGTCTCGCCCGCGATCATTTACCGCATGCGCACCAGGGGTTTTATCGCTTACCTGACCAAGCCACTCGACCTCACCGAACTGGACCAGCCAGCCACTCGACTCCTTCATGGCCGGGCATGACCATGGAGCCGACCTGGCTCCCCGGACGGTAGCGGCCCGATGAACGACGTCGTGCTGTACATCGACGACAACGAGGACAACATCTTCCTCCTCCAGCGCCTGTTCAAGCGCAAGCGCCCGGACATCCAGCTGCGCACCGCCATGACCGGCCGCGACGGAATCAAGGCGGCGATCGACGACCAGCCGGCCCTCATCCTGCTCGACAACCGCCTTCCCGACACCGACGGCGAGCAAGTCCTGCTCCAGTTGGCTGCCGTCCCAGCCACCGCCGTGATCCCGGTCGTCATCCTCAGCGGTGACTCCAATCCGGTGACCATCGACGAACTCATCGCCGCGGGCGCTGCGGATTTCCTGGCCAAGCCGTTCGACATTCACCAGTTCCTGGCAGTCATCGGACGTTACCTCCACTGAGGCTTTTCCGCCCTGCTTATGCCTCGTGAACTTGCCGTAGAATACGGCATTCGCGGCTTCCGTCAGCCTGATTCAGGTTGTTCCTGTGTGGTGATTTACCGGAGCCCATCTTGCCGCACTCGCTGTCCGAGGCGGCGTGATCCAGGGTGGTTGCGATCGGTTTTGCCGGAAGGCCCGGAAAGCATACTCTGCATTTCCGGCAGGCGTGTTCTGAAAACTCGCCGCTGTCACTAATATCTGAGGGGAGATATTTCGGAGGGGAATAGATGCGTTATTACAGCCTGTTTGCCACGTCTGGCCACCTGACCGGGCGGGCGCGGCGGCGTACGGCGGTGACTACGGTGCTGGCCGTTGGCGGGGTGTTGGCTGGGATGGTCCCCGCGATGGCGGCGCACGCGAGTGTGTGGCACCGGCCGCTGGTGTTCCACCCACCCAGGGTGGTCTACGGCGGTGTCCCGGCCGGGCAGGCTAGGGGTCGGCGGTTCACCGTGGTCAATCGGAGCTGGACGTTCACGGGCAGGCTCACGTTCGCTCCAGACCACGCCGCCCGATACCGGGCACGGCTCATAGCGCGAGGCAGGAAGCGCATCGACTCGGGCGTGATCACCGTCAGCACGACTGGCAACATCGCCGCCTTCCCCACCACTGCCGCCAGTTACACGGCCCAGGTCAACGCGGGCGTCCCCGCCAGCGACCACGCCACCGTGCCGTTGGCCGGAACCGCGACCGCCGCCCTGGTCCAGTCGGTCTCGGCCGGCGGGCTCCACACCTGCGCGGTCAAGACCGATCACACCCTGTGGTGCTGGGGGTCCAACTTCTACGGCCAGCTCGGCGACGGCAGCACGACCAACAGGACAGCCCCGGTGCAGGTGAGCGGGCACGCCACCGACTGGGCCGCCGTCGCCGCCGGTGCGTCCCACACGTGCGCGGTCAGGACCGATCACACCCTGTGGTGCTGGGGACTCAACGGCAACGGCGAGTTCGGGAACGGCACCACAACCGACAGTCCGGTCCCGGTGCAGGTGGGCGGCCATACCGCCGACTGGGCCGCCGTCGCCGCGGGCACTGGCAACACGTGCGCGGTCAAGACGGATCACACCCTGTGGTGCTGGGGGTCCGACTTCTACGGCCAGCTCGGCGACGGCAGCACGACCAACAGGACAGCCCCGGTGCAGGTGAGCGGGCACGCCACCGACTGGGCCGCCGTCGCCGCCGGTGCCGCGGGTGCGTCCCACATATGTGCGGTCAGGGCCAACGGCACCTTGTGGTGCTGGGGAGACAACACCTACGACCAACTCGGCGACGGCACCACGACCGGCAGTCCGGTCCCGGTGCAGGTGAGCGGGCACGCCACCGATTGGGCCGCCGTCACCGTCGGCGGAGACCACACCTGCGCGGTCAAGACCGATCACACCCTGTGGTGCTGGGGACTCAACAACGACGACCAGCTCGGGGACGGCAGCACGACCGAGAGGCCGGTCCCGGTGCAGGTGAGCGGGCACGCCACCGATTGGGCCGCCGTCACCGCCGGCGGAATCCACACCTGCGCGGTCAAGACCGATCACACCCTGTGGTGCTGGGGAGACAACACCTACGGCCAGGTCGGGGACGGCAGCACGACTACCAGGACGGTGCCGGTGCAGGTGAGCGGGCACGCTACCGACTGGGCCGCCGTCACCGCCGGCCTATTCCACACGTGCGCGGTCAAGACCGATGGCACCCTGTGGTGCTGGGGCTGGAACCCGGACGGCCAGCTCGGCGACGGCACCACGACCAGCAGTCAGGTCCCGGTACATGTAAGCGGCGTATGAACGTGGCGTACTAGGGCGCGCGTCCCGTAGATCACACCCTCGCGTGGAGTACCCACGCCGGAACTCAATGGTTGCGGCTCTGAACCTCCGGTTATCCGGGCCCAGCCCCGCCAGCTCCGCTTCATGATCTACGAGACACCCGCTAACCGACGGCGGCCGCCTGCTCCGGCGCCGAGTCCGGTCAGCCTGCGCTCTTCCGCCAGCTGCGGAGCTGCTGGCCGGGCGCTGCTGCTCGCCCTGCTGGGCGCCGAGCACGACCAGGGCACCAGTTAGGACTGTCCGGGCACCTCCGGTGCGGACGAGAATCCCTGCCACCAGAGTCCGGAGCAGCAGCATTAGCACGTGCGCCAGCAGGCATTTGCCCGCGGTCACGCCCTATTTAACGAGACTCGGCAAGGGACGGTTAGCGGGAAGGCTGGCGGCGCGCCGCGGGCGGGAATTCCGCGCTGGCGCCTTCGACGAAGGTGCGGGCGACATCGGTGAGGCGCTGGTTGGAGTTCCGGGCGTAATCACGGAGCATGGTGAACGCGCGGTCCATGTCGATGCCGAGCCGCTCGGCCAGCTTGCCCTTGGCCTGCTCGATCATCACCCGGCTGTTCAGCGCGCCCTGCAGCTGCTCGGCGACGGTCTCGCTGCGGCGCACGTTACGCTCGTGCAGCAGCCCGATCGTGGCCACGTCGGCCAGCGCCTGGCCGATCCGCAGGTCCGCCGGGCCGAGCGGATCCGGCACGGCACTGAACAGGTTGAGTGCGCCGATGACCTGATCCCGCAGCCGCATCGGCAGCGCCTGTACCGTGACGAACCCGGACTGCACGGCGGCCGCCGCGAACCGGGGCCACCGCGGGGCCGGGCCGGCCAGGCCGACGACCGTGACCGGCTGCCCGGTACGGAAGCACTCCAGGCAGGGCCCCTGGTCGTTCTGCAGCTGGAACAGCTCCAGCAGCCCGACCTCCTCGCTGGAGGCCGCCGCCACCCGCAGCTCACCGCGCGGGTCGGCCAGCACCACCCCGGCCGCGGACGCCCCCAGCAGCGCGACGCTGCGGCCGGTGAGCAGGTGCAGGAAATCGATCACGTCGAAGTCGGCGACCATCGTGTCAGCCAACTCGACGAAGGTGTCAGAAAGCAGGTCGGTGTCCATCTGGATCACCTCTCGCCACTAGCAGGAAGACACGCGGCAACGCCGCGGCCAAGCCCAGCCGTCGCTGCCGGAACGGTCACTGGCCACTATCCTGACCCTGGTCGCGGCGCAGCCGCAGCCGCCGGGCCACGATGTCGCCGGCCACGTCCACGAGCCGCCGGTCCTGGGCATAAGCGTATGCCCGCAGCCGGGCGAACGCCTCCCCCGCCGGGACACCCAGCTGCACCGTCAGCATCCCGGTCGCCTGGTCGATCTCCGCGCGGTGCAGCGCCAGGTCCCGGCGCTGTCCATCCACGACGATGCCATCTTCGCCCCCGTACGTGCTGCTGAGCAGCATCACCGTGGCCGCGTCGGCCAGGATGAGCAGGTCACCGAACTGCCGGTGCGACAGCGGGCCGGGCACGCCCCGGTACAGGCCCAGCACCCCGGACCGGATCGCCCCCACGATCAGCGGGAACGCGAAAACCGCCCCGGCCCCGAGCTGGCTCGCCGCCGACGCGAACCCGGGCCACCGGCTGACCGACTCCACATCACTCAGGTCCCCGGCCAGCACCGGCGCAGCCGACGCCAGCACGTCATGGCACGGCCCCTCACCCAGCATCAGCTGAAGCTCGGCCAGTTGCTCGCCGATCGGACCGGTCACGCACATCACGAAATCCGGCCCGATACCCCGCGCGGCGACCACCCAGCCCCCGTCCAGCCCAGCCGAGCTGACCGCCACCTCGCAGACATCGGCGACCGACACCCCCCGGCCCTGCACGGCGGCATGCTCGGCTACCTGCGCCCACACCACCATTGCCCGGTGTTCCGTCACCAGCGCGCCCAGCCGCGCCGCGAACCCGCCCGAGGCGCCGCGCTCCCGGCCGCGATCATCCGGTGCACGTAGGCGACGGCGCTGCCCTCCCAGAATGTACGGTGCTCACCGGGCGCCGCCGCCATGGGTATCGCCTCCGGCGGCCGGGGATGCCCGCAACGGCGACCGCCACGCTGGCCTGAATCCAGAACGTCTCGCCCTGGCCGGTCAGTGCCAGCAGCCGCCGCGCATGCGACTGCGGAGCGGCCAGGATCACATCGCCGCCGGAGCGCCGGGCTAGCCGCTGCGCCCCCAGCAGGATACCCAGCGCGGCACAGTCGATGAAATCGAGTGCCGACATGTCAATGACCAGCCACTGACTCCGCGCCATCAGGGCCGCGATCGCCGACTGGGTATCCGGCACCCCGGTAACGTCCAGGTCCCCGCGCAAGGCCACGACCACGGAATCGTCACGTTCGCTGATACTCAGCTCCACCGCCAGCATCACCATCGCCCAACACCACAAGGGCCGGGGCGGGGTCTGGACCGAACGGCGCGATCTCTCAGGTCTCGGAGTCGAGCCTACGTCGCGGACGTCCAACCTGCCAAGGCCCGGCGCCCACTCCCAGCGCACCGCGCCGTGAGGTTCCTGATGTCGTCACCTTTTCCTCATCGGCCGGTAACGCCGCACGCCGGGCACCGCCTTAACCGCCAGCACCCCGAGCACGGCTCCCGCCGCCGCCATGACGACCGCCGTGACATATCCGAGTGCCCGCATCACGTTCTCCTGGTCCTCAGCGGGTCCGCGACCCGCGGCTGCTAAGCCCATGTACCTGACTGCTGTCCTCGACGGCGGCGGACGACGCGGCGGCCAGCCTGAGCAGTGCCGCGCGCAAGAGGGCGGCCATGTCATGCGGGCTGATGCCCAGCACCCCGCTGGCCCGGACGTACTCGAGACCGCCGACGAGCACCAGCCCGAGCGCCCCGCGCTCTTTGTCGTTCAGCAGGCCGTCAGGATCCACGTCGCCGGCCGCGTCCCTGGAGGGCGGCGAAGCGGGCCGGCCGCCGCGCCACACCGGGTCGGCGGCCAGCCGCTGGCAGTGCCGGAAGACCGACTCGGCCAGCCGGTAACGCGTATCGTCTTCGCCGCGCTCCGCCGACGCCAGCGCACACTCGTCGACGAGGACGTCGCGGACGACGTGCTCGGCCGATGCCGAGTCGCCGAGGGTCAGAAATGCCTGCTGGTAGAGCCTGGCGGCGTAACGCCGGCAGACGTCCCTGACGCGGGCCGAGTCGGCCGTGGCGAAGGTAGGAACCGTGCCGTTCTTGCCAGATCTCAACATGGAAGCTCCACGCATCTCGGTGGCGCTGTCCTACGCAGGCGCCATCGGCCACCGAGGTCTGGAGCGGTTACTTCACGCTAGCACGGGCACCATCATCGGCGTTTGCCTGCCTGCCGCCGAGGTAGTGACGGTATGCCATCGGCATCGGCGCCGGCCCGGCCAGCAAGAAGCTGCACATCAATCCATCCGGCCCGGTCACGGTCTGCGTCCCGCCAAGGCAGGTTCGGTTCGTTAGCATCGACCCTGACCACTCGCCTGGAGGAGGTTCCATGCCCGAGCGGAACCAAGCGGGTCAGCCGGAGGCTGACCCGCCCGGGCCGCAGCGGCCGGGGTGGCTGTTCCTGGTGGCGGGCGGGCTGCTCTACGCGGGCGCGCTGCTCGGGATGTGGTTCCTGCTGGCGGGAGAGGTGGACGGGCAGGATCTGGCAGTGGGGTCGGCGGCGTCGGTGCTCGCGGTGGGTGCCGGGTACCTCGTCAGCGAGCGGGGCAAGATGGTGCCGAGTGCCCGGCTCGCCGACCTGCGCACGCTGGCGGCCGTGCCGTGGCAGGTCGTGACCGAAACCGGGCAGGTCTTCGCGCTGGCCGCCCGCAAGGCGGCCGGACGCCCGGTCGCGCCGGGCCGGCTGCGCACCGTGCCGGTGGATGCCGGGACGGACCGGCGGGGATGGCCGGCCGCACGACGGGAGGCGGTGCTGACCGCGCTGCTGTCCGCGGCCCCGAACACGATCGTGGTGGACATCGACATGGAGGCCGGCACGGCGCTGGTGCACCAGCTGGCCGCTGCCCCGGAGCCCGCTGCGGACCGGCCGCCGAGATGAACTGGTATCTCGCCGCGGCGCTGGTGCTCCAGGTGGCCCTGATTCCCTGCGCGTGGGTGTGCTGGCGGTTCGGCCCGGAGCACCGGGTGGTGGCGCTGGGGCTGGCCGGGACGGTCCAGGCGCTCGCCATCTTGTGCCTGGCCGTCGGGTACCGCGAACCCGGGCTGGCGTCGATGGCCGTGGTGCTGGCCGCGCTGTCCAGCGGCGGCTCGGTGGCCTTCGCGCGGTTCCTGGAGCGGTGGCTGTGACGGGCCGGGCGCGGTGACGGCGACCGGGGTCGTCTCGGTCGTCCTGCTGGTGGCGGGGCTGGTCATCGTGGTCGGCTCGTGTGTCGGGATGGCGGTGCTCGACGACCCGCTCGACCGGATGCACCTGACCACCCCGGCCGCGATGCTCGGCTCGACCGGGATCTGCGCCTCTATCGTGGTGCGTGCGGGCCTGTCAGCCTCCGGGCTGGCCGCCATCGGCGTCGCGGTAATCCTGATCGGCGTCAATCCGCTGGCCAGCCACGCCGTCGGCCGTGCCATCGCGATCCGGCGCGGTGTCACCTGGTCCGATCCGCAGGACGAGGTCACGGGCTCTCCGGGGGAGAAGCGATGAGCGAGGCGGTGATCGCGGTCGCGCTGGTCTGGGTGGCCGCGTCCGGCACGGCCGTGGTCCTGACCAGGGACCCGCTGCACCAGGCGTTCGTGGCCGGGTTCTTCGGGCTGGGGCTGGCCTTCCTGTACCTGTCCCTGCAGGCCGGGGACGTGGCGCTGTCGCAGATCGTGGTGGGCGCCATCGCGCTGCCGCTGATCGTGCTGCTCAGCCTGGCCAAGGTGCGGAAGGGCCGGGAATGAGCCGCCGCGCGCGCCTGGTGTTCTTCGCGGTGGCCGCGGCCGCGCTGGCCGTGACGCTGGGCGCCGGCCTGGCCGGCCTGCCGTCGTTCGGCAGCCAGATCTCCTCCTACGCCCGGATGCTCAACGACGTGGCCTCGCCGCAGCGGCACGTCACCGACGTGGTGTCGGCCATCACCTTCGACTACCGCGGCATCGACACCTTGTTCGAGGAGTTCATCCTGCTCGGCGCCGTGGCCGGGATCTCGGTGCTGCTGCGGCCGCTCAGCGACGAGGTCCGCGAACTGCCCGAGGACAAGGCGCCGGACCGGGCGATCCCGCCGCCGAGCCCGGCCGTGTGGCTGCTGGCGGTGCTGCTCAGCTCGCTGCTCGCGCTGGTCGGCCTGGAGACGATCACGCACGGCGTGCTCACGCCGGGCGGCGGGTTCCAGGCCGGGGTGGTCCTGGCCAGCGCGCTCTACGTCGTCTACCTGGGCACCGACTACGTGACGGTCGAGCGGTTCCAGCCGGACGCGCTGCTGGAGATCGCCGACGGGGCGGGTGCCTTCGGGTACGTGGTCATCGGGCTGCTCGGCCTGCTGGCCGGCGACGTCTTCCTCACCAACGTCGTCGGCCTGGGCGTCACCGGGAACCTGATCGCGGGCGGCACCATCGCGGTGCTGAACGTGGTCGTCGGCGTGGAGGTGTTCGGCGGTTTCGCCATCTTGGCGTCGGAGTTCCTGGACCAGACGGCGGTCATCCGGACGAAGACGAGGCGGCGATGAGCGTCCTGGCCTATGGCGTCGTCGCCTGGCTCTTCCTCGTCGGCATCTACGGCGTCGTGACCAGCCGCAACCTCATTCACCTGGTGGTCTGCGTGTCGGTCGCGCAGTCCGCCACCGATGTCCTGCTGCTGGAGATCGGCTACCGCACCGGCGGCCACGCCCCGGTGTTCGTCAGCCTGCCCGCCCATCCCGGGCCGGCCGTCGACGCGGTCATGCAGGCGCTGGCGCTCACCGACGTGGTGGTGGGCGCCGCGGTGACCGCCCTGCTGCTCGCGCTGGTCGTGCAGGTGCACAAGCGAGCCGGGACGCTGGATCCCGACGCCCTCCGGGCGACGAGGGAGTGACCGGCGTGAACCTCGTATCGACCTCGGCCGTGATACCCGCGTCGGTCGTGGTCCCGCTGGGCGCCGCGGCCCTGATGGCCGCGTTCAGCCGGTTCCTGCCCCGACGGGCCCGGGACCTGATCGCCATCGCGGTCGCGCTCGCCACCACCACCTTGACCCTGATCCTGATGGCCGCCAGCGCCGGCCACCCGATGATCTACTGGTTCTCCGGCTGGCGTCCCGCCCACGACATGGTCATCGGGATCGACTACGCGGTCGGCCCGCTCGGGGCGGGCATGGCGTCCCTGGCCGGGGTGCTGGCCAGCGCCGCCCTGGTCTACTGCCTGCGGTACTTCGACAGCGCCCGCGGCCGCCACCACGCCCTGGTCCTGATCTTCCTGGCCGCCAGCGTCGACTTCTGCCTGACCGGGGACCTGTTCAACCTGTTCGTCGCGTTCGAACTGGTGGCCGTGACCGCCTTCGCGCTCACCGCCTACAACGCCGGGCATCCCGCGCCGCTGCAGGGAGCGATCAACTTCGCGGTCACCAACAGCCTCGGCGGCATGTGCGTCCTGATGGGCGTCGGGTTTCTGTACGCGCGCACCGGTTCGCTGAACCTGGCCCAGATCGGCCAGGCCCTGGCCGGACACCACGCGGACGGGCTGATCGTGGTGGCGTTCGCGCTGCTGACCGGCGGTTTCCTGGTCAAGGCCGCGGTCGTACCGTTCCATTTCTGGCTGCCCGACGCCTACGGCTCGGCCCCGATCCCGGTGTGCGTGCTGTTCGCCGGGGTGATGAGCGAGCTCGGGCTGTTCGCCGTGATCCGGGTATGGGATACCGTCTTCTCCGGCCTGGCCGGCGGGACCGGGC
The DNA here is from genome assembly GCA_050011155.1 of Streptosporangiaceae bacterium. Classification (GTDB taxonomy): domain Bacteria; phylum Actinomycetota; class Actinomycetes; order Streptosporangiales; family Streptosporangiaceae; genus Palsa-504. The sequence continues at coordinate 27,412 of JBEKJP010000092.1, forward strand.
CGCGGATGCGGGCGGTGCTGCTCGGGCTCGGGATCGGTACCGCGGTGGTCGGGGCGGTCATGGCGCTGGCTCAGATCCACCTCAAGCGGATGCTGGCCTTTGTCACCATAAGCCACCTGGGCATCTACCTGATCGGGGTCGGCCTGCTCACCCCGCTCGGCCTGGCCGGCGCGTCGCTGCTTGTGATCGGCGACGGCCTGGCCAAGTCCGCGCTGTTCCTCGCCGTCGGCGTGGTGCAGCACCAGCGGGCCACCGTCAGCGAGACCAAGCTGCGCGGCCGCGGTCGCGGGCTGGCGGCCACCGGCGTCACGGTCGCGCTGGGCGCGCTGGTCCTGGCTGACCTGCCGCCCTATGTGTCCTCGGCCGGGCACGGGCTGCTGGTGGACGCGGCGGAGCGGGCCGGCCTGCCGTGGCTGGAAATCGTGATCGCGTTCAGCGTCATCGCCTCCAGCGGGGCTGTGCTGCGGGCCGCGGGCCGGATCTGGCTGGGCTGGGGGCATGGCGAGAGCTCGGGACCGGAGACCGGGACGGCGGACGACCCCGGGGAGGAATCCCGGGATGAGTCCGACACGGCCGGGGCGGATGCGGATTCCGGTCAGCGCGAACGGGAGCGGTCAGGGCGGCGCCTGCGCGTGCCGCTGACCATGATCTTGCCGCCGCTGGCCCTGCTCGCGATCGGCCTCGGGCTCGGGCTGACGTCCGGCCTGGAGGCACACGCCGCGATGGCCGCGGCGGCCTTCTCGGACCGGGCCGCCTACGCGGCGGCAGTGCTGAATACCGGGCCCGTTCCCGCGGTGGGCGGGGTCGTCGTCCCGGTTTCCTCGGTAGTGTCGGCGGGCGGTGTGCTCACCGACCTGGGCCAGGTGCTGGCCGCGCTCTGCGTCGCGGGCATCGCCCTGGACCGGCGGGCCGCCCGGCTCCGCCGGGCGCTGGCGGCCGGCACCAGATGGCTGCGCCATCTGCACAGCGGCCTAGTCGGCGATCAGGTCACCTGGCTGGCGGCCGGCCTGGCCTTGCTCGCCGCTCTCGGCGAGGCGGCCCTGCACTGAGGTGGCACTAACAGGGGCGACGGCCCACCGGGCCGCGTGGCCGTCACCCAAACCCCTCATGCGCCCGACAGGAGCTGCGACCAGGCTCCTTGAGCGCAGCGACGCATGGTTAGCGGCGCAGCGCTAGGACGACCACGACGATGATGATGATCAGGACCACGGTTCCGATACCGATATACACGGCGATTCCTTCCTCGGGGGTGAGGCTTGTTGGTACACGTTCCTCGATACGGCTGCCCAGCCCGGCCCGGACTATGCGGATCCGCGCATATTCATCGTCCGGCGCTGGTGGTAGCGGGGGTTACCCGGCCATCAGGGCCCGTGGCCGGTCCCCATGACGCGCCGGTCGCTCGAGACCAGGACCAGCGGGACGAGGGCGAAAGGGATCCCGAAGCTGAGGATGACCTGGCTGAAAGTGAGAGGTCCCGAATGCGAAAAGGCGGACCGGACTGACCGCCTGGTCATCGAGGCGGCGGTCCAGCTTCCTCGCATCCTCGTGCCCTGATGCAGGCCCAGCTAGCGCGCCAATGGCGGGATTGTGTGCCTTTTTCCCCCGGAAAAACGGGGGAAAAAGGCACACGATGACGGCGTACCTCGTACAAGGCACATCAACAGCCACACAGGCGCCACAGGATGAGTCCACCGGTTATCGCAGATCGCTGCCCGCGGGAAGATGGGGATGCCGGCCGGGCTGACCCCAGCCGCCAGCACCGCCAGCACCACCAGCACCAGCAGCACCAGCACCAGGCCCGGGCCGGACAGCGCCGGGATCAGGCTGGCCAGGGGGAGCCGCGCGTCCGGCACGCCCAGCCGCGAGGACCACACGCGTTTCAAGCGCTGTCGCGTCGCCCGGTGACACCGCTTGTCGACATCCGGCCTGGCTACCCAGAAACCCGGTCAAGCCACCTCGCCGGACCCGGTAGCGCGCAGCGCCTTCAGGCGGCGGCCGGACGCCAGCCGAGGGCCGGGCCGAGCCCGGTGGCGATGTCGGTGAGGATCTGGACGTAGTCCTCGTGGCCGAAGGTGAAGGGCAGGGCGAACGCTACCTCGTCGATCTCGCGGAAGGCGGCGTGAGCCCAGAGCCGTTCGGCGAGCTGCGCGGAGGTCCCGACCAGATCGGGCGCGAACAGCAAGCGCGCGGGCCCCTGCGGCGCGGCGGTGCGCGGCATCCGCTTCCGGGCGAACTCCTCGTACTTGTGGCGCTGCTCCGGCGACGCGCTGTCGGTCGGGATGACGACCAGCCCCTGCGAGACCCGGGCCCGGTCGCCGTCGCGGTGATGAGCGCGGAACGCCCGGATGTGCGCGAGCTGGATCGCGGCGAAGTCCCCGGATTCCTCCGCCTTGACCACGCTGCTGGTCAGGAAGTTCATCCCCTGCTCGCCGGCCCACTGCGCCGACCGCAGGCTGGCCCCGCCGTACCACATCCGGTCGCCCAGGCCCGGCGCGTGCGGCTGGACCCGGCCGGAGAACACCTCGAAGCCCTCGGTGCCGCTGAAGTCGCTGGCGGGCTCGCCGCGCACGAAGCCGAGCAGGCGGCGCACCCGCTCGTAGCCGAAATCCTCGACATCGCCGGTATCGGGGTAGAGCGCGTGCTGGACCCGGTCATAGTGCAGCGGCGGCCCGACGCTGACCCCGGGGTTGAGGCGGCCGCCGGACAAGATGTCGACCGTGGCCAGATCCTCGGCCAGCCGCAGGGGGTTCTCCCAGCCCAGCGGGATAACCGCGGTGCCCAGCTCGACCCGGCGGGTACGCTGCGAGGCCGCCGCCAGGACGGCGACCGGTGACGAAATACCGAACTGCAGATGCCGGTGCCGCACCCACACGCTGTCGAATCCGAGCTGCTCGCCCAGCTCGATGATCTCGAGCGTCGACTCGTGTCCCCGGCGCGGGTCGGCCTCCTCGAACAGCCCGATGGTCAGGAAGCCCAGCTTCCGCAGCGGTTGGGAACTCAGCGGCACGGATCCCAGAATAGAGGCCGCCGCCTCGTGGGCCTGGGTATTATCTAAACGATATTAAACCTTGCTAAAACTAGCGCCGAGAGGGGGCACGCGTGAGCTCGCCGGAGGTATCGGTCGCCACCGGGACATCCGGCCCGGTCCTGGTCCTGGCGGGTGAGGCGGACATCACCACCGCGGAACGGTGACGCTGCTGAACCCGCAGCCGCCGGTGGCCAGGCTGCTCGACCTGCTGAGCGCCGACGGCGGCTGAGGCCGGGGGCGAGGCGGGCCGCCCACCCCCGTTCGGCCCAAAGATCTTTATAACGAACGGACCGAGGTGTCACGCGGCCGTCAATGAGCCGCCGCGCGGGCTTTGCCGAATCACTACCCGTAGCGCCCTGGTCGCACTCGATAATGAGAGCATGCCCACGACTCGCCTGGCAACCCTCGTACGTGCCGCCGCCCTGGGCGCGGCTACCGGCTCGCGCAGCACCGCCGGGATCGCAGCCCTGGCGCTGACCTCGCGACCGGACGACCGCGGTGTCATCGCGTCCCGGGCCGGCTCGCGGCCAGGCCACGTCGTGGCTCCCCTGGCCGCCGCCGGCGAGATCACCGCCGACAAGCTGCCGTTCACCCCGAGCCGGCTCGGGGCACGAGGCCTCATCCCCCGCATCGCGCTGGCCGTCACGGCCGCGGCCGGGATGGCCACGCGTGACGGCGAGCGCCCCGCGTCCGCAACTGTGGCGGCGGCGGCCGCGCTGGCGGCCGTAACCGCGCTCGGCAGTGCCGCCCTGGGCGTCCGGTTTCGCGCGCTCGCCGCCCGCCGTCTCGGCTCGGACCTGCCCGGCGCCTTCGCCGAGGACGCGCTCGCCGGAACCCTAGCCTGGCTAGGCGCCCGCCGCTGACGGCGCCGTCGCGCCTGCCGCCGCTGGCTAGCCTGGAGGCTTGTCACCTGGGGAGCGGGAGGGAGGCGACAACTTTGGCTGTCACGCCGCTTACAACCTGGGCTCTTGACGGCGCGTCGGCCCGGCGCGTCATAAAAAAGCCCGGCCCGGGTGTAACACCCGGGCCGGGCTGGGCCCGGTAACCCTGGGGGGGATAGGGTTACCGGACGGTAATGACTATAGCCCCTCAGCCGTCGCAAATGGGCCACTCGGGGAACCCGGTGCCCGGGAAAGTACCGGGGGCGGCGGCTAGCCTGGGCGACATGACCCTGCTCAGCGAACGAACGAGCCGCCTCGTCACCGTCCCACAGCCGGCCGCCCTGGTTGAGCGCGATCGCGTAGTGCACCCCGAGGCAGCCCATCAGTCCTCCAGCACGACCGGGCAGGCGTCCGCCCGCCGGGCGAGCCAGTACGCGATCAGCGGATCCACGCACTCGATCCGCCCCATATAGCCGTCCGCGTCCTCGACGTCGATGTAGTACTCCGAGTCCGAATTGGTCAGGCGCACCCAGGTCCGCCCGCCGCGGATGAACCGCTCGACCTCCGTCCAGGAGCAGAGAGCGCCATCTCGTTCGTTCAAATCGGCTTCGAGCGGCCAGGTACCGCCGCCGACGGGAAGGGACCGTACGGCGCTCGGGTCGACCGTATAGTCCTGCGGCCGGTAGGCCGGGCGCACCACGCGGGTGCGGCCGTCCGGGCCGGTCTCTCGCCGCGGCGGGCGCCAGAACCGGCTGGCCGTGAAGAATACGACGCACCGCCGCGCGCGGCTGGCCTGGTCGAAGAAGCCAGCGAACAGGGCGAAGCTTTCCCAGACCTCGCCGAAGTCGCGGCTGTGATCGGGCTGGACCAGGCCCGGCTCTGACGGCGGCACCCGCTCGTCGAACCGGGCCCGCAGCCACGCCAGGCTCATCTCGGCCAGCGCGGCCGCGGCCGCGGCCACCTCGGCGGCCTCGGCCAGTTCGATGATGTAGTCGCGGCGGCCGAAGACAGACTCGGCCCGGCGCACCGCGGGCGAGCCGACCAGGCAGCGCCGGATCGGCTCCCAGGTCCGATGGAGCGTCAGCTGCTCCGCCGAGCTGGCGGCGAGCTCCCTGACCCGGGCCAGCACGGCCGCGTCGTCGCCGGCCGCGTGCCGGTCGCGCAGCCCGCCAGCCTCCTCGGCGGTGAGCGCGAGGTGCGTGACCGGATAGCCCACGCCGACGATCTTGCCACGCCCGCGCCGGGCAGCGTGGCCACGGGGTGCCGACCCCCACCTTCCGACCCGCGAGCTCGGCTGGCGACCTGGTAATTCCACTATGCCTAGCGAAATACTCAATAAAGCGATCCCGTTATACCCACACGCCCCTGACCGGAGAGGATGAGCGGGATCCTCACCCCGAAACGGAGTTCATGGTGCCCACCTCGGCCCCTTTGCATCTGGCGGTTGCCCTCGACGGAGCGGGCTGGCATCCCGCCGCGTGGCGCGAGCCCGGCGCCCAGCCGGACCGGCTGTTCACCGCCGGTTACTGGGCCGAGCTGGCGCAGCAGGCCGAACGCGGCCTGCTGGACTTCCTGACCATCGAGGATGGCCTGGATCTGCAGTCCGACGACCACTTCCACGGCGACTCCCGCACCGACCGGGTCCGGGGCCGGCTGGACGCGGTGCTGATCGCGGCCCGGGTCGCCCCTGCCACCAGGAACATCGGGTTCGTGCCGACCGCGATCACCACCCACACCGAGCCGTTCCACCTGTCCAAGGCCATCGCCACCCTGGACTACGTGAGCGGCGGCCGGGGCGGGATCCGGGTTCAGGTCGGAGCTCGCGCCCGGGCCTCGGCTCACTTCGGCCGCCGCCAGATCGCGCCGATCGCGGCGGACCGCCGGGATGATCCGGACGTCCAGCGACTGATCGTCGACCACTTCGACGAGGCGGCCGATTACGTGGAGGTGCTGCGCCGGCTCTGGGACAGCTGGGAAGACGACGCGGAGATCCGCGACGTGCCCACCGGCCGCTTCATCGACCGGGACAAGCTGCACTACATCGACTTCGAGGGCCGCTGGTTCTCGGTGAAGGGGCCGTCGATCACCCCGCGGCCGCCGCAGGGCCAGCCGGTCGTGGCCGCACTCGGCCACGCCAGCGTGCCCTACCGGCTGATCGCCCGCTCGGCCGACATCGGGTTCGTCACCCCGCGGGACGCGGCTGACGCCGCCGCGATCGTGGCCCAGATCCGGACCGGGCAGGCCGAGGCAGGGCGCCCGGCCCAGGCCGTGCACGTGTTCGGTGACCTGGTGGTCTTCCTCGATGAGACCAAGGCCACCGCCGTGGCCCGCAAGGATCGCCTGGACGAGCGGGCCGGGACCGAGTACCGCAGCGACGCCCGCATCTTCACCGGCACCGCCATCGGCCTGGCCGACTTGCTGCAGGAGTGGCAGGCGGCCGGGCTTTCCGGCTTCCGGCTGCGCCCGGCCGCGCTGCCGCACGACCTGACCCAGATCACCGACCGCCTGGTCCCAGAACTGCGCCGCCGCTGCCTGTTCCGGGCCAGGTACGAGGCGGATACGCTGCGAGGACTGCTCGGCTTTAGCCGCCCCGCCAACCGCTACGCCGCCGCGACCGCGTGAGGACATCATGACCAAGCAGATTCACCTGGCCGCGCACTTCCCCGGCGTGAACAACACCACCGTGTGGAGCGACCCCGCGGCCGGCAGCCACATCGAGTTCGGCTCGTTCCGCGAGTTCGCCCAGATCGCCGAGCGAGGCAAGTTCGACTTCTTGTTCCTGGCCGAGGGGCTGCGGCTGCGCGAGCAGAACGGGCTGATCTACGACCTCGACGTGGTGGGCCGGCCCGACACCTTCACGATCCTGGCCGCCCTGGCCGCGGTGACCGACCACATCGGGTTGACCGGCACGATCAACTCCACGTTCAACGAGCCGTACGAGGTCGCCCGCCAGTTCGCCAGCCTCGACCACCTGTCCGGCGGGCGGGCGGCGTGGAACGTGGTCACCTCCTGGGACGCCTTCACCGGGGAGAACTTCCGCCGGGCCGGCTTCCTGGCCCAGAGCGACCGCTACGAGCGGGCCCGGACGTTCCTGGCCACCGCGATCGAGCTATGGGATTCCTGGCACGGCGACGAGATCCTGGCCGACCAGGAGTCCGGCCAGTTCCTGACCACCGCGGAAGCGGGGGCCTTCCGCCACAAGGACGCGTTCTTCGACATCGCCGGGCAGTTCAACGTGCCGCGCTCGCCGCAGGGCCGCCCGGTGATCTTCCAGGCGGGCGACTCCGACGAGGGCCGTGACTTCGCCGCCGCGTCGGCCGACGCGATCTTCTCCCGCCACTCCACCCTGGCGGCCGGGCAGGCCTTCTACGCCGACGTGAAGGGCCGGCTGCCGAAGTTCGGCCGGACTCGCGACGAGCTGCTGATCCTGCCGGCGGCCACGTTCGTGCTCGGCGACACCGACGCCGAGGCGGCCGAGGTCGCCCGTGAGGTGCGGCGGGCCCAGGTCTCGGCGCAGACCGCGCTGATGTTCATCGAGCAGCTGTGGAACACCGAGCTGCCCGGTTTCGACGTCGACGGTCCCCTGCCGGACTTCGACCCCGTGGTCAGCGACACGCTGATCTCCAAGGGCCGGGCCAGCGTCCGGCAGTTCGCCAAGGACCCGGTGGCGCTGGCCGCCGAGTGGCGAGGCCGGGCCGAAGCCGGGAACCTGTCGGCCCGGGAGGTGGTCATCGAGGTGACCGGCCGCCAGTCGTTCATCGGCTCGGCCCAGACGGTCGCGACGACGATCAACGAGCTCGTCCAGGCCGACGCGGCCGACGGCTACATCCTGGTCCCGCACATCACCCCGGGCGGCCTGACCCCGTTCGTCGATAAGGTCGTTCCCCTGCTGCAGGAGCGGGGCGTGTTCCGCACCGACTACACCGGTACCACGCTGCGCGACCATCTCGGGCTTGACCCGCTGGGGAAACCGGCCGAGACGACGGCCGCCCGGGCCGCCTCATGAGGTTCATCACCATCACCTTGATCGTCCACGCCCCCAATCCGGTCACCGGTGAGCAGAAGTCCACCCAGGACCGGCTCCAGGAGGTGCTCGGCAACGCGCGGCTGGCCGAGGAACTCGGCTTCGACGGGTTCGGCGTGGGTGAGCGGCACGAGCGTCCGTTCATCTCCTCCGCGCCGACCGTGGTACTCAGCCACGTCGCCGCCCGGACCACGCGCATCCGCTTGTTCACCGCGGTCACCACGCTGTCCCTGCTCGACCCGGTCCGAGCGTTCGAGGATTACGCCACCCTGGATCATCTGTCAGGCGGCCGGCTGGAGCTGATCATCGGCAAGGGCAACGGCGCCGCCCAGCGCGAGCTGTTCCAGGTCACGCCCGAGGATCAGTGGGACCGCAACGCCGAGTCGTACGAGGTGTTCCGGCGGCTGTGGCGGGACAACAAGATCACCTACGACACGAAGTTCCGGCCGCCGCTGCACGAGGCCGAGGTATGGCCGCGGCCGCTGCAGCGCCCGATCCGGGTCTGGCACGGCAGCGCGACCAGCCGGGAGTCGGTCGACCTGGCCGCCAGGTACGGCGATCCGCTGTTCTCGGCCAACGTCACCAACCCGATCGAGCCCTACGCGGAACTGATCCGCTACTACCGCGAACGGTGGGAGTTCTACGGTCACGACCCGGCGGCCATCGCGGTCGGCGCGGGCACGGCTGGGTACTACGCCACCCCCAGCTCGCAGGACGCGATCGAGGCCTACCGGCCCGTGTTCGCCGGCTACCTGGCCATGCAGTCCAGGCTCGGCGTGACACCCGTGTTCCCGACCCTGGAGGACTTCGTCGAGCGCTCCTCGGCCTTGATCGGCAGCCCGGCCCAGGTGATTGAGAAGGTGCACCGCTACCACGAGCAGTTCGGCCATTCGGTCCTGCACCTGCACGCCGACGCGGGCGGGCTCACCGACGCGCAGCACCGGGCCAGCCTCGAGCTGTTCCAGTCCGACATCGCCCCGGTGCTGCGCCGCGAGATCCCCGATCCGCCGTGGGGCTGGGGCGGCGGCCCGATCGGCGACGACGCCGTACCCGCCCCGGCTATCGCCGCCGCCGGCTGAGGAGGAAGCCCAGATGACCGCTACCCCGCTGACCGTCCTGGACCTAGTCCCGATCTCGTCCGGTTCGGACGCGCCCCAGGCGCTCCGCAACAGCATCGACCTGGCCCAGCAGACCGAACGGCTCGGCTATACCCGCTACTGGTTCGCCGAGCACCACCTCAACCCCGGCGTGGCCGGCACCTCCCCGGCCGTGGTGCTGGCCCTGACCGCCGCCGCGACATCGACAATCCGGCTCGGCTCGGGGGCGGTGCAGATGGGGCACCGCACCGCCCTGTCCACGGTCGAGGAGTTCGGCCTGCTCGACGCGGTGCACCCGGGACGCTTCGACCTGGGCCTGGGCCGCTCCGGCGGCCGGCCGCGCGAGGCGAAGGCACCCGCGCTGGTCGGCGGAGGTGCCGCGGCGACCGTGGTGGACGGCCATACGCCGAACGGGCTTTTGATCCCGCCCCGGTTCTCCTTCCAGCGCCTCCTCGGCTCACCCCGGTTCGCGATGCAGAAGAGGCTGCTGCAGCTGCCGAACGCGGAGCCGCAGAACTACACCGAGCAGGTCAGTGACGTGCTGGCCCTGATCGCCGGCACCTACCGCTCCCCCGAGGGGGAGGAAGCCCACGTGGTCCCCGGCGAGGGCGCGGCGCTGCAGATCTGGATCCTGGGCAGCAGCGGCGGCGAGAGCGCCGAGGTGGCGGGCGAGAGGGGCCTGCGCTTCGCGGCGAACTACCACGTCAGCCCGGCCACCGTGCTCGAGGCGGTCGACGGCTACCGGGCCGCGTTCCGCCCCTCGGCCGAGCTGGACCGGCCCTACGTCAGCGTGTCGGCCGATGTCGTGGTGGCCGACACCGAGGCAGCCGCGCGCGAACTGGCCACCGGTTACGGCCTGTGGGTGCGCAGCATCCGCACCGCCGCGGGCGCCATCCAGTTCCCCACCCCGGAGCAGGCCCGCCGCCACGTCTGGACCGACGCCGACCGCGAGCTGGTCGTCGACCGCGTCGACACCCAGTTCACCGGTACCCCCGGCCAGGTCGCGGACCAGCTGGAACGTCTCCGCGACGCCACCGAAGCCGACGAGCTGATCGTCACCACCATCACCCACGACCACGCCGACCGGATCCGTTCCTACCAGCTGCTCGCCGAGGAGTGGGCGCGCCGCTGATATACCGGGCCGGGACCGACATCGAAGGAGACGTCTATGGAGACCTGGGACGCTATCCGCGCCCGGCGCAACGTCCGCAGCTACCAGGCCGAGGCGGTGCCCGCCGCCGACCTCGACCGGATCGCGGAAGCCGCCTGGCGGGCGCCGTCGGCGTCCAACCGGCAGCACTGGGATTTCGTCGTCGTCACCGACCCGGACCAGCTCCGCGCGCTGTCCGAGGTCTGGCGCGGCGCCGGCCACATCGCCGGCGCGGCCGCCGCCATCGCGCTGGTCGTGCCCCAGGCCGACGACGACCGCACCCGCCTCATCGACTACTACGACCTGGGCCAGGCCACCTACGCCATGATGCTCGCCGCCGCCGACCTCGGCATCGGCGCCGGCCACTCGTCGGTCGGCGACCAGGACCGGGCCCGCGCGATCCTCGGCGTACCGGCCGGCCACGACGTGGCTTTCCTGATCGGCCTGGGCTACCCCGCCGACCGCCCCCTGGCGCCGCTGGCCAAGCCGGACCGCCGCCCCCTCAGCGAGGTCATCCACCACGGTCACTGGTAGCCGCCCGGGTGGCTACGCTGTCCCATGACCTCATCGCCGCCCGGGCCTGCGAACACGGCGGGCACGAAAGACTCCGGTCCGCCGTCGGCGGACTCCGCCATCTGCCAGTTCAGCCCGACCAAGTGCCGGGCGCGCACCCGGCTTTACCGGGACGGCCAGCTCGAACTCGAAGGCTTCCCTGTCGCCGACATCAGCGATCACCTGTCGGATGAGTCCGTCACCATCTGGCTGGACCTGTACCATCCCGACCACGACGACCTCGCCGTGCTGAGCGACGAATTCGGCCTGCACCCGCTGGCGGTCGAGGACGCGCTGCACCACGGCCAGCGGGCCAAGCTCGACCGCTACCGCAGCCACTTGTTCATGACCGCCTACAGCGCCCGGCTCGACACCGACTCCGGCGAGCTCGCCACCAGCGAGCTCTCGGCCTTCATCACGCCCCGGGCGCTGATCACCGTCCGCCAGGACGACGGCCTGGACATCGGCGCGATCGTGCGGCGCTGGGACCAGAACCTCGACCTGGTCAAGTTCGGGGTGGGCTACCTGCTGTACGGGCTGCTCGACTACGTCGTCGACGGCCACTTCGACACGGTGCAGAGCCTGGACGACGCCGTCGAGGGGATCGAGGATCGCCTGTTCGACGAAACCCCGCACAGCATGGAGGTCCAGCGGCGCAGCTTCCAGCTGCGCAAGAGCCTGGTGCTGCTGCGCCGGGTGGTGATCCCCATGCGTGAGGTGGTGAACGCGGTGATGCGCCGCGACCTGCACGTCGTGAGCGACGACCTGATCCCCTACTACCAGGACGTCTACGACCACGTGCTGCGCGCCGCCGAATGGACCGACAGCCTGCGCGACCTGGTGAACAGCATCCTGGAGACGAACGTGACCATCCAGGGCAACCGGCTCAACGTCATCACCAAGAAGGTCACCGGCTGGGCCGCGATCATCGCCATCCCCACCCTCATCACCGGGTTTTACGGGATGAACGTGCCCTACCCCGGCTTCAGCACCAAGATCGGCTTCGACGTCTCCATCATCGTCATGGTCCTGGCCGCGGTGATCCTCTACTTCGTCTTCAAGAAGAAGGACTGGCTGTAGGGCCTGGCTAGCCGAAGACGAACCGCTCGATGATGGCGGCCAGCTCGAGCGGCGTGTCGCCCTGGAGGCTGTGGCCGGCCCCCTCGACGTGCACGACCTGGGCGGTTGGCAGGCGGCGGCGCAGTTCCCGTTCGTTGTCGTCGTCCAGCACCGAGTCCGGCCGCATGCCCCGGGCCAGCAGCACCGGCACGGTGACCGAGGACAGCGCCTCCCACAGCGCCTCGTAGCGAGGGCCGGCGCTCGGGGCCGCCGGGCGGCGGTGCCTGGCCCACCGCCATACCCAGGTGCCGTCGGCTTGCTGCTCGGCGTTGTGCAGAATGCCGCGCCGCAACGACGAACGGGACCGGGCCGGGTTGAACTGGGCCGTCCGCTCCAGCAGCTCGTCCAGGCTGGCGAAGCTGGGCGGACCGCCGACGAAGTCGGTGATGTGCCGGGACCGCTCCGCCTTGACCCCCGGTAGCACGTCGACCAGGACCAGCTTGCGGACCAGGTCCAGCGCCTCGGCGGTGAGGGCGATGGCGGTGAGGCCGCCGAGGGACATGCCCACCACGGCCTGGGCGGCGGGGGCGAGCTGGCGGATGGCGTCCGCGGCGTCGGCCGCGTTGCCGTACGCGTCGAGCGGGCCGTCCGGGCGGTCGCCGGGGCCGTCCGAGTGCCCGTGCCCGGGCAGGTCGATAGCCACCAGGGGACGATCCAAGGCCAGCGCGACCGTGTCCCAGGTGTGCGCGTTCTGCGCCCCGCCGTGCAGCAGGACCAGCTCCGGTTTCCCGTCCCGCCACACCAGCGCGCTCAGCCGCCGCCCGCCGGCTTGAGGGTCAACGTCAGCGAAGGCCCGTCGCACCACCGGCGGCCGGTCGAAGGGCAGACCGAACTCGGCCGCGTTCTCGTGGAACAGGCCGAACTCGTCGTACTCCACCCGTTCGGGCATCAGCGGCCGTCCGGGAGCGGCAGGCGCTTCCTGGCCTCCTCGTACAGGTCGGCCGGGAGCGGCCCCTTCTCCGCCATGGCCAGGTTGCCGGCCAGGTGGGCCGGGTTGGCCGTGCCGACGATCGTGGTCGAAAGACCGGGATGGCTGAGCGTGAAGCGCAGGACGAACTCCATGTTGCTCATGCCCGCCTCGGCCAGCAGGTCCGCGACACCCGAGGTCTCCCAGTTCCGCTGGCCGACGCCGGGATCCTGGGTCAGCGGGCTAACCCGCCAGTTCTTGTCCTCCGAGGCGGCGCCGCGGGCCGCGCCACCCCGGATGAAGGTGCCCGCGCCCGCCTCGGCGGCCTCGCTGACGAGTTCCTCATGGTCGCGCTGAACCGCCGAGTACGGGATCTGGAAGACGTCGAAGACGCCCATCGCGAGGTGGTCGGGCAGGTTGGGCAGGATGCCCGACATGCCGATGAAGCGGAGCTTGCCCTCGGCCTGCAGGTCCTTGAGCGTCTCGACGGTTTGGTTCTCCTCCAAGGTCGCCCGGCTCGGCGACATGTGCACCTGGACCAGGTCGAGGCGGTCGGTGCGCAGCCGCCGCAGCGACCGCTCCACGTTGGCCCGGACGTTGCCCGGACTGTAGTCGTGCGGGTAGGGCGGGGGCGTGTCGGCCGGGAGTTCCATCGGGCACCCGCACTTGGAGGCGAGGAAGTACTCGTCCCGGCGGTGGCCGATGTAGGTTCCCATCAGCTCTTCGCTGCGGCCGTAGTCGGGTGAGGTGTCGATCAGGTTGATGCCGCCGTCGAGGACCGCGTTCAGCAGCCGGCCCGCGTCCTCATCCGCGATCTCGGGACCGCGCGGCTGGCCCCTCAGTTCCATCGCGCCGTAGCCGAGGATGGTCACGTCCGCGCCGGTGCGCCCGAGGGCTCGAGTCATGATCGCCATGACTCCCACGCTATCCCCGTACCCCCATCGCGCCGCAGCGGCCCCGGCCGCTTCCCCCTCGCACCAGGAGTTACTGTGAGACGTCCTCGCGATCCGCGCTGATCCGTCTGATAAAGGCACTGAGCTGGGAAATAACTTCCGGCTCGGAGTCCAGCGCCCGTTCCAGCTGGTTCACCTCGTGCGGCGTCAGCCGGAGGATCCGGTCCTCGGCGAGCACCGCGCGGGCGCGTTCCATGGCAGCCCCCAGAACGAACGAGGTCAGGTCCTGCTCTTGGACATGTGCGGCGGCCCGGATCGTCTCCAGTGAGTCAGGACTCAACCGCAGGTTGATACGCGCGGACTTGGCTTCGGACATGGCTGGCGCTTCCCTCTCCTAGCTACCAGAGTCGGTTGTACATCCCTGAGACGTACAAGTCAACCAGATATCCCTTCGAGGGTCGCCAGCAAGTCCTTCACCGGCATAAATCAGGTGCAGGTCATGATCCTCGAACCGGGTGAAGCCGCGCCGTGCGTAGAAGGTCACCGCTTCCCGGTCGATCGCGTGTACCACGACAACCTCGAATCCGACATGCCGGGAAGCCTCGGCGATCTGGCTCAGCGCATGCAGTAGCAGCCTCGAGCCGATGCCATGGCCACTGGAGCCCATGTCGACCGCGAGGCGCGCCAGCAGCACCGCCGGAATCGGGTACCTCCGCCTGCCGATTCCGTACATCTCAGCGACCTCGTCAAGATCGAGTCGGTAAGCCGTCGTAGCGTAGTACCCGATCACCGTCGCTCCTTCGACAGCCAGGAACGTCCTCGTGTTATTGGCTCGTTCCTGCTGGCGGGCTCTTGTCTTCAACCATTCGTCCAAATCCGGCTTACCACAGCTGAACGATCCACGATCGAATCTGCGGTCGAATGCCAAGATGTCCACGCTGCGGACCCCCTTTTGCGCGGTTCAGCGATTATTCCACCAGGCAGCCTCGGAATTAACAGACAGCACGAAGGGTAAGCCGAGTCACACGAATCACGCGGAGAGGTCAGGCAGGACAACCGCGCGGACAGGCACCAAGAGCCGTCTGAACAGTATCTTCTTCATGGAACGTGATCCGTCCGCTGCCACCCGCAAGTGCCATGGCACGAGGGTAGTAGGTACCACTGACATTCCCCGGCGACACGCCCCGTCCCGGAAACTCACTATCACACTCCTGCGCGATTTCCAGCATTACGCAAAGCCTTGCGGTAATGATCGACCCTTGGCTCGGGTATGTCTCATTCGGTTTCGGCTGACCGCGCAGGAAAGCGGACCGGTTCGGAGGAAGCAATGAGCTGGCGGGACGAGATCGACATCGTGCTGCGGGAATGGATAGCCGCCCTCGGTGGAGGGGAAGGTGGGCAGCGCTGGCGGCGGGTAGGTACCGCACGCCCGACCCGAGAAGCCGGTACCCTCGCCCGCTTCCGCACGGTCAAGGCGGTCCTGAACGGACCGTACGACGTGGTGCTCATCGACGAGGTGGGCGCCGCTACGCTTCCTGAGGTTCTGCTCGCCGTGGCCAAGGCTTCCGAGTGCGCTGTGCTAATCGGTGACTTCATGCAACTCGGTCCGATCCTGCCGCGCACCTTGCAAGACAGTGACCGGGCTGATATCCGGCGATGGCTCGTTACCGATCCGTTCCGGCACTGCGGCATCACCACCTTGACCGAGGCGATGAGTCACTCGGCCTGCCTGGTGCTCGATACCCAGCACCGATTCGGGTGATCACGCCCTATTCCGTCCAAGCTGAGGCGACGCTAGAGGCGCTGCGAGATGTCGAGCCGAGCGGACGCCCGCTAGCTGAGGTCGGTACGGCGCACCGTTTCCAGGGCCGCGAATTCCCCGTCGTAGTCTTCGATACGGTCGAGCCTCAGTACGGCAGTGGTCTGTGGATGGGACAGGCCTCCCGGCTGCCTGGTAGCGGCTCCTGGCAGCAAAGCGGCGTGCGTCTCTTCAACGTGGCCACCACTCGGGTACAGCACCGCCTGTACGTGATCGTGAGCCGTGAACGAGTCTGGAATGCCACAGCCGGCACGGCATTGGGACATCTTGGCACGCTGCTGCGCGACAGGCAGGTACGCAGCGTCCCAGCGACAAGCCTGATTTCGCCGCCTGAATGGAAACCTCCGCAGCTTGGTCCGGAAGGCAAGCGCTTGGCGGAGGTGCTCGCTCGGCATGTCACGATCACCGACATCCACGACGAGCTCTCGTTCTACGAGCAGTTCGCCGATCTGATCTCCCAGGCCCAGACCTCGATCTGGCTATGGTCGGCCTGGGTAGCCTCTCGTGTCCGCACCCTTTTGCCGCTGCTCCAGTCAGCAGTCGGCCGCGGCGTTAGGGTCACGATATTCGTCCGCGATCCAAGCGACACACTCCAGCAAAAGAAGCACTTCGCCGAAGCCCTCGACGCCTTGCGCGCTGCCGTCCCTGACGTGATAGAGGTCAATCTCACCCACGAGAAGATCGTCGTCATCGACGACCGCACCGTCATGATGGGCAGCCTCAACGCCCTGTCCCAGCACCGGAGCAGAGAAGTGATGGTCACCATGCACGGCCATCACTGGGCCCGCAAGCTGCTCAGTCACCTTCACGCCGAAGAGTTCAGTAAACCGCCTCACTGCGGAGCCTGCCACGGACAGCAAGTCGACCTCCGTCGCGCAGGCAGCAGCGGGAACTGGTACTGGCGCTGCTACAACCAAGCTTGTCCGGGACGCGGTAAAGGCAAGTACAAGGCATGGACCCTCGATGCGACCGTGAGGCAACCTCGACGCTGACGGGAATTCCCGCTGACATCTCACGGAATGGTCCCGGCACACGTCTGCAGGGTGCGCCCTCCGAAAGGGGGGCGGCTGACGATTCATGACGAGAAAGGGCAGATCCATGTCGATCGAGGAGAACAAGGCCGTGGTGGGCCGGTGGTTCACCGAGTTCTGGGGCCAGGACTTCAACCCGGCGGTCATCGACGAGCTCGCCGCCCCGGACATCCGGTTCGAGTACTCGCTGCACGAGCCGCTGCGCGGCCGGGACGCCGTGCGCGCGTTCGCCGGGAAGTTCCGGGCCGCGTTCCCCGACCTGAACTTCTGGGGCACCGCCGACCTGATCGCCGAGGGCGATTACGTGGTCGGCCAGTGGGAAGGCGGCGGCACCCACACCGGGGACGCGTTCGACGATATGCCGTTCGGCCCGCTGCCAGCCCAAACCGGCAAGGTGATGCGGTTCACCGGCACCACCGTCCTGAAGGTGGAGAACGGCCTCATCACCGAGGAGGTCGGCCTCGACGACGGCGTGACCGCCCTGCGCCAGCTCGGGCTCATCCCCCAGGCCTGACCGGCCGACCACTCAGCGTGCCC